>JAETOJ010000051.1 GCA_021768085.1 Bacillota bacterium
TTGGAGGACTCACCGCCCCGCAAATACTATTTATCCCGGAAAGCCTGCCTGGGTATCCTGCGCCGGGCCCGTGAGCGGGGCAAGCCCCTGCCGCCCCAGCTGGAGGCGGCGCTGAAGGCCCAGGCGGGGCTGACGGTGTACCTTGTGCCCCTTCCGGGTGCCGGGGTCATGGCGGGCACACTCCGTGCCCAAGAGCATGGGCATCAGCCCCTCGTGTTTGAAAACCACAGGATCGACGCCCGGTACACCGGGCCCCATGAGGTGGCTCCCACGCTGTCCTGCCGCGCCGGTACCGGCGGGAACAACCTCCCGCTGGTGTCGCAAGGGGAACCGCAGGTATTCTGCATCACCGGAAACGCCATTGACCGCCAGCCTCAGAACGGCGGCAACGGCATCGGGGTGCAGGAGGATATCGCCTATACCCTGACCGCCACAGACCACCACGCCGTGTTTACCCGCCAGAGGGTGGATCTATTTCAGGAAGGCGATGTGGCCTCCATCCAGAGCGCCAGACAGCATAAAGACGCCACCGACCTCGTCTATCAGGAAACTGTGGGGGCTTTGACAGCCTGCGACAGCAAAAGCCCCAACGCCCAGTATGTGTCATCGGACAAGCTGGTGGTGGAGGCCCCACTGCTGATCAGAAGGCTGACCCCTCGGGAATGCGAACGTTTACAGGGTTTCCCGGACGATTGGACAGCCCTCCCCGGCGCGTCGGACTCGCCCAGATACCGTGCGCTGGGCAACAGCGTGGCCATCCCGTGCGTGGAGTACCTCATGCATGGGATGGCGTTGGTTTTGAGGGCCGGGTAGGTTGTTACTGTTGCTTCATTGTCAAGCAAATCTTCGTTGCTTCTGGTAAATAGCTTTACAGCCCGGTTGTCGGTATACTTGCCATAACCAAACGCGGAGGAGGATCACACGATGGCAGAGAATCAAAAAAACCTGTGCGCCATGATCCCGTCAGAGCTCCACAGCCGGGTTCGGGCGGCGCGGGAGCAGGCCGGGATGACGCTGAGCGCGTACATCACCGAACTGCTGATCAATTATTATGAAGGGGGAAGTGAACAGATGGAAAAAGGGATTCGCACCATGGCCTTCCAGATGCCGGAGGAGATGTTTGAGCGGCTGAAGCGCCACCTGGAACGGGAGAGCGCCCGCACCGGCAAAAAGGTGAGCCAGAAGGAGTTTGTGCTGGGCCTGATCCAGCGGGCACTGGACGAGGCGGAGCGGATGGGTAGCGGCTGAACGGGAAACAGGCGGGGATGACCGCAGCCCACAGGCTGCGGTCATTCACCCTGATTGCCATTTTTTCTGATATAGGGTGGTAAGCCGCGCCAGCGCCTGGTCAAAAACCAGGAACGTCACGCTCCCTAAAACCAGCAGTGCCGCAGTCATGGCCGCCGAGTATTCGGCGAACTCCTCCACCACCGCTTCCAGGTGAAACAAGTGCAGGAGGAGGGCGTACATCACCAGCATGGCGGCGCTGAACAGCCCGCACTTCACCAGCCAGCGCACTGCCTCCGGGATGCGGTTCAGCCGAACCCGGATGGCGGGGTACCACCCAAGAAAAGCGTAGAGAAACGCGCTCTCCTTATCCGGCCCCAGCAGCAGTGCCAGGAAAGACACTGCCCCATAGAGGAGCGCCGCCGTCCCCGCTCCGTACTCACAGATCGCGGGGATCAGGCACAGCATAGCCAGCATGGGGCAGGCAGCGGTGGCCAGAGGGATCATCCCGCCCAGGCACAGGATCACCACAGACAGGGCCGCCATCATGCCGCACAGGGCGGTTTTACGGCTCTGGCGATGGGATCGGTCGTGTTCTTCCATAGGGTGCGCCTCCTTGTGAGGCCCATTCTATCAAAGGACAAATGAAAAATCAATTCTCATGGAGGTGTTCCAAATTTACATCTACCCCAACAACCTGAAGGCGAAGCCCACCCTGTGGCTGTGGGCGCTGCGGGACGTGGCGGTGATCGGCGTGGGCCTGGTTCTGTCCGTTTTGGCCCTGGTAGAACTGGGCCTGGTGCCGCCGCTCATCGCTACGGTGCTGTACGCCTTTCTCAGCATCCGGCTGGAGGATTCCAGCATCTTGGACTTTCTGCGCTACGCCATGTGCTTCCTGTTCCTGAAGCAGCAATATTTTGAATGGAGGGAATCTGAACCTTGAACCGAAAACAGAAAAAAGAGCTGCGGGAGCGCCAGTCCACCCGCCAGCTCATGGGGATCACCCAGCTCACCGATCACGGCGTAAAAACCGCCAAAGGGGAGCTGGTTTTTTTCATGCTCAGGCCGGACAACCTGTCCGTGCTGTCTCCCGAGGGGGTGCGGGGCCGGGTCACCGCCCTTACCAACCTGCTCCGGGCCACGACCTCGGTACGCTTCCTGGCCCTGGACTCCCGGGAGTCCTTCCAGGCCAACCAGGACTTCTACCGCCGCCGTCTGGAGGAGGAGCCCCTCCCCGCTGTCCGGGATCTGCTGCGGCAGGACGCTGCCCACCTGGACGACATCCAGGCCACCACCGCCTCCGCCCGGGAGTTCGCGCTGGTGTACCCGGTGGACAAGGACAGCGCCGCCGATCCCCGGCAGACGGAGAAAAGCCTCCGGGACGGCGGCTTCCACGTCCGGCTGGCGGATACCCAGGACATCAAGCGCATCCTGATGGTGTACTACCAGCGGGACATGGCCACGGAGTCCTTCCCCGATTTTGACGGCGAGGAGGCGGTGCGCCATGGCTAAGAAACCGCAGAAGAAGAAAACGGCACCCAAGCCCGCCGCCCCGTCCAAGCCCAAGGACTTTCTGGACATGGCAGCTCCCTCGGTAGTGAAGTTCAACACCGACCAGGCCATCATCGGCTGCGGGTACCACACCTTCCTGGCCCTGCGGGGTTACGCCGCCTCTACCGAGGAGCTGGCCCTGTTGAGCCGCTTGGGGGCGAAGGATGGGGTGAACCTCTCCCTCTACGCCCGGCAGGTCACCGCCGCCGAGGAGAAGCAGATCATCCAGAACGCCAGCAACAAGAACCGTCTGACCCGCTCCAACACCAACGACCTCCAGCAGTCTGTGGCGGCGGAGAGCGACCTTCAGGATGTGGCCGCGCTGGTCACCCAGATGCACCGCAGCCGGGAGCCGCTGATCCACTGTGCGGTGTTTATCGACATCAGCGCCCCGGATATGGCGAAGCTCTCCATCTTAAAGGACTTTGTCACCGCCGAGTTGGCCCGGTGCAAGCTCACCCCTGATCCCCTGCTGCTGCGCCAGCGGGAGGGCTTCCAGGCCGCCAACCCCACGGGGTTCAACGCCTTTGGGGGCCAGTTTGAGCGGGTGCTGCCCGCGTCCAGCGTGGCGAACCTGGACTTCTTCAACTACTCCGGCAAGACCGACCCCCGGGGCTTCTACGTGGGCCGGGATCGCTACGGCTCCAATGTCATCGTCGACCTGGATCGCCGCGCCGAGGACAAGACCACCGCCAGCGTTTTGATTCTGGGCAACAGCGGACAGGGCAAGAGCCATCTGTTGAAGCTCCTGCTCTGCAACATTCTGGAGAGCGGGAAGTCTGCCATCTGCCTGGATCCCGAGCATGAGCTGATCGACCTGTGCGCCAACCTGGGCGGGTGCTTCGTGGATCTGATGGACGGGCGGTACCGCATCAACCCGCTGGAACCCAAGGCGTGGAGCGTGGATAACGAGGACGATGAAAATGCCCCGGCCACCTTCCGCCAGCGGACGCTCCTCAGCCAGCACATCAGCTTTTTGAAGGACTTTTTTCGCGCCTACAAGGATTTTACCGACGCCCAGATCGACACCATTGAACTGATGCTGGAGCGGCTGTACGCCAAGTGGGGTCTAAATGATGGTACCGACTTCGCCGCCCTGGCCCCCGGCCAGTTCCCCATCCTCTCCGACCTTTATGACGTGATCGAGGACGCCTATGAGAACTACGGGGACGAGGCCAGCCCCCTCTACCCGAAGGAGCTGCTCCGGGAGATCCTGCTGGGGCTCCATTCCCTGTGCCGGGGCGCGGAGAGCAAGTTCTTCAACGGCCACACCAACATCACCTCAAGCCGTTTCCTGGTGTTCGGCGTGAAGGGCTTATTGCAGGCAAGCAAAAATGTGAAAGACGCCATGCTGTTCAATGTGCTGTCTTACCTCAGCGACAAGCTCCTCACCGTGGGCAATACGGTGGCCACCCTGGACGAGCTGTATATCTGGCTGTCCAATGTCACCACCATTGAGTACATCCGCAACACCCTGAAGCGGGTGCGCAAGAAGGAGTCCGCGCTGATCCTGGCGTCCCAAAACCTGGAGGACTTCGACGTGGACGGCATCCGGGAGCTGACCCGGCCCCTGTTCGCCATCCCCACCCACCAATTCCTGTTCAACGCGGGCAGCGTGGACAAGAAGTTTTATATGGACAACCTCCAGTTGGAGAGCTCGGAGTACGAGCTGATCCGCTACCCCCAGCGGGGCGTGTGTCTGTACAAATGCGGCAATGAGCGGTATCTGCTGGAGGTCAAGGTGCCGGACTATAAGGAAAAGCTGTTTGGGAAGGCGGGGGGCAGATAACCGCTGACAATAAGGAGAAAGCAATATGAAAATCATTGAATTTGACCGCTGGAGGCCCTCCGCAGACGATCCCCGGAAGGTGGAGTACGTGGGTCAGCGCACCGCCCAGGAAGTGTATGAGGAGCTGAAGCACCGGCTGGATGGGCAGGGCTATCTGCCCGATGAGTATTTCCTCATGGGCGATGACTGGAAAAATGGCCGGGAGATCCCCCAGAAGGCCGAACTGTTCTGCACCGTGGACTACGGTGAGAGCGAGGGCGTCTATGTGGACGTGTACCTCAAGTGGTGCGATGAGGAGCGGGGAAAGAGCTTCACCGAGCGTTTCATCACAGGCAAGACCCTGGGTGCGAATGGGAACGACCTGGACAGGATGTTCCTCACCGCCTCCGCCATCACTAAGGCCGTCCACGGCGATCACGCCACCTATGCCCGGCACATGAAGATCGGCGGCGTGGAGGAGGACACTGGCGGCAGAGTGGTTCACCTGAGCCAGCAGGAGGAAAAAGTGATCATCCAGGCGCTGGTGGAGCAGCGGGAGCGGCAGGAGGAGGCTATGGGCCAGACCGAGCAGCTCCTGCGCCGCATGACCGGCAGCATCACCGCCTACATGGATACGGTGGGCCAGCGGCCCCTGCGTCTCACCGACTACGACAAGGCGGTGCTGGCCGTCCGGGACGGGGAACTGCCCACCTTTTTGGAGCTGTACCCCAAGGTGCTGAAAAGCCACGCGGCTGACCTTCTGATCGAAACGGCGGGCCGTCCCGGTGCGGTGGGCCGTCAGATGACCCGCGCTCTGTTGGATGATGTGGAACAATTCCCCGAACCTGCCTATACCGCCGCCTGCCGGAAAGCCATCGACATCAACGACCCGCAAAAGGTAGGCTCCCTGCTGGCAAACGCGGCGGACCGGGTGATGGCTCTGTCCCCGTCCTTCCATGGGGAGATGGCTGGCTGTGCCTACATGGACCACCGGCACATCGCAAAAGAGATCATCAGGCAGTGTACCAATGAGCAGATCGCCGCCGCGCCGCCCTATCTCCTGGAGCTGTTTGCCCAAGACGCGGACTTCCATACCCTGTCCGCGCTGGTGGAGAAGGGGATCAGCGGCGGGGACAGCGCAGCGCGGACGCTCCATATGCTGACCTATGAGGGCCGCAACAGCTGGATGGCGGAGGAGCTTCTGGAGAAGCGGATGTGGGTGGATCCCAACAATTACGGAGCCCTCCAGGCCTGCGTGGAAAACGGTGCCGTGGATGTGGCCAAGCTGCTATTGGACGGCGGGATGGACTTCGAGCAGTACCGACAGCGGTTTCCCGGCAGAGGCAGCCCCGACACGATCCAGGCGCTGGAGGAGCACTGGCAGACAATCCAAGGGCAGGGCCAAGAGCAGAACAACGCGCCTGAAGTGGGAGGGATGGATCTTGGTTAATTCCGCCCTGGTGGCAAAAGCCGCCGCCATGCTCCTCACCAACGAAAAAGCCCGGAAGGGCGTGGGCTGGGCCATCGCCGCCATTCTCTCCCCCATCATTGTGGTGGTGGCCCTGCTGTGCGTCCTGGGCTCCGGCACGGTGAGCCACAATATCTCCGCCGCCCAGCTGTGCTTTCAGGAAGGCGGGATCCCCGCCGACATCCCCGCCGAATACCGGGCGTGCATTGAGCAGACCCGGGCCAGCTTTGCGGAGCTGGACGCTGTGATCGCGGACATCCAATCGAATATGGAGGACGGCCACAGCCTTGATCCCATCCGGGTCAAGGCTGTGTTTTTCTCTCTGTATTTCGGCGGCGAGGCCCCGCCCCTTGCCCAGTTTGCCCACTGCTTCACGTCCAGCGAAACCCGGACTGAAACGGTCGTCGAAAAAGATGAGGGCGGCAATGACATTGAGGTGGAGCGCATCTATAACGTGTTCGTTCCCATTGAGGATATGGCTAAGGTGTACGCCAACCTCGCCGCCTCCCTGGGTGTCGAGATCACAGAGGAACAGAAAACCAACGCCGACAGCGTGTACAGCCTGATCAAGTATGGATATCCCGCAGCGGGTGACGGCGGCAGCTTCGCGGGCGCGGATGTGCCCTATGTGGGCGCGGATGGGTTCTGCTCTCCGGTGGGGGCCAACTGGCGGAACATCGTCACCTCTGAATTCGGCGGGCGGCGGGATCCCATCACCGGAAAGCAGGACGGCCACACCGGTATAGATCTGGCCGTACCCGCCGGCACCCCCATCCGGGCGGCGCTGCCCGGCACTGTGCGGGTGGCAAAATATGATTCCAGCTACGGCTACTACGTGACCATCGGCCATAAGAACGGCCTGATCACCCTATACGGCCACAACTCCCGCCTGCTGGTACGCCCGGGCCAGACTGTCCAGGCCGGGGACGTGATCTCCCTGTCCGGCTCCACCGGGCGTTCCACCGGGCCCCACCTCCACTTCGAGGTGCGGGTCAACGGGCAGCGGGCGAACCCGCGTTACTATTTACCGTAGGAGGAATCGAAAATGAAAAAAGCAAACATCACCGTGGCGTTCGACGAGGAAAAGCTGGGCGCTCTGGAGTTCTCGCTGAAGAAGGCGGACTCCTCCGTGCAGGCCAAGCTGGAGCAGACGCTGGGGCAGCTCTATGAGCAGACCGTCCCCGCGCCGGTGCGGGAGTACCTGGACAGCCGCGCCGCCCCCGCGCCCCGGCCCCGCCGTCCGGCCAAGCCCGCGCCCAAGGAGCGGCCCGCCCCGTCCAGCGAACCCATGGCGTGAGTCGCTGTTGGATTTGCCAAGACTGACCCCGCCAATTTCGTTGGATTGTCTGAATGGATATCCCGGCGCGGGTGTGGCATTGTGTTGCCAGCCCGCAAAAATACAAGGATGAGTTTGACATGAACACCCAAACCCGCTTCACACCCACTGAGGTATGCACCCTGGTCGCCCACGAGGCGGTGTCCATGCTGGACACGGTGCAGACAGAGATCCCCCAATGCGTGAGGGAATGCCGCACCGCGCTGGAGGCGCTCACCACGGTTCACGATCTGGGCGAGGACGGCAAAGCCCTGCTGGACTGGCTGGACACCGAGATCGCCAACGCTGAACTGTATGCCACCGACGGCAGGAACCTGCCCTACCTGATCGACATGACCAGCCCGAATCCTGAGCCGGACGCGGCGGTGCAGATGGATTTGATCTGGGCGCTGTTTGAAACGGCGGCGCGGGAGGAGTGCGGGCCGGAGCATCGGCAGGCGCTTCTGAGTGCCGTGCGGACGGTCACGGAGATGTGCGGGATGGAGGATCTGCTTCAAGCCGCCCTGCGGCCCAACGCGGCCAAGCTGGCCAAGGGGCTCAGCACCGAGCTGGACGACATCCGCTTTGCGCTTAAGGTCAATGCGGAGTTGTGCTCCGGCGCCGCGCAGCAGGAGATGGGTTAAGCCGCCGGAGGATCCCTTCACAGACTGCTCAGAGGGCCGCTTCGCACCTTGCGGAGCGGCCCTCCAGCCGTGTCCCCCGCGTGAGCCCGTTTGAGGGCGTTTGTGGCCCTCCTTCGCCTCGGGCAGCGTCCCAGCCCCACCGAGGGGGTGAAACGCGGCGTTAGCCCGCTGTGGGCCGGTTGTGCGGGTCGGCGGTTTCAGTCCCCGTCAAGGGCCCTTTTTTGCCCGCCCGGCAGGGCATGGCAGACGGGGATTGAAGGGCAATCCAGACGTTCGATTTTTGTGCGGGATAAAAGCGGGTGGTCGCTTTGCGCCC
>JAETOJ010000109.1 GCA_021768085.1 Bacillota bacterium
CCGAGAACTGCGTCACCCTGTTTACCTGCGTCCGCAACCAGCGGGCCTACCGCTGGGCTGTCCGGGCCGTGGAGGTCTGACCTGCTGAAAAGAAATTCGCACCTTAGACTGTTTTCCTCCTTTGTGGTACTGTTGGGACAGCAAAGCCCCCCAACATATCACATAGGAGGTCATTCATAATGAAAAACAGTCTGAACCGCTTGTTTGCCGGGATCGCCTGCACCGCCCTTATCGCCGGTTTGAGCGTTCCGGCCCACGCCGCAGAAGCCCAGCAGGAACCCTACGCCATCAGCGCCGCCCAATGGAGCCGGGAGGACTTCTCACAGCAGGCCAATTCCAGTGTGTTCACCGCCACCTATGACCGGGCGCTCTACAACGCCATCCGTCAGACGCTGGTGGACGGCACCAGCGATACCGCCCCCGCCTACACAATGGTGGGCGACAGCGAGTACAGCGCCGTGAAGAATCTGCTGGGCCGGATGGAGGGCGTTGTACGGTATGAGCATCATGTCCCGGAAAATTTCGTGGACTACTGGCAATACCTGGACTACTTCGCCGTGTCCGCCGCCATGCCGGAGAACTACCAAGCGCCCTTTGACTTCATCCAGCCCGTCATCGCGGAGGTTGAGCAGATGGACACGGACAGCGAAAAGGTGGAGTACCTGAACGACTACCTGTGTACCCTGCTGGCCTACAAGAAAGGCAAGACGGCGGGCGTGACCCGCACCTTTGCCCAGCACAGCGGGGAACTGCAAGCGGCCTGCGGCTCCTATGCCAGAGCGTTCAAGTTCCTGTGCGGGGCGGCTGGCATCCCTTGCTTCACCATCAGCACCGACAATCACACCTGGAACATGGTCTATGTGGACGGCCACTGGCTCCATGTGGACGTGTCCCTGAACGACCTGACGGGCAGCCATTCCATGCTGCTTCGGGAAACCTACCCCAACCATCCAGACCGAGCGCCGGAGCAGACGGCTTTCCTGCAAGAGCTGTTCGTTCCCGGCAGTACAAAGTAAGCCAACTGA
>JAETOJ010000052.1 GCA_021768085.1 Bacillota bacterium
TGCCCTCCTTGACCTTGCAGACCTCGGCGTCGATGACGTTGAGGTCGTTGACGCCGCTCTGCTGCGAGCCCTTGAGGAAGACGATGAACTCGGCCCACCTCTCGGGGTCTTGGAAGGCGAAGGGCTCGATTGTGCTCTGTTCGTAGCCCAGGGCGGCGAGGGCGTAGAGTATGCCGTCCTTGAGCCCGCCCTTCTCGGCTATGATGCCCTTCATAGCGAGCCGTGTCCGATAACCCTCCACGCTCTCCCCGGTGAGCCTGGGCATATTGCGATCTTGCCCATGGACGGGGAGCATGACGGGGGAGGCCGTGGCGACATTGGCCTCGTCCCTGACCCGCAGGATCACCGCCTTCAGATCATCGAACTCCCGCCCGATGACCCGGAAAAAGATAGCGAACTGGTTGACCGCCCGGCGTCCCTTCTTCAACGGTGCAAACAGGAGGTCGAACATATACTCGCCGAAGGTGTCAAACCGCTTCATCCGGTCACTCCCTTTCAACCGTCACAGAGACAGCTCCGAGGATGATGACCTTGTCCTTGTCCAGCTTGACGTCCTGCTCCGGGGCCGTGACCTTGACGTTGGTCGTGTCACTGTAGCCGCTGCGGATTGCGTGGTTGATGTCCGAGAGGGTCAGCTCGTAGAGCTTGCGGCCCTTACGGACGGCCAGGAGCTCCGCGAGGATGGAATGGACGCGGCCCTTGATCTCCTCGTCGGTCGCTGCGTCTGCGGTTGTGACGGTGACACTGATGTCCTGGGCCACGGTGATGGATGACTTCACCAGGATATTATCATACGGCCCGGCGATATTGTCAACAGCTTCCCGGACAAGTTTAAGCAGACCCTCCGTTGCTTCACCCGCCGTACCTGTGACAATAACGTCCACGGTGCCCTGGCCCCGGGGATGGTCGCAGTCCGCCTGGGCGAACAGGACGCCGGGGACGCCCTCCGCCGTGTTGATAAATGCGTCCTCGATCGCCCGCTGCGCCAGCTCCGACCAGGAGCGAAGGGTGCGCGTCCTTGCGCTTTCGTCGTCCTCGGTGTCACTGCCCTCCCGGGTTATCCAGTCCTCGCCGTTGCTGATCTCCACCTCTCCGATATAGGTGAGGGAGGTGGTGATCTGGCCCTGGGGGACATTGTAACGGGCCCCCTCGATCTCGGCCTCCACCAGCACATCGACCGTCCGAGCCCCTTTCTGGAGGACGGTGGGCTCCAGGGAGAAGAAGCGCAGCTCCTCGCCGTTGATGTCCAGGGCGGTCTTGAATACCTGACCCTTGGCGATCTTGATCGCCTCGCCCTCCATATCCAGGCGGGTGACAGTCACAAGGCCCCGGGCCTTCTGTGCCCGCTTGCGCTTCTTGGAATAGTCCGCCATCTTCAGGTCAAGCCATATCCCGGTGGCATGGGAAACGAACATATTATTCAAAACCAGCCGGAGCAGCTCAATGACCTCAATCTTGATGCGGAGCGCGATCATGAGCATTGTGTGGAAGACGCCGCCCGAGTGAAAATTGGTGATGACGAAGCCCTCGTTCTTCAGCTCCTCCACCTTGGCGTCCCGCAGCTCCTCCAGACTGGGAACCGGGAGAACGGCGTCAAGGGTTTTTTTGTCAATCATGCTGCTGTCACCTCCACACTGACCGCGTCGATGATGATGTTGAGTGCCCTGGCCTCGTTCTCCCCAGCGAAGCGGAAGGTGCAGCGGAGCCGGAAGGTATCGTCGGCGCGGATGATCTTAACGCTGATACTCTCCGGGAGGATGACCTCCCGCTTCTGCAGTTTGCTTTTGACGCGCTGCGTCATTTCCAGGCGGGTGAGCTCGGTGTCCTCCGACTGAATAAAGTCGTAGAGGCCCCAGCCGAACTCCGTGTCGTAGAACAGGTCGCCCGGCTGCGTGATTGCCTCCAGGACGATGTTCTGGTAAAGGCAGTCCAGCCCGGAGCACAGAGGCGCGTCCCCGTCTGCCGCCTGGGTGAGTTGCCAGGAGTCGTCCAGGCGGATGTCGGTATCTTTCAGCCCTGTCACAGCTTCACCTCCCCGATGATTGCCGGGGCCAGCTCTCCATAGGGCAGCGCGATCGCTACCGTCGCCCCCTGCTGGAACTGCTTCTTAGACTTGATCTGAGGGAGGGCTGGGAATGCCTTGTCAGGGCTTCCGAAGCGGTCAAGGACGGTGAGCTTATACTCGTACCAATGGGCCACGATATGCCCCCGGAAGCTGCCCCCCGTGTCGTCGTTGTAAATGACCAGCTCCTTGATCTCATAGGTGTCGAGCTTCTTTACCGAGTCCACCTTTGCGAAGACGACGGTGGGGAGCTTCAGATGCGGGTAGTCCACGGCGATAGATTTCTTAACGATTGACCTGACCATTTCCTCAAGCATTGACGCGCCCCTCCTTTCTGCGGTCAGAAATAGATATAGGTGCGGATGAAGCCGGAGTCGTTGGTGGTGGACACCACCTTCAGCACTTCCTGCTCCCCGCTGATCTGGGGGTGGATGAGGTTAATTTTGTGGGAGTGTTTGACGAAGGGCGCGGAGACCGTTTCCAGCTCCCACACGCCGCCCGCCCGGGTCAGGTTGATAATGTTGACCCCATGCTCGAAGGTGTAGACCTTGCTCTGCTCCGGCTTCTCGTCCCAGTAGAATGTGCCGCCAGAGAAGAAAAAGGGCACCTTGAGCCCCCAGGCCGCATTGACGGTGTTGATTGCCTGAACAACGCTCTGCTCCCGGATGGGGAGCATCTTCCGCTTCGGGTATCCCTTCGAGGCGAGCTTCATCTTAGAGAGTCCCGCCTTGGAGAGAAAGAAGGAGATCATCTCCTGGGGCGTGGTGTTCAGAAATGTGTCGTTGATGATGGTCTCCTCCAGGAGCAGCATCTCGTCCTTCAGGTTGACCTCGTTGATATAGGCCCCGCCGTCATACTCCTTGGCAACAAAGCCGGAGAAAACCTCGTCCAGCGAGCCGTTGTAGCCCATCTGGATGGAACCAGGGGCCTTGCGCGGGAGGGCGATCTTCGGACGGAACTGCTCCGTGAAGCGGATTTTTGCCCAGTCAAAATAAGATGACTTGGCGGAGTATATCTCGACCTCGATGCCCTTGTCGAAGGAGTAGCCTCCGGCCTGGGCCGCGATCTGCGGATAGTAGAGCTCTGTTGTTTCCACGGTGCGCCTCCTCAATATGGCATTTGCGTCATTACCTTGTTTAAGGCGGCGGTCGCCGCGCCGGTGACCATGTCGCTGGCGGGCGACTTGCCCCGCTTGGTTCCTAAGTATTGCTGATAGTCTTGGTTGAGGTTGCTGGTTGCTGCTGCAGCCTGAGAGCTGCCACCGCCAGACAAGCCCCCGGAGCTGCCGGAACCGCCCGAGCTGCTGGTGGCGGTGATGGTCTGGGGGATGTATTCCCACAGCTCCAAGTTTGCCACGAGCTGCGACTTCTTGTTCTCCCCCTTATGGGTGAGCTTTTTGAAGATGACCTTCTCAATGCCGTGGGCCGCTGTGTCCTCGCTGACGATGGGAATGGGCTGGGGAACATTCTGCCCCGGTTTTCGGAAGATCTCACGCAGAACGGCGTACCGTTCATATTTGGTCTGCCCCTCGGTGTCGTCGATAATGAGCTCGATGTTCACCTTGGCGTCTTCGTAGCCGGTGGCCTGTTTGGGCTTGGTCGCGCTGCCCTCTACCTCCTGCTCGTCCACCTTTGCCGTCTCCGTGACCTCGATACTTTTTACAAGGCCAGGGAGGACGACCCCGTTCAGCTTAATGCGCTCGTCCTCAATGAAGATCATGGTCGTCCCCCCCTTCCTTATGCCGGGCTCGGTGTGGCGTCCGGGTCATTGTCGCCGTTGCCTTCGCTGTAGTCCTCGACCTCCTTCAGCAGCGAGAGCAGCATCTGCAAGTCCTTGATCTTCTTCAGGTCAACCTGCATGATGAGCTTCTGAATGATGACCTGCTTGCCGTTGCTGCGAGTGCCGTCGCCCTCGGCGGTATCGGCGTCCTCGCCGCTGTGGTCGCCGCCGATGTTGACCTTTTCGACCGGCTCGCGCCCCAGTGCTGCCTTTGCCTTTTGGAGCCCCTGCTCCATTGCGTCTGCAGGAGCGTCCTGGGCCAAGGCCAGCCCGTGGGCGTAGGTGGTCATGGTGCGCTGGCCCGAGAGGGTCAGGGTAGAGAGCGGGCCCTCCTTCGCGTCTGAGAACGGGAGGAGGTTGCGAATTTTCTGGAGTCCGCCCTTGACCGCGTCCACTGCGCCAGAGAAGGCCGAGCGGATGCCGTTGGCGAATGTGCTGACGATCTTCTTGCCGGAGTCGAAGAACCACGTCACGGCCCCCGTGACTGTGTTTTTGATGTTGCCCAGGCCGGTCATAAAGGCCGACCCAGCCTCAGTGAATTTCTGGCCGATGCCCTGAACGATGCCGCTCATGGCCGTCGTAAATTTGCCGCTGATCTCAGAGAGCTTTCCCCCGGTGAGATTGTCCAGGAAAGTGAAGCCCGCTGTGTAGTAACCCTTGACGCCCTCGATTGCGGCAGCGGCGATGCCTTGGACTCCGCCGCCATGCTGCTCGTAGGCCGTCCGCATATTCCCCAGCTTTTCGCTGACCGTGGCTCCTGCCGCGTCCAGGATGCTGCCGACTGTGCCGGTGATGGGGGATAATTTCTCAGAAAACTTGTCCTTGATCTCGGTCAGTTTCCCGCCTGTCAGGTTGTCCAGGAAATTGTACCCTGCACTGAAGACGCCCTTGACGCCCTCAACCGTAGCCGCTGCTGCGCCTTGGATGCCGCCGCCGTTTTCTTCGTAAACGGCCTTCAGCTCACCCAGCCGTTGCGCTGCTGTGTCCTTGATCTCGGAGAGCTTGCCCCCGGTCAGGCCGTCCAGGAAGGTGAAGCCCGCGCCGAAGATGCCCTTGACGCCCTCGACCGTAGCCGCTGCCACGCCTCGGACGCCGCCGCCGTGTTCCTCGTAGGCGCGTTTCAGGCCGTCCAGCTTGCCCCCGGTCAAATTATTCAGGGTGTTGAATCCGGCCTCTGTGACGCCCCGGATGCCCTCCATGGTGGCCGCTGCCGCGCCCCGGATACCGCCGCCGTTTTCTTCGTAGACGGCCTTCAGCTCGCCCAGCCGCTGCGCTGCTGCGTTCTTCAGCTCGGTGAGCTTGCCTCCGGTGAGATTGTCCAGGAAGGTATACCCAGCAGTGAAGACGCCCTTCACGCCCTCTATCGCAGCTGCTGCCACGCCCCGGATGCCGCCGCCGTGTTCCTCGTAGGCGCGTTTCATGTTGTCCAATTTCTCCTGGACGGTGGCCTTCGCCGCCCCCATGACGCGCCCGATCACGTCGCCGATTGCGCCGAAGATGTTCCTGGCGACCTCCAGGGCCGCGCCCAGCTTCTCCTTGAAGAAACTCAGGATTGCATTGACGCCATTGCGAAACCACTCGCACTTGTTGTAGAGCAGCACCAGGGCCGCTATGAGGGCCACGATGCCTATGACCACCCAGGTCACGGGGTTGGCGAGCAGGGCCGCTGTGAAGCTCCACACGGAGCCTATGAGCGGTGCCAGTGCGCCCTTTGCCAATAGGAACCCGGCCTTGAGTATTTTGAAGGCGGAGACCGTCTTGGTGATGACGAGGCCAACGCCGCCGACGACCGCGATCACGGTGCCCGCCACGGTGAGGAATCCGCCGATCGCCAGCACGATGAGCATGATGATCTTGACGAGCTCCTTGTTCTCCTCTATCCAGGAGGCGACCTTGGTAAGCACTTGCTCCCCCTTTCCCATAAGGTCATTGACCGTGGGGAGGAGGCTGTTGCCTATGGACTCGGTTACATTGTGGATGCGCTGCTGCAGGCGAGCGAACCGCTCCGGCTCGGTCTCCTGGATCGCAGACGCCATCTCCTGGGCGACGCCGGTACCTTGCCCCATCGCGTCGTAAAGATTGAGGATGTTGTCCTGCAAATCCCCGGTCTTGGAATACAACAGATCAATGAGGGCGACGGCTTCGGTGTCCCCAAAAGCCTTCTGCAGCTCCATCTTCTCAGCGGCGTCCATTGTCTCGCCGAACTTGCCCCGAAGCTGTTCGAGGATTTCGGGCATAGACAGGAGCTGGTTGTTGGCGTCAAGGAAGGAGAGGCCCAATGCCTCGCCACCCTTCGCCGCCGAGCGGAGGAAGGCTTTGTACTTTGTACCGGCTTCCGCCCCTCCCATGGTCGCTTGCAGCATACCGAGGATTGCAAGCTGTTCTTCCAGAGGGACGTTGGCGGTGGTGGCCGACGCGCCCAGGCTCTGGATGCCCTGGGCCATGCCGGTGCCGGACGTTTTGAACGCCCGGACGCTTTCCGCTATTCCAGCGGAGAACATTTCCCCGAACTGGATGTCGGTGAGGTCGTCATAGTAGCCCTTATAGATGCCGTAGCCGGTGGCGAACAGGGAGGTCATTTCCGAGGCCGTCGACTTGGTGGCCTTGGCGGTCAGGGCCGCGAGAGCGGTAAACTCGGCGACGCCCTCGTCCGACAGAGATGATATGCCGCTCTTGATGTCATAGGCCGCGCTGATGAAGTCAGCCTTTGTGGTGCCGCTCCACTGGTCGGAGAAGTTTCGGGCCGCGCCCTCCAGCGCGTCCAGGTCTTCCACGCCCAGCGAGGCCAGCTCGCCCAGGGCCCGGCGCGTTTCAAACGTGGCCTCCACGGGTGCGAGCACTGCGCTGGTGATCTGGGAGCCAGCCTCCTGCATCGCGGTACCCGCTTTGACGAACCCGCCGAAGGTCTGGCCCAGCGCGTCCAGCTTGGACACGTCTGCCCCCACGCGGGAGGCGATACCGGCCAGCGGCCCGGAGAGGTGGTCGACCATGTTCATAACAAGCGACAATTTGAAGATGGATTCTAAGCTCACACTGCTCTCACCTCCATTTACGAGGAGAACACTTCGCTGATCGCTCGAGCGAGGATGTCCTTTTCCATCTCCTGGACGACGCGGGCCTTTGCCACATAGTCCAGAAATTCGCCGATGTCGCTGATTGCTTCAGGGTCAAATTGCTCTAAGAGAGGCGGGGGAAGGAAGCGGTATATCTCCAGGAGCCCTGTTTCTATAGCGTTCTCCCTGACCCCCGCGACCTTCTCCCTTAGAGTTTCTTCAAATTTACCGCGTTGGTCAGGCCCAGGATGTCCGTGAGCTTGCCGCCGATCGCGATCGCCACGCCGGGATAGGTCTCGGCGTCGGCGGTGAGCCGGGCCTCGTCCTCCTCCACCACGGCGTCCAGCATGAACCGCTTGCTGGCCTTGGACGCGCCGATCTGGGCCAGCGTCTTGACGTAACGGTCGTAGCTGGCCACGCTGGGCCGCTTGAAGCGGTAAACGAGCTCGATCTCCGTCTCGTCGTCCTCGGAGACCGTCATGCCGATGCGGTAGACCTTGCCGTACTTCGCCTTCAGCTCCTCGTCGCTGGCCAGCTTGGTCGCAGCGGGGAGGGTCGGGGCGGGGTTGCTCTTCATGCCTTCCATGGAAGTGTCCTCCGTTTCTCAGTTATTTTGGGATAACGCTCAGGCGGGCTCCAGGCCGTCTGTCACGATACCGCCGACGATCATCATGTCGATGTCCACGGTCAGGCCCTTGTCGCCTTGAGCGGCCTTGTGGCTGCGCTTGGTGAGCTTGACCGTCTTCAGCTCGTCCATGTGGGTCTTCTCCCCCTCGTTGGCGTAGGAGACAACGATGGAGGGGATGGTCAGCTTGTAGAACGGGACGCCCTGGGCTCTGCACCACGCCAGGAACTCCTCATAATCATCCCGGAGCAGGGAGATTTTCCCGGAAGACTTATAGTTTCCGGTGCCGTAGCCGCGAGGCCGGTGGCCGTAACCGTAAGACTCCTCCATCTCCATCTCGTCGTCGTAGCTGATCTCCTGCACAACCAGAACCAGACCAGGAAATTTGACGTCGACGTCGCCCCAGTCGTAGGCTTTGCCGTTTACTTTGAGGCTCATAGTCTCTTAAATCCTCCCTTCTATTACAATATAATTTGGTTGGAACTCTCGGCAGCCAGCCGGGGGTTTCGTCCGTCTCGTGCCAAAGCTACAATAAGAGGAGCAACTGGCTGGCCACTCCTTTCTTGGGCTATAAAGTCCGGGCAACAGACTGTCAGCCATC
>JAETOJ010000053.1 GCA_021768085.1 Bacillota bacterium
ACTGGTTGTCCGGAATCGGGAGGGGGATAGTGGTTTGCCCGTACTCCGGATGGGCTTTGCTGCTGACTACTGCGTTCATAATCATGAGTAACACATCCTTTTCCTTAAAATAAAAAAGGCCGTGATCCTTCAGTGAAGAATCACGGCCCTGTTGGGGACGGTTGCGTTTAGGGTAGTGCCCTTTTTCATTTGAAAAAGGGCACTACCCTAAAATGATACATTTTTAAGAGAATAAATCTTTGCCTGATATTTGAGCTACAACCCGATTGAGTTCAGCGCCCTTTTTGGTGCCCTTGGTGTGCGGGTTCAAACACCGCCAGACGCTTAAAATGGCTCGTTGGCATCTGTCGTTCGCCTTGTGAAAATTGGGAAGGAAAAATCCCGGAAACAGTTGATGCCGTAGGCGTTCAGCCCACGGCATCTAAACTGTTCGGTTCTTTTGGTGCGGATGACGGGACTCGAACCCGTACGGCCATAAGCCACCAGCACCTCAAGCTGGCCAGTCTACCAGTTCCAGCACATCCGCATATTGCCGTTCAAATCGAACCAGCTTCCCTATTATAGTGCCCCGCCGCCCGTTTGTCAAGAGGGCATCCAGCGATTCCAGCGAAAAACGACGCAGCCTCCTGTCCGTCGCCAGGAATTGCCCGCCACTTTCCCCGCGCTGCCTGCAGTGAAGCTCACCGGGCGGAAAGCTGCCCACTGTCCTTGCAGCACAGTTGATTTTTTTTCAGTTTTCCTGTAGAATAAAAACCTAACCATCAAAATTTTGCGGGAGAGGAGGTGCCGCCATGTCTGCGCTGTTGCTGCCTAATGAGATCTTGTCCATGTCCGCCCAGGCCGCCCGCCTGCTGGTGGAGTCCGGTGACGGAGACGGTGCCCTGCTCTACCTGGCCCTATTGGAGTGCGGCGGGGAACCCGCTCGAGCCGCTGCCCGCCTACGCTGGGGGGAGGAGCGGCTTGGCCCTGCCTGGGCCCGCCTGTCCGCACTGGGGTTGGTTCAGCCCCGAGAGAACACCCACATTCCTGCTCTGGCGGAGGATAATCGTCTGCCAGAGTACGGCAGGGCGGAGATCGCTGCCGCCATGGCGAAGGAGCCCGGCTTCCAGGGCCTGTGCCGGGAGCTGGAGGGGGTGCTGGGTCGGATGCTTACCGACAATGATCTCCGGTGTCTGTATACCATGTATGACTATCTGGCCCTGCCACCGGAGGTGATCCTGATGCTTACCGGCTGGGTGGTACGACGGGAGCGGCGGCAGAAGGGAAACCCCGCCGCCAGCGCCCGGATGCCCCAGATCCAGAAGGAGGCCTTTCGCTGGAAGCGTTTGGGGGTGGACACCCTGGAACGAGCGGAGGATTACCTGCGCCGGGAGGAACTGGTGGATCAGCGGGAATGGGAGATCCTGTCTGCGGCGGGAGTGACGGAGCGCCGCGCCGCCGTGGGCCGGGAGCGGGCCTACATTGCCGCCTGGGTGGACATGGGCCTGAGTACGGAGCTGATCCGCATGGCCTACGAGCGCACCGTATACAAAAAAGGGGCCATGAACTGGCCCTATGCCAACAAGATTTTGCAATCCTGGCACGCCGCCGGATATAAGACCCCTCAGCAGGTGGAGGCGGGGGACAGGCCGCCCAACCGGCAGCCCCAGCCCTCTAAAAATCAGCCTCAGAACTTCCAGCCCACTCAGGAGCGCATTGAGAAAAGCAGCAGCAGACTGGATGAATTTTGGGAGAAACAAAAGAAAGGCGGGAGATAGCCCATGGCCTATGAACCCTTGGTGATACAGACGGCCCTGGCCAAGTTGGAACGCCGCCGGGACAAGGCGGAGCGCCGCCGGTTTGAGCTGGAACGGGATCTGTACGCCCGAGAGCCCCGGCTGCGGCAGGTGGATGCCGCCCTCCGGGGCACCATGGCGGATCTGGCCAAGCTGGCCGTCGAAGGGAAGTCGGTGGCGGCGGACGGCCCGGAGATCGCCGCCATCCGCGCCCGAAACGAGGCGCTGCAAAAGGAGCGGGCCGGGCTATTGGCGGGGCTGGGCTATGGCCCGGACGCGCTGGACGACGTCCCTGCCTGCCCCCAGTGCCGGGATCGAGGCTGGAGGCCGGACGGGCAGATGTGCGTCTGCCTGCGGGAGCTGTGCGCTCAGGAGCAGATCAAAGTTCTCACCGCCCTGCTGAATCTCACTGACGAACAGGACTTTGACCACCTGCGGCTGGATGTATACAGCGATCGGCCTTGGAATGGGGGCCGTTCCCCCAGGGAAAATATGCGGCGGGTAGTAGGGGTGTGTGAGGAATACGCCTGCCAGTTCCCGGATTTTCAGGACAAAAATCTGCTGCTGTCCGGCGGCACCGGGTTGGGCAAAACCTTCCTGTCCGGCTGCATCGCCCGGGAGGTGTCCCGTCGGGGGTACTCCGTGGTGTACGACACCGCCATCAGCCTGTTCGCCACCTTCAGGGATCAGCGCTTTGCCCGGGATGTTGGGCTGGAGCGGCAGGCCCGGGACGACACCCGGCGGTATCTGAATTGCGATCTGCTGATCCTGGACGACCTGGGCAGTGAGTTTCACAACGCCCTGTCCCAGTCCGCCCTGTATGAGGTGGTGAACGGCCGCCTCCAGACGGGGCGGAACACCATCATCTCCACCAATCTGTCTGCGGAGGAGCTGGGCGGGCGGTACGGCCCCCAGTTGGCCTCCCGCATCAGGGGGCTGTACTGGGAGCTCACCTTCTACGGGGACGATCTGCGGCTGGCCCATACCTAAAAAAATAGCGGCGCCCCCCGGCTTTCGCCGGGGGGCGCTGTTCCCGTTAGTCTGACAGCAGGATCCGGTCGTTGTCCAGATCGTGCCCGGTGTCCTTTTTGAAGCGGCGGAGCAGATCGTCCACCGTCATGCCGGCCCGTTCCTGGCCGGACACGTCCAGCACAATCCGGCCGTCCGCCATCATCAGCGTGCGGCTGCCCAGATCCAACGCCTGCCGCATATTGTGGGTCACCATCAGGCAGGTGATGTGGTGCTCTGCCACGATGGCGCGGGTGAGCTCCAGCACCTTCTCCGCCGTGGCGGGATCCAGGGCGGCGGTGTGCTCGTCCAGCAGCAGCAGCCTGGGGGTGACCAGGGTGGCCATCAGCAGGGTGAGGGCCTGCCGCTGTCCGCCGGACAGCAGCCCCACCGGCTGGCGCATCCGATCCTCCAGCCCCATGCCCAGCAGCTTGAGCTGCTCCGCGAAGAACTCCTTGTCCTTCTTCCGGATCCGGCTGAGGGGGGCGGTGCCCTCCGACGAGCGCAGATAGGCCAGGGCCAGGTTCTCCTCAATGGTGAGGGAGGGGGCGGTGCCCCGCAGGGGATCTTGGAACAGCCGCCCGATGACCCGGCTGCGCCTGTGGTTGGGGGTGAAGGTCACGTCCTCGCCCCCCAGGGTGATGGAGCCAGAGTCCACGAAAAAGCTGCCCGCCACCGCGTTGAGCAGGGTGGACTTGCCCGCTCCATTGGAGCCGATGATGGTGGCGAAGTCGCCGGGGGCCAGGTGGAGGGACAGGCGATCCAGCGCCGTCTTTTCGTTGACGGTGCCTGGGTTGAAGGTCTTAGAGATATTGTCGATCCGCAGCATATCAGCGGTCCCCCTTCCGGAGCGCGGCCAGCTTCCGCTTGTGGAAGCCCGCCCCGGCCTTAATGGTGGGGGCGGCGATGGCCAGGGCTACCACGGCGGCGGTGAGCAGCTTCAGGCAGTCCACCGGCACCACCTTGGTGTAGAACACGATGGCGTAGATGAAGCGGTAGATCACGGATCCCACCATGACGGCGATGACGCCCCGGCCCATGCCCCGGCGGCCCACCACCGTCTCGCCGATGATGAGGCAGGCCAGACCGATGACCACGATGCCGGTGCCCGAGCCCATGTCCACCGTGCGCTGGTACTGGCCCACCACCGCGCCGGACAGCCCGGTGAGGGCGTTGGCCATGCACAGCCCCACGGTGATGGTGAAGGTGGGGTTCACCGACGAGGCCCGCACCATGTCCCGGTTGTCGCCGGTGGCCCGGATGGACAGCCCCAGCCGGGTGCCCAGGAACAGGTAGAGCAGCACCCCCGCCAGGATGGTGACGGCAGCGGACAGGATCAGCTCATGCCACTGAACCCAGAAGGAAGCGCCCCCGAACAGCCCCTTGGCCAAGGAGAACACGGTGTCCTTCTTCATTAGGCTGGCACTGGATTTCCAGCCCATCGCCATCAGGTTGACGGTATACAGCCCGGTGTTGGTGATGATGCCGGCCAGGATGGAGGGCACCCCCATGCGGGTCTGGAGGAAGGCGGTGACAAACCCGGCGCAGGCTCCGGCCAGCATGGCCGCCGGAATGGCCAGGACGGGGTGGCCCGCCGCCGTCACTGTCACGGAAACCGCCGCGCCCAGCACGAAGCTGCCGTCGGTGGTGAGATCGGCGATGTCTAAGATGCGGTAGCTGAGAAACAGCGCCATGGCCACCAGGGCGTACTGGAAGCCCAGCTCCAGGGCGGTCTGGGAGATCAAAAGTATGGAACCCATGGGGTAACTCCTCTCGTGCGCCCACCCCCGGCAAGGCCGGGGGCGGGGTGTTTACAATTTCCGGAACACGTCCAAAAAGTGGTTGGATGCGCCCACCAGGTCGGGCCGTTCGCAGATGGCGAAATGGTACTGGAGGTAAAGCTCATACATCTCGTCGTCCATCTGCTCCATGGTGTCCCGCAGGTAGCCGGTGGCCATGTCCGCGCCCACGAAATGCAGGCGCTGGGCAGGCAGGCCGTCCATCAGAGCGTCGATGTCCTCCCTGCGGTGAAGGGCGAATATCTCCTCCGGGGTGGAGGACAGCTTGAAAGTGTCCAAGTCGGTCAGGGCCAGATAGTGGGGGTCTTTCAGAAACTCCCGGCCAAAACAGCACTGGAGTACGGTGGCATCGTTTCCACAGTAGGCGGCAAACACCACCCCGGCATGCCTCGTCACCCGCAGGGCCTCGGCCAGCGCCCTGCGCTGCTCCTCCTTTGTATACAAATGGTACAGGGGGCCCAGCAGAAGGGTGATGTCATAGGCTCCGTCCGGGAAGCAGGACAGCTCCAGAGCGTTTCCATGCCGGACGGTGACGGGCTCGCCGGGAAGGGTGTTCTGCCGGAACACATCAATATTATGTTCCAGCAGCTCCACCGCGTCCACTTGGTAGCCCGCCTGGGCCAGCGCATGAGAGTAGCGGCCCGTACCTGCCCCGATCTCGATGACCCGATCCCCCGGCTTCAGGTATTTTTCAATATACCGCATAGTGGTGAGAAACTCCACCATGCCCTGGCGGCTTCTCAGCCGGGCGTCTTCATCGCAGTGGGCCTCGTAAAATTCCCGCAGGCAGCTCGGGGGTTCCATCGCTCAATCTTCTGTGGTCTGAACCTCCACCAGGGTACCCATGTCCTTAAACATGGAGTAGTCGGCGTTCAGCCCGGCAGCGGTCTCAGTATTGACGGTGATGATGCCGCCGTCCATCAGGTAGTAGTCCTCCAGGCCATCCATGCCCTTGGTCAGCGCCTCGTAGGCCAGGTCGGCGGTGCGCCCGCCCAGCTCGGTGTAGTTCACGCCGCAGGTGGCGAAGGCGCCGTTGCGCACGAAGGAGTCCGCCCCGGTATAGTGGGGGATGCCCGCGTCAATGAGGCTCTGGTAGATGGCCAGCTCCGCCACGGCAATCTTGTTGTCGGTGGGGGTGAAGATGGCGTCTACGCCTTCAGCGGCCAGGGCGGCCGCAGCGGCGATGACCTCATCGTTGGAGTTGGCGGTCTGCTCGGAATAGGGTATGCCTTTCTCGGTGAGGTATTCCTTGGCCTCAGCGATGGGACGGATAGAGTTGTCCTCGGACAGGGAGTAGAGCAGGCCCACCTTCTTCAGCTCCGGGTTCTGGGCCAGCATCATGTCGATGATGAACCGGGTGTTCAGTGCGTCGCTGGTGCCGGTGACGTAGTCGATGCCGGTGAGGGCCACGCTCTCCTCGTCCGGGTAGGACACGGCCGCAAACACCACGGGGGTCTTGGTGTCCTCGGCGGCCAAGGCGGAGATCTTGGCGGCGGCGGTGGCCACGGGGATGATCACGTCCACTTGATCGGCGATGGCCTGGTCGGCCAGCTGCTTCAGGGTGGTCTCGTCCCCCTGGCCGGAGGTGGTGGTGTGCTCAATGGTGATGCCGTTGTCGGCGGCCAGCTTGTCGAGCTGCCTCTCAATGGCCTGGGCGATCTCATCCAGGGAGGGGTGGTCGGTGAGCTTGATGATGGCGGCCTTGTAAGTTTTGCCGGAGTTGGGCTCCGAGGAACCACCCACGGTGACGTCAGGGCCGTCGGAGCTGGTGGTGGTGCCGTTGTTGCAGGCGCACAGGGAGAGGGACAGGGCCGCGGCCGCGGCGACGGCGAAGAATTTCTTGACGATGTTGTGCTTTTTCATGTTATTTTCCTCCATAATTTTAGTTTGGGCGGCAGATGAACCCCGGAAGTGCCAGATTCGGGGGAGGAAAAGGCAAACAAAAAAGCCCTTGCCCCACATATGGGACAAAAGCTGCCGCTTCTGCGATACCACCCAAATTGACGTATAAAACGTCCGCTCGCTTACGCGTACCATCATACGCGCCCCGATGGATAACGGGTGGGAATCCCGTCGGTCTCTACTTGGTCCGCGCCGTTCGATCCGCCCTCCGGAGTCCATTCGCCGGCCGCTCGCCGCCCCGTTTCCACCATCGGGGGCTCTCTGAAGGTCTGCCGCGCCGGGTACTTCTCTCCATCACTGGTTTGTGCTGTTTGATTGTTGCATTTTATTATATGCAAGCGGATCCGGTTTGTCAAGAGGGAGAGCGAAAATTTCCAGAATTTTAGGGTAGGCCTGTTTCCCTGTGGGCAGGTGGAAGAAAAAAGCCTTGACAAGGGGCAGCAGCGCGGTTATAATATGATGTGTTCCGATGGAAACAGAGGGACAAGATCATAGCTGGACGATTAGCTCAGTTGGTATGAGCATCCGCTTGACGTGCGGGAGGTCACAAGTTCGAGTCTTGTATCGTCCACCAAGTTGCATTGAGAAAAAAGATGCAGGCAAAAAATCCGCGCTTTTGTGCGGATTTTTTGCGTCCTATCTCCTTCTTCTGGAGCAAATCAGAACAAAATAAGGATATTCGGAAAAATTCTGAGCGTGATTTTGAAATTACGCAAAAAAGATGCAAAACGACCCATAAAACGCGGTTTCAGACGCCTTATTCCACTCAATAACTATGGGAGGGGCTCGAACCCTTTTGAAGTTAAAACAGTATCAGTACCATCTGCCACCCTGGCCAGCCAACTGACCAAGGGCGGCTTTTTTCATTACATAGCATAGAAAGGACAATGGAGGAAATTAGCTTGAAACGATTTTACATCTATAGAGACGGAATCCAGTTGGGAAGCACCGTCTCAAGAGAAAGCGCGGTGGATCTGATCCACCAGTACCAGGCGTATGAGACGCACCCGATCCTGCGGGCCCAGTTCAGCATGATCGAGGGCGAGGAAGAATTCATCCCCTACCCGTCTATCCAAAGGAAACCAAAAAAACGGGATCTGGCAGCGGAGCGGTGAGCTCAGGGGCTGCCCGCTGCTCTCTTTGGTGGTTCTGCTTGGTCTGTCTGTCATTCCTTGGTGGTGTTGGTTGTCAGCGCCAGTGATAAAATGTAAGAAAACGCCGAGGAAAAAATGTAATTATGTGGCGGAGAGGAGGGAAAAAAGATAGACTCCCCATAGGGCAGAAAAAGTGCCCGGAAAGGG
>JAETOJ010000011.1 GCA_021768085.1 Bacillota bacterium
CCCCGGGGCCTTACTGCCCCAACGATTTGAGGCGGGGTCTACTGTGGCTCCAGAGTGCTTTTGGGCGTAGAAATCGGCATCATGAAAAAGGCCGCCCCACAATCAAAATTTGCACCACTGAAAACAAAGAAAAGATTCTCCCAGGCGCTGATGTGCCAGTGCGCGAATTGCACCACTGTCTCCAAAGAAAAGGCCCATCAGCACATACGAAAAAATATGTGTCTGAAGTGATAATTCTCTCCGTTCCCACTGGCTATTCCCGACCAGGTGTGGTATGTTGTGTCGCTACGAAGGAGGTGGAGAAAATGCGCAAGACCCTGGAAGATTTCTACTATGGCAACATCGTCCCCTGTGAACGGCAGATGGCGCACGGTTCAGAATTGAAGAAGGCGGCAGACCGTATCGCCCACTATGAGAGCCAGCTCACAGAACAGCTCAATGAAACCCAGCAGGCAGTTCTCGCAAAACTCATCAGGTCGCAGCACGAGATCGACAGCATCACAGCCGTGGAAAATTTTATCCTGGGCTTCCGGCTGGGAGTTCGCATGATGGCTGAGTGCATGGACGATCACGACGGCGACACTTGGGAGGTGACCGACAGTGGCTAAGAAGCGGGCCAACGGCGAAGGGAGCCTTCGGAAACGCTCCGATGGCCGCTGGGAAGGACGCTACACAGCAGGCCATGACCCGGAAACAGGAAAAGCGATCTACAAAAACGTACTGGCGAAAACCCAGAAGGAGTGCAAGGAAAAGCTGTCGGCGGCACTGGAACAGGCCGGAAAAGTCGATGCCAGCAAAACGGGCCAATTCACAGTGGGTCAATGGGCGGAAACCTGGTTCGAGAACTACGCCAAGCCCTCCATCCGGGAGACCACCGCAGCCTACTACAAGAACTACATCGACAAACATATCGTGCCCAACATCGGAAAAATCAAGCTCAATAAGCTGACTACGCTGGACATTCAGAAGTTCTACAACAAAGCCAAAACAAAAGGCCGAGTCAAACGGTACGAAGGTATGAAGGATCTCAGTTTGAGCGCCAAGACCATCCGGGGCCTCCACGCCATGCTCCGACAGTGTCTCGACCAGGCAGTGCAGGAGCGGCTGATCCCCTACAACCCCGCCGCAGGGTGTAAACTGCCGCCCAAGGAGAAGAAAGAGATGCACACCCTTCCGGCAGAGAAAATCAGCGCCTACCTCGCCGCCGCCGAGGAACACGGCGTACTCCCGATGTTTTACCTGGAGCTGACCACAGGGCTGAGAAGGGGAGAGCTGGTAGCCCTTCTCTGGGATGACCTTGACCTGGAGGCTCAAACCCTCACCATCTCCAAATCTGCCGGACGGATTAACGGTGAGGTAAAGGTGACCCAGCCCAAGACCGCAAATTCTGTGCGTACCATCTTCCTGCCGAGAGAAACGGTGAACCTGCTCGTCCAGGAGCACAGCAAACATCCCAGCAACCCGATCATGTTCCCCTCCCCGGTGACAGGCAGGCTCTACGGCCCGGATTGCATCGGGCGGTTGCACAAGAACCTGCTGAAGAAAGCTGGAATCACTGAGAACATCCCCTTCCACGGATTGCGGCATACGTTCGCAACCTTGGCCATCCAGCAGGGAATAGACGTCAAAACGGTCTCCAGCATCCTGGGGCACTACAGCGCAGGGTTCACCCTTGACACCTACACCCACGTCACCAACGAAATGCAGCGAGACGCCGCCCAGCGGATGGGCAGTTTCATGGCCCAGGCAGTCTAAAACCCAGAAAAAAGAACGCGGGAGTGCCACATCAAGAGACTGGTACTTCCGCAAAATTTTCTGGTATGGGTCTTGTCAGGGTCAAACCAAAAATACGCAAAATCCGAGCAAACAAATCCGCACAAAAAGCAAGCAAAATCTCCTGATTCAGCCAAGAATCAGGAGATTTGTGGTCGGAGTGCCGGGATTCGAACCCGGGGCCTCTTGGACCCGAACCAAGCGCGATACCAAACTTCGCCACACCCCGATATTGAATTAAAAGGCAGAGGGCGGGCCGCAGCCCGCCCTCTCGTTTTGGAGGCGCCACCCAGATTTGAACTGGGGCATCAGGATTTTGCAGACCCTTGCCTTACCACTTGGCTATGGCGCCAGACACTATATTATATTCAAAAAGAAGTGCTTTAGCACTTCTTTTTGAAATTTTTCTGGAGCGAGTGACGAGGCTCGAACTCGCTACCTCCACCTTGGCAAGGTGGCGCTCTACCAGATGAGCTACACTCGCATATGGTGCCCAGGGCCGGAGTCGAACCAGCGACACGCGGATTTTCAGTCCGCTGCTCTACCAACTGAGCTACCTGGGCATAGAAAAGAGAAATGGCGACGCGGAAGGGACTTGAACCCTCGACCTCCGGCGTGACAGGCCGGCGTTCTAACCAACTGAACTACCGCGCCACAAAATGTGGTGGGAACAACAGGGCTCGAACCTGTGACCCCTTGCTTGTAAGGCAAGTGCTCTCCCAGCTGAGCTATGCTCCCCAATCATTCTTCCATTCGTCAGACGGCGAAAGCAATTATACCAAACAAAGTGGAGCCTGTCAAGAACAAAATGAAAAATTCTGGCTTTAATCGTCTAATTGGCTGCTCCATAGAAATTGGGGCCTGCTTACCGTAGATCTACCCGGAACGTCCTGCCGCATACCGTCACCACAGCGTATCCCGGGCGGTTGTTCACCCCGCCCGCCGTCCCCGGGTTTAGCAGCCATATACCGCCCTCTGGCTGGCTCAGCGCCTGGTGGGTGTGGCCAAAGCACACCACCGCTGCCCCCTGGCGCTTTCCCTCCTCCACCAGCCGATCTGTGCCCTGCTTGGCGTAGAAGCGGTGACCGTGGGCCAGGAAAAACCGCACACCCTCTGCCTCCACCAGCAGCTCGTCCGGCCCGATGCAGAGATCGCAATTTCCACGCACCATATCCATAGGTAAGTCCGGGTAGACGTCTGCCAGGGCCTGGCCGTCCCGGTAGTTGTCCCCCAGGAAAAATACCCGCTGGGGCTGTTCCTTTTCCATGGCGTCCAGCATCAGGCTCAGCCGCCCGTGAGAATCGGAAAAAACTAAAATCTTCATGGGGTTCACCATTCCTTTCCCCGCACATATACTGGGAATGATTGGAGGGAGTCCTATGCCGAATTTTGACGAACTGATCAAAGGAAAAGAGGCGGCCCGCCTCATGAGCGACAAGGGCAAGCTGGAGCAGCTCCGGGACGCGCCAGAGACTCAGCAGATCTTTTCCATGTTGAGCCGCACCACCGGCGATCTGGAGTCCGCCGCGGAACGGGCCGCCAAGGGAGACGCTGCCCAGCTCACTGAGGCCATCCGCCAGCTTATGCGGGATCCGGAAGGGGCCCGGCTCATCCAGAAGATGAAGGATAGTTTACACTAATTCACAGGTTAGGAGGGGGAAGCCGTGAGCGAATTAGAAGAAAAACTGGAGGGCATCCTCGGCAACCCCCAGGCCATGGCCCAGATCATGTCCCTGGCTCAGTCGCTGAACGGGGGTGGCAGCCCGCCTGCCGCCGGGGCAGGGGAGACGTCACAGCCCCAGGAGCAGGTCCAAACGCAGGCACAGAGCCCCGCTCCTCCTCCGGTGCCCCCCGCGTCTGGAGGCTCCGGGGACGGGCTGGGCAGCCTGCTGGGGGGCCTTGGCTCCCTGGATCCCAAGCTGCTGTCTGCCGCCGCGGGCCTCATCGGCCAATTCAACAGCGGCGCGGATGATCAGCGGGTGGCCCTGCTCACCGCCCTGCGCCCCTTTGTGAAGGAGCAGCGTTACGCCAAGCTGGACAAGGCCATCCAGATCGCCAAGCTGTCCCGGCTGATCCGCTCCGGCCTGGAGCTGTTCCGAGCCCAGCGGGAGAGCAACCGCGGGGAGGAGGACGGCCATGTATAACCAATACCTGGACGGCAGCGACTTTGTCCTGCTGGATCCCGAGCCCCAGGCCCAACCATCCAGCCGCCACGCGCAGGGGCCCAGCCGCCCCGGCCCGGGGCCGTCCCACCGACCAATGCCCCAGTCCGGCCCCCGGCCCCAACCAAAAAACGACCTGATGGGTGAGATCACCGGTGGGCTGGGCCAGCTGCTGGACGGGGTGCTGAAGCATTTTTCTCTGGAAAACTTCGATACCGGCGACATCCTGCTGGTGTTGATCATCCTGTTTCTCTATCTGGAGGGGGACAATTTGGAGCTGGTGATCACCCTGGGTCTTATGCTGCTACTGGGCCTGGGGGATGACAAGCCCAAGGAAAAGGAGGAGTCCTGATCACCGCCCCGGCGTGTAAAGTTGGGTTCCGTCCGGGAGGGTAAAAATGCCCGCCGGCTGATCCAAGGGGCTCACCACCTGCTGGGAGGACATGGCGTACACCAGCTCGCCGTCCTTTTCCGTCTCCGCTGCCATCAGCAGGCCGCTGGTTTCCGAGATCCAGTACCGCTCCACATAGCCCAGCTCCGGGGAGCTCGCCTCCACAAAGACACAGGGCAGGCCGTCCCGTTCCACGTAGCCCGCGGCGGTGATCTGCTCCCTGTCCAGCGCCAGCACATCCTCATAGGTGGGCAGGCGCTGGATCAGATCGGCGGACAAGTCCTCCGCCGGGCCCTCATACACCGCGCTCTCCCGGTCGTACCACAGCCACAGCCGGCCGTCCCCCAGGATGGCGTGCTCCACCCGACCGGAGGCCAAGGCCACATCTGTCCGGCTCCAGCCCCCGTCTGCCCAGATCTGGGCGGAGGCGGTGCCCACCGGCTGTCCCGCGTCAAAATACTGGACGGTCACCGTCCGGCTGTAGCTCTCGTACCGGGTCAGGGAGGCGATGAGGCTCTGCACTGTCCGGGTGGACACCTCCACCATCAGCCCGCCCTGCCCGCTGCTTGGTTCCGCGCTGGGATCCAGGCTGGCGGTGGCGTCCGGGTTGGCCAGCTCCAGCTTGGGAGTGGGGGCGAACAAATTCATGGAAAAGCTGTAAAGCACCGCCGCCAGCACCACCAGGATGATCACCACCGCCAGGATGGTGCGCTTTCGCTCCTCCACACAAAGGCCCCCTTTCCCGCCGCCGGCCTCCGGTCAGCGGCTTTGAAATGTCTCCGGCGGACGGCTGGATCGGCCGAAGTAGTACAAAATGGCGTCGGCGATCCGACGGCAGGCCGTCCCATCCCCGTAGGGATTGACGGCGTGAGCCATCCCAGCATAGGCCGCCGGGGACTCAATCAGCTCCGACGCCAGGTTGAAAATATCCGTCTCTCGGGTGCCCGCGATGCGAACTGTCCCCGCCGCCACCGCCTCGGGCCGCTCCGTCTCCCGGCGCAGGACAAGCACCGGCTTGCCCAGGGCGGGGGCCTCCTCCTGGAGGCCGCCGGAGTCGGTGAGCACCAGATAGCTCCGGGCCATCAGGTTGTGCATCTCGTCGGCGGTGAGGGGATCCACCAGATGGACGTTGTCCAGCCCCTCCAGCCGGCTCCGGGCTGCCTTCTGCACCACCGGAGACAGGTGCACCGGGTACACCAGCTCAATCTGCTCCGCATAGGTGAGAGCCAGTCGCCGCAGGGCCGCCATGATCTGTGCCATGGGCTCGCCATAATTTTCCCGGCGGTGGCAGGTGACCACAATCACCTTTTTGCCCTGATAGTCCAGCCGGTTCAGTTCCTCGGTGGTGAACCGGAAGTCGTCTCGCACAGTGGTGCCCAGGGCGTCAATGACGGTGTTTCCGGTGACAAATACACCTTTCGTCACCCCTTCCACCGCCAGGTTGCGGCGGTTGCTCTCGGTGGGGCAGAAGTGGAGATCCGCCAGCCGGCCCACCATGGAGCGGTTCATTTCCTCCGGGAAGGGGGAATACTTGTCCCCGGTGCGCAGGCCGGCCTCCACGTGGCCGATGGAGATCTGCTGGTAGAAGGCGGCCAGCGCTCCGGCAAAGGTGGTGGAGGTGTCGCCGTGCACCAACACCAGGTCGGGCCGCACCTGCTGGAACACGGTTTCCAGCCCCAGCAGGCACTTGGAGGTAATGGTGGACAGGCTCTGCTTGGCCTCCATGATATCCAGGTCGAATTCCGGCTTGATCTGGAAGATGTCCAGCACCGTGTCCAGCATCTGCCGGTGCTGGGCGGTGACACAGCAATAGCTCTCAAATTCCGGGCGGCGCTCCAGCTCCTTCACCAGGGGGGCCATCTTGATGGCCTCGGGCCGGGTGCCGAAAATCGTCATCACCTTCAGCTTATCCATCCCGCTTGTCCTCCCCCTGTTCTCCTGAGCCGTCCTTCTTGTCGGGTTCGTCCCCCTCCCCGGAGGGCCCCACCAGGAACACCCGCCACGCCACGGCCACCGCCACCCCCATGGCCACCAGGAACAGCATGGCCCGGGCGGCGCCCCCGGTGGTGAGCACCACGGCGGACAGGCCCAGAATGGCGGAGATCACATACAGCACCCCCACCGCCTGCTTTTGGGAGAAGCCCATGTCGATGAGCCGGTGGTGGACGTGGCCCCGGTCGGGCTGCATGGGGCTCTGCCCGTGGGACACCCGGCGCACCACCGCGAAACACACGTCAAAAATCGGCAGGCCCAGCATGAGAAAGGGCACCACGAAGGAGATGATGGTGTACTGCTTGAACATCCCGTTCACCGACACCGTGGCCATAATGAAGCCCAAAAAGGTGGAGCCGGTGTCCCCCATGAAGATCTTGGCGGGGTTGAAGTTATAGGGGAGAAAGCCGATACAGGCCCCCACCAGCGCCGCCATCATTACCTCCACGTCCAGCTGCTCGCTGACCAGCCGGGCGATGATGAGCATGGTGGCCGAGCTGATGGTGGACACGCCGCAGGCCAGCCCGTCCAGCCCGTCGATGAGGTTGACGGCGTTGGTGATGGCCACGATCCAGATTACCGTGATGGGGTAGGACAGCCAGCCCAGCTGCCACACCTCGTTGGCGCTGAAGATGTTGGGGTTGGACAGCACCTCAATGCGGTTGCCCGCCATCACGGCGATGAGGGCAGCCACGATCTGCACCAGAAATTTGGGCTTGGCGGGCAGGGCATACTTGTCATCCAGCACGCCCAGCACCACGATGATCACCGCCCCCAGCAGCATCCCTTTTTTCTCGGTGTCCAGGGGGACGAACACCAGCACCGCCGCCAGAAAGCCGAAGAAGATGGCCAGCCCGCCCATGCGGGGGATAGGGTGATCGTGCATCCGGCGGCCGTCCTTGGGCACGTCCACCGCCCCATACTTCACGGACAGCACCTTGACCAGCGGCGTGAACACGCAGGATATGATCGCCGCCGTCAGCAGCGCCAGCAGCACATACCAGATGTCCTGTGATGCAAGGATTCTCCCTAAATCATTCAAGTGAATTTCGCTCCTTTACCCAGCGTCTTTCTCTCTCCCGCTCACCGGGGTAAAAAGCCCACCTTTTTGTAGACCTTGCGCAGGGTCTTGTTGGCAATATACTCCGCCTTCTCCACCCCGGCCCGGTAGACGCCCTCCAGGTACGCCTTATCCGCCAGCAGCCGCTCCGTCTCCTCCCGGATGGGCCGCAGGGTCTCGATGACTGCCTCGCCCACGGCAGGCTTGAATTTGCCATAGCCCTGGCCGTCGAATTCCCGCTCGATCTCCTCATAGCTCTTGCCGGTGGCGGAGGCGTAGATCTGCATCAGGTTGGACACCCCGGGCTTGGCCGCCGGGTCATAGCGTACACAGTGCTCGACGTCGCTATCGGTGATGGCCCGCTTGAACTTCCGGGCGATGTCCTCCGGCTTCTCCATCAGGAACACGCAGCCCTCGGGCTGGGATTTGCTCATCTTGCTGTCCGGGGTGGACAGGCTCATGATCCGGGCCCCCACCTTGGCGATGTAGGGCTCGGGCACCTTGAGCACGTCGCCGTACACGCCGTTGAAGCGGTTGGCGATGTCCCGGCAGATCTCCACGTGCTGCTTCTGATCCTCCCCCACGGGGACAAAATCCGGCTGATAGAGCAGGATATCCGCCGCCATCAGCACCGGGTAGGTGAACAACCCCGCGTTGATGTTATCGGCGTTCCGGGCGGACTTGTCCTTGAACTGGGTCATGCGGGACAGTTCGCCAAACATGGCGTAGCAATCCAGCACCCAGGCCAGCTGGCTGTGGGCGGGGACGTGGGACTGGATGAACAGCACGCACTTGTCCGGATCCAGCCCGCAGGCGATGTAGTTGGCCAGCAGCGTCAGCACCCGGCGGCGCAGCTGGGCCGGATCCTGCCGCACAGTGATGGTATGCAGATCCGCCAGAAAGAAATAGCAGTCGTATTCGTCAATCATCTCGGGCCAGTGGCGCAGCGGCCCCAGGTAGTTTCCCAGATGCAGCTCACCGCTGGGCTGGATGCCGGAGAGCATCACTTTCTTTTCTTGGTTTTCCATATCAGCTCACGCCTTTCCTTCTTACTCGCCTTGGGCCGTCAGGTACTGGGACACGTCTACCGGCTTGGCGTCCGACCACAGCCGCTCCAGGTCGTAAAATGCCCGGCCCTCCTCGGTAAACACGTGCACCACCACCGCGGAATAGTCCAGCAGCGTCCACTGGCCCCCCCGGTGCCCCTCGATGTGGTGGGGTTCCTCGCCCGCCTGGGACAGGGACTCCTCCACCGCCTCCGCCAGCGCCCGCACCTGGGTGTTGGACGTGCCGGTGCAGAGGATAAAATAGTCCGCCAGGGTAGTCTGATCGGCGGTATACAATACCTTGAGATCCTTGCCCTTCTTGTCGTCCAGCGCCTTCACGGCCACGGCGATGATCTCTTTCGGATTCAGCATATGATCGTCTCCTTTGATCTGTAAATTCATTCAAAAGTTCCATCCTCGCCCTGCTGGTTTTCGCCGCCGGGCTCGGTAGACACCGGGGGCACCGTCTCCGGCGGGGGATCGCTGGCGGGGGGCGGCTCCGTCTCCGCCGGCCTGGTGGGCAGGGGATCGCTCTCCAGCGGCGGGGTGGGCTCTGGGGGCTGGCTCTCCGGCGGGGCGGTGGGCTCCGGTGTGTTCACAACCGGGGGAATGCCGGCGCTGGGGTCGGCCAGTACCCCGGTGCTGGAGGACAGGGTATTGCCGTCGGCGCTCACCCGGATCAGGTCAAGCTGCTTGATGGTGACCTCCTCCACAAAGGGGTTCAGCTTCTCGTTGATGACCTTCAGCAGCTCCGTCTGGTTGGGGTACACCCTTCCGCGATACCGCGCATTCCTGTCGTTGGACGCCCCATAAAACGGCATGGTAAAGAACTCCACATCGTCCACGCCCAGCCCGCCGAACACCGCCTGGGAGCCGAACCACAGAATATTCTCCACCTGCAGATCGCTCTCCACCCGGCGGCCGAACAGGTCGGCCAGCTGGGTGATTTTCGTCATGTTCTGGATCTGCAGCGTCTGCTTCAGCACCGCCTTCAGGAAATCGTGCTGGATCTTCAGCCGGGTGATATCGCTGATGGCGTTTCCATCGTTGCTGTGCCGGAAGCGGACGATCTGCATGGCGTCGTTGCCGGTCAGCTTGCGGTAGCCCTTGTCCTGGTGGATATACAGGTCTTGCAGCGGATCGTCATAGTGCATATCCCTGGGGACGTCGAACCAGACGCCGCCGATGGCGTCCACCATCTCGCCAACCAGCTCCCAGTCGATCTTCACGTAGTAGTCCGGGGTGAAGCCCACCAGCTCGGACACCTCGCTTTTCAGCGCCTCCACCCCCTGGGCGGGATCCTTGTAGGAGCTATAAACGGCATTTAGGCTCTTGTTCCACCGCCGCACGTTGATCAGCGTGTCCCGGGGCAGGGACATGACGGCGGCCCGTTGGTTGGCCACGTCATAGGTCACCACCATCATGGTATCCGTCAAGCCGGAGGCCACGTCCGAGCCAAACACCAGGAAGGTGTAGATGCTGTCGCTCTTGCGCTCCCCGCCCACCTTGGGCTGGACGGCGTCAATGTCCAGCGTGGGCCCGGGGGTCTCCCCGGGCTGAAGGGAGGTGGTGGGATCTCCAGAGTTCACCGGCCCCGGCGGAAGGGAGGGCTTTTTGAACCAGCGGTTATACAGTAGCAGTGCCGCCGCCGCGATCACCATCACCACCGCCAGCACGATCATGACGATCATGATCCGCCGCTCCCGTCGGCGCTTGGCCTCCTCCGGGCCCAGCGGGGGCTTGGCCCCGTGCTCCAGCCGCTTGCCCGGCCCGGACGGATCCGGAGCCGAGCTGTTGGGCCTGTTGCCATAGTCGCTCATGCTTCAAGTCCCTTTCCGATAGTATTCATAGGCCCCCAGGGTGTCGTGGTGGAGCTCCTTGCCCCGCTGAACCATCTCCTGCATGGACAGCGACGCGCCCATGCCCACCGCTCCGTCCAGGTCGCTGTAGGCCAGTCGGCGCAGCTCTCCCACCTCCGGGAAGTCCCGGTTGGGCTCCATATAGTCGGCGATGTAAAGCAGCTTCTCCTCCAAACTCATGCCCGCCCGGGCGGTAGTATGGTAGAGGATGGCGTCATAGATATCGTCCTGCCCAAACATGTATTTGGCCAGGGCCGCACCGCTCTTGGCGTGAAGCAGCTTGTCGGTGGCCCGCTCCAGCGGCTCCAGCGCAATCCCATACTGGTCGCAAATGGCCAGATGCTCCTCGTGGCTGAGGTATTTGGTGCAGTCGTGGAGGATGGCCGCCCGGCGCATCCGATCCTCGTCCGCCCACCAGCGACGGGCCAGTCGCGCCGCCTCCTCCTCGCAGCCCCGGATGTGGGCCAGCCGCTTGGCGTATACCATGGAGTAGGACACGCAGCGCAGATCCTCCAGGGTGAGGTGCTTCAGATCGGCGTTTGTCCCATATAGTTTTTCCCGCAAAATGTAACCGTACACCGCTTCCGGCAAAAATTCCCGGCCCGCCCCCGCGGCCAGCTCTGCCCGCAGCCGGGTGGACGAGATATCCACCAGCCCGGGGATGGAGATGGTGGCGATCCTGGCCCCGTAGGTTTTGGACAGATAGTCCCGCTGGGGGGCGAACACCGCCTCGCTGTCCGCCTCGGTTCTGCCGAAGGCGCACACTCCGGCCATGGCGAGGATCCGCTCCGGCTCGTGCCACTGGTGGAGGGTGAGGAACATATCCGTCCCCATCAGCAGCCACAGCTCCCCATCGGGCCAGCGCCGGGCGGCCTCCTTCAGGGTGTCGGCGGTGTAGCTCTTGCCCTCCCGGTGTAGCTCCGCGTCCCAGACCTCCGTCACCTCCGGCAGCAGAAGCTGATCGGCGGCGATCCGCGTCATGGCGAACCGCTGCGACCCTGTGGGGCTGCCGGGGGGCAGCTCCTTGTGGGGGGGCAGGCCCGCGGGAACAAAAACCAGCTTATCCAGCCCCAGCGCCGCCGCGGCGGCCCGGGCCGCCGCCAGATGCCCCAGGTGGGGGGGATTGAAGCTGCCGCCATAGATGCCGATTTTCATGGGAACCACCCTCTCTAAAGATTTGGGTACGCCTATTTTACCAGCTTAATTCGCTTCTCCCTGGGCTTGCCGTGGGTCTCCCGGTAGAGCACGAATTTGGTGCCGATGACCTGCACCACCTGGCTCCGGGTGGCGCGGGCCAGCTCCTCCGCCCCCTCCCGGGGGGACAGGGGGCTGTTTTCCAGCACCTTGCCCTTGATCAGCTCCCGGGCCTCCAGGGCGTCGTCCGCCTGCTTGATGAGGTTTTCGCCCACGCCGTCCTTGCCGATGTGGACAATGGTGTCGATGTCATTGGCCAGCCCCCTCAGCTGTGCCCGCTGCTTGCCGGTCAATCCCATGGGTCATTCCTCCTGGTGTTGTTCCGCTTTTGCTCAGCGGACTCCCGCTGGGCCGCCTGCTCGCCTTCCAGCGCGCTCATCTGCTTCTCCCACTTCTCCCAGTATTCCTTGCCACCGGAGCGTACAAATTCCTCCGAATTCACCCAGCTCTCCAGATAGCCGCAGGCGCAGCACAGATAGCGGTTTACCGGCACAAAATACTGAGGCTTGCTGGACAGCAGGCCCTTGATCCGCACCCGGGGATCCGAACCATCGTTCAGGTTTCCCCGCATCACAACAATTTCCCGTCCGCCGCACTTGGGGCAGACCCCTGTGTGTTTCATCTACGGCACTCCTTTCCGTCGAATCCTGTCACTTCAGGTATTCCTCCAGCTTCTTCTGGAACGCCGCCAGCGCCAGCCCCCGGTGGGAGATGGCGTTCTTCTCCTCGGGGGAGAGCTGGGCGAAGGTCTTTTTGAGCTTGGGCAGGAAGAACACCGGGTCGTACCCGAAGCCGCCCTCCCCCATGGGGGCGAAGGCGATGGTGCCGGGGCACTCCCCCCGGGCGGTGAGCACGTCTCCGCCGGGGAAGCAGCAGGTGATCACCGACACGAATTTGGCCGTCCGGGCCGCCCCCCGGGGCATATTGGCCAGCAGCATCCGGTAGCGCCCCGCGTCGTCCAGCCCCTCGCCGCCGTACCGGGCGGAGTACACGCCGGGAGCGCCGTTCAGCGCGTCCACGCACAGCCCGGAGTCGTCCGCGATGGCGGGCAGGCCGCTGGCCTCCATCACCGCCTTGGCCTTCAGCAGGGAGTTCTCCTCGAAGGTGGTTCCCGTCTCCTCCACGTCGATGTCGATGCCCACGTCCGCCTGAAGGCACACCTCCACCCCCATGCCGGACAGGATCTCGTTCATTTCCTTCAGCTTTTTCTGATTTTTGCTCGCCAGTACCAGTTTCATTTTTCTACAACTCCCACGGGTCTTTTGACCCAAATTCTTTCTTTTTCTTCTGCTCCTTTGTCTGGCTGCGCTGGGCTTCCCACCGCCTCTGCACCGTTCCGATTTTTTCCGACGCGGTATCTATTTTCTGCTGTACCGCTCCCATAAATCCGGCGTTCTCCGGCACGGGCAGAACGATCTGACGGCAGTCCGGGCAGTAAAACGACTTTGGCGCTCTCCCCAGCAGGCCGGTGGACAGGGGGATCCCCTCCCAGGCGTCCCGGCCATCCTCCACCCATTTAAACCCGCCGGAGATAACGCCCTCCTTCATTTCCTTTCCGCATAACGGACAATCCATCGTTCCATTCTCCCCTTACAGCAGAGCCTGGGTGAACTCCGCGGCATCAAAGGGCTGGAGGTCGTCCACGCCCTCGCCCACCCCGGCGAATTTGACAGGCACGCCCAATTCCTTCGCGATGGCGATGACAATGCCCCCCTTGGCGGTGCCGTCCAGCTTGGTGAGCACGATGCCGGACACCCCCGCCGCCTTGGAAAACTCCTTGGCCTGGATCAGCCCGTTCTGCCCGGTGGTGGCGTCCAGCACCAGCAGGGTCTCCCGGCTGGAGCTGGGGCACTCCCGGTCAATCACCCGGGAGATCTTGTTCAGCTCGTTCATCAGGTTGGCCTTGTTTTGCAGTCGTCCGGCGGTGTCCACCAGCACCACGTCCGCGTGCCGGGCCTTGGCGGCGGACAGGGCGTCGTAAACCACGGCGGCGGGATCCGCCCCCTCGTGCTGCTTGATGATGTCCACCCCGGCCCGGTCGGCCCAGATGGTGAGCTGCTCGGCGGCGGCGGCCCGGAAGGTGTCCCCGGCGCACAGCAGCACCTTCTTGCCCTCCCGCTTCCACCGGGCGGCCAGCTTGCCGATGGAGGTGGTTTTACCCACCCCGTTCACCCCGATGAACAGCACCACGGCGGGGGCGCTGGACAGATCCACCGACAGCTCGCCGGTGGTGAGGTATTCTGCTAAAATGTCCCGCATACACTGGCGGGCGCCCTCAATGTCCTTGATCTTCTCCGCCTTGCAGCGGCGTTTCAGCTCCTCCACCGCCTCCAGAGTGGTTTCCGCGCCTAAATCGGCCATCACCAGGGACTCCTCCAGCTCCTCGTAGAAGTCGTCGTCCAGCTGGGAGAAGCCGTTGAAGATGCCGATTTTTTTAATCTTATCAAAAAAGCCCATTTAAATCTTCCTCTATTTTATGAATAATTCGGATTCTTCAGGCCGCAGCCGGGGCATTTGGGATCGTCCAGGTCGTGCTTCGTCCCGCACTTGCAGCAGATCACCTGGGGCATATGCCCCTCCTCCCGCCAGGTCTCGGAGCTGCCCTGACGGTAGAACTCAATCTTGCCGCAGGCAGGGCACGCCCAGATCTCCACCTCCAGGGAACCGGACAACAGGTTGGACAAGCGCCCCAGGACAACGCCCGCCTGCCCAAGCTGGATCTGTTCCTCACTCAAAAAGTCCATCTCCGCGCCGCAGCTGGCGCACTTCCTGATCTTACTCATAGGATGCTTTCTCCTTTATTTGATGTTCAGCTCTTTTTCAACGTCGTTCAAATTGATGGTGAGCATCCGGGACACGCCCTTCTCCTGCATGGTGACGCCGTAGAGCACGTCGGCCTCCTCCATGGTGCCCCGGCGGTGGGTGATGACGATGAACTGGGTCTTGTCGCTGATCCGCCGGAGATACCGGGCGTAGCGCACCACGTTGGACTCGTCCAGCGCCGCCTCGATCTCGTCCATGACGCAGAAGGGGGTGGGCCGTACCTTCAGAATGGCGAAGTACAGCGCGATGGCGATGAGCGCCCGCTCCCCGCCGGACAGGGCGCTCATATTCTGCACCGTCTTGCCCGGGGGCTGGGCCTTGATCTCGATGCCGCAGTTGAGCACGTCGTCCGGATCCTCCAGCTCCAGGTTGGCCTTGCCGCCGCCGAACAGGTCGGTGAACGCCTGCCGGAAGCCCTCGTTGATCAGGGCGAACTGCTCGGTAAAGATGCCCGTCATCTCGCCCACGATCTGGGCGATGATATCCTGCAATTCCTTCTTGGCCTTGGCCACGTCGTCCCGCTGGTCGGTGAAGTAGGTGTACCGTTCGTTCACCCGCTGAAACTCCTCCACCGCGTCCGGGTTGATGCTGCCCAGGGCGGAGATGGACTTTTTCAGCTCCCCGATGCGCCGCTGGGCCTTGGGGACGGATTCCAGCTCCACCCGCTGGGCCCGGGCCGCCTCGTGGGACAACTCGTAGCTCTCCCACAGCTTGTCCAGAATCTGGCTCTCCTCCATGGCGGCCGCCGCCGCCTTGTTCTCCAGGGCGGACACCTCGCCCTCCATCCGAACCAGCTCGTCGTTCCGATCCCGGATCTGCTTGTCGGCCTGGTTTCGCTCCCCCTCCAGGGCCAGCTTCTCCTCATTGAGCCGGCGTACGGCGGCGTTTCCGTCCCGGCTGGCGGCCTGAAGGGCCTGCAACCGCCCCTTCTCCTCCTCGATCCGCCGGGTCAGGTAGCCGTTCTGCTCCTCAAACTGACCGATCATGGCGGTGCGGCTGGCGGTGTCGCCGCTGAGATCGTCCCGCAGGCGCTCCAGCTCGCCCACGCTCTGCCGCAGGGCGGACTGCTCGCCCTCCAGCCCCGCCAGCTTGGCGCTGTACTGGGCGGATTCCTCGTTCAGTGCCGCCACCTTGTCCTGCAGGGCGGTGCGGCCCTGGGCCTTGGCCTCGCCCTCCGCCCGCAGGGCGGCGGCGGAGCCCTCCAGCGCCTCGATCCGGGCCTTGGCCTGGTCGGTATTGGCGGTGTTCTCCTCCATGCGGCGGCGTACCTGCTCTCGCTCCCTGGCCAGGGTCTGGCGGCGCAGCTCCACGTCCCCCAGCTGGATCCGGGCGCTGTCCGCCCGCTCGGAGTATTTCAGCACCGCGTCCTCCGCCTCCCGGAGCTGAGCGGCGGCGGTGTCCAGCTCGTACTGGGCGGCGGTGACCTCCCGCTGGGCCTGGGCCAGCTCGTCCCCGGCGGTTTTGAGGTCGGCGGCCAGGCCGTCCTTCTGCTGGTTGAGCCGCTCCAGCTCGTTGGCTCGGCTCAAAATCCCCGCCGAGCGGGACACCGAGCCACCGGTCATGGAGCCGCCGGCGTTGAGCACCTGTCCGTCCAGCGTCACAATGCGGAACCGGTGGCTGAACTTCCGGGCCATGCCCATGGCGCTGTCCATATCCCGGGCGATGACCACCCGTCCCAGCAGGTTGGAAAAGATGTTGGCGTACTCCGGCGCGAAGGAGATCAGCACATCTCCCATGCCCACGAAGCCGTCCTCATGTTCCACGGCCCTATCTCGGAAGTCGGCGGGCCGGATGGTATTCATGGGCAGGAAGGTGGCGCGCCCCCCGTCCCGCCGCTTCAGGTAGTTGATGGCGTTCTTGCCGTCCTCGTCCCGCTCCACCACCAGGTTCTGCATGGCGCCCCCCAGGGCGATCTCGATGGCTACGGCATAGGGATCAGGCACGTGGAGCAGGCCCGCCACCGGGCCCCGGACGCCCCGCAGGCCGCCCCGCTCTGCCTCGCCCATCACCAGCTTCACCGCTTTGGAGTAGCCCTCGTACAGCTTTTCCATCTCGGCCAGCATTTTAATCCGGGCGTTCAAATTGTTCTCGTCCATTTGGAGGCGGCGGTGCTTCTCCTGGGCCCCGTCCAGCTTCCGCTGCCGGGATTGGAGGCGCATCTGGTAGCCGCTGATCACGTTTTTGGCCGCGTCCCGATCCTCGGTGACCTTGTCCAGCTCCTTCCGGGTGGCGTCCAGAGCCTCCCGAGCCTGGACCGCCTTGTCCTCCTGCTCCTGGAGCTCCTGGCCCAGCTTTTCCTCCCGGTCGTACAGCTCCTGGGCGGCGGCGGCCAGGGCGGACAGCAGCTCCCGAGCCTCCCCGGCGGAGGCGGTCTCCAGCCGCTCCCGCTCCTGGAGCCGCTCCAGCTCCTCGTTCAGGCTGCCCGCCGAGCCCAGCACCTCCTGGGCGCGCCGGTTCAGAGCGTCCATCTGCTCTCGGCAGGCGGCCATGTCCCCCTCGATCCGCTCCAGCCGCCCTTTGCCCTCGGTGATCTGGGCGGCCAAGGAGCCAGCCCGGCCCTCCTGCTGCTCCAGCTCCTGCCGGATGCGCTGGGCGTTGGCGCTGTTGTTTTTGATGTCGTTTTTCAGCAGGGCGATGCTGTTCTCACAGGCGTGCACCTGTTCGTCCAGGCCGGACTGCTTTTCCCGTAGGGACTCCGTCTCAATGTCCTTGTCCCGCATCCGATCGGCAAGGGTGTCTCGCCGGGTGTATAGCTCCTCCACCGCGGCCTTGGCTTCATCCCGCTGGCGGACGGCGGTCTCGCAGTCTGCCTTCACCTTTAAGCTGTTGGCCCGGATCCGCTCCAACGTCTCCAGCCAGACGGAGATCTCCAGCCCCTTCAGCTCGTCCCGGAGGACGTTGTATTTCTTCGTTTTCTCCGCCTGAACTCGCAGGGGCTCCACCTGGAGCTCCAGCTCGCCGATCTTGTCGTTGATCCGCACCAGGTTTTCGTCGGTACGCTCCAGCTTGCGCTCCGCCTCCTCCTTGCGGTGGCGGAAGCGGGAGATGCCCGCCGCCTCCTCAAAGACCTCCCGGCGGTCGGCGCTCTTGACGGACAGGATCTCGTCGATGCGGCCTTGGCCGATGATGGAGTAGCCCTCCCGGCCCAGGCCGGTGTCCATGAACAGCTCGTTGATGTCCTTCAGGCGGCAGGCCCGGCGGTTGATGTAGTACTCGCTCTCCCCGGAGCGGTAGTACCGGCGGGTCACTGCCACCTCCGTCTCCTCCAGCGGGAAGATATGCTCCGTATTGTCCAGCACCAGGGTGACCTCGGCAAAGCCCAGGCCCTTGCGTTTCTCCGTGCCGTTGAAGATCACGTCCTCCATCTTGCTGCCCCGGAGGGTGCGGGTGGACTGCTCCCCCATCACCCAGCGGATGGCATCCGCGATGTTGGACTTACCCGAGCCGTTTGGCCCCACCACCGCCGTGATGTCCGAGCCAAAGGCCAGAACCGTTTTGTCAGGGAAGGATTTGAATCCCTGTATTTCAAGCGCTTTTAAATACAATCGCTGCACCTCATTATCCTTGCCCCACCGTCCGAACTCCCTGTCAGGAGGGACACGGCGGAACCAACTTCTTCCTGTTGATCCGGATATGCTTATAGACAGTCTATTCTATCACCATAAGTGCCGTATTGCAACTGTTTTCTACGGCGAAGGCGCTTCAGCAAGGCGGCGAAACGGATGGGCCGAAGGCCCTCTCCGGAGGGGAAGACAGCAGGGGAGGGGGGAGGGAACCTCGTGGCCAAAAAAGGCTCAGGAGATAAACTCCTGAGCCTTTTGGAATGCGGACCGGGTCTTACTTCGCCAGCTTTGCGATCTCCTCGGCAAAATTTTCCTGCTTCTTCTCAATGCCCTCGCCCCGCTCGAAGCGCACGGCGTCCTTCAGGGTGACGGAACCGCCCAGCTTCTTAGCGGCGGCGGCCACGTACTGCTCCACGGTGACCTCGCTATCCTTCACGAAGGTCTGCTGGAGCAGGCAGTTCTCGGCGTAGAACTTATTGAGCTTGCCCACCACGATCTTCTCCTTCACCTGGGCGGGCTTGGCGGCCATCTTGGGATCGTTGTCCATCTGGGCCAGCAGGATCTTCTTTTCCTCATCCAGCACGTCCTGGGTGACCTGGGACTTGTCCAAGAAACGGGGGTTCAGAGCGGCGATCTGCATAGCCAGATCCTTGCCGATCTCGGTGGCGTCGATGCCGCCCTCCACGGCCAGGTTCACCAGCACGCCGATCTTGCCGCCGGCGTGAATATAGGGCACGGACACGCCGTCCGCGAAGCGATGGAACCGGCGCACCTTGATGTTCTCGCCGATGACCAGCACCATCTCCTGCTGCTGCTGAGTGACGGTCAGGTCGGTGCCGTTGTACTTGCACTCCATCAGAGCGTCCATATCGGCGGGGGCGCAGGCGGCCACGGTGGCGGCTACGCCCTTCACGAAGTCCACAAACTTCTCGTTCTTGGCCACGAAGTCGGTTTCAGCGTTGACCTCGACCACGACGCCCGCGCCGTCAATGACGGCGGCGTAAGCCATGCCCTCGGCGGCGATGCGGCCGGCCTTCTTCTGGGAGGCGGCCAGACCCTTCTCCCGCAGCCACTCGATGGCCTTGTCAAAGTCGCCGTCGCTCTCGGTAAGGGCCTTCTTGCAGTCCATCATGCCCACGCCGGTCATCTCGCGCAGCTTCTGCACGTCTTTTGCGGAAATTGCCATAGTATATTACCTCCAAATTGAAATGGTGTATGGTTACCGATGTAGGGCGTGACGACCCCGGCACGCCGCTTTCCCGGATGTGAATGCGGTGTGCGGCGCGCCGAGTCGTCGCGCCCTACACAAAATGATGCGTAAAATTACTCCTCGGCGGCGGGGGCCTCAGCCTCGGCCTCAGCGGCGGGGGCGGCGTCCTGGCCCTGGCGGCCCTCCTGCACGGCGTTGGCCATGACAGAGGAGATGAGCTTGATGGCGCGGATGGCATCGTCGTTGCCGGGGATCACGTAGTCGATCTCGTCGGGGTCGCAGTTGGTGTCCACGATGGCCACGATGGGGATGTTCAGCTTGCGGGCCTCGTTGATGGCGTTGCGCTCTTTGCGGGGGTCAACCACAAACAGCGCGCCGGGGAGCTTCTTCATCTCCACCACGCCGCCCAGGTACTTCTCCAGCTTGGAGATCTCGCCCAGCAGCTTCATGACCTCTTTCTTGGGGAGCATATCGAAGGTGCCGTCCTCCTGCATCTTCTTGAGCTGGTTCAGGCGATCCACCCGGGTGCGCATAGTCTTGAAGTTGGTCATCATGCCGCCCAGCCAACGGGCGTTGACATAGTACATCCCGCAGCGACCGGCCTCCTCCTTGATGGCCTCCTGGGCCTGCTTCTTGGTGCCCACGAACAGCAGGGACTGGCCGTTGCCCGCCAGCTCCTTCACGAAGCTGTAGGCCTCCTCCAGCTTCTTCACCGTCTTCTGGAGATCGATGATATAGATGCCGTTGCGCTCGGTGTAGATGTAGGTGGCCATCTTGGGGTTCCACCGGCGGGTCTGGTGGCCGAAGTGCACGCCGGCCTCCAAAAGCTGCTTCATAGATACGACTGCCATTGTTTTTTCCTCCTAAAATTGGTTTTGTACCTCCGGGGGCCTCATCCCTCCTGCCCGCCTTCCGGGGAAGGCACCGGGCAAAAGATCCGCTCCCGTGCGGAATCCGAGATATTCTATCACGTGTTTCCGGGAAACGCAAGAGCTTTTTGCGGATTTCTCCAAAAAATTGCCGTCAGTGCCGTCATTTGCCGTTAGCGGCGGTTCCGATCCCGGCTGTTCCTGGCCCGGCCCTCCACCAGGATGATATCCTCCCCAAACCGCTTGATGGACGGCCAGGGAAACACCTGATCCGGCTCCCGCCCCAGCAGGCCGAAGCAGCGGCTCCGGCCGCCCACCACAATGCTCTCGATGGCCCCCTTCTCGGGATCCAGCTCCACATCCTCCACGAACCCGTACCGGGTGCCGTCGGAGATGTCGATGACTTCCTTATATTGTAGCTCCGCGATGCGGCAGATCATAGTATGTCCTCCTTCCACAATCTGTATTTATATGTATGAAGGGGGCCTGTCCCACTATACGTTGTGGATGGAATAGGGGAAAAACGGAAAATACACGGAAAATTTTCAATTTGCCCCTATGCAAATGGGAGGTTTTAGTATAAAATAGAGACACGTAAAAAACAGGATGGGAGCGTGAGGGAGACTATGGAAGAATTGAAGTACAAGCGCGTCCTGCTGAAGGTGAGCGGTGAGGCCCTGGGGGGCACCGCTGGCCGGGGGCTGGACTTCGACGTGATCGAGAAGGTGTGCGACGTGGTGGCCCGCTGCGCGGCGGAGGGCGCCCAGGTGGGCATCGTAGTGGGCGGCGGCAATTTCTGGCGGGGCCTGAAGGACGGCCGGGGGATGAGTAACCGCACCCGGGCCGATCATATGGGGATGCTGGCCACTACCATCAACTGCCTGGCTCTGGCCGACGTGCTGGAGAACAAGGGGGTGGACGTGCGGGTGCAGACCGCCATTGAGATGAAGTCCATCGCCGAGCCCTACATCCGCTCCCGGGCGGTGCGGCACCTGGAGAAGGGCCGGGTGGTGATCTTCGGCTGCGGCACGGGCAGCCCCTTCTTCTCCACCGACACCGCCGCGGTGCTCCGGGCGGCGGAGATCGGCGCAGACATCATCCTGCTGGCCAAGAACGTGGACGGCGTATACAGCGCCGACCCGCAAAAGGATCCGGCGGCGGTGAAGTACGACAGCATCACCTATGACGATGTGCTGGCCAACCACCTGGGCGTGATGGACTCCACCGCCGCGTCGCTGTGCATGGACAACAATATTCCGATTCTCCTCTTTGCGCTGAAGGATCCGGAGAACATCCTCCGGGCCATCCACGGGGAGAAGATCGGCACCATTGTGAAGGAGGAAGTAAAATGACGGATTTCTGCAAGACCTACGATGAGAAGATGGGCAAGACCATCGAGTCGGTGAAGGGGGACTTCGCCAGCGTCCGGGCGGGCCGGGCCAACGCCGGCGTGCTGGATCGGATCCAGGTGGAATACTACGGCACTCCCACCCCCATTCAGCAGGTGGCCAGCATCTCCACCCCAGACCCCCGCACCCTCCAGATTCAGCCCTGGGACGCCAGCATCCTCAAGGCCATCGAGAAGGCCATCCAGACCTCCGACCTGGGCATCAATCCCCAGAACGACGGCCGGGTGATCCGCCTGGCCTTCCCCCAGCTCACCGAGGAGCGCCGTCTGGAGCTCACCAAGCAGGTGCGCAAGTACGGCGAGAACGGCAAGGTGGCCATCCGCAACATCCGCCGGGACGCCATGGACAAGCTGAAGGCCCTGGAGAAGAAGTCCGAGATCACCGAGGACGACCGCAAGGAGGACGAGAAGGAGCTCCAGGATCTCACTGACAAACGCTGCAAGGAGATCGACGCCCTCACCGCCGCCAAGGAAAAGGAACTGATGGCGGTTTAAACGAACTGCTTTGGCGATACAAGGGGGGCGCGCCCCCCTTGTGTGCTGTCCGGGCGGTTGATTGGGTTCTTTTTTGTCAACACTATCACATAGGTTAGGATGGGTTGCATATGGCATTCTTTCGCCGCAGCAAAGCGCCCCGGGTGGATTTGGAGCGCCTGCCCCGCCACGTGGCCATCATCATGGACGGCAACGGCCGCTGGGCCAAAAAGAGGGGCCTGCCCCGAAAGGCGGGCCACCGGGCCGGGGCGGAGACCTTCCGCACCATCGCCACCTTCGCCAGGGAGCTGGGGCTGGAGTACCTGACGGTGTACGCCTTTTCCACCGAGAACTGGAAGCGGCCCGCCGACGAGGTGGCCTCCATCATGAAGCTGCTGGAGAAGTACCTCCACGAGGCCATTGAGACCATGGCCCGGGACAGGGTAAAGATGGCCTTCTTCGGGGATCTGTCCCCCCTGGCCCCACACCTCCAGGCCCTGTGCCACGAGACGGAGGAGATCTCCAAGGGGTACGACGGCTGCCAGGTGAACATCTGCCTGAACTATGGCGGCCGGGACGAGCTGCTGCGGGCGGCCAGGGCCTTCGCGGCGGACTGTGTGGAGGGCCGGGCGGATCCCGCCCATCTCACAGAGGAGGCATTCGGGCGCTACCTCTACTCCGCCGGGGTGCCTGACCCGGATCTGATCATCCGGCCCAGCGGCGAGGTGCGCATATCCAATTTCCTGCTCTGGCAGTCCGCCTACGCGGAATTCTACTTTACCGACGTGCTCTGGCCCGATTTCAGCAAGGACGAGCTGCTGCGGGCGCTGGCGGCCTACCAGGGCCGCTCCCGCCGGTATGGAGGTGTGTGACATGGCGAAACGAATTTTAGTGGCGGTGATCTTCGTGCCGGCGCTGCTGGCGGTGATGCTGGTGCCGCCCCCCATCGCCTGGACGGCGGTGGTGTGCTTTATCTCCGCCATGGCCTGCTTCGAGCTGCTGCGGGCCACGGGGGAGGGGAAGCTCACCCCGCCCATGAAGGCGGCCGCCATCCTGTCCGCCGCGGTGCTGCCCCTGGGGAGCTGGGCGGGGCTGGGCACGGCCTATGTGAACCTGTGCGCTTTTGTGGTGACTGCGGTGTGCTTTTGGTGCGCCATCCGGGCCTATGACGGGCAGAAAGCCCCGGTGGGCTTCTTTCAGGTGCTGGTGTGCCTGTTCGGGGGCGTGATCATTCCCCTGGCCCTGGCGGCGCTGGTGGAGCTGCGGTGCATGGAGCACGGAAAGTATCTGGTGCTGTTCGCGGTGCTGCTCACCTTTGTCACCGACGCGGGGGCCTACTTCGCCGGGGTGTTTCTGGGGAAGCACCGGGGGATCACCCGGGTGAGCCCCAATAAAAGTGTGGAGGGGTACATCGGCGGCTTCGCGTCCGGGGTGGTGTTCGCTCTGATCTACGGCCTGGTGATCACGGAGCTGGCTCGGGCGCCTGCCAACCTGCTGTCTCTGGCCCTGTGCGGGCTGTTCGGGGCGCTGGCCACCGAGGTGGGCGATCTGGCCTTCTCCTTTGTCAAGCGGCAGTACGGCGTGAAGGATTTCGGCCACCTGCTGCCGGGGCACGGCGGGATGCTGGATCGGTTTGACAGTATGCTGTTCTGCGGGCCGGTGGTGCTGTTCATCGTCCAGTGCCTGCCGGTCTTCGAGGCGGTGGCGACATGAGGCGGACGCTTTCCATTCTGGGCTCCAGCGGCTCCATCGGGCGGCAGACGCTGGACGTGGCGGCGGCCTGCGGCCACGAGGTGGCGGCTATCACGGTGAACCGCAGCGTACCAATGGCGGAGGAGCAGGCCCGGCAGTTCAGGCCCAAGCTGGCGGTGGCGGTGGACGAGAAAGCCGCGGCGGATCTCCGGGCGCGGCTGGCGGATACAGATGTAAAGGTGCTGTCCGGCCGGGAGGGCCTGCTGGAGGCCGCGTCCCTGCCCGAGGCGGACACGGTGGTGACCGCCATCGTTGGGGTGGCGGGGCTGGAGCCCACCCTGGCCGCCATCGACGCGGGCAAGCGCATTGCCCTGGCCAACAAGGAGACGCTGGTGTGCGCCGGGGAACTGGTGATGGCCCGGGCGGAGGAGCGGGGGGCGGAGATCGTCCCCGTGGACTCGGAGCACTCCGCCATCTTCCAGTGTTTGCAGGGGTGCAAAAACAGGGGAGAGGTGCGGCGGCTCATCCTCACCGCCTCCGGCGGGCCCTTCTTCGGCAAAAGCCGGGAGGAGCTGGCCCAGGTGACCAAGGCCCAGGCCCTGCGCCATCCCAACTGGGCCATGGGTGCAAAAATAACCATCGACTCTGCTACCCTGATGAACAAGGGGCTGGAGTTCATCGAGGCCATGCGGCTGTACGCCGTGCCGCGGTCGAAAATCCAGATTGTGATCCACCGGGAGAGCATTGTGCACTCCCTGGTGGAGTTTGAGGACGGGGCCATCCTGGGCCAGCTGGGCAGCGCGGATATGCGCCTGCCCATCCAGTACGCTCTCACCTGGCCGGAGCGGGCCCCCGGCCCAGCCAAGCCCCTGGATCTGCTGTCCTGCCCGCCGCTGACCTTCCAGAGGCCGGATCCGGACACCTTCCGGTGTCTGGGGCTGGCGCTGGAGTGCGCCCAGCGGGGGGGCACGTCCACCGCCATTCTCAACGGGGCCAACGAGGCGGCGGTGGGGCTGTTCCTGGAGGACAGGATCGGGTTTTTGGATATTCCCCGCCTGGTGGAGGCGGCCCTCAACCGGGTGTCCGCCCTGGACAGCCCGGGGCTGGACGAGATTCTGGAGGCCGACCGCGCCGCCCGCGAGGCGGTTTATCAATCTGTGAGGTGACGCATTTTGGCAAGATTCCTGTATATCCTGCTGGTGATTGTGCTGTTTGGCGTGCTCATCGCCATCCATGAGTTCGGCCACTTCATCACCGCCAAGCTGCTGGGGGTGAAGGTGAACGAGTTCGCCATCGGCATGGGCCCCGCCCTGTGGACGAAGCAGAAGGGGGAGACGCTGTACGCCCTGCGGGCCTTTCCCGTGGGGGGCTACTGCGCCATGGAGGGGGAGGACGAGGACACCGGCGACCCCCGGGCGTTCTCCCGGCAGAGAGGCTGGAAGAAGATCATCATCCTGTGCGCCGGTTCGTTTATGAACTTTCTGCTGGGGCTGATCATCGTGGTGGCGCTGGCGCTGGGCTTCTCCCAGGTGGCGGTGCCGGTGGTGACGGAGCTGCTGGACGGTTTCCAGCACCAGGGGGAGGCCGGACTGATGGTGGGGGATCAGATCGTCAGTGTGGATGGGAACCCCGTCCTGGTGAACGGTGACGCGGCCTTCTTTCTCCGCCGGAACGATGGGAACGGCATGGATCTGGTGGTGGAGCGCCAGGGCCGACGGGTGGAGCTGAACGACCTGGATATGAAGCGGTTCGAGTACACCTATGCGGGCCAGACCAGCACGGGCTTCGGCATCATTCTGGGGGAGAAGCGGGACGCCTCCATCCCCCAGCGGCTGGCCTCCGGCTTCGCGGAGACCATTGACTATGTGCGTATCGTCTGGATCAGCCTGGGCGATCTGGTGACGGGCCGGGTGGCGGTGTCTGAGCTGTCCGGGGTCATCGGTGTGGTGGACGTGGTGTCCGAGATGGGGACCCAGTACCAGACGGAAGCCCAGTCCGCCCTGGCGGGGGTGCTGGGAGTGCTGAGCATGATGGCACTCATCGCCGTCAACCTGGCGGTGATGAACCTGCTGCCCATCCCGGCGCTGGACGGCGGACGGATCTTCTTTGTGCTGCTCAACGGGATCCTCTACGCCGTGGCCCGGAAGCGCATCCCGGAGAAATACGAGGGCTACGTCCACGCCGGGGCCTTTGTGGTGCTGCTGGCCCTGATGGCGGTGGTGGCCCTCCATGACGTGTGGAATATCTTCACATAGGCAGGTGGCTGACATGACCAGAAAACTCAACGTGGGCGGCGTCCCCCTGGGCGGGGGCGCCCCCGTTTCCATTCAGTCCATGACCAACACCGACACCCGGGACGTGGAGGCCACCCTGGCCCAGATCCGGGCGCTGGCGGCGGCAGGGTGTGACATCGTCCGGGTGGCGGTGCCCGACCTGGCGGCGGCAAGGGCTGTCGGCGCGCTGAAGGCGGGCAGCCCGGTGCCGCTGGTGGCGGACATCCACTTCGACTACCGGCTGGCGTTGGAGGTGGCGGAGCAAGGGATCGACAAGATCCGTATCAACCCCGGGAATATCGGCGCGCCCGAGCGGGTGGAGGCGGTGGCCAAGGCCTGCAAGGAGCGGGGCATCCCCATCCGGGTGGGGGTGAACGGCGGCTCGCTGGAGAAGGAGCTGCTGGCCAAGTACGGCGGCCCCACCCCGGAGGCCATGGTGGAAAGCGCCCTGGGCCACATCCGCCTGTTGGAGCGGTACGGCTTTGAGGACATCTGCGTGTCGCTGAAGGCGTCCTCTGTGCGGGTCACTATGCAGGCATACCGGCTGATGGCGGAGCGGTACGACTACCCCCTGCACCTGGGCGTCACTGAGGCAGGCACCCGGGAGATGGGGGAGCTGAAGGCGGCGGCGGGTATCGGCGGGTTGCTGGCGCTGGGGATTGGCGACACCCTGCGGGTGTCCCTCACCGCTGACCCGGTGGAGGAGGTCTACGCCGCCCGGCGGATTTTGAAGGCCATCGGCCTGCGCCGGGAGGGGCCGGAGCTCATCTCCTGCCCCACCTGCGGGCGGACACAGATCGACCTGATCCCCATGGCGGAACGGGTGGAGGAGCTGCTGAAGGGCGTGGACAAGCCCATCACCGTGGCGGTGATGGGGTGTATCGTCAACGGCCCCGGCGAGGCCCGGCACGCAGACGTGGGGCTGGCGGGCGGCCGCGGCGAGGGCGTGCTGTTCAAGCACGGGGAGATTGTGGCGAAGGTGCCGGAGGAGGAACTGGTGCCCGGGCTGATGAAGCTGATCGAGGAGCTGTGAGGGGAGCGTTATGAACCACATAGGGACGCAGTACATAGAGACGGATCGGCTGATCCTGCGCCGGTTCGAGCTGTCCGACGCTCCCGCCATGTTCGCCAACTGGGCGTCGGACGACGAGGTGACGAAATACCTGACCTGGCCCAGCTATACCGATGTGTCGGCGGTGGAACAGAAATTGGAACAGTGGGTTTCCCGGTACACGGATGCCGACCGCTATCACTGGGCAATCGTCTTGAAAGGAAACGGCCCCGAACCCATCGGGAGTATCGGTGCATGTCACTGGCATGAGGATGGAGAGGTGCCGGAGATCGGTTACTGCATGGGCAAACGCTGGTGGCATCAGGGTATCATGAGCGAAGCCCTGAGCGCGGTCATTGATTTTCTGTTCCATCAGGTGGGTATTCGGCGGATTTTGGCTCTCCATGATGTCAACAACCCCCATTCCGGCGATGTGATGCGCAAATGCGGCATGAAGTTTGAGGGCATCCGGGAGAAGGCGGGACAAAACAACCAGGGCGTAGTTGACATGGCCTGCTATGCCATCGAAGCCAATGACAGATAAGGAGCGAACAGAACTATGCCGACCTTTCAACAGACCTTTGCCAACTGCCCCTTCCCGGAAGGGGTTTTGGCTGTTTTGGGGAGCTATCCCGTCCGGGTGCGGGTGAACCGGGCCCAGCGGGCCATGGAGGTGGCGGCAGTTGGGGCGGAGGTTCCGGGCGAAACGCTGGCCCAGGCCGCGGCGGCGCTGAAGAAGGCCCTGGGGCTCAGCGAGGCGTGGGTGACGGTGGAGCCCTCCGCTCCGGTGGAGAAGCCCACCCCGGCGCAGAGGTTGGAGGAACCCGCACCCGCGCCGGAACAGCCCATGCCGGAACAGCCCGCCCCCCGGGAAACGCCCGCTCCCGCGCCAAAGGCAAAGGAGCCCGCCGCCCCGGCAGCGCCCCGCCCTCCAAAGGCGCCGCCCCAGGGCCTGGAGGCCCAGATGGAGGCCATGCGCCGGAAGGTGCTCCGGAAGGACGCCCCGCCCTCCGGCGGCGGGAAAAAGCGGATCAAGCAGATCTACGGTAAGATCAGCGGTAAAAAAAAGCCCGTCCCCATGGGGGAGTTGACGCTGGACATGGGCAGCGTGCTGGTGGAGGGCGAGGTGTTCAACATCGAGCACCGGGAGCTGCCCCGGCGGAAGGCGTGGGTGGTGTGCTTCGATGTCACCGACCTGACCGGCTCCATCCGGGTCACCCGGTTCCTGGAAGGGGAGGAGGCCAAGCCCATCATCAGCCAGATCAAGAAGGGCCAGCGACTCCAGATCCAGGGGCGGCTGACCCTGGGCCGGTTTGACAACAATGATCTGGTGCTGGAGCCCTACGGCATCAACGAGGCCCCCAAGCCCGAGGGCAGGAAGGACGCCGCCCCGGACAAGCGGGTGGAGCTGCATTTACATACCAAAATGTCCATGATGGATGCCCTGTGTGACGCCAAGGCGGCGGTGAAGCGGGCCATCGAGTGGGGCCATCCCGCCATCGCCATCACGGATCACGGGGTCGTGCAGTCTTTCCCGGACGCCTACAGCGCCTCCGGCCGGGGAGAGAAGATCAAGGTGCTCTACGGCGTAGAGGCCTACTACCAGAACGACCTGGACGAGCAGACGGCGGTGCACGGCCCCGGGGATCTGCCTCTGGACGGGGAGTTTGTGGCCTTCGACCTGGAGACCACCGGCCTGGACGCCAGGACGGACGCCATCATCGAGATCGGCGCGGTGCGCATACGGGGCGGGGAAGTGGTGGATAAGTTCGCCTCCTTCGCCCATCCGGGGCACCCCCTCAGCGCCAAAACCGTGTCCCTCACCGGGATCACCGACGAGCTGTTGAAAGGGGCCCCCGGGCCGGAGGCGGCGGTGGATGCCTTCCTGGACTGGGCGGGGGACGCGGCCCTGTGCGCCCACAACGCCGCCTTTGACACCGGCTTTCTCCGGGAATACTGCCGCCGCTCCGGGCGGCGGTTCGACCCGCTGTACTTCGACACTATGCTGCTGGCCCAGTACCTGTGCCCCAAGCTGCCCAACCACAAGCTGGACACGGTGGCCAACGCCCTGGGCCTGCCCCCCTTCCAGCACCACCGGGCCTATGACGACGCGGAGACCTGCGGCCTGATCCTGTCGGCCCTGATCCCCCTGCTGCGGGAGCAGGGGGTGGAGCGGGCGGCCCAGATCAACCGGGCCTTTGCGGGCCGGAAGCGGGGGGGCCGGGGGCGGCGCTCCGCCTACCACCTGATCCTGCTGGCAAAAAACCAGATTGGCCTGCGCAACCTCTATAAGCTGGTGTCCAAATCCCACCTGGAGCACTTCAACCGCTATCCCATCATGCCCAAGTCCCTCATCCAGGAGAACCGGGAGGGGCTGATCATCGGCTCCGCCTGCGAGGCGGGGGAGCTGTTCCGGGCGGTCATCGCCGGGAAGGAGGATCGGGAATTGGAGCGGATCGCCTCCTGGTACGACTTCCTGGAGATCCAGCCCCTGTCCAACAACGCCTATATGCTCCGCCCGGACAAGGAGGGGCGGAAGATCGCCCGGGACAAGGAGGATCTGCGCGCCTTCAACCGCCGGGTGGTGGCCTTGGGGGAGCGGTTGGGCAAGCCGGTATGCGCCACCGGGGACGTCCACTTCATGGAGCCCGAGGAGGAGATCTACCGTCACATCCTGCTGGCCGCCAAGGAGTTCGAGGACGCGGACAGCGACAACCCGCTGTACTTCCGCACCACCGACGAGATGCTGGAGGAATTCTCCTACCTGGGGAAGGAGAAGGCCCATGAGGTGGTGGTGGACAACCCCAATCTGGTGGCAAGCTGGTGCGACAACGTGCGGCCCCTGCCTGACGGGCTGTTTGCCCCCAAGCTGGAAAACTCCGACGGGGAGCTAAAGGATCTGGTGTGGGGCAAGGCCCGCCGGCTCTACGGGGACAACCCGCCCCAGATTGTGGTGGATCGCATCAACGCGGAGCTGAAGGACATCATCGGCTGCCACTACGACGTGATCTATATGTCCGCCCAGAAGCTGGTGCAGAACTCCCTGGAGCACGGCTATCTGGTGGGCTCACGGGGCTCGGTGGGTTCGTCCCTGGTGGCCTTCCTGTCGGGGATCACCGAGGTGAACTCCTTGCCCGCCCACTACCGCTGCCCCAACTGCAAGCACGCCGACTTTGACTACGCCCAGGATCCCGCCCACCCCTACGGCTGCGGGGCGGATATGCCGGACAGGAAATGTCCGGTGTGCGGCGCGGACTACGAGAAGGACGGCTTCCATATCCCCTTTGAGACCTTTTTGGGCTTTGGCGGCGACAAGGTGCCCGACATCGACTTGAACTTCTCCGGCGAGTACCAGTCCAGCGCCCACAGGTACACCTTTGAGCTGTTCGGCCAGGAGCACGTGTTCCGGGCGGGCACCATCGGCACCGTGGCGGAAAAGACCGCCATTGGCTATGTGCGCAAGTATTTGGAGCAGGCGGGCCGGGAAAACGTGCCCTTCGCGGAGGTGCTGCGGCTGGCCCGGGGGTGCATGGGGGTGAAGCGCACCACGGGGCAGCACCCTGGCGGCATGGTGGTCATCCCCCAGGACAAGGAGATCTACGACTTCTGCCCGGTGCAGCACCCGGCGGACGACAAGGACTCCGACATTATCACCACCCATTTTGAATACCATTCCATGGAGTCCAACCTCTTGAAACTGGATATGCTGGGCCACGACGACCCGTCCATGATCCGGATGCTGGAGGATCTCACCGGGGAAAACGCACAAAGAATCCCTCTGGACGACCCGGACACCATGAGCCTGTTCACCACCTCGGAGAAGCTGGGCTTTGAGGACGACCCCGTACTGGGCCCCACCGGGGCGGTGGCCATCCCGGAGTTCGGCACCCCCTTCGTCCGGGGAATGCTGGAGGACACCCACCCCAACCAGTTCGATATCCTGATCCGGCTGTCCGGTTTTTCCCACGGTACCGACGTGTGGCTGGGCAACGCCAAGGATCTGATCACCTCCGGCACCGCCAAGGTCAACGAGGCCATCGGCTGCCGGGACGATATCATGCTGTTTCTTATCTCCAAGGGGTTCAAGGACACCCGGGCCTTCAAGATCATGGAGGCGGTGCGTAAGGGCCGGGGCCTGCCCGAAGGGGCGGAGGACGAGATGAAGGAGCATGGCGTACCCGAGTGGTACATCGAGTCCTGCAAGAAGATCGCCTACCTGTTCCCCAAGGCCCACGCGGTGGCCTACGTGATGATGGCCTTCCGCATCGCCTGGTTTAAGGTGCACCGGCCGCTGGCCTTCTACGCCGCCTATTTTTCCATCCGGGCCAAGGCTTTCGACGAGAAGTATATGTGCCGGGGCATGGAGGTGGCCAAGCGGAAGATGGCGGAGATCAACGCAAAAAAGAACGCCAAGGAGAAGAAGGACAGGCCGTCCGCAGTGGAGGAGGATATGCTCACCACTCTGGAGGTGTGCTACGAGTTCTACCTGCGGGGGTTCCGCTTTGCCCGGATGGATATCTGCCGCTCTGAATCTACCAGATTTTTAGTGGATGAGGAGAAGGGGGCGCTTATCCCGCCCTTCACCTCGGTGGCGGGGCTGGGCGAGACGGTGGGGGACGACATCGTGGAGAAGCGGCAGGGAAGGGACTTTTTGTCCATTGAGGAGTTCGCCCTGGCCTGCACCAAGGTGTCCTCCACCCACCTGGAGCAGCTCAAGGAGGCGGGGGCCTTCGGGGATCTGCCGGACAGCAGCCAGTTCAGTCTGTTCTGAGGGGGCGGGGTAATGTGGATTGAGACAGAGCGGCTGACGGTGAGGCCGCACACGCCCGCCGATTTTGAGGATTATTTCGGGTACATCATGGACGGAGAGCTTCAGCGGCTGCTGGGGCTGAACGGCGTGGTGGACAGGGAATCGGCGCTGGAAACCTTTCAATGGCTGCTGGACAACGTGGAGTTTTTGGCGGTGGTCAGCCAGGAGACCGGGCGGATCATCGGCCATATCTGCGTCGAGCCGCCGGTGGAACAGGTGGCCCGCGCCCCGGAGTTCCAGGGCAAAAAGGGCGCGTCGCTCACCTTTGCCATCGCCAGGGCTGAGCAGAGAAAAGGGCTGATGCTGGAGGCGCTGACGGCGCTGACTGGGCAGCGGTTCCAGGCGGGCGCGGTGGACTACTTTGACTGTGAGTACGAAGCCGCCAATGCGGCGTCTCGGGGGCTTCAGGAGAAGCTGGGGTTTCGGTATTGGGGGACGGGACAGTTTGGAGATGTGGAGCTGATCATCAATGTCCTGCGAAATCCGACCAGCTGATTTGACCACATAAGAAGGGGTTGACACCGCGGCGGGGGTGTGGTAAAATTCATCACATTAGCGAGCTAAAGAATTTGGAGGCAAACCCAATGAATATCCGCATCAACACCCCCGAGGGCACCCGGGATCGCCTGTTCTCCGAGTGCCTGGAGCGCCGACGGGTGCAGTCCGCCCTGGTGGAGCTGTTCCGCCGCCGGGGCTATACCGAGGTCATCACCCCCGAGGTGGAATTTTACGACCTGTTTGTCCAGTCGGGCAACCCCATCCCCCAGGAGTCCATGCTGAAGATCATCGACCGCTCCGGGCGTATCATGGTGATGCGGCCCGACTGCACCGCCCCTATCGCCCGGGTGGCGGCCACGAAATTGAAGCATCTGCCCCTGCCCCAGCGGCTTTACTATGACCAGACGGTGTTCCGCGACCGCCTGGCCCACGCGGGAGGCAGCCGGGAGATGGCCCAGTGCGGCGTGGAAATGATCGGCGCGGTGGGGGAGAAGGCGGATCTGGAGATGGTGGCCCTGGCAGTGGACGCCCTGCGCTGCTGCAGCCTGGAGCAGTTCCACATCGAGCTGGGCCACGCCGGGTTCTATCGGGCGCTGGCGGGCCGGATGAAAATGCCGGGGGAGGAGCAGGAGCGGCTGCGCTCCGCCATCGAGGGGAAGAACTTCGCCCTGCTCAACGACCTGCTGGAGCCCTACCGGGACGGGGATGCCTACGCCGCCCTGCGCCGCCTGCCCTACCTGTTCGGCGGGCCGGAGGTGCTGGACGAGGCGGAGGGGCTGGCGGGCCCCTGCGAGAGCCTGGACTACCTGCGGCGGCTGTACGCCGAGCTGGCCGCCGCCGGCTGCGGGGACTGCGTCCGCTTCGACCTGGGGCTGGTGCACCAGCTGGACTATTACACCGGCGTGGTGTTCCGGGGCTACGCCCAGGGAGCGGGGGCCCCGGTGCTGTCCGGGGGTCGGTACGACGGCCTGATGGAGCAGTTTGGCCGGAAGGCGGAGGCCACCGGCTTTGCCGTGGACGTGGACGCGGTGGGGGCCTGCCTCACCGTGGAGACGCCCAGGCTGGAGACGGTGATCCACTACGGCCCCGGCCAGCTGGCCCGGGCGCTGGCGGAGGTGGACGGCAGGCCGGCGGGGAGCTGCGAGCTGTCCCCCTGCCGGACGCTGGACAGCACCCTGAGCCTTGCCCGGGAAAAGGGGGCGGCCCAGGTGCTGGTGCTGGAGGCAGAGGGAGCGAGGTGGCTGACGGTATGAGCGAACGGCTGAGGATCGCCCTGACCAAGGGGCGTTTGCAGGACAAGTCGGTGGAGCTGTTCGAGGCCGCGGGGCTGGACTGCGCCCCGGTGCGCAGCCCGGGCCGGCGGCTCATCCACACCCTGCCCAACTACCCGTTGGACGTGGTGCTGGCCAAGGCCCCCGACGTGATCACCTACGTGGAGCACGGGGTGTGCGATTTGGGCGTGGTGGGCAAGGACACCATTCTGGAGAAGGGCGGGGCCTTTTACGAGGTGCTGGATCTGGGCTTTGGTCGGTGCCGGTTTGCCCTGGCGGTAAAGAAGGGCAGCGACTTTTACGACACCTATAAGACCCGCCGCGTTGCGTCCAAATATCCCAACGTCACCCGGGCCTTTTTCGAGGGCAAGGGGATGGACGTGGACATCATCAAAATTGAGGGCAGCGTGGAGCTGGCCCCCATCCTGGACTTGGCCGACGGCATCGTGGACATCGTGGAGACGGGAGCCACGCTGAGGGAGAACGGGCTGGAGCCCATCGAGGACGTGGCCCAGGTGTCGGCGCGGCTCATTGTGAACACCGCGTCCATGAAGCTGTATAGAAACGAGATCACGGACTTTTTGTCCCGTGTGGAGCGGGAATTGGGGGGAAAGACATGATCACCATCATCAAAGCGGACGGTTCCGCCGAGCGCCGCCAACTGGACGCCATGCGGGCCCGGGCGGCGGAGAAAAACGCGGACATCGAGCTGGCCGTCAAGGCCATCATGGAGAACGTGCGGCAGGAGGGCCTGCCGGCGGTGGAGCGGTACTCCCGCCAGTTTGACCACAAGGTGCCCTATGAGATCAACCGGGAGCGGCTGGACGAGGCGTACAACGCCTGCCAGCATGAGCTCATCGCCGCCCTGGAGCACGCGGCCCGGAACATCCGGGACTACAACGAGAAGCTGCTGACCCGTTCGGCGCAGTGGGATTCCCCCGACGGGGGCCGGGTGGGCCGGATCGTCCGGGGGCTGGGCCGGGTGGGGATCTACGTCCCCGGCGGCACCGCCGCCTACCCCAGCTCGGTGCTGATGAACGCCGTCCCCGCCAAGGTGGCGGGGGTGGGGGAGATCGTCATGATCACGCCCCCCACGGAAAACCTCAGCGACGCGGTGCTGGCGGCGGCGAGAATCGCCGGGGTGGATCGGGTTATCGCCGTGGGCGGGGCCCAGGCGGTGGCGGCGGTGACCTACGGTGCGGGCTTCATCCCCCGGGTGGATAAGCTGGTGGGGCCGGGGAACGCCTATGTGGCGGCGGCCAAGCGGCTGGCCTACGGTACGCTGGACATCGACATGGTGGCCGGCCCCTCCGAGGTGCTGGTGATCGCGGACAAAACCGCCAATCCCAAATACGTAGCCGCCGATCTGCTCAGCCAGGCGGAGCACGACCGGCTGGCCTCCGCGGTGCTGCTCACCGACGATGGGTCGCTGGCCCGGGCGGTGGACGGCGAGATCGTCCGGCAGACGGGCTATCTTAGCCGTTCTGAGATCATGGAGGCGTCCCTGCGGGACTTCGGCTGCGCCATTGTGTGCGAGACACTGGACGACTGCGTGGAGATTGCCAACGAGATCGCCCCGGAGCACCTGGAGATCGTCACGGAGGATCCCCGGGCCCTGCTGCCCCTGGTGAGGAACGCGGGGGCGGTGTTCCTGGGGGCATACACGCCGGAGCCGTTGGGGGACTATCTGGCGGGGCCGGATCACGTGCTGCCCACCAGCGGCACGGCCCGGTTCTTCTCGCCGCTGAGCGTGGACAGCTTCCTGAAGTCCATGAGCGTGCTGGAGTTCAGCCGGGAGGCGCTGGAGCCCATTTCCGGGGAAATCATTGCGCTGGCCCAGGCGGAAAAGCTCACTGCCCACGCCAACTCTATCCAAGTACGATTTGAATAGGAGAAAATGCCATGGATGTCCCGATTTTTTCAGGAGCTGAAAATGCGAGAGCCTACACGATCCAGCGCACCACCAAAGAGACCGACATCACCCTCAGCCTGTGCCTGGACGGGGGGGAGGTCAGCGTGTCCACCGGCATCGGGTTCTTCGACCATATGCTGACGGCCCTGGCCTATTATGCCGGGTTCGGGTTGGAGCTGTCCGCCCTGGGCGATCTACACGTGGACGGCCACCACACGGTGGAGGACGTGGGCATCGTGCTGGGACAGGCGCTCACAGCCGCGCTGGGAAGCAGGAAGGGCATCCGGCGGTACGGCTCGGCCCTGGTGCCCATGGACGAGGCGCTGTGCCGGACGGTGCTGGATCTGTCCAACCGGCCCTATTTGGTGTTTGACGCGCCCATGCCCCAGCCCATGCTGGGAGGCTATGACAGCTGCTTGACAGTGGAATTTATGCGGGCGCTGGCAGTGAACGGTGGAATTACGTTACATCAAAAGTGCGAGTATGGCGACAACGCCCACCACATCACCGAGGCCCTGTTCAAGTCCCTGGGGCTGGCGTTGAAAGAGGCCGTCCGGGTGGAGGGGGACGCCGTTGTCTCCACCAAGGGGGCGCTGTGATGAAAACCGTGGCCATTGTGGACTACGGCGTGGGCAACCTGAAAAGCGTGTCTAACGCCCTGACCTACCTGGGGCAGCAGACCCTGATCACCGGCGACCCGGCGGAGCTGGAGCGTGCGGATGCCGTGCTCCTCCCTGGGGTGGGGGCCTTCCCCGATGCCGCGGACAAGCTGCGGCAGACAGGGCTGGACGGCGTGTTGCGCCGTCAGGCGGGGCGCAAGCCTATGCTGGGCATCTGCCTGGGGATGCAGCTGCTATTCGATTGGGGAGAGGAGGGGCGGCGGTGCGCCGGCCTGGGCCTCGTCGGCGGGGGCGTGGAGCGGATCCAGACCGGCCTAAAGCTGCCCCACATCGGCTGGAACAGCCTGAGCTTCCCCAACCCCTCGCCCCTGTTCCGGGGGCTGGGGGAGGGGGACTATGTGTACTTTGTCCACTCCTATTGCGGCCTCGTCGCCAGCGGGGAGGACGTGATCGCCGAGACCCAATACGGCGGGCCGGTGACGGCGGCGGTGGCCCATAACGGGGTGTACGGTTGCCAGTTCCACCCGGAAAAGAGCGGTGAGGTTGGCCTGCAAATTTTAAAGAATTTCGGAGCGTTAATCCAATGATACTATTACCTGCCATCGACATGAAGGACGGGCGGTGTGTCCGTTTGAAAAAAGGGGAGTTCTCCACCGTCAGCCAGGTGGCCAACAGCGCCCTGGAGACGGCCCGGGCCTTTGCCGCCGCCGGGGCAAAGTGGATCCACATGGTGGATCTGGACGGCGCCCGGGACGGGGTGCGGCACAACTTTCCCCTGATCTACGAGGTGATTCAGGAATCCGGCCTGTCTGTGGAGCTGGGCGGCGGGATCAAAAACGAGCTGGACGTGATCACCATCGGCGAGGCGGGGGCGGCCCGGATGGTCATCGGTTCCGCCGCCGTCACAAAGCCGGAGGTGGTGGACTACGCCCTCCGGCAGTATGGCCCGGATCGGGTGGCGGTGGGCATCGACTGCCTGGACGGCCGGGTACGCACCGCGGGCTGGGAGCGGGATTCCGGCCTGGACTGCCTGGAGCTGGCCCGCCGGGTGGAGGAGCAGGGAGTGAAAACCCTGATCTTCACCGACATCGCCACCGACGGGATGCTGTCCGGCCCCAGCTTTGATCAGCTTGCCGCCCTGCAAAAGGCGGTGGGGTGCGACATTGTGGCCTCCGGCGGGGTGACGACCCTGGACGATGTGAAGCGGCTCCGGGACATGGGGTTGTACGGGGCCATCATCGGCAAGGCGTACTATGCTGGGACGCTGGATCTGGCCCAGGCCGTCCGGGAAGCGGGGCCCCAGCAATGAAAATTGCTGTGCTGGGGTACAGCGGGGCGGGGAAGTCCACCCTGGCCCGGGCGCTGGGGGAGCGGTTTGGCATTCCGGTGCTCCACTTCGATACGGTACAGTTTACGCCCAACTGGGAGGAGCGGGATCGGGCGGAGGCCCATCGGATGGTTCATGCGTTCATGGAGCATCCCGCGTGGGTTATCGACGGGACTTACTCGAATTTCGAGTATGAACGCCGCCTGAATGAGGCGGATACCATCATTTTCTTGAACTTTCCACGGCTGGTGTGTTTCTGGCGCGCGTGGAAGCGATACCTCCAGTTTCACGGCAGATCCCGGCCGGATATGGCGGACGGCTGCTGCGAGAAGATGGATGGGGAGTTCCTGTGGTGGCTGCTCTGGGAAGGCCGCACCCGGCGGAGGCGGGAAAAATTTCAACGGGTTTTGGAACAATATCCCGAGAAAACAGTGGTTTTGAAGTCTCAAAAGGACATCGACCGCTATTTGGAGGGCATTTCATGTTAGCCAAGCGCATCATCCCCTGCCTGGACGTGCGGGACGGCCGGGTGGTAAAAGGGGTCAACTTTGTGAACATCCGGGACGCCGGGGATCCGGTGGAGCTGGCCAGGTTCTACTCGGATCAGGGGGCGGACGAGATCGTGTTTCTGGACATCACCGCCACCAGCGACGCCCGGGACACCGTGGCCGACGTGGTGGAGCGCACCGCCGCCCAGGTGTTCGTCCCCCTGACGGTGGGGGGCGGCATCCGCACCCTGGACGATTTCCAGCGGCTGCTCCGGGCGGGGGCGGACAAGATCTCGGTGAACTCCGCTGCGGTGAAGGACGAGACGCTGATCTGCCGGGCGGCGGAGCGGTTCGGCTCCCAGTGCGTGGTGCTGGCCATCGACGCCCGCCGCCGCCCCGAGGGCTGGTATGAGGTGGTGACGGCGGGAGGGCGCACCCCCACCGGCATCGACGCAATCGAGTGGGCCCGCCGGGGGCAGGCGCTGGGGGCGGGGGAGATTCTGCTCACCTCCATGGACGCGGACGGCACCAAGACGGGCTTCGACCTGGACATGACGCGGGCGGTGACGCGGGCCGTGTCCATCCCGGTGATCGCCTCCGGGGGCTGCGGCAGCCTGGAGCACTTCGCCCAGGTGTTTGAGGAGACGGACTGCGACGCGGCGCTGGCGGCCTCCCTGTTCCACTTCGGGGAGCTGACGGTGCCCCAGGTGAAGGACTTTCTGCGGGGACGGAATATCCCGGTGCGGAGGTGAGGAACCGTGATAGACGATCTGCTGGAGCTGGTGCTGGACATCGGCGGCGAGGTGGTGGAAGCCGTGGTAGAGAGCAGGGTGGAAAAACACAGGCGGACGAAGCAAGAACGGCCCTGTGCGAAGGAGAAGGAACCATGGGAGCGGAGGAAGGAAGCTCCGCCCTGGGAGGAGTAGGAAATGTTTGATTTGGATCTGCTGTTTCAAAAATCGGAGCTGATCCCGGTGGTGATCCAGGACGTGGACAGCCGGAAAGTGCTGATGGTGGGCTTCACCAACCGGGAGGCAGTGGAGCTGACTCTGAAGACCAAAACGGCCTGGTTCTGGAGCCGGAGCCGGAACCAGCTGTGGAACAAGGGGGAGACCAGCGGGCACTTCCTCCACGTCCGGGAGGTCTACACCGACTGCGACACGGACACCCTGCTCTACCTCTGCGTCCCCGATGGGCCCACCTGCCACACGGGGGCGGAGAGTTGCTTTTTCAATCAGATTGCGCTATAATAAGAATTGCGCGGGAGGGATATGCTATGGACAGCACGCTGAAGACCCTGTACCAGGTGATTCTGGATCGGAAGGCCAACCCCCGGGAGGGTTCGTATACCTGCTATCTGTTCGACAAGGGGCTGGATAAGATCCTGAAAAAGGTGGGGGAGGAGTGCGCCGAGACCATCATCGCGGCCAAGAACGATGTGCCCGCCGATACGGTGGGGGAGGCGTCGGATCTGATCTACCATCTGCTGGTGCTGCTGGCGGAAAAGGAGATCCCCCTGGACGACGTGCTGGCCGAGCTGGATCGCCGCGCGCAGAAAATCGGAAACCTGAAGCAGATGAAACAGGTGGATAAGGAGAGTTGACGATGGAAGAACGCAATCTGAACCGCTACGATTTCGACAGCGACTACGCCAAGGCGGAGCTGACGCTGAACCAGTACGTGGCCCGTACCTACGGATGGATGTTTGTGGGACTGATGATCACCTTTGTGCTGGCGGCGGCGCTGGCCTACACGGGGGCGGTGATCTCCCTGTTCTCCATCCCCTACCTGCCCATGGTTCTGCTGATCGCGGAGCTGGCGGTGGTGCTGATCCTGTCCGCCGGGATCCAGAAGCGGTCGGTGGGGGTGACGCGGGCGCTGTTCGCGCTGTATTCCGTGATCAACGGCATGGTGTTTTCCGTGTACTTCGTGCTGTACGATGTGGCCAACCTGATTTTTATCTTTGGGCTGACCGCCCTGTTTTTCGGGGCGTTCGCGCTGTACGGGCGGTTTGCCAAAGCCGACCTGTCCCGGCTGCGCCCGCTGCTCGTCGGCGGGCTGATCTTCCTGGTGATCGCGGGACTGCTGACCATGTTCATCAATTTCACCGCCCTGGAGCGGATTGTCTGCATGGTGGGCATCGTGGTGTTCCTGTGCTTCACCGCTTACGACAACCAGAAGATCAGGGCCAACTACGAGTATTTCTACGGCGACCAGGTGATGCTGCAAAAGGCGTCCATCTACTCCGCCCTCCAGCTGTACCTGGACTTCATCAACCTGTTTTTGTATCTGCTGCGGTTCCTGGGAAGGAACAGCCGCAGGTGAGCGCAAAGAACCCGGCTGCCTGTCCATGCAGGCGGCCGGGTTCTTTACAAAATAAAAACGTCCCCAAGGGGACGAGTCATCTTTGCCTGTAAAGTTTCCGCAATCAGCTTCAGCGCTCGCTGGGAACGGTAATCTCTCCGGCGAAGATCAACTCGTCGATATCAACGGGAACAGCACAGATGACCTTCATCGCCATCGCCTCCTTTCAAACTGGTGTGACATAGTATAACAGTTTTCGGCTGGATTGTAAAGGGTTTTTTGTAAGTTTTATGTATTTGTACGATATTAACAAAACTGTATAAATATGGAGTTTCCGGCCGGAGCCGCCGCTTCCCCCGTATCCGTATCCGGGAATAGGGTTTGACAAAGGGGGCGGAGTATGGTATGATGCTGGCAGCGCGAGGATGAGGATCAGTACCCATGGGCCTCCTGCCCAGAGAGCCCCCGGCTTGGTGGAAGGGGGAGAGGAGCCCTTGGCGAATACCCCTCGGAGCGGCCGCCTGAACGGGACGATCCCCAGTAGGGCCGGACGGGTGCGCCCGGTACAGCGCCGGGGTTCTGCTGGGAACCCCTTGAGGCCGCTTTTGTGAGAAAGCGGCAACACAGAGGTGGTACCGCGAGCTTTCGCCCTCTGTCCCTAAGGGACAGGGGGTTTTCTGTTCCAAAAACTGAAAAAGGAGAAAGAAGCATGACAATTTACGACGAACTCGTGGCCCGGGGCCTGGTGGCCCAGGTCACCAGCGAGGACGAGGTCAAAAACCTCATCAACAACGGCAAGGCCACCTTCTATATCGGCTACGACTGCACGGCGGACAGCCTGACGGCGGGGCACTTTGTCACCCTCACCCTGATGAAGCGGCTCCAGCAGGCGGGCAACAAGCCCATCGCCCTCATCGGCGGCGGCACCACCACCATCGGCGACCCCTCCGGCCGCACCGATATGCGGAAAATGCTCTCCCGGGAGGACATCAACCACAACGCCCAGTGCTTTAAGCACCAGATGGAGCGGTTCATCGACTTCGGAGAGGGCCCCGGCCAGGCCATGATGCTCAACAACGCCGACTGGCTGTTGGATCTCAACTACGTGGAGCTGCTGCGGGAGGTGGGGGCCTGCTTCTCGGTGAACAATATGCTCCGGGCGGACTGCTACAAGCAGCGCATGGAGAAGGGCCTGTCCTTCCTGGAGTTCAACTATATGATCATGCAGTCCTACGACTTCTACCATATGTTCCAGACCGTGGGCTGCAACCTCCAGTGCGGCGGCAACGATCAGTGGAGCAATATGCTGGGCGGCACGGAGCTCATCCGCCGCAAGCTGGGCAAGGACTCCCACTGCATGACTATCAACCTGCTCACCGACTCCCAGGGGAACAAGATGGGCAAGACCGCGGGCAACGCCGTGTGGCTGGATCCCAACAAGACCAGCCCTTACGACTTCTACCAGTACTGGCGTAACGTGGGGGACGCGGACGTGATGAAGTGCGTCCGCTGGCTCACCTTCCTGCCCCTGGAGCAGATCGACGAGATGGATCACTGGAAGGACGCCCAGCTCAACCAGGCCAAGGAGATCTTGGCCTGGGAGCTGACCAATATGGTGCACGGCAAGGAGGAGGCGGACAAGGCTCAGGCCGCCGCCCGGGCGCTGTTCTCCGGCGGCGGGGACGCGGGGGAGATGCCGTCCACCCAGCTGACGGACGCCGATTTCACCGACGGCTCCATTGGCGCGCTGACCCTGCTGGTGAAGTGCGGGCTGGCGGCATCCAACGGCGAGGCCCGGCGGCTCATTCAGCAGGGGGGCGTGGCCGTGGCGGACGAGAAGGTGTCCGACCCGGCGGCCCAGTTCCCCAGAGAGAAGTTCGCCGGGGAGGGCGTTATCCTCAAGAAGGGCAAGAAGGTATTTCATCGGGCTGTTTTGGCTTGATTGGTGTGAAAAAAGAGTGGGGATCGCATTTGCGGTTCCCACTCTTTTATCGTTCAATGTGTTTTGTGGCTTTGAATGTATTCCGATTTTACCTTGTCGATGGTTTTGCCACCGATTCCAAAGTTTAAATCGGGCAGCTCCTTGATAGTGACGGTAAAAAACTCCTGGGGCACGCGCATGACACTGGAGGCCGTTTCTGTCAGGCGCTGGATCAGCTCCACCTTCTGTTCGTCCGACAGTGCGCCGCTCTCTACTGAGATGTAGGGCATTTTCTCCGCTCCTTTCAGTTGGCGATCAGGTGGGACATATCATACAGCCCCGGCCTGTCCACCCCGGCCAGGAACTTGGCCGCCTTCACCGCCCCCACGGCGAACACCTCCCGGCTGGCGGCGTGGTGGCGGAACTCGATGACCTCGTCCCGTCCGGCAAATACCACCGTATGCTCCCCCACGATGGTGCCCCCCCGGAGGGAGGAGATCCCGATCTCCCGCCCATCCCGGGGCCTGCGGACGCTGTGGCGGTCATAGACGTACTGCGCCTCATAGGGCAGAGCCTGCGCCGCCGCGTCCGCCAGCATCAGGGCGGTGCCGCTGGGGGCGTCCAGCTTCCGGCGGTGGTGGCGCTCCTCGATCTCCACGTCGAAGTCCTCCCCCAACAGGGCCGCGGCCCGGCGCACCAGATCCACCAGCACGTTGACGCCGATGGACATATTGGCGGAACGGAACAGGGGGATCTCCCGGGCCGCCGCTTCAATCCGGGCCAGCTGCTCCTCCGAATAGCCGGTGGTGGCCAGCACCGCGGGCAGCCGGCGGGCGGCGCAGAACTCCAGCAGCCCCTCCAGGGCGGCGGGGTGGGAGAAGTCGATGAGCACGTCCCCCTCCAGGTTGCAGGCGGCGGGGGAGGGGAACACGGGGAAGCCCTCCATGGGCTGGGCCAGCAGGTCGATGCCGGCGGCTATCTCCACGTCCGGGTCGCTGGCGCAGATGTCCGCCACCGCCAGGCCCATGTGGCCACAGCAGCCGGAAAGGATGATCTTTTGCATAAGAGCAGCTCCTTTTGCCGCCCTGCCATCCCCTGGGACGGCGGGGCGGAGGTTACTTCAGCAGTCCCGCCCGCTCCATGGCGCGGCGGAGGACGTCCAGGTTCTTGTCCGAGATGTCGCACAGGGGCAGGCGCAGAGAGCCCGCGTCCATGCCCAGCAGGTTCATGGCGGCCTTGATGGGGATGGGGTTCACCTCGGTGAACAAAGCGTCGATGAGATCCATGTACTGGATTTGCAGCTTGGAGGCGGCGGCGAAGTCGTTGTCCAGGCACAGGTGGCTCATCTTTACCATGACCTCGGGGATGATGTTGGAGGCCACCGAGATCACGCCCCTGGCGCCCAAGGCCATCATGGGCACCACCTGATCGTCGTTGCCCGACCAGATGTAGAAGTCGTCCCCGCACAGGAACCGGGTGTGGGCCAGCAGGGAGAAGTTGCCGCTGGCCTCCTTCACGCCGTTGATCTTGGGGTTCCGGGACAGCACCTGGTACGTCTCGGCGGTGAAGGACACGCCGGTGCGTCCGGGCACGTTGTAGAGGATGATGGGCAGATCCACCCGGTCGGCGATGTACTCATAGTGCTTGATGAGGCCGGTCTGGCTGGCCTTGTTATAGTAGGGGGTGACATGGAGCAGGGCGTCCGCCCCGGAGTCCTGGGCGTGCTGGGACAGGTAGACGGCGGCGGAGGTGTCATTGCTCCCCGCCCCGGCGATGACCTTCACCCTGTGGTTCACCCGCTTCACGCAGAACTCCACGGCGGCGATGTGCTCCCGGAGGGACATGGTGGCGGACTCGCCGGTGGTGCCGCATACGCACACCGCGTCCACCCCCGCCTCGATCTGCTGGTCGATGAGGCGGCCGAAGGCATCGTAGTTGATGATGTTGTTCTGATCAAAGGGGGTGATCAGGGCGGGGCAGGAGCCGGTAAAGACAGGAGTTCTCATAAATCAGCATCCTTTCCAATATATCCCTCGGCGCACAGCAGCTCGGCCAGCTCCACGCCGCCGCCCGCCGCGCCCCGCAGGGTGTTGTGGGACAGGGAGACAAACTTGTAATCGTACTGGGTGTCCGGGCGCAGGCGGCCGATGGACACCGCCATGCCCCCCTCCAGATCCCGATCCAGGCGGGCCTGGGGCCGATCCGGCTCCTCAAAGTAGTGGAGGAACTGCTTGGGGGCGGAGGGCAGCGCCAGCTCCTGGGCGCGGCCCTTGAAGCCGGCCCACGCCTCCTTCATCTGCTCCATGGTGGGCTTGTTTCGGAAGGTGACGAAGGCGGCGGCGGTGTGGCCGTTGGACACGGGCACCCGCAGGCACTGGGCGGTGATAGAGACGCCCTCCGCGTTGACAATGACGCCGTTTTCCACGTGCCCCCACACCTTCAGCGGCTCCTGCTCACTCTTTTCCTCCTCGCCGCCGATGTAGGGGATCAGGTTATCCACCATCTCGGGCCAGGTCTCAAAGGTCTTGCCCGCGCCGGAGATGGCCTGGTAGGTGCACACCAGCACCTTCTCCACCCCGAACTGGCGCAGGGGGGACAGGGCGGGGACATAGCTCTGGATGGAGCAGTTGGACTTGACGGCGATGAAGCCCCGCTTGGTGCCCAGACGCTGGCGCTGGGCCTTGATCACCTCGATGTGCTCCGGGTTCACCTCGGGAATGACCATGGGCACGTCGGGCGTCCAGCGGTGGGCGGAGTTGTTGGACACCACCGGGCACTCCCGGCGGGCGTACGCTTCCTCCAGGGCGCGGATCTCGTCCTTCTTCATGTCTACGGCGGAGAATACGAAGTCCACCATGCCGCAGATCTGCTCCACATCGTCTTGGGCGGAGAGCAGGATCAAGTCCTTGGCCTCCTCCGGGATGGGGGTATCCATGGCCCAGCGGCCCGCCACCGCGTCCTCATACCGCTTGCCCGCGGAGCGGGGACTGGCGGCCACCACAGTGAGCTGGAACCAGGGGTGGTTTTCCAGAAGGGTGACGAAACGCTGGCCCACCATGCCGGTGGCGCCGATGACGCCCACTTTATACTTTTCCATGACACTTGACCTCCTCGCGCCCGCCGGGGGCAATTTGGGGCTTGCGGCCTGACGGCGGATACGCTATAATAAAAATACTGTCGAAATTTGGGATGCCGGGATGAACCCGTGTATTACCTATCAATATAACATTAACACGCTAAAGTGTCAATTTGACACCGCCGCCCGAAGTGGAGAAATGGAGAAGCCCATGAAGCGAAAATTCGTGCAAATTGCAGCCCTGTGCCTGTGTGCCGTCCTGCTGTCTCTGTGCGCCGGGGGGCAGCGGGCCGCCGCCGCCCCCGCCGGGAGCTCTGACCGGATCATCCGGGTGGGGCTCCACTTTGGCACCGGGGCCATGGAGGGGCTGAACTTCGACAACACCACTGGCAACGGCTACCGGTTTGGTTATTACGACGGGGCAAACCAGTTTGTCCCCCTGGGTTCCACTGGGCAGAAGGCTATCTCCGTCGTCAAGACTATGAACGTCTACTATGGCACCTTCAGCGGCTATACCAGCTATCACTCCGCCCTCACTACCGCCAACGTGGCGGTGGGGGAGTACCACCTCCAGCTTCCCGGCAGCTACTCCTCCTTCGCAGAGGCCCAGGCGGCGGCGTCCGCCTATGCGGGTGGCTTCCCGGCGTACATCGGTGGGGTGTTTTATGCCCGTGTGGGCAACTACACCGCCCGAGGGGGAGCGGAGACCGCCCAGGCCGCGCTGGCGGCCCAGGGGGTGGAGACCACTATCAGGGGCACCTCGGAGTACGGCATCAGCGTGGTGGCCACCGGCACCAACAACATCTTATTCCAGTTCGACGACCTGGGCCAGGGCACCGGTATGGGTATGGAGCCCAACGCCGAGGGGCCGGGGGAGTACGTCACCCTCAGCAAGGGCTGCACCTATGTGGGCGGCTTCCGATTTGAGCGGGTGAACGGAGGCAGCCTCACGGTGGTGAACATTCTGGGCTTTGAGGACTATATCAAGGGCGTAGTGCCCCACGAGATGTCCAACAGCTGGCCCATCGAGGCGTTGAAGGCCCAGGCGGTGGCCGCCCGGAGCTACGCGCTGTCCCTGGGCAGCAAGCACAGCAATTACCATTTCGACATCTGCGCCGAAACCCACTGTCAGGCCTACTCCGGCCGGACCCGGGCGGGGAGCAACTCCGACGCCGCCGTGGAGCAGACCGTGGGGCAGGTGGCCATCTGGAACGGAAAGATCGCCCAGACTTCCTACTACTCCAGCAACGGCGGGGCCAGCGAGAGCTCCTCCACCGTCTGGGGCAGCAATCAGGCTAATTACCCCTATCTGGTGGGCAAGGTGGATCCCTATGAGGCGGCGTCCGGGGTAAAGAACGACTACACCAAGACGGTGGATTCGGCCGCATTGGCCTCCAAGCTGAAGGCCAAGGGCTGCGACGTGGGGGACGGCGTCGCCTCCATCGCCGTCACCTCGCTGACGGATTCGGGCAACCCCAAGCTGGTGACCTTCACCGGCAGCAACGGGAAGAAGTTCTCCCTGAACTCTCGGGAGGTGGTGGGGATGCTGGCCCTGTCTTCCTACCGCTACGGCTTTGAGACGGCGGCGGCCCCGGAGCCCTCCAACCCCGAGCTGAGCGTCAACGGGAAGCCGGTGGACAGCCTTTCCGGGCTGTACGCTGTGGACGGGTCGGGGAACATCGTCCCGGTGGGCGAAAACGCTTACGTGATCACCGGCAGCGGCGCCACCCAACCCATCGGGCAAGGCTCCGGTGGCGGCTCAAATGGTTCCGGCGGGCTGGGCGCCCTCAGCAGCACCACGGGGAACAACGGCGTATTCACCTTCATCGGCAAGGGCTGGGGCCACAACGTAGGCATGAGCCAGTGGGGGGCTTACGCCATGGCCCAACAGGGGTATACTTACCTCAACATCTTACAGTTCTACTATACTGGCATTACGGTGGGATATATGTGAAAACCTCGGATTTTTATTTCGACCTCCCTCCGGAGCTCATCGCCCAGACCCCCCTGGAGCGGCGGGACGGCTCCCGGCTGCTGACGCTGGACAAAGCCACGGGGGAGACCCGGCACCTGCACTTCTACGACCTGCCCACCCTGCTGCGTCCCGGAGACTGTCTGGTGCTCAACGACAGCCGGGTGCTGCCCGCCCGTTTGATCGGCAAGCGGGCGGGGGGCGGGGCCTGCGAGGTGCTGCTACTCATCGACCGGGGGGACAAGACCTGGGAGTGCCTGGTGCGTCCGGGCAAAAAGCTGCGTACCGGGGCAAAGGTCACCTTCGGGGACGGCGAGCTGTCCGCCGAGATCATAGGCGAGCTGGAGGGCGGCAACCGGCTGGTGCGCTTTGACTACGAGGGCATTTTTCTGGAGACGCTGGAGCGGCTGGGCAAGATGCCCCTGCCCCCCTATATCAAGGCGGAGCTGGCCGACGGGGAGCGGTATCAGACGGTGTATTCCAAGGTGGTGGGCTCCGCCGCCGCCCCCACGGCGGGGCTGCACTTCACAAAGGAGCTGCTGGAGCAGGTGCAGGCCATGGGGGTAAGGGTGTGCTACGTAACCCTCCATGTGGGCCTGGGCACCTTCCGCCCAGTGAAAGCGGAGAACCTGGACGAGCACGAGATGCACTCGGAATACTGCGTGATCCCCCAAGAGACGGCGGATACGATCAACGAGACGAAGCGGGCAGGGGGTAGGGTGATCTGCGTGGGCACCACCTCTTGCCGCACCATTGAGAGCTGGGCGGACGAGGACGGCACGATGCGGGCGTCGGCGGGATGGACGAGCATCTTCATTTACCCCGGCTACCACTTTAAGGTGCTGGACGCTCTGATCACCAACTTCCATCTGCCCGAGTCCACCCTGATCATGCTGGTGTCCGCCCTGGCGGGCCGGGAGCGGGTGCTGGCGGCCTATGCGGAGGCGGTGCGGGAGCGCTACCGCTTTTTCTCCTTTGGAGACGCCATGTTTATCGCATAGGAGGAGCTTATGGAAAAACTGACGGATCTGCCCAACATCGGCCCGAAGCTGGGGGAAAATCTGAAGAAAATCGGCGTCACCACCCCGGAGGAGCTCCGGGCGCTGGGGGCGGAGGGGGCCTTTGTCCGCATCCGCGCCCAGGTGGATCCCACCGCCTGCCTCCACCAGTTGGAGGCGCTGGCCGGCGCGGTGGAAGGGGTCAAAAAGAGCCTGTTGCCTCCGGAGCGCAAGGCGGAGCTGAAAACCTGGTATCGGGGATTGTGAGGAGAATCGTATGTTTCGCGTGATCAAAACGGAGGGCGCCGCCCGCCGGGGGGAGTTCACCTGTCCCCATGGAACGGCCCAGACCCCGGTCTTTATGAACGTGGGCACCCAGGGGGCCATCAAGGGGGCGGTGTCCGCCCTGGACTTGAAGGAGCTGGGCTGTCAGATCGAGCTGTCCAACACCTACCACCTCCACCTGCGCCCCGGCGACGGCGTGGTGCGGCAGATGGGGGGGCTCCACAAGTTCATGGGCTGGGACGGCCCCATGCTCACCGACTCCGGCGGCTTCCAGGTGTTCTCCCTGGCGGGGCTGCGGAAGATCACCGAGGAAGGGGTCACCTTTTCCTCCCACATCGACGGCAGACGGATCTTTATGGGCCCCGAGGAGTCCATGGCCATCCAGTCCAACCTGGGCAGCGACGTGGCCATGGCCTTTGACGAGTGCGTGGAAAACCCCGCCCCCTACGACTACGCCAAAGCCTCCTGTGAGCGCACCCTGCGCTGGCTGGAGCGGTGCAAGGCGGAGCACGACCGGCTGTGCGCCCTGCCGGACTGCGTGAACCCGGGGCAAGTGCTGTTCGGCATCAACCAGGGGGCCACCTATGAGGATCTGCGGGTGTGGCACATGAAGGAGACAGCTAAGATCGACTGCGGCGGCTACGCCATCGGCGGGCTGGCGGTGGGGGAGCCCACCGAGGTGATGTACCGGATCATCGAGGCGGTGGAGCCCCATATGCCGGCGGACAAGCCCCGGTACCTCATGGGGGTGGGCACGCCTTCCAACATCATTGAGGCGGTGGCCCGGGGGGTGGACTTCTTCGACTGCGTCATGCCCGCCCGCAACGCCCGCCACGGCAAGCTATTCACTTGGGAGGGATCGCTGAACCTGAAGAACGAGCGGTTCAAGCTGGATGAGCGGCCCATCGATCCCCACTGCGGCTGCCCGGTGTGCCGGAACTTTTCCCGGGCCTACCTGCGCCACCTGTTTGTGGCAGGGGAGATGCTGGCCATGCGGCTGGCGGTGATGCACAACCTGTATTTCTACAACGAGCTGACCCGGCGGATCCGGGAGGCCCTGGACGCGGGGCAGTTCGCCGCGTTCCGGGCTTCATTCTCGGAGAAGCTGGCGGGCCGGGCGGACTGAGGGCCCGGGCGCCGGGGTATAAGACAAAAAACAGCGACCTCCCGCCGGATGTCCGGATGGGGAGGCCGCTGCGTTATTTGAAGGAATGTCACAGAGCAGAGCTTACTGCTCGTAGCTCCACCGGGCGTCCAGAATGGTGCCATAGAAGTCAAAGTGGGCGGTCTTGACGTACTGGGTGTTGCCCACCCGAACCTCCTGGCTGCCCACGGCGTTGGTGATAGTGTTGGTGACCGTGGCCTCCAGGGTAAAGGTGAGATCCAGCCGCTTGTCCTCCCCCGAGGAGGGAACCGCGCTGACCTGGCCGTTGGCGTCAGTGGTGTAGCTGATGTGGGGGACGGCCACGCAGTCGGTCACATAGCCGTCAAGAAGCTGGGTGCCGGTCATCAGCCGATCTTTTTTGTCCGAGGCCTTGTCCACGAAGCGGCGAACCACCTCATAGGATTCGGGCTGGACGTTGGCTACGGTGACGGTGTAGACGATTGTGACGGGATCCTTGTCGCTGGTGGGCAGGCCGGAGCCCCGGCCCTTGGCCATTCTAACCACCAGCAGCACCGCCACTGCGGCCACCAGCAGCAGGGCCAGCAGGTCGATCACATTCAGTTTGCCGAACAGGCGGCCTTTTTCATCGATCACTTTCATGGGGATACCCCTTTCCTTTTTCCTATAGTTTTTTACGTCTCAGGCGCGGGCCGCGGGGGAGGGTCGATGCTGTCCGGCCATCCGGACGCCGGCCAGCAGCAAGGACACCGTAAACCAGAAGATCAGCATGACCCGCGGGTAGGTAAACAGATAGTCCGCCATGCCACCCACCAGGCTGCCCAGCATTCCGGCGGCGACGCCAATGATGATGAGTCGGGCTTGCGGGGGACAGCTGGGCAGGGCGGCGGCCTTGGCCCCCCGCTTGATTGCGTTGTAGGAGGCCAGGACGAAGGTGACCATGCCCAGCAGGCCGTGCTCCAGCCAGAGCTGGAGGTACATATTGTGGGCGTGGGTGAAGTTACCCCGGGAGCCGTGGAAGGAGCCAAATTCCCAGACCGCGCCCCGGGCCGCGTCTCCGCCCAGGCCCGCCCCGGTGATGGGACTGCGCCGCAGCACGTCGATGGCGGCCTCCCACAGGTAGATGCGGCTGGTGGCGGAGGTGTCGCTGCCGCTGTTGAAAATCGTCAGGATCCGATTGAGCACATGGCTGGGCAGGAGGGGGATGCAGGCCAGCCCCACCCCCAGAAAGAGGGGCAGCAGCTTCCGGTTCCACAGGAATACAAAGACCACAGCGGCCACCGCGAAGGCCACCCAGCTGGCCCGGGAGTAGGTCATGATCAGGGCCAGGGAGCCCAGGGCGGCACTGACCAGCCCCACCAGCTTCCACCAGGGGGAGCGGGCCCCCAGCAGGAGCCCCACGGCCACGGGGATAAGGAATACCAGCACCTCGGCGAAGGCGTTGGGGTTCTCATAGGCGGAGTAGATCCGGCTGGGCAGGTCGGAGTTCAGGGACACGTCCACGAAGGCCCGGCTGACCTCCAGGCCGCCCACCCGCTGGAGGATGCCCTCCACCGAGGCGACGGCCATGCCCAGACAGCCGAAGCCCGCCAGACGAACCAGCTGATCCTCCGTCTCCACCGTGGCCGTCACCACCAGCACGCACAGGATGCAGGTGACGTGGTAGAACAGATACCGGGCGGAGAGGGCGGGGAACAGGGACAGCGGCCAGGACAGGCACACCGCCACGAAGAAGCACACGATATATGGCCCCACCGGTCCCACGTCCAGCCGGAGGCTCCGCCGGCGCATCCCGCCTGCCAGGGTGAGCAGGGCGGCCAAGATATAGGCCATCAGGGCATAGGCGTTGTTCCACTGCTCATAGGGGATGATCATGATGGCCAGCATGAGCCAGCCAGTGGCGGCGGGAACCTGCTCTCCCAGGCCGAACACCAGGCGGGCGGCAAAGCTGTCGTCCCACACCGGGCGGAGCTTTTGATAGAGCCAGTGGAGCAGGGCGGCGGGCAGGTTGATCAGCAGGTTCAGCCCCCGGCACAGCCAGCTATCCGGCCAGGAGCGGGGGAGCACGCCCTCCTTCTCAAAGAAGAAATGGGCCAGGGTGCTGCCGTGCCACCAGCGTTTCCACCAGGCGGCGATGGCCCGGAAGCCCCGGGCCAGCAGGCTTTTGTCGTACAGCCCCCGCAGTGCGCTCCACAGCAGAACGAAGAACTGGCAGACTGCGCTGCCTTGGATCAGGTGCATGGAATCACTTCCCTCGGTTTTTGATTCGGTAGAGCAGGGCCAGCAGGGTGAAGTGCCTGCTCAGCAGCAGCTTTGCCACCAGCCCTTTGTTGCCCGCCAGACCCCGAGGCTGTAGGCGTTCCATGGCCCCGGCCATCTCCGGATCGGCGCACAGCCCCTTGAGGTAGGCGGTCTTTTCCCCCATGGATTTGGAGTTGCCGGGGGCGAACTCGTTGCCCACGGCGATGAGCAGTCCCGCCCAGCAGGTGTTGTCCTCCCAGCCCGGGCACAGGCCGTCCAGCCCGTACCGCTGGGCCAGCGCCCGCTTACGCTCCAGGAACCGCTGGAATTCCTCCCGATAGCGGGGCAGATAGCGGCGGGTTACTGAGGCGGGGTTTTGCAGATAGAGGTAGAGGGGCTTGTCCACCATAGCCAGCTTTTGGGCGTGGAGGAAGTATTCCATCAAAAACAGCTCATCCTCCAGATAGGCTCCCTCGAATTCGATGTGGTTGCACCGGATGATCTCTCGGCGGAACAGAAAGCGGAAGATAAAGCCGTTGAGCACCCCCTGGCCGAAATCCAACCGCTGGCCCAGCAGAGGCTTGACGATGCCCTCCCGCAGCTCCGACGGGCCGTATACCCCGGCGGGGAGCACACCGGCGCAGTCCTCTGTCCGCCCGTCGGGCCAGAGGAGGCAATGTCCGCATCCAGCGGTGTCGGCCTCAGCTTGGGTGAGCGCGGCGTACAGCGTTTCCAGCAGTTCGGGCTGGAAGGAGTCGTCCGCGTCGCAGAAGGCGATGTATTCCCCCTGGGCGGCGGCGATGCCGTCGTTGCGGGCGCGGCTTACCCCGCCGTTGGCCTTGTGGATGACCCGCACCCGGCCGTCCTCCCGGGCCGCCTGATCGCACAGGGCGCCGCTGCCGTCGGAGGAGCCGTCGTCCACCAGGATGAGCTCCAGATCCCGGAAGGTTTGGCCCAGTACGGAGCTGACGCAGGTGTGCAGGAAGGACTCCGCCTGATAGACAGGCACGATCACTGAAATGACGGGCATTTGTCCGCCTCCTTTTTTGCACAGGCTTTTAGTATTATATAGCGTCCGCCTCTTTAGCGCAAGAGCCTATTTGTTAAGAAATCCAAAAGAAACCGCCGGACGGTGTTTGCTGTCCGGCGGTTGTTCAGCGTGCGGGGGAACGAGAAAACGGATGGCCGGGGAATTGACGGCCGGTGAAATTATTCACTGTCTTGCTCCGCTTCCGCCAGCCCGTACTGCCGCAGCTTTTTCACCAGGGTGGAGTGATCCACTCCCAGGGCCTTTGCCGCCCGCCGGATGGAGCCCTCCCGTTCCACAGCCTGGAGGATCAGGCCCTGCTCATAGGCGGACACCTGCTGCTTCAGGGAGCCTGGGGCGGGGCTTTCCCCTGGAAAGCTGCCGTTGGAGCTGAGGGCGGAGCGCACCTGCTCCCGGGTGACGGTTCCGTCCCCGGCGTTGGTGACCACGATGCGCTCGACGAGGTTTTCCAGCTCCCGGATATTTCCCGGCCAGGGGTACTGAGTAAGTAGCTCAATGGCTTCCGGCGAGATGCTCATGACCCGGCCGTATTTTTTGCAGAAGCCCCGGCAGAAGTGCTGGGCCAGGATGGGGATGTCCGCCTTCCGCTCCCGGAGGGGCTTCAGCTCGATGGGCACCACGTTGAGCCGGTAGTACAGATCCTCCCGGAAGCGGCCCTGGTAAACCTCCTCCCGAAGATCCTTGTTGGTGGCGGCGATGACCCGCAGATCCAGCTTCACCGGGCGGCTGCCTCCCACCCGGATCAGCTCCCGCTGCTGAAGCACCCGCAGCAGCTTTGTCTGGAGGGCCAACGGCATGTCCCCAATCTCGTCCAGCAGGATCACCCCGGTGTCCGCCAGCTCGAACATACCTGCCCTGCCGGAGCGCCGCGCCCCGGTGAAGGCCCCCTCCTCGTAGCCAAACAGCTCCGACTCCAGCAGTTCCGCCGGGATGGCGGCGCAATTCACCTTGATAAAGGGCTTGTCCCGGCGGGCGCTGTTCTGGTACAGCTCGTTGGCGATGAGCTCCTTGCCGGTGCCAGACTCCCCGGTGATGAGCACCGTCACGTCGGTCTGGGCCACGGTGCGGGCCAGCTCCATCACCGATTCCATGGCCTCGCTACGGTAGATCAGCTCCTTGCCCCCGGCCTGCCGGCGGCGGAGGAAGGCCAGCTCCTGGTTGGCCTTCCGCTGCTCCTCCGTCAGGGCGTGGAGCTGCTGCTCCAGCCGCTTCAGCTCAGGAAAGTCCCGGGTGTTGGTGACCACCAGCTTTACGTTGCCGGCGGAGTCGAACACGGGGGTGCCGGTGACCAGCACCTCCTTGCCCAGCTCCAGGATGGTGGCCACGGCGTTCACCCGCTGCCTGGTTTCCAGCACCTGCCCCGTCACGGAGCCCTGGTAGAGCAGCCCCTCGATCTCGGACACCCGGCGGCCCAGCACCTGCTCGGGCCGGATGCCGGTGGTGCGGGTATAGGCGTCGTTGATGAACAGGATGACGCCCTCCCCGTCGGTGATGTGGATGCCGTCATAGAGGTTTTGGCACACCTCCCGGAAGTCGAGCTCCGGAATGCTTCCGCGCTCCATGGGAATACCCCCTCCCGCCCTACCAGCGCAGGGACTTGATGTAGGGCTCCGCCATCAGCGGGGCCAGCAGCCTGCCCAATTCCCCCGCAGGGCAGGGCAGGCGGTCGAAGTGGAGGGTGGCGGACACGCCGTCCTCCTTCCGCTCGTACTTGCAGCCGGAGGGCTTCAGTCCCAGCCCCTCCAGGGTCTGCTGGAGGTGCTCCAGAGCGTCCGGCTCGCCGCTGAGCTGGACGGAAACGACCGCCGCCACGTGGCCCACCAGCACGTGATCCCGGTGGAGGATGGCCTGCACCACCACGATGAAGCCGGTACCGAACAGGCTGATCAGGTACATACCCGCGCCCAGGGTCATGCCGATGCCCACCGTGGCCCACAGACCCGCGGCGGTTGTCAGGCCGGTGACCACCCGGTTGCGGGCGAAGATGGTGCCCGCGCCTAAAAAGCCGATGGCGGTGACCAGTCCGGCAGCGATCCGGCTGGGATCCAGCTTCATGGTGTCATAGCTGTGGGCGGCGGCGAACTCCAGCATATCATAAAAGCCGTATTTGGACACCAGCATCATCATGCAGGAGGCGAAGCACACGATCAGGTGGGTGCGAACCCCGGCCTCCTTGAGGCGGATCTCCCGCTCCAGGCCGATGGCGCCGCCGCAGACGGCGGCCAAGGCCAGCCGCAGCAGATATTCCATGATATCAGGCATGGCGCTCCCCCCAAATCGTCTAAAGATATACTTATTATACGGCGAGGACAGGCGGATTGTCAACAAAAGCCCGGAAAACAGTTGGGACAATCGCCCGGAAAGAACAGAAAAGCGTCCCAGGCTCCGCCTGGGACGCTTAATGGGTTAACGGCAGATTGCGAATCACGCCCCAGGCAATCAGCAGGGCGACCAGCGCCCAGCACAGGGCGTTTTCCCAGCGGGGGCCGGCCAGCCGTCCCTCCCGGACATACCGGAGGGTCATGCGGACGGCCAGCAGCCCCAGGACGGGAAGCAGGATCAGCAGCACCGGGTTGGCCTCCCACGCCGCCTCCCAATCCCCTCGGAGGAGGGCGAGGCACATCCGGGTCACCCCACAGCCGGGGCACAGCAGGGCGGTGACCGCCCGGATGGGGCAGGGAAGGGCCAGGCCGGTGAACCGCACCCAGAGGGCATAGGCCAGCCCCGCCGCCAGCAGCGCGGCACCGCCCCCCAGCACCCGACGCAGGCGGCAGGCGCGATCCATCAGACGTTGGGGGAGTAGTTGTTCAGCTCACTTTGGACGATAGCCAGGGTGACGATGGACAGGCCGAACAGGTTCAGCAGGAGAAACAGGATGGAGAAGGAGCCGGGCACCACGCCGTTCCTGGCCCGGGAAGCGTCCAGCTTGTCGCCCATCTTCCAGCCCCAGTAGATGTTGTAGATGCCGCAGGTGACAATGGTGAGCAGCAGGCACATTCCGCCGCCAGGGCCGGGGTCTTCCGTCACCGCGTCCACCTCGTTGACGGCACAGACATACCAATACAGCATATAGATCCCGCAGGTGACAATGGACAGGATGACGCACATGGGGACGCTGCGTTTGATGATCATACAGCTCACTCCTTTCTTTGGAAAGAGCATACCACAGTTCAGAGGGATCTGTCCACAGCCCGAGCGGTTTTTTCAGGAAATCTTAATAGAGATGAAAAGAATTATAAGGGCTTTACAGTGAGGGAAAGAGTGCGCGCCTCCCCGGGTAGGAGGATAATGCAGTGGGGTTTGTCCTCAAATCGGCCGCTCTCATTGTCCCAGGCGGCACAGCCGTGCCAGGGCTCCAGGCAGAGGTAGGGGGCGTCGGTCCCGGCCATGGTCCAGAAGGCGATCATGGGGAAGTCCCCGAACTCCATGCGCACGCCCCGGCCAGTGTCCTTGTGGATGAGGCGCACCCCGGTGGAGCGCAGCCCGTCGAAGATCAGGGTGTCCAGCCGGTCAAAGGGCTCGTGGCTCAGAGGGATAGTGTCCGTGCCGCGGAGGAGGGGGATGCCCGGGCCGAGGGCCAGAAGTCCTTGGTTGGTGAGGGGGAGGGAGTCGGAATCCTCCGTCTGATCGAACACCAGCCGGTAGTCCTCAAACTGCTCGCCGGGGTACAGGGGGCAGTTGAAGGCGGTGTGGGCGCCGATGCAGAAGGGTAGGGGGGCCTCTCCGGGGTTGGAGACAGTGAAGGAGGTGGAGAAGCCGTTCACCAGCAACTGGTGCCGCACCCGCAGCAGGAAGGGGAAGGGGTAGCGGGCCAAGGTGTCTGGGCTGTCCCGCAGTTCCAGCACGGCGAAGTCCTCCCCTTGTTCCGCCAGGGTGAATTCACTCCCCCGGGCAAAGCCGTGGCGGTTCATCTCATAGGTCTGGCCGCCGATGTCCACCTGACCGTTTTTCAGGCTGCCCACGATGGGGAACAGAATAGGGTTCCGGCCTGTCCAGTAGGCCGGATCGCCCCCCCAGATGTACTCCGTGCCGGCCCCGTCCCGGAAGGAGACCAGCTCGCCACCCTTGGTGTCCACAGCGGCGGTAAAGGGGCCCTTTTGAAGTGTAATCTGCATGACAATCCCTCCTCTATTTTAAAATAGTATACCATAATTTGCCGGAGAGAGCAAGCAGAGAAAGTGTATGTTTTCCCCCTTGACAAAAGCCCAGTACCGTGATAGGATAACACTACCCCCCAGGGGGGTATTCCTATTGAGGAGGGACAACCCATGATGGCCGATCAAAAGACGGTGCTACGGCTGTTGAAAACTGCCCGGGGACAAATCGACGGCATCATCAAGATGGTAGAGGAGGATCGCTACTGCATGGACATCTCCCAGCAGGTGACCGCCGCCGACGCCATGCTCCGCCGGGCCAACCGGGAGATCCTCACCGCCCACCTGAAGCACTGCGTGGAGCACGCTGGCAGCGACACGGAGCGGGCGGAGAAGATCGATGAATTGGTAAAGGCGCTGGAGAAGATACTATGAAAAAGCCTGTTTTAAGCGAGGTGAACCGGGCATGAAGCAAAAATTCAACGTCACCGGCATGACCTGCTCCGCCTGCTCCGCCCATGTGGACAAGGCGGTGCGGAAGCTGGACGGGGTGTGCGAGGTGAACGTCAACCTGCTGGGCGGCTCCATGACGGTGGACTGGGACGGGGTACTGACCCCGGATCAGATTGTGTCCGCCGTGGAAAAGGCGGGGTACGGTGCGTCCCTGCCCGCCGCCCCGGGGGAGGGGGCGGCCCAGGCCTCGGCCAAGCCCGCCACGGATGCCATGGAGGATGATTTGAAAAACATGAGGGCGCGGCTGATCTCCTCCTTTGTGTTCCTCATACCCCTGTTTTACCTGTCCATGGGGCACATGATGGGCTGGCCCATCCCCCACTTTTTCCACGGAACGGAAAACGCTATGATCTACGCCCTGACGCTCTTTCTGCTCACCGTGCCCATCCTGGTGATCAACCAGAAATACTACCGGGTGGGGTTCAAAACCCTGTTCCACCTGTCCCCCAATATGGACTCCCTCATCGCCGTGGGCTCCGCCGCGGCCGTGGTGTACGGCGTTGCGGCGCTGTACTGCATCGGCTGGGGGCTGGGCCACGGGGACATGGATCTGGTGGAGCACTATTCCATGGATCTGTATTTCGAGTCCGCCGGGATGATCCTGACCCTGATCACTCTGGGCAAATATCTGGAGACCCGCTCCAAGGGCAAGACGGGCCAGGCCATCGCCCGGCTGATGGATCTCACCCCCAAGACCGCCACCGTGCTCCGGGACGGCGGGGAGGTAGAGGTACCTGTGGAGCAGGTGCAGGCGGGGGATCTGGTGCTGGTGCGGCCCGGCGGCTCCGTGCCGGTGGACGGCGTGGTGGTGGAGGGGGCGTCCAGTGTGGACGAGTCCGCCCTCACCGGCGAGTCCATCCCGGTGGACAAGGGCCCCGGCGATACGGTGATCTCCGCGTCCCTCAACAAATCCGGGGTGCTCACCCTCCGGGCCACCCGGGTGGGGCAGGACACCACCTTGGCCCAGATGATCCGGCTGGTGGACGAGGCGGCCTCCTCCAAGGCTCCCATCGCCAAGCTGGCGGACAGGGTGGCGGGGGTGTTCGTCCCGGTGGTGATGGCCATCGCGCTGATCACCGCTGTGGTGTGGATGATCGCCACCGGATCCATTGAGCGGGCCCTCACCTCCGGCGTGGCGGTGCTGGTGATCTCCTGCCCCTGCGCCCTGGGCCTTGCCACCCCGGTGGCCATCATGGTGGGCACCGGCAAGGGGGCGGAGTACGGCATCCTGGTAAAGTCTGCGGAGGGACTGGAGCACCTGCGTTCCGTCACCACGGTGGTGCTGGACAAGACGGGCACCGTCACCGAGGGCAAGCCCCGGGTCACCGACGTATATCCCCTGGGACAAACCACGGCAGAGGAGCTTTTGTGCGTGGCGGCTTCCTTGGAAAAGCCCTCCGAGCACCCTCTGGGCGGGGCCGTGGTGGAGGAGGCGGAGCGCCGCTCCATCCCCCTGGCCCCGGTGACGGGCTTTGAGGCCGTCCACGGCAAGGGAGTGCGGGGGAGCATCCAGGGCGCGTCCTATCTGGCGGGCAACGCCGCCATGCTGGCGGATGCCAAGGTGGAGCTGGGCCAGGACGCCATGATCGCCGACGGGCTGGCGGGGCAGGGCAAGACGCCGCTGTTCTTCGTGGAGGACGGCAAACCCATCGGCATCATCGCCGTGGCGGACACGGTGAAGGAGACCAGCCGCGCTGCCATCGAGGGCTTCCAGAGGCTGGGACTGAAGGTGGTAATGCTCACCGGCGACAACAGGCGCACCGCCGAGGCCATCGGCAAGGAGCTGGGTCTGACAGACGTTGTGAGCGAGGTGCTCCCCGCCGACAAGGAGCGGCAGATCGCCGCCCTCCAGGCCCAGGGGGAGAAGGTGGCCATGGTGGGCGACGGCATCAACGACGCCCCGGCCCTGGCCCGGGCGGACGTGGGCCTGGCCATCGGCGCGGGGGCGGATGTGGCCATCGAGAGCGCCGACATCGTGTTGATGAAGTCGGATCTGGCGGACGCGGTGACGGCGGTGGAGCTGTCCCGGGCCACCATCCGCAATGTGAAACAGAACCTATTCTGGGCGTTTTTCTACAACGCCGTGTGCATTCCAGTGGCGGCGGGGGTGCTGGCCATCTGGGGCGGGCCCCAACTCAGCCCCATGATCGCTGGGGCCGCCATGAGCTTCAGCTCGGTGTGCGTGGTGAGCAACGCCCTGCGGCTGCGGTTCTTCAAGCCCAGTATTCAGCATAAAGCAGAAGTCAAAACCGGCGGAGCACCCGCCGCTGAATTGAAAGGAGAACAAAAAGCTATGGAAAAGAAAGTCGTCATTGAGGGCATGATGTGCCAGAACTGCCGCGCCCACGTGGACAAGGCGCTCAACGGCATCCCCGGCGTGTCCGCCACGGTGGATCTGGACAGCAAGACCGCCGTCGTCACGGGGGACGTGACCGACGAGGCCATCCGGGCCGCCGTGGAGGAGGCCGGGTACAAGGTGGTGTCCATCCAGTAAAAAGCTCCCTCCCCCGCCTGCGCGGGGGAGGGAGCTTTTTCACCCCTCCGAAAGGAATGAAAACTTGTCTTTGAGAAAGTACCGGTATTCAGGATGATCCCCGGCGCCGTCGTACTCCTCCCGCATGGTGCGCCGGATCCACGCCCGCTTTTGCTCCGTCAGCTCCCCGTACCGGGTGAGGGCCAGCAGCCCGGCCCGCTCCGCCGCCAGGATGGCCTCCAGCGCGTCCGGGACGAACTCCGCCCCGTCCACCGGCACGGGGTGGGCGGACCCGGCGGCGTCCGGTATGCCGATCTCCTGAGGCGCCTCCGGGAGGGCGGCCGCCCGGTAGATGTACCCGGAGACGCCCCGGTAGGTGTCCTCCAGCGCGTCGGGGTAGTATTCCTCCAGCAGCAGTATCCCGTCCCGGAAGCCGTAGGGGCCCCATTTCGTCCACGGGCCGGCATGGGGGAAGCCTGCCTCCCGGCAGAATTTTTCCACCGCGTTGCTCAGGTAGACCAGCACGTTTTCCCGCTTTGTGGAGAAGTAGACCAGGGGGACGCCGTGGTTGGAGCGCCGGGGCTCCAGCACCGTGATCCCCGGCGTGGGGGACGCGTGATAGTACATAGAAGCCCTCCCGCCTTACAGGATAAAATTGACGATGGTGGAGATCAGATGGCACGCCGCGAAGCCTCCTGCTGCCAGCAGAGCGGGGGCGTTTTTCCGCGCCGCGGAATGGAACAGAAAGGCCCCGCAGGGGGCGAGGCAGAGCGTCAAAACTACAGCGGTGCTTATGAGTCCAGTGTAATAGGTTGCCCATCCGGTGAAGTACAGCACCGTGCAGACAGCCACACCCGCCAGATATCTGCGCTTCATGGGCCTGCCCCGCGTAATGTTTACTACCACACACAATGCTGCCACTATGAAAATTTGAAAGATCTGGGCGATGGTATCCAGTAGCGGGGTAACGGATTCACCCCGCAAAATGTCATTGGGGGCGGGAACCGAAAACCATATGAAATTGGGGAGCATGATCAGCAGAAACAGCCCCAGCCCCCAAGGGTCGAACCCAAACCTGTAGTTTTTGATATGCCACATCCTTCACACACCCCATTTGCGGACATACATCCGGGAGGGCACTTCCTCCCCGTCCCCCTGGGCCATGCAGAAAAACTCCCAGCCGTACCGCTCATAGAAGGACGTGTGATCGGTGAGCAGATACAGGGTGTCCACCCCCAGCCCCGCCATATCGGCGCAGGCGTGCTCCAGCAGCGCCCCGGCGATCCCTTGGCAGCGGTACGCCTCCTCCACATAGACGGCGCACACGTTGGGGGTCAGATCCTTCCGGTCGTGGAAGTCGTTCTCAATGACCCCCAGCCCGCCGATGACAACGCCGCCATCCACGGCCACGTACCACTGGGGCACAGGGCCTTTTCCCTCAATACATTCTGCCATGCTCTCCCGGTAGGCGGCCAGGGGGACGCCCCATTTCTTGTGGAACCACGCCGCCGCCTGATCCAGCTCGCCCAGCGACCGCCGCTCCCGCAGGTTCCAAATCTCCCAACTCAAGGCCCCTCATCCCTTTGGAAAGTATTGCTCCACAAAGTCCACATCTTCCACCGTCCACTCCTGACCGTTCAGCGGTTCCAGGCACCCTGCATCGGTGGTGAAGGCAAACCGTAGCTTGTAGGAGTATAGTGCCTGATACCGCCGCCCGTCCCGTTCCCGGCCATATTTGCCGTCTCCCAGCAGGGGATGGCCCGCGGCGGCGAACTGGGCCCGGATCTGGTGGGTGCGCCCGGTGATGAGGTCGCACTCCACCAGCGACAGTCCGTTTCGCGCCTTTAGCGTGCGGTATAGTGTCACCGCCGTTCTGGCCCCCGGCACGGGCTTGTGGAACACCCGCACCTGGGCCCGGTTTTCATCCTTGAGAAGATAGCCCTTCAGCTGTCCCTCCCGGGGCGACATCTCCCCGTGGATCACGCACAGGTACAGCTTTTGCAGCTCCCGATCCCGGATTTTCTGGTTCATCACCCGCAAGGCCTCCGCCGTCTTGGCGGCGATGACAATTCCCCCGGTGTTCCGGTCGATGCGGTTGCATAGGGCGGGGGCGAAAGTGTGCTCCCGGTAGGGCGACCACTCCCGCTTCTGGTACAGGTACGCCTGCACGTGGGTGATAAGGGTGTCCACCTGCGACCTGTCGTCAGGATGTACCACCATGCCCGGGCGCTTATCCAGCAGGAGCAGGTTTTCATCCTCGTACAGAATGTTCAGCCGGGGTTTGACCACTCGAAGGAAGGCGTTGTCCGGAGAGGGCGCGTCGAAAAACTCGTCGTTGAGGTAGAGCTGGAGCACGTCCCCGGCCTGGAGCCGCTCGTCCCGCTTGGCGGGCCTGCTGTTGCGCTTTACCCGCTTCAAACGGATATATTTTTGGGCCAGTGGCCCGGGGAGGAGGGGGACGGCCTTGTCCAGCCAGCGATCCAGTCGCTGACCCGCGTCGTTGGGACCGATGGTAAATTCCTTCAAGTGAACGCCTCCCCGAAAAAGTACCTCCGCACGCCCCGAAAGGGGGTGCGGAGGTATTCTATCACAAAGCCATTTGGGACGCAAGGGTACTTACACGGAGCCCAGGAACCGCAGGAAGGCCGCCTTGCCCTCGGGGGTGCGAGCGTACACGCCGGCGTGCTCCAGCACCTTAGCAAACACCAGCCCCGTCTCCTTCTTCACAATGTCCAGGGCGTTGTCAGCGGTGATGGTGTAGTGCTGGGCGAAGCCCTCCGCCCAGTCGGCGTGCTTGGCGGTGCGCTCGTCCGCCCGGAGATCCGAACCCTTGACCAGCCCGTCCGCCACCGCCGCCAGCTCGTCCTTCAGCCGCGCCGGGAGCACCGCCAGCCCCATCACCTCGATGAGGCCGATGTTCTCCTTCTTGATGTGGTGGAGCTCCGCGTGGGGGTGGTAGACGCCCAGGGGGTGCTCCTGGGTGGTGATGTTGTTGCGCAGCACCAGATCCAGCTCGAACTTGTCCCCTCGCTTCCGGGCGATGGGGGTGATGGTGTTGTGGGGCTCGCCGTCGGTCTCGGCGAAGATGAAAGCGCTCTCGTCGGTGTAGCCCCGCCAGGCGGTGAGGATCCTGTCCGCCAGCTCCACCAGCCGATCCGGCTTTTCGGAGGCGATGCGCACTACCGACATGGGCCATTTCACAATGCCCGCCTCCACGTCCTCAAAGCCGGGGAAGGAGAAGGGGGTCTCCACCGGTGCCTTGGCCATGGCGAACTCGTACCGCCCGCCCTGGAAGTGATCGTGGGCCAGGATAGAGCCGCCCACAATGGGCAGATCGGCGTTGGAGCCCACGAAGTAGTGGGGGAACTGGCCCACGAAGTCCAGCAGCTTGCCGAAGCAGGCCCGGTCGATCTTCATGGGCACGTGCTGGCTGTTCAGGCAGATACAATGCTCGTTGTAGTACACATAGGGGGAATACTGCAAGAACCAGGGGGAGCCGTTGATGGTGATGGGCACAATCCGGTGGTTCTGCCGGGCGGGGTGGTTGACGCGCCCCGCATAGCCCTCGTTTTCCGCGCACAGCTGGCACCGGGGGTAGGCGGAGGCGGGGAGGTTCTTGGCCGCGGCGATGGCCTTTGGGTCCTTCTCCGGCTTGGACAGGTTGATGGTGATGTCCAGCTCGCCGTACTCGGTGGGGGCCTTCCACTGTACGTCCTTGGCGATCCGATCCCGGCGGATGTAGTTGGTGGACTGGCTGAATTCATAGTACCAGTCGGTGGCCCGCTTGGGGTCGCGGGCGCAAAGCTTCTGGAACTTGTCGATCACCTCGGCGGGGCGGGGGGTCAGGCGGCCCATGATCTCGGTATCCAGCAGGTCGCGATAGACCACCGAGTTTTCCGCCAGCACGCCCCGCTCGTAGGCGTCGTCCAGCAGAGCCTCCAGCACCGGGGCCAGCTCCACCTGCTTGTAATCCCAGGGGACAGGGGTGTAGTCGTCCAGCTTCAGCACATCCAGGATGGTGTTGACGGCCCAGACGCATTCGTTTTCCTCAATCAGCCCTTCCTGGACAGCATAGGTGACCAGCTTGGATATGGCTTCGTTTCGATCCATCTTGTTTTCCTCCCTTATTCCGCCACAACGCAGCCGCCCTGGGGTCGAATGCGCAGCACGTGGCATTTGCCCGCCCCGAACAGGGCCTCCATGCCGTCCCGGAACAGCGTGAGCCGCTCCTCGGGCACCCACGCCTGGATGGTGCCCGCAAAGCCGCCCCCATGTACCCGGATGGCTCCCATCTCATCCAAAATGTAGTCACCCACGGTCAGCGCCAGGGGAATGGCCTGCTGGCGGGGATCGGAGATAGACCAGGTGTTTTGCAGGCGTAGGGAGGAGGACAGGCCGGAGGCGTTCACCGTGTTCAGGAATGCCTCAAAATTCCCGTGCTTCAGATCATCGGCCTCTTGGGCGGCCCGGCGGTCGTCGGCATAGAAGTGCATGGCCCGGAGCACCGCCCGGTCGCCGCACTCCTCCCGCAGGACAGGAAGAGCGGCATGGAACTCCTCCAGGGGCACGTCCCGCAGCACCGTTTTGCCGAAGTGGGCGGCCACCGCCCCCATCTCCCGGGTGACGGCGGCGTAGTCGTCCGTCAGGTCGCCGTGGCTGGAGCCGGTGTCCACGATGCACAAGGCATGGCCGGATTTGGTGAAGTCATAGTCCACCTTTTCCACCACCGGGTCAGAGGGGTCGTTGAAGTCGATGAACACCGCGCCCCCCACCGACGAGCCCATCTGATCCATCAGGCCGCAGGGTTTGCCGAAGTAGACGTTTTCCGCGTACTGGCCGATCTTGGCGATGGAGATGGGATCCAGCTTGTCCCCGCAGCAGAAGTGGTTGAAGATATTGCCCACCAGCGTCTCATAGGCGGCGGAGGAGGACAGCCCCGAACCGGACAGCACCGTGGAGGTGGCGCAGGCGTCGAAGCCGGACAGGGAGTAACCCAGTGCCTTGATCCGGGCCGCCACCCCCCGCACCAGGGCGGCGGAGGTATTTTTCTCCTCCTCCCGGGGGGCCAGATCGTCCAGGGACACCTCCAGCTCCGGGTAACCCTCGGACACGAAGCGCACCACACTTAACCCATTGGGGGCGGCGCAGGCCAGCATATCCAGATCCACGCTGCCGCACAGCACCCGGCCGTGCTGGTGGTCAGTGTGGTTGCCGGCGATCTCGGTGCGGCCGGGGCCGCTGAACAGGGCCGCGCCGGAGGCGTCCCCGCCGAAGCGGGCGGTAAAGGCCTCCGCAATCCGGACGGCCCGGGCCCGGGCGGCGTCCAGCGCGCCGCCCCCTTCCGGGGCGTAGAGGGCGGACAGGGCGGAGTCATGGGCGCCCTCCCGCAGGGCGGCCAGAAGCTGAGAACAGGTTGCCATTGCAATCACCTCATATACGGGGCCGCGGCCCCGGAATTCGCATGGTTCCAGGGAAATCATACCACACAGGCGGGGGTTTGGCAAGGCAAAGCCGGGGCGTTTGCCCGCCCGCTACACCACGAACCGGTAGCCCAGACCCCGCACCGTCTGAATGTAGGCGGGCCGGGCGGGATCCTCCTCAATCTTCTGGCGCAGGCGGCTGATATACACCATAATGGCGTTCTCGTCCACAATGGACGAGCCCCACACCAGGTCGTAGATCATGTCCTTGGTGAAAATGCGGTTCACGTTGTCCAGAAACAGCTTCATCATGGCGTTTTCCTTGGAGGACAGCACGATCTCCGTCCCATCCTTGTAAAACCGCAAGGTGCTGGTGTCATAGCGGAAGGGCCCCGCAGCCAGGACGCCCCCCGCCCCCGTCAGATCCCCCCGGCTGCGGCGGATGAGGGCCTTCACCTTGGCCCCCAGGGTCACCGGATTGAAGGGTTTTGTCAGGTAGTCGTCCGCGCCGATGTCCAGGCCGTAGAGGGCGTCGTAGTCCTCCTTGCGCCCGCTGACGATGATGATGGGCAGCTTGAGGCCCCGGCCCCGGAGGGTCTGGATCACCTCAAACCCGTCCATCCCCGGCATATTCACGTCCAGCAGCATCAGATCGTAGTGGCCCCGGGTCGCCAGCTCAATAGCCTCCCCGCCGCTGCGGGCGGCGTCGGACTCAATGCCGCTGCTTTTCATCACCTTGCGGAGCATGGTGAGCACCGCCTCGTCGTCATCCACAATCAGCACCGTATCCGCCATGGCGTTTCCGCCCCCTTTACAGAAGAAAGTTCCTGTGGTAGACTGATCAAGTTACATTGTGAATTATATCACATGGACAGGCCCGGGCGCAAGCCCCGGGGTGAAACCGCGGGCGCGTCCCGAAGAAAACCACAGGAGGCCGATATGGAGAACAAACTTAGGGGGCTGCGCCGCGCCCCTGTGATCCCTGCGCTGGCCCTGCTGGTGATCCTCCTGGGCCTGGCGATGACGTCCGGCGTGTTTCGCCGCAGCCAGCAGATGCTGGTGGACGGGCAGGACGGACAGCTGATGAAAACCGCCCAATCGGTGGACAACAACATCATGGGCCATTTCGCCTGGTACTGCTCCGATCTGGAGTATATCACCAGCCGCCGGGGGTTTTTGACGGCGGAAGAGCGCTACCTCGGCGGCGGCGAGGCGGACAGCCTGCTCTATTACCTGCGGGAGAGCCCCTTGCCTAAGACGGTGATGGTGGAGTCCATGCTGGTGCTCCGGGAGGGCAGGGTGGTGCTGTCCACCGGGGACAGCACCGACTATGAGTTGCTGGACGTCATCGGGCAGATCGGGGGCATAGGAATCTCCCTGTGGACGGACGGGGCGGGGCGGCCCTATGTGGCCCTGGTCCTGGAGAAGGGGGAGGTGGGCTATGCCGCCCTCATCGACGGGGAGGCGTTCTTCGCCATCGCCGAGGAGCAGACCGCCGCCGAGGAGACCGACCGCATCCTGGTGCTGGACGCCCGGGAGCGGTACTTCTTCCACCGCACCCAGGAGGGGATCCGGGTGGACGCCGTGGACAGCCTGGATCCCCTCGTCCACAGCAGCCTATACCTGATGCTGGCCGCCCAGCGGTCGGGACAGGCCAGCTCCGACTTTTTCCGCAGCGGCGGCCAGTCCGGCGGGAAAAGCTACACCGCCCGGATGACGGTGCTTCCCGCCCCCGGCAATGAAAACGGCTGCTTCACCGTGGGGGTGGCCCGGAACTACGATCAGGTGATCCGCCCCTTCCAGTCCGCCATGGCCTGGATGGCGCTGTGCGGCGTGGTCATCATGGCGGGGGCGGGGGTGCTGGCCCTGTTCCTAATGCGCTCCCGCCGGGGCCACCGCCAGGCCCAGGAGGAGTTGGAGGTGCTGAAGGCCAAGGCGGAGGCCATGGAGGCCCTCAACGCCCAGGCCCAGGCGCTGGCCCACCGGCAGCGGCTGGAGTCCATCGGCACTCTGACTTCCGGTATTGCCCATGAGTTCAACAACCTGCTCACCCCCATCATGGGGTATAGCATCCTCATCCTGGAAAAGCTGCCTCCGGAGGACACAGAGTCCTATGAAAACGCCCTGGAGATCTACAACGCATCCCAGAAGGCCAAGCAGATCATCTCCCGGCTATCCAACCTTTCCCGGAAGGAGACCCCCGGCCCGCTGCGCCCCATCCGGCTGGACACGCTGGCGGAGCAGGTGCTGGAGGTGACCGCGCCCGCCCGTCCCAAAGGGGTGCGGGTGGAGACCGGTTTTACCAGCCGGAGCTGCCCCATCCTGGGGGACGAAACCCAGCTGTTTCAGATGACGCTGAACCTGGTGTTGAACTCCTTTGAGGCGCTGGCTGGCCAGGGAGGCACCGTGCGGGTGTCCACCGGAACGGACGGAGAGCACGCCGTCCTGCGGGTGGCGGACAACGGCCCAGGCATCCCTGACGAGGTGAAGGATCTGATCTTCGACCCCTTCTTCACCACCAAGGGCTCCGGCAAGGGGATCGGCCTGGGCCTGGCCATTGTGCAGCAGATTGTGGAGGCCCACGGCGGAACCATCACCCTGGAGAGCGCCGCCGGCCAGGGCACCGCCTTTACCGTTGCCTTTCCCGCCGCCCCGCCGGAGGAGGATGGGGCGTTCCAGCCCTGAGTGCCCGCCCGCGGTTTTGGCGGGAGCAGAACCCGAACCAGCCCTTTCGCCCTGCTGGGATGTCCAGCAGAGCCAGCGATTGTCTTGGTAGACAACCGCTGGCTCTGCCAGTGGAAAGAAAAGACGTTAGCTAAGGAGGAAATAAAAACTAGTTGATAGAGTAGGTGTGAGGATGAGCTTGCAGAGCAGATGAGAATCAAAGAATACTATCATCCATTTACAGGGGAGAAGTACCCAAGGCGAGGAGGAAACGGGACGAGCCCGTTAACGGACGGCAAGAAACCGTAAGGCAAAACAAGCAGGCCCCTTTAGAAACTGCTGATAAAAGGCACTTCCAGGGTCTACTCAAGCCCCCGGCTTAGCTGTGTTGTTTACAATTTATTGGCGCACGAGGATTTTCAAAGTCGAATCCCATACCTGACATTGTCGGATTCATCGTTATGGCAAAGAACAAGCAAAGCGAGTGCACTGCCTGTATCCTACGGCGATGCACTCGCTTTATTTTTTGACCGCGTTAGATTGATTCAAAACAAGTGGAAAGGAATCAACGCCATGACTACAAATCACGCTGACGAATTGTGCTGCAAATTGAATCAGGCCATAACAGAGCCGTCCTCCTGCGCGGCAGCTATATCGACGATATCCGGCATCTTTCCAGAGATAGAAAGCTCCCGTTAGACGCTCTGATACGCTTCGTGCTGACTATGACGGGCGGCACCTTGCCCCGCGAACTGTATGACGCTGGCATAGAAATGGCCGCATCCTCGTTCGTTGACCGCCGAAAGAGGGTTGACAATTCCTGCTTTTGGAACCTGATGAAGCAGTTTAATGACCTTTGCGATGCCCCGAAAACACTGAAGGGTTACCGCCTTTGGGCCATCGACGGCAGTACCATCCCCTGCCCCCGCAACCCTGATTCAAGTAATCACTTTAAGTCCGAAACCAACCCTAAAGGGTGGAACAACACCCACGCAAACCTGATTTTTGATATTTTGAACCAGCCTTTCATGGGGAATGACGAAATCAGCAGCCAGGGCGCTCTGTGCGCCCTAATTTACAAGCGGAAATACCGTGAACCCACCATTGTAGTCCTTGACAGGGGGTACGAATCCTACAACACGATCGCCTATCTCCAGAATAACCCGAATCTGTATTCCCCGTATGAGCCAGAACCTGGGTCTTGCGGAAAATCAAAATATAGACCACGCAGAAAAGTGAGAAAAAGCAAAGGAAATCCTCCGATTTCTAAGGAAATTAGAGGATTTATAGTTGCAAGGGCGGAATTTAAACCGACGACCTTCGGGTTATGAGCTGCGGCCAGCGGTGCTGGCGGCGGCTTTTCGGCGCTTTTGGGGCGTTTTTGCTCCGGGGTAGGGTGCTTTCCAGCCCTGTTCCTTCCACCGCTTCCGCCCGCTCCTTTCCCGTTCTGGGTCAGAATCTGGGTCAGTTACTTAGAACTTTCAAGATGTCTTTCATTTCATTCAGCAGCACCTCCGCCGCGGGGGAAAACACCGCGTACTTTTTCCAGGCCAGAAACAGCCTGGAGTGGAGCGGCGGCGTCAGGGGCCGGAAGCACAGGGGGCTGTTTGGCCCCGTGTCTGCCAGATTGTCAAAAGAGAGCAGACAGCCCAGACCTTCCCGGGCCAGAACGGCGCCGTTGTAGGCCAGATTGCAGGTCGCCACAATGTTGAGTCTGTCCACCTTCTCCTGGAACCAGTCTGAAAGCTCCTTTTGCAGCCCTTGCCGGGGACAGATCAGCGGAACCTCCAGCAGATCCTCCGATGCGATTGCCTCCCCTTCCGCCAGCGGATGATCCTTTCTCAGGATGACGCCCCAGGTGTCCGCGCCGGGCAGAGGGAGGTAGTTATATTTGGACAGGTCGTTGGATTCCACCAGCACGGCAAAATCCAGCAGCCCTTGCTCCAGACGCTCCGCCAGATCGCTTCGATCCCCGCTGTATAAATGCACCCGGATGCGGGGATACCGTGCCTGTACTGCCTTGATCCGCCGGGCCAGGTGCTTGATGCCGTCCGATTCCGCGCAGCCGATGTGGATATCCCCGCCGGAGATCTCCCCCAGGGCCTTGAACTCCTCCTCTGTCTTGTCCACCATGTCCAGGATGTCCTCCGCCCGCCGGCGCAGCAGCATCCCCTCGTCCGTCAGCCGGACGCTGAAGCTGCTGCGGACAAAGAGCTTTTTGCCCAGCTCCGCCTCCAGATCCTTGATCTGCTTGGACAGCGTAGGCTGGGAAATATGAAGCCGCTCCGCTGCGTGGGTGACGCTGCCCTCCCGGGCCACCTCTAAAAAATAGCGCAGTACCCGAAGTTCCATTACCGACACCTCCGCCTAAAGAATAGCACGCTTTGTTATTCTCTGCAAGAATAACATGATATAGAAATCAAGTATTTGCTATTTTGCCCCCTGTGCCCTATGATGGGGACACAGGGAAGTGATGCTATGCCTCACACAACAGATACCGACGGCATCTTGCGTCAGAATTTAGTCGATGCGGGGTGCGGCCCGGATATCGTCCGGCAGTGCATGGCGTTGGCCCGAAAGCAGGATCAGTCCGAATTGATGCGGATTCTTTCCTGCCACAGGCGGACGCTGCTGGACGCGCTTCACCAAAGCGAGAAGCAGATCGACTGTTTAGATTACCTCGTCTATCAAATGGAAAAGAAGGCAAACAAACAATCAGGAGGAATTTAGTATGGAAGAAAAACTGACTTTGACCCAGGAATGGGACAAGACCTTTCCAAAGAGCGAGCAGGTGAACCATCGAAAGGTAACCTTCCGCAACCGATACGGCATTACTTTGGCCGCCGACTGCTATACCCCCAAGGGAGCGGAGGGGAAGCTGGCCGCCATCGCCGTGTGCGGCCCCTTCGGCGCGGTAAAGGAGCAGTGCGCCGGCCTGTACGCCCAGACCATGGCGGAGCGGGGGTTTCTCACCATCGCCTTTGACCCCTCCTTCACCGGCGAGAGCGGCGGCGCGCCCCGGTACATGGCCTCTCCGGACATCAACACCGAGGACTTCCAGGCGGCGGTGGATTTCTTGTCGGCGCAGGAGAACGCGGATCCTGAGCGGATCGGGATCATCGGCATCTGCGGCTGGGGCGGCATGGCGTTGAACACCGCCGCCATCGACACCCGGATCAAGGCCACCGCGGCTATGACCATGTACGATATGAGCCGGGTCAATGCCAAGGGCTATTTCGATGCCGAGGACAGCGCCCAGGCCCGGCGGGAGAAGAAAAAGGCCCTCAATGCCCAGCGCACCGCCGACTTCAAGCGCGGCGAGTACGTCCTGGGCGGCGGGGTGGCAGATCCGCTCCCGGAGGATGCGCCCTTCTTCGTGAAGGACTACCACGACTACTACAAAACCCAGCGGGGCTACCATCCCAGGAGCCTCAACTCCAACGGCGGCTGGAACGTGACGGGCTGTATGTCCTTCCTCAACCAGCCCATCCTGGCCTACGCGGGCGAAATTGAAAGCGCCGTCCTCCTTGTCCACGGCGAGAAGGCCCACTCCTGCTATTTCAGCAGGGACGCGTTCGCCAGGCTGACCGGGGACAACAAGGAGCTGCTCCTGATCCCCGGCGCGGTGCATACCGACCTCTATGACCGGACGGACATCATCCCCTTTGACAAGCTGGTTGACTTCTTCCGGAAAAATCTGAAGTAGAAGGGGCATAACAATGAAAAAAAGAATTTTTTCCTTCTCGATGGCAGTCTGCATGGCCTGTCTCCTGACCATGACCTCCTGCGGGGCGGCGAAAGCACCCGCAGCCGGCGGCGGGATGAATTTAGACAGCGCGAAACCTGCCTCTGAGCCTGAGTCCGTGGCGGCGTTTTCGGATGTGCCCACCGGCGCGTGGTACGCTGAAGCGGTGGAATACTGCCGTCAAAAGAACATCATGGACGGTGTTTCCGATACCACCTTCGCGCCGGAGGAGACCTTGACCCGCGCCATGCTTGTCACCATCCTGTGGCGGCAGGCGGAGAAGCCGGTGGTCAATTACCTCATGCAATTCTCCGATGTTCCCGAGGGGCAGTGGTACAGCGAAGCCGTCCGCTGGGCGGCCAGCGAAAAGCTGGTGGAGGGCTACGGCAACGGCCACTTCGGTACCAACGACCCCATTACCCAGGAGCAGCTGAACCTGATTTTCCGGCGGTATACCGATCAGCCGGTTACCCAGGGCATCCCCGGCTTTGACGGCGGATCCAAACACACCACACGGGCCCAGGCCGCGGCATCGGTTATGAACTACGCCCAGCTTTCCCGGCAGGAAGCAACCGGGGGAAAGGTACTGGTGGCCTATTTTTCTGCCACCGGAAACACCCGCCCGGTGGCGGAAAAGGTGGCGGAGGTGACGGGCGGCGACCTCTTTGAGATTCTGCCTACCCAGCCCTACACCGCCGCCGATCTGAACTACAACACCGACTGCCGGGCCAACGCCGAGCAAAACGACCCCAACGCCCGCCCTGCCATCCGGAACGAGGTAGAGGATATGGGGCAATATGACGCGGTGCTCATCGGTTATCCGATCTGGTGGGGCCGTGCGCCCAAGATCATCCACACCTTCCTGGAGACCTACGACCTGAGCGGCAAGACTGTGGCCACCTTCTGCACCTCCGGGGGCAGCGGACATGAGGACGCCACCATTCGCGGCTATGAGCCGGACGCCACCTGGCTGGAGGGGCGTAGATTCTCCGGCACGTCCCAGGTGGAGGAGTGGGTCAACGGACTTGATCTGCCCAAAGCCGTGGGCGAGGAGGCAAATCAGATGTATGTTCAAATTGGCGGCACTGTCTGGGTGGCGACCTTGGAGGATAATCCCTCGGTCACAGCCTGGAAGGAGCTGCTGGCCAAGGGGCCGCTGACTGTGGACATGAGCGATTACGGCGGATTTGAGAAGGTGGGCGGTATTGGCACAGACCTCCCCCAGACCAATCGGCAGATTACCACCAGGCCAGGGGATATCATCCTTTATCAGGGCAGCAGCGTCACCATTTATTATGATGAAAATACCTGGAGCTTTACCCCGTTAGGGCATATTAACGGCGTTTCAGAATCCGAGCTTCGGGAGGTGCTGAACGCCGGCGGCGGCAATGTCTCCGTAACGTTTTCGCTGGACGAGCCAAGAAGAAGCAGCGGGGTAAGGGCGTTCGATTTTGAGAGCAAGACCGTAACCCTCAACAGCGGCTATAAAATGCCGCTCAACGGTTTGGGGACCTACAGCCTTCACGGGGAAACCTGCGTCAACGCTGTAAAGTCCGCGCTGGCCCGCGGGGTGCGGCTGATTGACACCGCTTCCATCTATGGAAATGAGGAGGAAGTGGGACAGGCAATCCGGGAGGCCATGGAAGAACTTGGCATACGCCGTGAGGAGATCTTCGTCACCACCAAGATTTATCCGGGCAGTGAAATGGCGGAGCCGGAGCAGTCTATCCAGGCGTGTTTGGATCGGCTGGACATCGGCTACGTGGATCTGATGCTGCTCCATCACCCTGACCGGAACGACGTAAAAGCGTATCAGGCTATGGAAAAATTTGTGGCGGAGGGAAAAATCCGGTCTGTCGGCCTGTCCAACTGGTATGTCAAGGAGCTGGAAGAATTTCTGCCCCAGGTAACCACTCCGCCGGCGCTGGTGCAGAATGAGATCCATCCCTACTATCAGGAAAATGATGTGATCCCCTATATTCAGAACCTGGGCATCGTGGTTCAGGGCTGGTATCCCTTGGGAGGCCGGGGACATACAGCGGAACTGCTGGGGGACGAGGTGATCTCCAGCATCGCCAAGGCTCACGGGGTATCCTCCGCGCAGGTGATCCTCCGCTGGAACCTCCAAAAGGGCGTGGTGGTCATTCCCGGCTCCAGCAACCCCAACCATATCCAAGAGAATACGGAACTGTATGGCTTCACATTGACTAACAGGGAGATGGAGCAGATCAATGTTTTGGATCGGAACGAAAAGCATGATTGGTACTGAGATCGTTCTGGGGAGGCTTATGCCCATGCATCCCAGGAGGCTGGGCAGGTTCATCCGGCCTCCCGGCGCATTTTCTGGCCCTGGCAGCGCTCTATTTTGTCTCATTGGGCTTAGGTAAATCGCGGGGCAAGGGCAGCCCAGAGGGCAGATTTAAGGGCGAAGGACAATAGCAGGATAAAAGCCGGGCGTCACAGGTGACACCCGGCAGGTCACGGCGGCCCGCACTGCGGGCCGCTTTCAGGGCGTTTACGGGCCAGGGAAGGAATTCCGGGAACTGTTTAGAGAGTTTGGCAGGTGTCCACTTTTGGGGTCATTTCAGAGGGGAAAATCACGCTTTGGCGTCAGCTTTCCCCAGTGCCCTACTGTCCCAACGATTTGAGGCGGGGTCTACTTTGGCTCCAGGGCACCTTTTGGCGTA
>JAETOJ010000054.1 GCA_021768085.1 Bacillota bacterium
GATTGTCAAATCGTGCTTTTTTCTGGATGTTCGATTTTGTCACAAAGGTTTGCTTTTTCGGTGACTGCCTAATAATTTTGCGCTTTTTGTCTTGTTCTTTATCAGGCACCACCATATGGCAGTCCTTTTATTTTTGGGTTCCGGCGGGCATTGCCCGCCTCCACCCTTCGGAAATTTCAATGCTCGGGCCGGCAAAGCCGGCCCTGCGCAATTCGCCGCGAAGCGGCGAATTTACGGCGCACTCGCGCCGCGGCCCAGAAGGGCCGTGGGGCCGTTAAACGGACGCTGCACCACACCCTGTGAATTACGGGTTCTGCGGCGTTGGGCTGTTTCCACTTACAATATAGGGCCGCGCCTGTGGGTTCAGGCGCGGCCCTGTTCTGTTTTGTTCAGAGCGGGATCATTTCCCCACCCCGGCCACGCTGACGTTCTTCAGCCGCACAGCATAGGGGCCGTCGTACTCGGCGGTGAGGTAGCGGTCGGTGGAGAAGGTGAGATCCTTCTGGGCCGCCAGAATGCTGCCGTTTATCGAACCGCCAGTGACGGGCGTCACGGTGCCATCCTCGTCAATCAGGTAGGCCAGGCGGATCTCGCCGCCGAAGTGAGCGCTGGCCTCGTCCATCTGGAAGTCAGAGAAGGTCACAGCCCATAAAACCGGGCCCTTTTTCAACTCCGCAAAGGGAACGGATCCGTTGGCACAGGCAATCCGCTGATAATCGCCCGTGGGCTGGATGCCCAGGTAGCGGCAAAAGCGGTTGGGGCCGTGCCAGGTCAGTAACTTGCCGCCCTTTAGCAGGGGCAGGTGGTTGCCGGTGGGGATGCCCTCCGCGCTGTAGGGGTGGAAGGCCCGCAGGGTGAGGTTCAGGCGCTCGCCCTCCGTCTCCCCCTGGACGTCCTCCCCTTGCTGCCAGGTGGAATATTTGGAATACACCATGCCGGCGGAGGCCCGTGACACATAATAGGACAGCAGCTCAGGCATGGCGTCCCCGCTGAGGATCAAATCGTACGTGCCGCTTTTCAGAATCCGCTGGGCCCGGGCCCGATCCCGGACAAAGGACAGGGCCTCCGCCACCCTGGCGGACAGGGCCGCCTCATCCAGGGCTTCATACTGGAACTGGTTGTGGATTTCCACGTCCTCCGGATCTCTGCACTGCACCACAAACTCACCGTTCACGCTGGAGTTGACAAAGGACACGTCGGTGCCCTCGGAGGACAGAATATGGCGGCGGACGCGGTAGACAAAGATCTCCGCGGAATTGACAAAAGCGTCCTCGTGGACGTCGGGGGCAAAGAGGGCCCGGGCCATCTTACCGGCACTCTGGGCCAGGGGAGCCTGGGCCAGCTCCCCGGTCTCCTTCACCAGGGGGGTCTGTACTGGGTCGGGCAGCTCAAAATAGGGGTTGGCGGCAAACTGGGCAGCGTAATACGCCCCCTTCAGCTCCTCATCCAGCTTCCCGTCGTCCATGGAGGAGATGAGCTGCACCGACGTGAAGCCCCGGGTGGGTTTACCGCCCTCCTGGCCCTCCACGTCCCGGAACACGGTAACCTCGTACTTGTGCACATCCTTGACCCGCCGGGTGTCCAGCTTCTTTTTCACAAAAAACAGCTCGGCGGTTTCATCCTCCCGCTCATTGATGCGCCACAGGGTGATTCCGCAGCGAGCCAAAGCATTTTTGATTCTCTGTATCAAAATATACACATCCCTTTATCGCATTGTTCCGTTGCCGGGCAGGAACGGCATGAATAGTGACCCTGTCCGTCAGCGGGCTTCAAGCTCTTTTTCGGTTCAGCCTAACCGGATGCGGGCCTTCATATAGGGGCCGCCGTCTGACACCTTCACCCACTCTTTATATCCCTTGCCGCAGTAGCCGCTGCCGGATAGCTCCGGCGTTTTGCTCATCATGGAGACGGATTTCAGCAGGTCGGGCACATAGCCGGTGAGGACGATGGGGGAGTAGATCTTCCCCGTCAGCTTGCCGTTTTTGATCTCCTTGGCGGTGGTCACCATGCACTGGATGCCCCAGTTCTTGGGATCCTCCATGCCGCTGGAAGGGCACTCCAACAGGAAGCCGTCCTCCACGCTGGCGATCATCTCCTCGGGCGTGCAATCCCCACCCTGGAAATAGGTGTTGGTCATGCGGGTGTACGCCTTGCGCTCGTAGCTCTCCCGGCGGCCGTTGCCCGTGGGCTCCACCCCTAAGCGCGCCGCGCTCAGCGCGTCGCACATTCCGGTTTTCAGCACACCCCGGTCGATGATCACGGTGTCCCCGGTGAGGGTGCCCTCGTCGTCAAAGAACATGGTGGCGGACTCGTCCACGGCGGCACCATCGTGCATGGTCACCAGGGGACTGGCCACATACTCCCCCAGGAACTGCCGGGCCTGGGCCCGATCCTTGACGAACATATCCATCTCCACCCCATGGCCGAAAGCTTCGTGGACGATCATGCCGGTGGTGGCCGGGTCGCACACGCAGTCGTACTCCCCCGGCGGTATGGGTTGGCTGTCCAACAGCTCCAGGGCATCCCGAGCGGCCTGCTCCGCGTCGGCGTCCATCTGATCCAGCAGCTCTGCGCCGCCCAGCACGGAGAAGGGCTTGTAGGACATCTTGATCTCCTGGCCCCGGGCCGCCACCACTGCCATCATGGCGTTAGTCCACATTACAGTCTGATCCAGATCCCGGTTTTTGGACAGAAACAGCTTTCGGTAGCAGCGGTAGGACACCATAGCCTGGGCGTCCAGCACTCGCTCGTCTACCGCCAGGGCCTTCTCCCGGAGGGCGTTGATCTTGCTCACAATGGCCTCGTCCCCCAGCTCCCGAGGATGAATTTTCCAGGTGGTCTCTTTTTTCAGGACGGCGGGCCTGTCTGCTGGGACGGGGGTGGGCAGGGACGCGACGCCGTCCAGGGCAGCATTCTGCTCCGCCAGACGGCGGGTCAGTGTTTCACACAGGGCGGGGATCTTCTCCTCCGAAAACTCGTTGAAGGAGTATTCGGCGCAGCCCACGCCGTCAAAGACCCGCACCACGAAGCCGGTGCCGCCTCCGTTGCCGCTGGTGGCGATGTTGATGCCGCTGCGGCTGACCCGCCAGACACGGCTGTCGTCCGCCACTGCCAGCACGGAGGCGTAGGGGTACGTCTCCCCCAAAACGGCAATGAGCTTTTGCAGGCCAGGCTTGGCCTGATCAATGGTTGGAAACACAGAAGAACCTCCTTTTCTTACTTGAAGATAGCCTATCATATCACGAGATACCTCGCCTGTCAAGGTATCGAGAGAGTTTCCCTCACCGCTACTCCAGCACGTCCAGCTTCCCGTGCTTTTTCAGTCCCGAGAGAATGGCCCGCCGGGCCAGGTCGTAGATGACGGCAAACACAGGCACCCCCACCAGGATGCCCACAAAACCGAACAGCCCCTGAAACAGGGTGATGGCGAACAGCACCCAAAACCCGGTGAGGCCCACGCTGCCCGCCAGCAGTTTGGGGCCCAGCACGTTGCCGTCGAACTGCTGGAGGATGACGATGAAGATCAGGAAAATCAGGCAGTTGCGGGGGCTGGAGATGAGGATGAGCAGGGCAGCGGGAACGGCCCCGATAAAGGGGCCAAAGTAGGGGATCACGTTGGTGACGCCGATGATCACGCTGATGAGCACCGCGTTCTGGAAGCCCGCAGCTACCGACATAATGGCGCAGAAAATATAGCAGATCAGGCCCACAATGGCGCTGTCCAGAATTTTTCCGCCAAAGAAGCCCACAAAAGTGACGTCGATGTGGGCGCACTCCTTGAGCAGCTTTTCCGCCCGCTCCGGCTTGAATACGGCGTACACCACCGCCTTGGCATGGCGGGTGAATTTCTTCCGGCTGGCCAGCAGATAGATGCAGATGATCACGCCCAGGATGATGTTTTTCGCTACGGTGAGCACCGAACCCACGGTGGTAACCACCCCACCCATCATGCCCTGCATGGTGGGCAGGAGATCCGTGGTGGCCCAGTTTTTCCCCCAGTCTTCCAGGGTGGTAAAGGCGTTGTTCACGTAGTTCTGGAGCACTGCGTTGCCCTCCAGGTGGGATAGCACCCATCTGGTAAACTCGTCCACCTTGGGCGGCACGGCGGCAGCCAGAGCCACAATGCTGGCCCACATCTCCGGCAGCACCGTGCTCAGCAGCAGGTAGAGGATCAAAGCGCTGATCAGCATCACCGCCACCACGCTGAGCAGGTTGGCCCACTTTTTGCATTTTTCCGGCAGAACCATCTCAAACTGCCGCTCCAGAAAACCGCAGGGAGTTTTTAGCAGATAGGCCATAGTGCCGCCGTAGAGAAAGGGGGTGAGGACGTCCAACAGCCAGTGGAAGCTCCCTCGGATCTCGTCCAGCTTCAAAATGGCAAAGAACAGCAGGATGGCCAGCGCCAGGGACAGGAAGGCCGTCAGGGACTGGAAAAAAATCTTTTTGAGAAATTCCCGGTTCATAGGCCGCCCTCCCACAGGCCTGTCCAATAGGCCAGCAAGTCCGAAAAGCTGCCCTGGGGATAGGGGCTGAGATCCCGGCTCGTCCGATTGATTAGGCAGTCGGTGAGCAGGAACACCTCCATGCCCAGCTCCTGGGCTGCCATGTCCTCCTCTGCGTCGTTGCCCACCATGAGACATTCCCCTGGCTCCAGACCCAGGGTGTCCAGGATCTCTCGATAATAGCCCAGGCTGGGCTTGCACCAGTGTGAGGTCTCATAGGTAGTGCACAGGGCGAAGTCCTCCGGTTCCAGCCCCGTCCAGCCCAGGCGAACGCGGGTGCCCGCCGCCGGGAAGATGGGGTTGGTGGCCAGCACCACCCGGCAGCCCGCGGCCCGGATGGCCCGGACGGTTTCCGCAGCCTGGGAATTATAGCCGCAGAAGCTTTTGGCGTTTCGGAACTCGTTGGCGTAGAATTCGTCGAATAAGTCCCTGTCCTTTAGGGCCGCTTCGCCAAAAATCTGGGCGAACTTCTGCCAAAAAACGGTCTCGTTGGTCTGGCTGCCGTCATTTTTTACCATGGCGGCAGTGCCTGCCCAGATCCCGTCCACGAGCTGTCTGGGGTCATAGCCCCTGGGGGACACCTTTTGGGTCAGCAGGCCGAAGTAGCCCTGGGTGAATACCTCCTGATCCATGGGGAGCAGCGTCCCGTCCAGGTCAAACAATACGGTGGTGAGTTTCATGTAAAGGTTCCCTTCTGCGGGGCGCTTTCCGCCCACGCCGGATTTTTCAATCCCACAAGAATATTTTACCCCGGATTGCAGGAAAGTCAAGGGAGGGAACAGAAGGTTTCTGGTAACGCTTTCCAAGAAAGAGGATGGCCCATTCGTTCTCTCAACCAGGGCGAATTTTGGCCTGTAAAGGTCCAAAATCTTATAAAAAATATCCCAATGAGAAGTTTAAAGAAGTTCCCCAGGCTGGTTTTGGCAATGATGGCGGCTCTCAGCTTGATAGTTATTATAACGTCAAAGATATCACCGCTGACTTTACCGACGCGAACAGCGAGACGGAGGAGTTTCAGGAAGCTTTGGATGTCCTCGACGGAAGGTCTGCGAGGACTATACTGTGGCTCCTTCACCACCGCCTCGATGTATCGACGATATCTTTAAAATTAGATAAGTGGCATTTGACAAGGGATGACAAAATATTACTTGTTTAAATGAACCGCCCAACATATTGCGTTGTATTGTGAAAAATGGAGACATAATAAAGACAAACTACAATTTTTGAGAAAGCAACTGAGCTGTGGTGTCTATAGAACCAGAAATAGATCACCTTGTTGACAGTTCATTTTATTTGATAGCAGGGGCAAATGTCTCCCGCTGTACCAGCGCGGCATACTCCCCCCACACCATAGGCAGTACCCGCTCCAGGCCGTATTGCTCCACATTCGCCTTCGCGTTCCGGGCCAATTCCCGCCGCAGCTCCTCTGACGCCGCCAGTCGCAGGATCTGCTCCGCGCAAGCTCCCCCGTCCCCATAGGGGTATAACAGTCCCGTCACGCCGTCTGCGATGAGGTCGGCGTGCCCCTTTACCTCACTGGCAACCACCGGCAGACCCGCGTACATGGCCTCCATAATGTGGAAAGGCAGCCCCTCGCTCCGGCTGGCGGACACCGCCGCGTCCGCCACGGCGTACCAGCCGGGGACATCCCGAACCTGGCCCGGGAATACCACCCGCTCCTCCAGCCCCAGCGCCCGGGTCTGTTCCCTGCACGCCTCCCTCAACGCCCCCTCCCCCGCCAGGATCAGCCACACCTGTTCCGGCAGCCGTTTCATAGCTTCAATGAGCACTGCCTGGCTTTTCCGCTTGGAAAATTCCGCTGCGTATATCAACACAAAGGCATCCTCCGGAATACCCCATTGTTTGCGCAGCGTTCCCCTCCTGTCCACCGGCACTCCGTCAAACCGGGCGAAGTTCACCCCCACACCGGGAACCTGAACCACCTTTTGCCCCAGCCGGTATTGTTTCGCCGTGTCATAGTCCCACTGGTTCATAGTCAGCACCAGGTCGGTTGCCGACGCCATCCACCGCTCCGCTCCCAGCAGCAGGCTTCGCTTCAGCCAGGGTGTCCCGTCGTCAAACAGATACCCGTGAACCATGTTGGCCACCAGCGGACGCTCTCCCAGCCCCCGCAAGGCCAGCCGGGTGAAAAAAGCCGCCAGGGAGGTGTGTGTGATGATTAGCTCATAGCCCTCTCGCCGCAGCTCAGCGCCCAGGAGACGGGCCGCCTTAAAGTTTTTCGGAGATCCCATGGATTTCTCAAAGGGCAGATCAATTACCCGTCCCACATCCGGGATGAGCATGGGAGCGCCCCCGCAGGCCGCGTGAACCGTCCACCCTTCCTCCCGGAATTTCCGCAGGTACGGTAGGTGAAAATTCACGATATGGCTGTATGTAGAGGCTGTAAACAGCACCTTCCTGTCCATGATCGTCTCTCCTTTCAGCTCGGCGCCTCGCTGTTCGCAAACTTCCCACGGAACACCGTGGTCAGCAAAATCTCAATGTCAAACACCAGGCTCCCGTGCTCAATGTAGTACACGTCGTGCTCCGCCCGGCTTTCGTCCAGGTAGTATGCCGCCAGCACCATGGCCGCGGACTTGGACGTGGCCGCCGAGCTCAGGCACACCGCCAGAAAAAACGCCCCCACGGATACCGCCACATACGCCCCGCGCAGGGCCGCCTGAACCG
>JAETOJ010000012.1 GCA_021768085.1 Bacillota bacterium
AAAAAGGACAGCAGACAAAACAAGGAGGTAAAACACTATGGCATTGGAATGGCTCAAGACTATCCTGGGGGACAAGTACACCCCCGAAATCGACACGGCGGTGTCTCAGGAAATCGGCAAGGGCTTTGTGTCCCGCACCGACTTCAACGCCACCAGCGGCAAGCTCAAGGAGGCGGAGGCCCAGGTCACCCAGCTCACGGAGAGCGTCAAGACCCGTGACAGCCAGCTTGAGGAGCTGAAGAAGTCCGCCGGGGCCAGTGAGGAGCTGCAAAAGCAGATTGAAACCCTGACCCAGCAGAACAAGGACCAAAAGGCCGCCTATGACAAGGAGCTGGCCACCGTCAAGCTCATGGCCGCCGTGGATGCGGAGCTCACCGCTGCCGGGGCTAAGAATGTCACCGCTGTCCGGGCCGTGCTGGCGGACTTCCTCAAGGACGCCAAAATTGTGGACGGCAAGGTCACCTCCAAGGACAGCACTGGCACCGTGACCCTGGCGGCCAAGGTGGAGGCGCTGAAAAAGGACGCCTCCACGGACTTCCTCTTTGGGGCGGCCCCCAAGTACAACGGCTGGAAACCCGGAGAGGGCGGGGACGGCGGTGGAAAGCCCGCCGGGGGCAAAAAGCCCTCTGAGATGTCCTATTCTGAGCTGGCGGACTATCTGGCGGCCAACCCGGACGCCAAGCTGGATGAGTGAGGTGAGAAAGCATGGAAAAGATTGTAAAGCCCATCAAGGCCATCTCCTTTGAGGCGGCCTTGCGCAACCTGGCCAGCCGTTTGACCGGCACGCCGGTGGCGGAGCTGCCCCGGACCCAGGAGGCCATTGTGCAGTACATGGCTGAAAACGTGCCCACCCCCGCCACCGGCGGCGTCAACGTGGATGAGCTGGCGGAGGCCGTCACCCAGGAGGTCATGGCCCGTCTCAAGCTGGATGAGCTGGGTGAGGCGGTCACCAAAGAGGTCCTTGCCCGCATCACGGAAAGCATGGGAGCCAATCTGGCGGTCACGGAGCCCCCTGCGGCGGCCCAGGACGGCGTTGAGGGCGCTGGGGGTACATCTACCCCTCCCGCCGCTGAAACGCCCCAGGAGGCCCCCAAGACGCCCGCAAAGGCCGCTCCCAAAACCGGGGGCGGACGCAAGCCCAAGGCGAAAGCCGAAACATAACAGAAAGGATGATTGATGTATGCCTAACAAGTTTGACGCAAAGAGCTTTAACCCCCAGGCCTTTAAGTACAAGGCTGACCGCATCCCCCGCACCCGGATGAACGAGATGCGCAAGAGCCGGGTGCTGACCGGCAACCCGGACATCCGGGCCGTGTTCACCACTCAGGACGGCACCGCCTACGCCCGGCTGGCCATGCGGGGCCTGCTGGATGGGGACGCCGTGAACTATGACGGCCAGACCGACATCACAGCCACCAGCACCAAGACCTTTGAGCAGGGCGTTGTGGTGGTGGGCCGGGCCAAGGCGTGGGTGGAAAAGGATTTTTCCTACGACATCACCGGCGGCCAGGACTTCATGGACAACGTGGCCAAGCAGGTGGCGGATTACTGGCAGGACATTGACCAGGACACCCTCCTGGCCATCCTCCGGGGCGTGTTCGCCATGACCAGCACCAAGGGCGCTGAGTTTGTGAAAAAGCACACCTATGAGGTGGACGGCCCCATGGAGGCCACCACCCTCAACAGTGCCACCGCCCAGGCCTGCGGGGACCACAAGAAAAAGTTTTCCATGATTTTCATGCACTCCGTTGTGTCCACCAATCTGGAAAACCTCAACCTCCTCACCGCCCTCAAGTACACGGACAAGGAGGGCGTGACCCGTGACCTGACCCTCTACACCTGGAACGGCAAGCTGGTCATCGTGGATGACGGGATGCCCACCGAGCAGGCGGAGGACGGCTCCACCGTTTACACCAGCTATGTGCTGGGTGAGGGCACCATCAACTATGAGGACATCGGTGCCAAGGTGCCCTATGAGATGGCCCGTGACCCCAAGACCAACGGCGGCCAGGATACGCTTTACACCCGGCAGCGCAAGGTCTTTGCCCCCTTTGGCCTCTCCTACGAAAAGGCCAAGCAGGCCAGCCTCTCCCCCACGGATGATGAGCTGGCGGACGGGACCAACTGGGACCTGGTGCACTCCGGCGAGGCTACGGAGGCGGAGCGGTCCTACGTCAACGATAAGGTCATCGCCATCGCCCGCATCAAGTCCAAGGGGTAAGCCGTGGACGTGTATGAGGCTGTGGTGTCCCGGCTGGCCATGCTGGGGTATCAGGTCACCGAACAGGACAAGCCCGCCATCGACTACCTGACCAGCAAGTGCCGGGTGGCGCTCCTGGCCAGCATCCACCACAAGGACGTGCCGGACGGCCTCATCTACACGCTGGTGGACATGGTGGCGGGCTCATTCCTGCAAGACAAGCTGAACGCCGGGGGGCTGGAAATTGAGGGCCTGGACTTTTCCACCGCCGTTAAGAGCATCACGGAGGGGGACGTGTCCGCCACCTTTGCCGGGGCCAGTGACGGCGTTTCCAGCCCGGAGGGGCGCTTTTTGGCCACCCTGGACGGCATGGTCCACCCATCGGAGAAAATCCTGGGGGCTTTTCGGAGGTTGAAATGGTGACGCTTGAACGCTACAAGGCAGCGGTCCAGCGCCTTTGGACCGGCAAGGCCACCGTCACCGTGCGGGAGGGTGTGCTGAATGAGGCCAATGGCCGCACGGAGCCCGTTGAGCGGGTGCTTGTGGAGGGGGCGGCCTGCCGCATCTCCCACAAGACTGTCACCGCCACGGAGCCCTCTGAGGAGGCCGCCAAGACAGTCCAAACCGTTACGCTCTACATTGACCCCTCCGTGGACATCCCGGAGGGGTCAAAAATCACCGTGACACAGAACAAGGTCACCCGTGACTATGAGCGGAGCGGCACCCCGGCGGTCTACACCGTCCACCAGGAGGTGCCGCTTGAGCTGTGGGAGGGGTGGGCCTAATGGCCAGATGGGGCAACTGCGATTATAGGCAGCTCCAAAAGCTCCGGGAAAACCTGGACCGGCTCCAAAGCGCTGACCTGGAGAATTTCTGCCGGGACGTGTCCAAGGAGCTGGCGGCCCGTCTGCTGGCCCTGGTGATACCCCGGACCCCCGTGGGGGACTACTCCAAGGAGGTCACCGTGACCGTCAAGCGGGACGGTAAGCACCACAAAAAGGGGGACACCTACACCAAGCGGGTGACCCCCAGCGGCAAAAAAGGCGGCACCCTGCGCCGGGGCTGGACGGCCCGAACGGAGCAGGAGGCCGCCAGCCGTGGCGGGAACAGCAACGCCAAGGCCTATGCCCAAGCCCTGCCCATCAAAAAGCAGGGCGGCAGCTACCTTGTGGAAGTCATCAACCCCGTCCATTATGCCAGCTATGTGGAGTTTGGCCACCGCACGCCCGGCGGCAAGGGATGGGTGGCCGGGCAGTATTTCCTCACCCTATCAGAGCAGGACTTGAGGGCGCTGGCCCCGGCGCTCATTGAGAAAAAGCTGGAGGCGCTTTTGCGGGAGGTGTTCCGTGTCTGAAATCAGTTTTAACAGCATTTTTGACGGCGTGAGCCTTGCGGTCCACGCCGCTTTTCCTGCCCCCGTTCAGGTCCACGGCGGTGAGGTCAAGCAGGGGCTCAAGCCTGGTGACTTCAATGTCACGATGCCCACCGCCAGCCACGCCCAGGAGGTGGGGTCCCGCTACCGGCGGAGCCCCACGCTGGACGTGATTTATTACCCCAAGCGGGGCAATGCGGAGTGCTACGCCGTGGCGGACCGGCTCACGGCGGTCCTGGGGAGCATCACCACCCCGGAGGGGGATGTGGTGCACGCTACAAGCTGCGAGTGGACCATCACCGGCGGGGTGCTCCATGTGCTTGTCACCTATGACCATTTTGTCCGTGTTCCCCAGGAGCACATCATGATGGAAACCCTAAAAATCGAACAGGAGGGATGACCCTATGGCAAAAAATGAAACTGCGGCGGCTCCGGCCAGAACTGCGCCGGAGGCCGTTTACACCAGGGAGCAGGTCATGAGCTCCCAGCGCTACGCCGCCCGGCGGGACCTGGTGAGCGTCCTGCTGGAGAGCGGCAAGTCCTACACCTTGGCTGAGGTGGATGCGCTCATCAACAAATTCATGAAAGGAGCGGTGAAATAATGGCACTGGGAGGCGGCACCTGGCTGGTCCAGAACAAGGTCCTGCCGGGCAGCTATATCAACTTTTCCAGCGTTGCAAAGGCCTCCGCCACACTGTCCGACCGTGGATATGCGGCGGCCCCCTTTGTCCTGAGCTGGGGCCCGGAAAATGAGGTTTTCGCTGTTACCTCCGGGGAATTTCAGAAAAACAGCAAGGCCATTTTCGGTTACTCCTATGACCACCCCAAGATGCTGGCCCTGCGGGAGATTTTCCTACACGCCACCACCGTCTACTGCTACCGGCTGGGGCTGGGAGCCAAAAAGGCGGCCTGTGCGCTGGCCACCGCCAAGTACCCCGGCGTCCGGGGCAATGACCTCTCCATCGTCATTGCGGTCAACGTGGATGACCCGGATGCCTTTGACGTTGGCACCTATCTGGATGGCATCCAGGTGGACCTCCAGACGGTGACCAAGGCGGAGGATCTGACCGGCAATGACTATGTGGACTTCAAGAAAGACCTCACGCTGGAGGCTACGGCGGGGGCACCCCTGACCGGCGGGGAGGACGTGGCGAACATCACCGGGGACAGCCACCAGGCATTTTTGGACAAGATTGAGGCCTATGCCTTTAACGCCATGTGCTGCCCGGCGGCTGACCCCATCATCGTCAAGCTCTACGCCGCCTACTGCCAGCGGGTCCGGGATGAGGTGGGCGCAAAATTCCAACTCATTGCGTGGAAACCCTCCACGGTGGACTATGAGGGCGTCATCGGCGTGTGGAACAGCGCCACCCACCCCTCCATGGATGTGGAGGAGCACGCTGTGGTTTACTGGGCCACCGGGGCCCATGCTGGCGTGGCCGTCAACAAGTCCCTGACCAATGCCAAGTATGACGGGGAGCTCACCCTGAACACGGACTATAAGCAGGCGGAGCTCACGGCGGCCCTCAAGGCGGGTAAATTCATGTTCCACAACGTCAACGGCCTCACCCGTGTCCTGGAGGACATCAACACCCTGCTGACCCTCTCCGATACCAAGGGGGAGGTTTTCCAGAGCAATCAGACCATGCGGGTGTGTGACCAAATCGCCAATGACTGCTGGTCACCGTCAATGGCCTCAACATCATCAACGCTATGGCCCAGCTCTACATGAGCGTGATTATCCAGTAAAGGAGGAGAAATAAATGCCTGACGGAGCTATGATGAACGCCAAGGACGCTGTAAGCGCCCACCGTGCGGAGTGCTTTGTCACGATTGACGGCAGACGCTACTCCATGCTGATGGCCAAGGACTTTGAGGGCAAGGCCCAGGTCAACACCAAGGAGGTCCCCCGGCTGGGCAATATCGTCATCGGCCACAAGGCTGACACGGTGGTCCTGGCCTTTTCCATGACCATCTACAAGTGCACGGAGATTTTCGATGACGTGATTGAGCAGTTTATCCGCACCGGCGTGATGCCCACTTTCACCATCCAGACCTCCAACGATGACCAGGCCAGCAGCGTGGGCCGGAGCACGAAAATCTATAATGATTGCGTGCTGGACGGGGACGTGCTGCTGTCCATGTTCAACGCTGAGGGCGACTTTATCGAACAGTCCATTGAGGGCTTTTGCGATAGCTTTAGCCGTCCTGAGAAATACACCAACCCGTCCTATATGTGATAGGGCGGCATGACTACAAGGAGGAAAAACACCATGAGTAAGAGCCTGTCCGCATTTATGCGCCCCAACGTGGCGGAAATCAAAAACGCCAGCTTTGCCCCCTCCCCCCGCTTTGTGGGGGAGGACGGCAAGCCGGTGGAGTGGGAAATCCGCTGCATCTCCGCCGATGAGTACGCCCGCATCCGCTCCGGGTGCATCCGGCAGGTGCCGGTGCCGGGCAAGAAAAACCAATTCACCGCCCAGCTTAACACCTATGGCTTTCAGGCCAAGGTGGCGGCGGCGTGCACCGTGTTCCCGGACCTCAATGACGCCGCCCTCCAGGACAGCTGGGGTGTGACCAAGCCGGAGGACCTGGTGGGTGCTATGCTCATCGGCGGTGAGTTTGACGATTATGTTACGGAGGTTTTCCGCATCAACGGCTTTAAGAATGATGCTGATTTGGTGGATGAGGCAAAAAACTGATTTTGGGCGGTGACCCGGAGGCCAACTTTGCCCATTTCTGTCTGCAAAAGTTTGGCTGGGAGCCGTCCAAATTCCTTGACTTGCCCATCAAAGAGCGGGCCTTTGTCATCGCCTCCATAGAGGTCCGTGCGGAAAGCGAAAAGAAAAAAGAGGCGGAGCTGAAAGCAAAGGCGGCCAAACGGGGCCGCCGCCGATAATACCGGGCCCCCGTCCAGCCGGGCGGGGGCTTTTCTCTCAAAGGTGGTGAGCCAATGGCAACTATCAAATCCCAAATGGTCCTCAATGACGGCATGAGCGTGGTGCTGAAAAAAATCACGTCCGCCCTGGACACCACTCTGTCCTCTTTTGAGATGGTCCAGCGTGCCTCCGGCAGCGCCGTGGATGTGGCCAACATTGAGGCCGCCAGAGCCCAGCTTGCGGACGCAAGCCGGGCGGTGGATGATATGGCCGACAACTACCGCCGGGCCGCTCAGGAGGAAGAACGGCTAAACGATAGCATCAACCGTGGGGCCTCCGCTATGGACGGGATGGTCACAAAAGTGGTGTCCCTGGTGGGGGCTTATATGAGCCTGTCCGCCATCAAGAACCTTGCCACCACGTCCATGGACGCCGCCAACACCCAAATCAATGCCCAAGTGCAGCTCCGCACGGTGCTGGAGAATATGGGAGCCATGGACAGCTATGAGGCCCTGACCAATGAGGTGAGCGGCAATGAGCTGGAGAATGACCTGACCCTCAACACCGCCGGGGCTTTGGACAATTATGACACCTTTGCCGCTGAGGTCACCGGCAACACCCTGGAGGCGGAGCTGGTGGTCCAGGCGGATAATTCCCAGGCCCTGACCGCTTATGACGCCATCGTGCAAAAGGCGGCGGACATCCAAGGCAATGGCATTTATGGTGACGAAATCATGATTGCGGGCGCTGCGGAATTTGCCACCTATTTTGAGGACGCCAACGCCATCCTGTCCATGATGGACACCTTGACGGACTACGCCATGGGCATGAGCGGCGGCGGAGCCCTGGACGCCACATCCATGGTGGACTATGCCACCGGCCTGGGCAAAATCATGAGCGGGTCCTATGACGCCATGACCAAAAAAGGCTTTGAGTTTTCGGACGCTCAAAAGGCCATCATTGAGGGCACCGCAACGGAGGCCCAAATCGTGGCAGAGCTGGGTGCTGAATACCTCAACATGAGCTCCGATATGCAGGCCGCCGCCGCCATCAACAACGTCATTGCAGAGGGCTGGGGCGGCTTGTATGAAACGATGAGCAACACCCCGGAGGGGAAAATCATTTCCCTAAACAACACCCTGGGGGACATCCAGGAGGTGGTGGGGGCCGGTATCTATCCGGCGGTCACCAACCTTGTGGACACCGTACAGCAGAACGCCCCACAAATCGAAACGGCGGCCCTGGGGCTGGCCACGGTGCTGGGCACCATCATCAACATCATCTCCCTGCTGATAGACGGGGCCCTCTCTTTCGGCACTGTTGTGGCAGAAAATTGGAGCTGGATTGAGCCCATAATCTGGGGGGTGGTGGCGGCGCTCATTGCCTACAATGCCACCCAGGGGATTGCGTGGCTCACCACCCTCAAGGACATTGCCGTCAAGGGTGCCCACGCTGTTGCAAGCGCCGGAGAAACCCTTGCTATACTGGCCCTCATTGCCGCTCAGGACGGCCTCAACGCCGCCATGGCGGCCTGCCCCATCACTTGGATTGTGGTGGCCGTCATCGCCCTCATAGCGGGCCTTGTGGCCCTGTGCAACTGGATTGCAAAGACCACCGGCGTTGCACAAACAGGCTTTGGCGTTATTACCGGCGGCATCAATGTGGTCATGCAGTTTTTCGTAAACCTGGGCCTGACCGTGGCCAACATCGCCCTGGGTATCTGGAACGCTCTGGGGGCCTGCTGCTCCAACATCGGCACGGCTTTCCACAACGTCATCGCCAATGTGCAGGGGTGGTTTTTCGGCCTGCTGTCCACCGCTTTGACGGTGGTGGAGGGTATCTGCGCCGCCCTCAATAAGCTGCCCTTTGTAGAGTTTGACTATTCCGGCATCTCTGCAAAGGCGGACGAATACGCCGCCAAATCGGCTGAGGCCTACGGCAGCGTGGAGGACTACACCAGCGTGGCCGATGCCTTTAGTGAGGGCTTTGGCACCTTTGACGCCTTTTCTGACGGCTGGGCCTCCGATGCGTTCAACGCCGGGGCGGCCTGGGGTGACGGCATCATGGACAAGGTAGGCGGCTTTTTTGACGGCCTCACCTATGAGCCAGGCACCATTGATGACTACACCAACTCCGCCGTTGACGGCTTTCTCATGGACGGCATGGGCAGCGACATCTCCGACATCGCCGGGAACACCGGCAGCATGGCCAAGTCCCTGGAGGTGAGCGGTGAGGAGCTGGAATACCTGCGGGACATTGCGGAGCGTGACGCCATCAACCGTTTCACCACGGCGGAGGTCAAAATCGACATGACCGGCATGACCAACAAAATTGACGGCGGTGCAGACCTGGATGGCGTCATCCGGGAGCTGACAGATATCTGGCCGGGGTGCAAATGCCCACCCCGGCCAAGCTGACTGTGAAAATCAAGAACAAAAACAAAACCCTCATCCTACTCAATGAGGGTGAAATCAATTTCCTGCGCACGCCGGGCCTCACGGAGATTGTGGTGCCGTTTGTTTTCCCCATGCTGACCGGCAGGTCCCCGGACTACTACCTGGGGACCTTGGAACGGCTCAAGACCTCCAAGGAGCCCACCCAATTCATCCTTGTGCGGTGCTCCCCGGATGGGCGGACCCTCTACGACACCAACATGAGGGTGAGCGTGGAGGACTACAACATCGTGGAGGACGCCACCAAGGGCCTGGACGTGGCCGTGGATGTCAACCTCAAGCAATGGAGGCCCTACGGGACCAAGACCGCCACTGTGGAACAGCCTGCCGAAAGCGGCCAGGCGGCCACGGTGACGGTGGAAAAAGAGCGGGACGCCAGCACGGCTCCCACCGCCAAGACCTACACGGTCAAGGCCGGTGACAGCCTGTGGGCCATCGCCGCCAAGTATTACGGCAAGGGGGCCGAATACTCAAAGATTGCCAGCGCAAACACGGACAAAATCAGCAATCCCAATTTAATCTATCCGGGGCAGGTGCTCACCATCCCATGACCTATGAGCTGATTATCCAGCACAATGGGACAGTGATGTTTCCCGCCGTGGTGGAGGACGTGACCATAGAGTGGGAGCGCCAGGGACAGCCCGGAAAACTATCCTTTGAGGTAGTAAAGACGGACGGCCTGAGCTTTCAAGAGGGGGACCCCTGCCGTTTTTCCGTGGACGGCTCCCCCATTTTCTATGGCTTTGTCTTTGAGAAATCCCGCAAGGGCAGCAACCCCAAGGTCATCAAGGTCACCGCCTATGACCAGCTCTATTACCTCAAGAATAAGGACACATACGTCTACACCGATAAAACCGCCACGGAGGTCATCCAGATGGTGGCGGATGACTTCCAGCTCAACCTTGGAAGTTTGGAGGGCACCGGCCACAAGATTGCAAGCCGGGTGGAGGACAACCAAACCCTCTTTGACATCATCCAAAACGCCTTGGACGAAACCCTCAAGGCCACCGGCAAGATGTATGTGCTTTTCGATGACGCCGGAAAGCTGACCCTCAAGGCGCTGGGGAGTATGAAACTGGGCATGGTCATTGACGATGAAACCGCCGGTGATTATGATTATAAAAGCTCCATTGCCTCCCAGACCTATGACAAAATCAAGCTGTCCTATGAGAACAAGGACACCGGCAAGCGGGAAATCTACATTGCCCAGGACGGCTCACACATCAACCAGTGGGGCGTCCTGCAATACTATGAAAAAATCGACAGCACCGCCAACGCAAAGGCGATGGCGGACGCCCTGCTGGACCTCTACAACACCAAGACCCGGACGCTCAAGCTCCAGGACGTTTTGGGGGACGTGCGGGTCCGGGCGGGCACGCTGCTGGTGGTGACCCTGGGCCTGGGGGACATCAACCTCTCCAACTACCTCATGGTGGAACAGGTCAAGCACACTTTCAAGGAGAGCGTGCACCTTATGGACTTGAAAATGAGGGGTGGTACATTTGTCGCTTGACATCAATGAGCTGGTCAAGGCGGTCAAGCAGGCCGCCGTGGAGGCCGTGCGGGCGGAGGCTCCTGTGGCCGTGTGCTATGGCACCGTGACCTCCGCCTCCCCGCTCAAAATCCAGGTGGACCAAAAAAAGACCCTGACCGACCCCCAACTCATCCTCACCGACAACGTGCGGGACTTCAATGTGGAGATGTCCACCATTGAGGGCACGGGCAAAAGCCTGGGGCCGCACTACACGGAGGACGAAAGCGGCGGCTCCGGCTATCCGGCCTTTGCGGCCCACAAGCACCGATACCAGGGCCGGAAAAAGTGGCGAGTGCACAACGCCCTCAAGGTAGGGGAAAAGGTCATCCTGCTGCGCTGTGACGGCGGGCAAAAATACATTGTTTTGGACAGATGGGAGGCGAGAGAATAATGGCAACTTTACCCACCACGGGGGATGACCTGGACCTCATCACCTTTGTCATGGGCGAACAGCCCGGATATACCCACAAGCTGGACATTGACCGGCAGCGGGTGAGCGGCATGACGGACAAGCGGGATGCGCTTTATCAGGCCATCTATCTCATTTTGAATACGGAGCGCTACGCCTACCCTATCTATTCCCGCAATTACGGCTCCGAATTTTCGGACCTCATAGGCAAGCCCAAGGACTATGCCATGAGCGAGATGAAACGCCGCATCACGGAGGCGCTGGAGCAGGATGACCGCATCACCGGCGTGGGCAACTGGAGCTTTGAAACGGGCAGAAAAACGGTCCTGGCCAACTTCACCGTCTACACCATCTATGGTGAGATAGACTTTTCAAAGGAGGTTGAGGTGTAGATGTTTGAATACAACACCTATGAGGTGCTGGTCAAAAGCGCTCTTTCCCGTGTGTCCAATGACATTGACAAACGGGAGGGCTCCATGGTGTTCAACGGCGTGGCTCCCTCCATGGCGGAGCTGGCCCAGCTCTTTATAGGGCTTGACTTCGTTTTTAAGGCCACCTACCTGCTGACCGCCCCCAGGGAATACCTCATCAAGCGGGCCTCTGACCGCAACATGGCCCCCAAGCCCGCCAGCCCCGCCGTGTTCCGGGCGGAGTGTAACATTGAGGTGCCGCTGGGCACCCGTTTCTCCTGCGAGGACATCAACTTTGTGGTGACCGCCCGCATGGAGGAGGCTGACACAGAGGACGCCGTGAGCCATGAGGTGACCTGCGAAAAGGCCGGAGCCCTGGGCAACGGCTACACCGGGCATCTCATCCCCGTGGAGTATGTGAACGGGCTGACCCGTGCGGAGCTGGTGGAGCTGCTGGTGCCCGGTGAGGACGATGAGGAAACAGAGGCTTTCCGCCAAAGGGTGCTGGACAGCTTTCAATCCCAGGCCTTTGGCGGCAACCAGGCGGACTACAAGGAAAAGGTGCTTGCCATGCCCGGCGTGGCCGCCCTCAAGGTCCACCCCGTCTGGAATGAGGGGCTGAGGCCCAGCACCCTCATCCCCGGCGATGAGGTCACAGCCTGGCTGGAGGCCTCTGTGGGGGCCCTGGAGCCCGCTGTGGCGGCCTGGCTGACCGCCGTATATACAGCGGCCAAGGACAAGCTGCTGACCGTTGGAGGCACCGTCAAGCTGGTCCTGCTGGCCGCCAACAACACCGTCCCCACCGACACCCTCATTGATGAGGTGCAGACGGCGGTGGACCCCACGGAAAACGCCGGGGAGGGCCTGGGGCTTGCCCCCATCGGCCATGTGGTCCATGTGACCGGCGTGACCCCGGAGCCCGTCAACGTCACCCTCAACCTGACCTTTGCCCCCGGCTGGAGCTGGGAGGCGGTGCAGAGCTATGTGACGGGCGCTCTGGACGCCTATTTTTCGGAGCTGACCGGGCAATGGTCCAGCTCCGATTTTTTGACCGTGCGCATTTCCCAGATTGAGAGCCGTATTTTGTCCGCCTGCCCCACGATGGTCACGGACATTGGCGGCACGAAAATCAACGGGAAAGAGGAAAACCTGGTGCTGGGCCCGGACAGCATCCCGGTGAGGGGGGCTGTGAGTGGATAGAAAGCTCATCAACTACCTGCCCCCGGTGCTGCGGGATGTTACGGAATTTAAGGCCATCAACGATGCCAACGAGCCGGAAATCTCCCTTGCATGGGACGGCCTTGACCGGGTGATGGCCAATCAATTCCTGGATGACGCCGATGAGCGGGGGGTGTCCGTGTGGGAGCAGGAGCTAAAAATCCACCCCAAGGACACGGACACGCTTCTAATATGTGGATGCTCATGGTGTCCTTTGTGCAATCGGATGGCATCGTGCAGATGGGGGCCATGACGGAGCGGTCCGTCTACATGGACGTGTGGCCCATGCTGGTCAATGAGCTGGAAAGCGCTGGCGGTGTCAGCATGGCCGGGCCGCTGGAGTATCACGCCACCGTTGAAATCTACCCATACAAGGAGGAGCAATAAAAATGCCTGATATTGAGAAACGATACGGCACGAAAATCACCGCCGTGGGGGCCGCCCGCATCACTGCCTGCGTTCTGGCGGGCACCAAGCTGAAAATCACCCAGGCCGCCGCCGGTGACGGTGGTGGGGGCTACTATGTGCCCACGGTGGACCAAACGGAGCTGGTGGCAGAGCTGTGGCGGGGCCCCATCGTGTCTGCCGTGCAAAATCCCGCCGTGCCCAATATGCTGGATGTCAAAATCGTCATTGATGACAGCGTGGGCAATTTTGTCTGCCGTGAGATGGGGCTTTTCAGTGAGGACGGTGAGCTCATCGCCATTTGCAACACCCCGGACACGGAAAAGGTGGCCATCTCCACCGGCGTGGACGGGCGGCTCACCATGGTCATGCACATTGTTGTGGCGGACGCCTCCGTGCTGGAGTTTACCATCATCCCCGCCCTGGACGTGGTGAGCCGGGAGGACCTGGAGCGGGCTATTTCTGAGCACAACACGGACCCCGCCGCCCATGAGGACATCCGGCAGGCCATCACGGACGCCGTGGAAACCCATGACAACGCTGCCGATGTGCACCCGGAACTCCAGAACACGGTGGGAGGCATTGACGCCCGCCTGGCTGTCCTGGAGCTGAAATACGGCACCAACATCACCGGCAACTCTTTCACCGTGACCTTTGCCGCCCTCACCGGGCTGGTGGTGACTGGCGTGTGGAATGAAACCTACCAGCGGGTGGAGTTTTAGCCATGCCCAATTATGACATCATCCCTCTGGCCCTTGACCTGCTGGAGTACACCATCCAGCGGGTCAAGGCCAAGGAGGCCGAATACCGGCAGGTCAAGGGCTACGTCATGGAAAACTGCCAGCTTGTGGAGCGGGTGCTTTACGAAAAGGTCAAGGATGACGGCAAGCCCCATTTCCCCAAATCCCAGACGTTCCACCTGTGCGCCCGGCTGGAGGACTGTGCCGCTGACATCCTGGAAAAGTGCATCTCCGCCGATGGCCGTTTCTTTGAAACGGAGTATGAGGAGCGGCTGCGGGACCTGGACGTTGTGGTGGTCAAGTGTGACACCATGCTCCAGTATATCAACCTCAGCTTTAAGAAAGGGTACATTTCCGGGGACCAATGCCACTACTGGGCGGAGATGGTCCGCCCGGTCAAGCAAAAGGCCTTTAACTGGCGGAGGAATGACGGCACCCGTGCCGCCGCACTTCGGGAGGCCAAGGCGGCCCAGGAGCTTGCCCAGATGGCGCAAATGGCCCAGCAGATTGCGGAGGCCATGCAGCGGAGCCCCTAAAGCGGATATACCAGCCAAAGGCTGTTATATTTGGGTGTGACCTATATTTTGCGTTTTCCCCGAACACGAACAACACCAACAACGCCTGGAACTTGAACTCCGATGGCAACCTCAACAACAACAACTGCTCCAACACCAACGGGTCCCGCCCCGCTCTGATGGTCAAGGCCGGACTGAGTAGGCCCAAAGCCGAAAACAGCGCCATCCATCACATCAAAGGAGGTCACATCCAGCCTTGAGTTTTTCAAGGCAAACACATTGCGCCGATGCCGCCCGCCCGGCATTGAACGGGAGGGGGCTGCTGGTCCTGTCACCCGGCACCTAAACGGCGCATGATGAGAGGATGGCCAGCCGTACAAAGACAGGAGGCCACCCGCTTGAGATTTTCCGATATTTGCACCTTTGCGGTGCTCTACGCCGCATATCTTGCCGCCCGGAGGGGCAAGCGCTCCAGAGCTGCCACGGCCCACTACGAGGCCCACCTGCTGGAGCGCATCATCAACCTGGTCTATATCCTCCGCACGAAAATATATAGGCCGGGCCGTTTCCGTGTGTTCTACGTTTTCGAGCCCAAGAAAAGGCTGGTGCAGGCCCCGGCGTTTGTGGACAAAGTGGTCCAGCACGCCATAGTGGACAATCTGCTCTATGACCGCATCACGCACAGCTTTATCCTGGATAACTACGCATCCCAAAAGGGCAAGGGCCTCCACTTCGGCCTGGACCGCCTCAAGGGCTTTTTCACGGAATACTGGAACAAATACCGCACGGCGGAGGGCTGGGTCCTCAAGTGTGATGTGCGCAAATTCTTTGCAAGTATAGACCATGACAGGCTCAAGGAAAAGCTGCAAAAGCTGGACCTTGAGCCTGTTGTTTATGACCTGCTCTGTACTTACATCGACTGCTCAGACGGCTTGCCCCTGGGCTATCAGACCAGCCAGCTCTTTGCCCTGCTATTCCTGGACGATTTTGACCACTTCGTCAAAGAACGGCTCCACATCCGCTGGTATGGCCGGTATATGGATGACTTTTTCCTCATCCACCCGGACAAGGAATATTTGCAATTTTGCCTCCGGGAAATCAAGGCCTACATGGCCAGCCTGGGGCTGGAGCTCAATGAGAAAACCCAGATTTTCCCCTTGCGCAACGGGATTGACTTTTTGGGCTTTCACACCTACCTCACGGACAGCGGCAAGGTCATCCGCAAGCTGCGGCACAGCAGCGTCAAGCGGATGCGGTCCAAGCTCCGCCGGTGGGAGCGGGACTACCCCACGGGGCAGGTCACCCGTGAGGAAATCCTGCAATCTTGGCAGGCGTGGGATGCCCACGCCGCTCACGGCAACACCTGGCTCCTGCGCCAGCAAGTGCGGGACCGTGTGCAAAACATTCTAAAGGAGGTCATCTAATGGCAACTGTCACCCTTGGCAGCAAGGCAGAGGGCTCCATCATCAAGCTCAAGGAAAACGGCGTGCTGGTGGAGTTTTACATTGCCAAGCAGAACTATGAAAGCGGGCTGAACGGAGCCGGGCGGGTGCTGGTGGTCCGCAAGGACTGTTATGACCAGCGCCAGTGGCACAGCTCCAACATCAACGCCTACGCCAGCAGCGCCATTGACACCTGGCTCAACGGCACCTACAAGAACCTGCTGGACGCCAACATCCGCACGGCGATGGGCACCACCAAAATCTACTACACTCCCGGCAACGGGAACAACAGCAAGACCACCTTGCAGCGGTCCGTGTTCCTGCTGTCCGCCACGGAGCTGGGCCAGTCCCACACCTACATGAACGCTGAGGGCACGGCGCTGTCCAGCACGGTCCTCAATCTGCTGAAAATCGCAAAGCTGAATGGCTCCGCATATCCTCAGTGGACCCGTTCCCCGCGCACGGGCAGCACCGACGGCGCCTGGTACTTGTACTCCGATGGCGGCCTCGGCAACCACTACTGCTCCAGCACCGACGGGTCCCGCCCCGCTTTCACTCTCCCCTCCTCCCTCTATGTCAGCGATGACGGCTCTGTGTCCGTCAACACCGCCCCCGGCACCCCCTCCAGTATCAGCTATCCCACCAGCATCAACGGCGGCACGGACATCACCGTGAGCTGGGGAGCGTCCACGGACGCTGAGGGCAACCTTGCGGGCTATGTCGTGGAGCGGAGCACCAACGGCGGCACCACCTGGGCCCAGGTCTACCAGGGCAGCGCCCGGAGCACCACCAACAACGTGGCCTTTGGCACCGCCTCCGTCATGTTCCGGGTCAAGGTCTATGACACAGAGGGCCTTAACTCCGGCTGGAAAACCGGCAGCAATGTCACGGTGGTCAACAACCGGGCCCCCTCCGCCCCCGGCTCCATCACGGTGCCCGCCGCCGTCCGGGGCGGGGCCACCCTGCCCATCTCCTGGACCCGTGCCACGGACAGCGATGACAACCTCAGCGGCTATGAGCTGGAGCGGAGCGTCAACGGCGGCGCATGGTCCCAGGTCTACAAGGGCTCCGCCCTGACCTTTACGGACACCATCACCGCCGGGTGGAATACGGTGGCCTACCGTGTCCGGGCCTATGACACGCTGAACGCCACCAGCGCCTATGTCACCAGCGACACCCGCACGGTGGACAATAACGCCTATCCCGTCATCACCAGTGACACGGCCTCCGGCACGGACCTGGGCACCAAAAATGAGGGCTTTGCCCTGACCTACAAGGTGACCGATGCGGACGGGGACACCGTGACGGTCAAGGAGTATCTGGACAACGTGCTCCAGCGGTCCTATACGGCCACCCTGGGCCAGTCCAACACGTTCCAGGCCGTCACCGCCGCCAACTATCAGAAAATCCTCAACGGGGCCCACACCCTCAAGGTGGTGGCCAATGACGGCAAGGCGGACAGCGGACGCCACGGCGGACATCAAGAGCGGAGCCAACCATGTCTTTGAGAACAAGACCGCCGCAAATGGCTTTGCGTTCAACTTCAAGCTGGACGTGAGCCGGGGGGGCAGTGACACCGGCGGCTATATTTCCAGCATCGGAGGTGCCTTTGAATGAGCGTTGAATACACCCAGAATAGCCTCAAGGCCATCAATGAGGCCAAGCTCTACGCCAAGCAGCGGGAGGACGCCGCCGCCATCGCCTTTGTGGTGCTGGCGGAAAACGGCCAGATTGACGCCGTGACCGCTGCCGAACAGTCCACCCTCTTTGCGGAGTGGGTGCCCGGCGTCAACTACGCCGTGGGCAACCTCCGCCGGTATGGCGGCACCCTTTACCGCTGTGTCCAGGAGCACACGTCCCAGGAGGGGTGGGAGCCGGACAAGGCCGCCTCCCTCTGGGCGGTGACCTCTGACCCGGCGGAGGAGTGGCCCGCCTGGAGCCAACCCCTGGGGGCCCATGACGCATACAGCGCCGGGGCTAAGGTGAACCACAAAGGCAAGCATTGGACCTCTACCGTGGACGGCAACGTCTGGGAGCCCGGCGTCTATGGCTGGGATGAGGTCACCGAATAAGGAGGGGGACATCATGGTCATTGAGCTTTCTGTCGGGGGCCTGGTCACGCTGCTGGGCCTCCCCACCGCCATTACTGCCTTTTGTTTTTGGCTGCTCCAGCAGCGCATCACAAAGCGGGACAAAGCCCAGGAGGAGCGGGAGCGTGCCCGTGAGAAAAATGAGGTGCTTATCATCAAAGGGGTGGGGGCCGCCATCGCTCTGGGGGAGGCTACGGCGGAGGCCGTCCAGCGCATCCCGGACGCACACTGTAACGGTGATATGCACGCCGCCCTGGAATATGCCCGCAAGGTCAAGCATGAACACAAGGAATTTTTGACGGAGCAAAGCGTCCAGGCGCTTTACTGAGGAGGGCGGCATTGGATGGAGTTTTCCAAGAAAATGCTGGTGCTACACATCTTCATCTCCGTGGTCCTGTGCGCCATCACCGTGGCCGGGACCCTCCGGGGGTGGGATGTTACCGCCATTGCCGTCCTTGCGGGCACCTCCCTGGTGACAGACGGAACCTGGGGCGGCTTTTACCTGTGGAAGTCCAAGAACGAAAACCGGGCTAAATATGCCCAGCGCTTTCTCAACCGCTTTGCGGACAAGTATGGGGCGGACATCGCCCTCCGTGCGGCTGAAATCGTGCTGAAAGACTAAAGGAGGAAATCACGTCATGAACAAGAAACCCGTTTCCTACCTCCAGACTGACCCCCGCTGGAAATCCAAGCCCTACCGGGTCAAGGGCGAAAGTGCCACCATCGGCGGCTCCGGCTGTGGTCCTACGGCGGCGGCCATGATTATCGAAACCATGACCGGCAAGAAGTACACCCCAGAGGACGCCTGCAACTGGAGCATGGCCCACGGTTACAAGGCCCTGGGCAACGGCACCTATTACGGTTATTTCAAGCCCCAGTTTGCGGAGTTTGGCATTGACTGTGATATGCTGAACTGGACCAAGACCTATGGCAAGCCTGACCACGCCAATCACAAAAAGGTCTTTGAAATGCTCAAACAGGGCTATTATTTTATTGCCCTTATGGGTCCGGGCCTGTGGACTACCGGGGGCCACTTCGTGGTCCTTTGGTGGGAGGACGGCAAGGTCCGCATCAATGACCCCGCCAGCACGAAAGATGCCCGCCTCAACGGGGACCTCAAGACCTTTAAGAGCCAGGTGTCTTATTATTGGTGGATTGATGCCCGGAAGTTTAACGGGTACGGCTCCGCTGTCAAGCCCCCGGTGGCCTCTACCGGCACTCCTGGAACCGTCAAGCCCCCGGCCAACGGCCCCAAGGTGGGTGACATCGTGGAGTTTACCGGCTCCGCTCATTATTACAGCGCCAACGCCACCAAGAGCTCCCCCTGCAAGCCCGACAAGGCCAAGGTCACTCAGGCCTTTAATGGCAAGCACCCCTATCATCTCATCGCCGTCAAGGGCGGTGGCTCCACCGTCTACGGCTGGGTGGACGCCGCTGACATCGCCGTGGAGGCCTCCGCCGCCATCGCCAAGGGCTCCACTGTCAAGGTCAAGGCCGGAGCCAAGACCTACACCGGCGGGGGCCTGGCCTCTTTCGTCTACGCCAACACCTACACGGTGCTGGAGCTGTCCGGGGACCGGGCCGTCATCGGCCAGGGCAAGGCGGTCACCGCCGCCGTCAACATCAAGGACCTCACCCTTGTGGGGTAAAATAACCGGGAGGTAAAAAGTTATGGAAAGCATTTTCGACTGGTCCGTCATTCTCAGCATCGTGGGCGTCCTGGTGGTGCTCACTAACATCATCGTCCAGGTCCTCAAAAAGCTCACCTGGGACCGGCTCCCCACCAACATCCTGGCCGTCATCGTGGCCATGGGCCTGACCCTGGCGGCGTTCTTCGCCTGGTCCCAGGTCAAGGGCCTGGCCGTGGTATGGTACATGGTGGTGGCCGCCGTTGTGGTGGGCTTTATGGTGGCCTACGCCGCCATGTTTGGCTTTGATAAGCTCAAAGAGGCCATCATGCAGCTTGAAAAGAAAAAGGCGTAAAGCCCCCGGCGGGAAATGCCTCTATTTGGCCCGTAAAGGCCCCCACAAGGGCCGTCAAGGCCGGGAGGGGTAAAGATACCCCCGGCACCGTGACCGGGGGTGTTTTTTCCAATGGAAAAAAGCCGGAGGGGCCTGCTGGCCTCTCCGGCTTTTTATGTTTTTACTGCTGGATGTATTCCGTGCCGCCTATGTTCAAAGATACCGGCTCCCCGGTGCTCCTATCAATCAAGACCTGGAATTTTTCCGTACTTTCCACGCCCATGGCGTTTTGGGCTGTTACGCTGGATTGTATCACATCATAGCCGTCCTCATTGACCCCAAAGGCCCACTTGGATGCGCTGCCAAACTGGGCACTGTCCGGGTGGCTCAGGCACTCCTTGACCAAGAGCTGGACGCTGACCCGGTACTCATCACACTGGGCAGAGGACACATAAAAGCTGGGCACCTGGGCCACCACGGCCCCGTCCACATAGATGTCCTGGTCATCAAAGTAAATGGCCTCAACGGCCTTTGTACCGTTGTCCAGCCACACCACGATGGTCCCGTCCATGCCCCGGTAGTGGTCCGTTTCCACGTCCCTGACATGGTAGGAGGTTTGGCTTTCCCCCTCTTTGAACTGGGTGACCTCTTTGACCTCCAGAACGCCGCAAGCGTCAAACACCTCAAGCAAATCCCGCTCCTGCTGTTCTGTCAGCCCTATTGTTTCCGCCAGCAGGCTTTTGGGCTTTTGCCCTGCCGTGCCGCTGACCCCTGCCGCTATCCCGCCGATGATAGCAATGAGGACAACGGCAAAGATGGCCAGCGGGATGAGGCACCCCCGGCGCTTTTTGGGCTCATTATTTGGCATCCCTCTCTACCTCCTCAAAAATTCTGTTTTCGGTCTTTCTTGACCTTTACAAACCCCATTATATCTGGCCTCTGCCGTGCTGTCAAGCAACAGAGCCTATTTGATAATGACTTGACGGCCATGCAAAGTATAATTACTTTGAAAGGAGGCGCTGCGGATGATTGCGGAGAAAATAAAGGCGTTAAGAGAGGCACGGGGCTGGACACAAGCGGAGCTTGCCCGCCGTATGGGTATCACCCGCAACGGCGTGAACTCCTGGGAGCAAGGACTTTCCATCCCGTCCCCGGCCAGCATCGTGGAGCTGGCAAAGACCTTTTCCGTGTCTACAGACTATCTTCTGGGCCTGGAGCCGTTGGCCAGCATTAACGTGTCCGGCCTGGATGAGCGGGACGTTGCAACACTTGCCATGCTTGCGGACCGGCTGAGGGCCACAAAGGATTAAAAAATTGCCCGGCAAAATTTCTTTTTGCACGGGCTTTTTTCTATCTTGACATTATATACCTTTTGGTATATAATTCGTTTATAAACATCAAAGGAGGCCGCACCTGTGGACAGCAGACTAAAAACAGCCCGCCTTGCACATGACCTGTCACAGTCACAATTAGCCAAGGCCGCTGGCATCAACCTCCAAATGCTCCAGCACTATGAGCAAGGCGTGAGGGACCTGAGTGGTGCCAAGCTGGCCACGCTGCTCAAGCTGTGCAGGGCGCTCCAGTGTTCTTTAGAGGACATCCTGCCAGACGGAGAAACAACGGAGCTATTGAGGCTATACACAGCAGAGCAAGCGGGGTGAACAGCCCCGCTTTTCTTATTTTCTGGAGGTGCTATAAATGAACCACAAAGGAGCCACCCATTTCACACTCAATGACCGGCAGACCCTGGAGCGGATGCTGAGAAAAGGCTTTTCAAAGCCCGCTATTGCGGAGGCCCTGGGCAAGTGTGAACGGTCTATCTACTATGAAATAGGCCGGGGCCTGTGCGTCCAGCGCACCACGGACCTCATTGACGTTGAGGTCTATTGTGCGGACGTGGCACACCGCAAATACAAGGCTTTCCTCAAGGAAAAGGGCAAGGAGCTCAAAATCGGCCATGACCACGCCCTGGTCCAACGGCTGGAGGAGCTCATCATGGTCCAAGGCTTTGCCCCTGGTGCCGCCCTTGCGGAAATCCGAAACAACGGAGAGCATTTTGACACGGAAATCTGTGAGAATACGGTCTATAATTACATCTACCGTGGGGACGTGTTCCTCTTTCTGACCCCGGAGCACCTGCATGACAAAGGCCGCCGCCACTACGCCGCCAAGAGCAAAAAGGAGGCGGCCAGGGCTCCCCGTGGCCAGAGCATCGAAAAGCGCCCGGAGGAGGTCAAGAGCCGGGGCAGTTTTGGGCACTGGGAGATGGACAGCGTTATGGGGTGCAAGGGCTCCAAGCAAGCCCTCCTGGTGCTGACAGAGCGGAGGACCCGCATGGGGATTGTCCTGCTGGTGGAGGACCACACGGCGGCCAGCGTGGTCAAGGCCATCAATAGCCTGGAGCGGCGCTTTGGTAAACTGTTCTATAAACTTTTTAAGAGCATCACCGTTGACAACGGCTGTGAGTTTCAAGACTTCGAGGGCATAGAGATGTCCCACCGGCGCAAGGGCAAGCGGACTATTGTGTTTTTCTGCCACCCGTACAGCGCCTATGAGCGGGGCAGCAATGAGAACATGAACCGGCTGATTAGACGGTTTTTCCCCAAAGGCACCAACTTTGATGAGGTCACAAAGGAGGAGGTGATGGCAGCGGAGCGGTGGGTCAACAACTACCCCCGCAAGATACTGGGCTGGAAGTCCGCCACCATGCTCTTTGACCAGGAGCTCCAGGCGGCGTAATTTCTCTTGACTTTTAGGAGCGGCCCCCGGCCCAGCTTCTCCCTCACCGCCGCCATCTGCGACCGGGTGGGCGGCCCATCCCATTGCAGGCTGATGGTCACCGCCCGATCCGGGTAGAACAGCAGGTATTGGTTGTTGTCCGCCTCATTGTCCAACCCGTCCTCCGGCAGCCACTGGTACGCCTCCTCCGCCCCCCAGGGGGCGGGGTCGGTGGGGACGTAGGCGTACCCGTACCACACGTCCTCGGGATCCTCGACTCCCCAGTCGTCCCTGTCGTGGAGCAGGGTCTCCCGGCACAGGCCGTAGAGGGCGGGGAGCTTCACCAGGGTGACCTCATAGTCCAGATAGACCGGGTTCGGGAACTGCTTCACCGGGCCCAAGGGCCACTCGTGGGCGTTGTACCGCCCCAGCAGGGGGGACTGGGCCCCCTGCCACTTCCGGGTGTAGCCGCTGAAGTCCCCCTCCCGCAGGTCGGCCAGCGTCAGGGGCAGCTCCGACGGGGCGGGGTTGGGGCGGGTTTTTATCACAAGCCAGGGGATGCCCGCCGAAACCGCCAGGGACAGCACCACGCAGGCAATGATGGTGATGACCCGGTTGTCCTCGGCGGAGAAATAGCACCTTTTCAGCCCCTCCCGGACGCCGATCACCGCGGCCAGCATCAGCACGCCCCCCGCCATGGACAGCAGCATCACGCCGCCCAGACCTTCCCCGGCCATACTGACAAAAAACCACACCGTCGCCGCCGCCAGAATCACCAGCGCGATCCTCTGGAACCAGCGGTGGCTGCGGGTGGGTAAAAACTCCCCCCGCTCCGCCGCCTTCCGCGCCCGCCTGTGCCAAAGGAAGTAGGCGCACAGCTCTACGGAGCACACCGCCAGCAGGATGACGCCCGCCACGGCGGCCAGCAGGGTGCCGGCGTTGGACAGGGCCTGGATGGGATTGCGGCCCAGCTGAAACAGGAGCTGTCCCATGTTCAGCAGCCCCACCGCCAGCAGCAGGCCGTTAGGCAGCAGGAAGCTCTTTTTCGCCGACCGGTGGATGGCCTCCACCTCCAGCGCCGGGTCGGTCTCGATGGGCACCGGGTCGGGCCGCTCGTTGTAAAACACCTGGAGCTGGGCGGACGAGGCCGCCAGCGTCCAGCCGGTGTGGGCGCAGAAGTCATAGAACTCCTCCTGGCTCACCGAGGGCAGGGGGTCGAAAATAGTGGCCCTGGGGTAATAGCACACGCAGAAGGTCAGCTGTTTCGGCTCGATCCGGCGGTAGTGCCAGGTGTACTGCCCGCCCTTGCACAGCAGCCAGCCCTGGGCCGCCATCCGCTCAAAGTGCCGCTCCAGCCCGGTGTGGTCGTAAAAGGAATACAGGGTCATCTGCCGCTTGGTCTCTCTCATGTCGCGCCCTCCTCTCCGAAGGCCCGGCGGTAGTCCTCCGCCTGGGCCTGAATCCGTTGGTACTCCCGCTCCAGCCGGGCCCGTCCGGCGTCGGTGAGCAGATAGCTGCGCTTGCGGCCCTCTGTCCGGGTCTCCCGGATCATGCCCTCCGCCCGGAACTGCTCCAGCAGGTTATAGAGCGTCCCCGAGCCCACGCTCACCCGCCCGTCCGTCATGGACGGCACCTTGTCCAGGATATCCATGCCGCAGCACTCCTCCCGGAGGCACAGCAGCACGTAAAACATCTGCTCGGTCAGGGTGCTGAATTTCTCCCTGGGCATCGGCCCACCCCCTAATCTCGATATTCGAGTATCCTGGTTCCATTATATTCTCGAATATCGAGTTTGTCAAGAAGGGCTGAGGCCCACCGCGAAAAAAGCCATCGCCCGGCCCCGGAAAAAAGATCCTTGCGTCCCGGCCCTGGCACTGGTATAATAGGTGAGGTTTTACCGATTTACTTCGATGAAAAAGGAGCCGATCCTGATGCTGGATATTTCGTTTACCCCCAATCCCGACCCCAAGCCCCGGCCTGACCCAGACACGCTGGTGTTTGGCAAGACCTTCACCGACCATATGTTCCTGATGAACTACGACGCCGGCCAGGGCTGGCACGATCCCCGGGTGGTGCCCTACGGCCCCCTGCCCTTCGAGCCGTCCTGCATGGTGTTCCACTACGCCCAGGAGATCTTCGAGGGCATGAAGGCCTACCGCACCCCCGAGGGCAAGGTGCAGCTGTTCCGCCCCTATGAGAACGCCCGGCGGATGAATTCCTCCTGCCGCCGCCTGTGCATTCCCGAGATCCCGGAGGAGGACTTCGTCCAGGCCGTCAAAGCCGTGGTGTCCGCTGACAAGGCGTGGGTGCCGGACAAGGTGGGCACTTCCCTATATATCCGCCCCTTCATCATCGCCACCGACTGCTCCCTGGGGGTGCACGCCTCCCACAGCTATCTGTTCGCCGTCATCTGCTGCCCGGTGGGGGCCTACTACCCCGAGGGCATCAACCCGGTGAAGATCTATGTGGAGGACGAGGACGTGCGGGCCGTCAAGGGCGGCACCGGCTTCACCAAGTGCGGCGGCAACTACGCCGCCTCCATCCGCGCCGGCGAGCGGGCGGAGGAGCAGGGCTACTCCCAGGTGCTGTGGCTGGACGGCGTCCACCGGAAGTATATCGAGGAAGTGGGCTCCATGAACGTGATGTTCAAGATCGGCGGCACGGTGGTGACGCCGGAGCTCACCGGTTCGGTGCTGCCGGGCATCACCCGCAAGAGCTGCCTGGAGCTGCTGCGGGATTGGGGCTATACCGTGGAGGAGCGGCTCATCTCCGCTCAGGAGCTGTTTGACGCCGCCCAGGCGGGTACCCTGGAGGAGGCCTGGGGCACCGGCACGGCGGCGGTGGTGTCCCCCATCGGCCTGCTGGCGGAGGGCGGCACCAAGGTGGAGGTCAGCGGCGGTCAGATCGGCCACCTGACCCAGCGGCTGTATGACACCCTCACTGGGATCCAGTGGGGCACCGAGCCCGACCCCTACGGCTGGGTGGAGCCGGTGGACTGAGCAAAAAAACGCACCCTCGGTCGTTTGACCGGGGGTGCTGCTTTTTGCGCGGCCTGCCGCCTCAGCGCCCCGGCCCTCCGCAGAGGGTTGCAGGGTGCGCCCCTGCCGGGGGCGTTACTTTCTCTCACGTGAGAGAAAGTAACCAAAGAGAACGCTTAGGGGGCGGCCTCCGGGCGGACGCTTCGCGTCCTTAGTCGGCCTCCCCCTAAGAACCCCCATTAAGGTCAAGAGCACGCCGATTTTGATGTGGCGGGAGAGTGACCGGCGCGTGGGGGCTGGACTGGTGTGCTTCCCATTGGTGCTGCCGCTTGTGTGTGGTTACGATTCCGGGCGGTTCCCTCGGTTAGCGCCAGGATGGTGCGGGGGATTGACCGGACGCGGGGAAACCCGCTGGATATAGTGCAGATGCGCCTTTAACACCTGCCGGAGGTAGGCCGACAGGGAATGGGAAGCACCTTTTGCCAGTGCGTCCAGCTCCTCATAGAGATCCAATGGTACAATTATAGAAATTGTTTTTTTCGGGCCGCTTATCATAAACAATCACCTCAACCCCATTTTACAAGATATTCTTGTGAATGTAAATACAAGAATTGATTGTATTTATACTGGTGCTGAGGTGATCATCATGTACCGTAGAATTCGAGATTTGCGGGAGGATTCCGATTTGACGCAAGCACAGCTGGCAGAGGCATTGAACTGCTACCAGCAGACCTACAGTCAATATGAATTAGGCCGGCAGATCATCCCGCCGGATGTTTTAATCGCCCTGGCCAAATTCTACAATACCAGCGTGGATTATCTGCTGGGCCTGACCAACGTGCGGGAGCCCTATCCCAGGATACCGGGATAGCAGCAGGGCGGGTGCGCCCGATACCCACCGCGGCGAGCACCACCCGACCTTTAGGCGCACTGTCAATGGATCCCACCCATAAACAAGTACCCACACCACTCAGCGGCAGCGGCGACAGGGGCATCTGCGTCCGTATCACCTCCGCGCCGGAAAGGTATCCACCCATTCCCCGATCTGACAGCCCCCGTAAAATGGGGGATTCTTAAGGGGGAGGCCGACTAAGGACGCGAAGCGTCCGCCGGAGGCCTCCCCCTTAAGCGTCCTTTTGGTTACTTTTCCCACGTGGGAAAAGTAACGCCCCCGGCAGGGGCGCTGAGCGCCGGTGCCGCTCGTCCAGCGCCGACCGAGCCGAAAGCGAGACCCGCCCCCTGCCATTCGGGCCTACCGGGCCACCGCGGCCCGGATAAACTCCCGAAACAGCGGGTGCGCCCGGTTGGGCCGGGACTTCAGTTCCGGGTGGAACTGGCACGCCGCAAACCAGGGGTGCCCCGGCAGCTCGATGAGCTCCACCAGCCGCCCGTCGGGCGACAAGCCGGACAGTGACAGCCCCGCCCCCTCCAGCGCCTCCCGGTACTTGTTGTTGAACTCATAGCGGTGGCGGTGCCGCTCGCCGATCTCCGACCCACCGTACACCGACGCCGCCAGCGAGCCCTCCTTCAGCCGGCAGGGATAGCTGCCCAGCCGCATGGTGCCCCCCTTGGCCGTCACCCCCACCTGATCGGGCATCAGGTCGATGACCGGATAGGGCGTCTGGGGATCCAGCTCCGACGAGTGGGCCCCCGTCAGCCCGCACACGTTCCGGGCGAACTCCACCACCGCCAGCTGCATCCCCAGGCAGATGCCCAGGAAGGGGATTTTGTTCTCCCGGGCGTACCGGATGGCCTCCAGCTTCCCGTCAATGCCCCGGCTGCCAAAGCCCCCGGGCACCAGAATGCCCTGGGCCCCCGCCAGCAGCTTGTCCGCCGTGTCCGCCGTCACCTCCTCCGAGTTCACCCAGCGCACCTCCACCGACACGCCGTTCTCAATCCCACCATGGGTGAGGGCCTCCGCCACCGACAGGTACGCGTCGTGGAGGGCCACATACTTGCCCACCAGCGCGATGGTCACCTTGCCCGTGGGGTGCTTGGCCCGGTGCACCATGGTGGCCCACTCGGTGAGATCCGGCGCGTGGCAGATCAGCCCTAAGCGCCGCACCACCACGTCCGCCAGCCCCTCCCGTTCCAGCATCAGGGGCACCTCGTACAGCAGCTCCGCCGTCAGGTTGGGGATGGCGTGATCCCGTGGAATGTTGCAGAACAGGGAGATCTTGTCCAGAATCTCCCGGGGGATGGGGAAATCGCTGCGGCACATGATCACGTCCGGCTGGATGCCCAGGGACAGCAGCTCCTTGGCGGAGTGCTGGGTGGGCTTGGACTTCAGCTCTCCGGAGCCGGGGATGGACACAATGAGGGACACGTGGATAAACATCACGTTCTGCCGCCCCCGCTCGGCGGCCACCTGCCGGATGGCCTCCAGGAAGGGCTGGGACTCGATATCGCCCACGGTGCCGCCGATCTCCACGATGGCTACGTCCACGTCCTCCCCCTCCAGGGAGTAGATGTGCCGCTTGATCTCGTCGGTGATGTGGGGGATGATCTGCACCGTGCCGCCTAAATAGTCCCCCGCCCGCTCCCGGTTCAGCACGTTCCAGTACACCTTGCCGGAGGACACGGAGGAGTTGAAGGTCAGATTTTCGTCGATGAACCGCTCATAGTGGCCCAGATCCAGGTCGGTCTCCGCCCCGTCGTCGGTGACGAACACCTCCCCGTGCTGGTAGGGGGACATGGTGCCCGGATCCACGTTGAGGTAGGGATCCAGCTTCTGCACCCGCACCCGCAGCCCCCGCTGCTTCAGCAGGCGCCCCAGGGACGCCGCCGTGATGCCCTTGCCCAGGCCGGACACCACGCCGCCGGTGACAAAGATGAATTTCGTGCCCGTTGCCATAAGAATTCCTCCCACGGGGCAGGTGTGGCCCCCTTGCCTCCATCCAGTCTGCCCGAACGCCCTTGTCCGGCCTGCCCGTTTTCCCAATTTAAGACGGTTTATTTTACGCCCGCCGGAAGCGGCCGTCAAGGGAAGAAGCGCACAAAAATGCGGGGCCGGAGGAAAATTCCCCGGCCCCGCCTGTGTTCCGTTCAATACTCCCAGTCCGCCGGATCGGTACTGAACTCCGGGTCGGGGCGCGTGGTGATGTTCTCGATGTCCTCGGCGAAGCTAAACCAATGCGGGCTGGTCACCACCCACTCCCGGCCGTATTCGTCCTCCACCACCGCGGCAATGCAGTAGACGTGGCCGCCCTCCATCTGAACCGTTTCCTCCTCCAACCGGAAAGCCCTCCAGCCGATATCGTCGTTCCGACTCTCCTCGGTGAGCCATTCCATCAGCTTCTGATCCTGAAACAGGCCCACCCGCAGGCTGGCCAGCTTTGGGGGGTTGCCATAGGCATCGGAGCAGAACACCTCCACCCTTTGCATGGTAACCGTCCAAGCTGAGGCCCCCTGGACTTTGGCGGCTCTGTCCATCCCGCCGAGAAGCTCCACGCTGGCAAAGCTGCCGGAGTACAGCCCGTCGAACTGCTCCAGCACCTGGGTCTGCCGCTGATCCCCGTTTAGGAAGGCCGCAGACACCGTGATCTCGTCGGTGAGGGGAACCGTGATCCGGGCGGTGAAGGCATGGTTTTCCCCCAGTTCCCCGGCTGCGGCAAAAATCTCCCCGCCGCTCACCACCGTGAACTCCGCCGTCATCCCCTCCACATAGGTGCGAGGCACCGCCCGGGCCTGGATGGTGGCGGTGTTGGCCCGGCAGTCGGTCTCTACCACCTGGGCGCTCTGCTCCGCCGTGAGGGCGTTCTGGCTCTGGAGCACGTCCTCCACCCGCCCGGCGATACCGTTGATCTGCCTGTTCACATCCTCCCGGATGTTGGAGACAGAATTTTGCAGGATCTGATAGTCCTGCCTCACGCTGTTCAGCCTGTCAAACAAGTTGAAAAACACCATTACGGTGACAGTCAGCGCCGCCAGCGCCACCCAGGCCAGCCCCCAGCGTTTCAGCCAGCGCACGCCCGCCGGCCCCGTCCTGCTCTCCCCCTCCGGGTTGGATGGGGGCTCCCCGCCGCCCTCCTCCGGCTCCACCGTCTCCCGCAGGATCACGGTGTGCTCCCGTGTCCGTGCGTCCAGGTAGCGCCCCACGATCTCCTCCACCATGCGCAGCTGCTCTGCTGTCAGCTCGGGCCGCTCCGGGGCCCCGTCCTCCTCGCCCAGCAGCCAGCCCACCGACACGCCGAACTCTCGGCTTAGGTTCACCAGCTTCTCGATCTCCGGGAGGGCGGCGTCCGACTCCCATTTATAGATGGCCTGCCGGGACACCCCCAGCTTTTCCCCCAGCCCCTCCTGGGACAGGCCCAGCTCCCTGCGTTTCTGCGCGATCCGCTGTCCCACCGTCATGGCCTCCGCCTCCTTTCCTTTGGCCCTATGATACCATGAAACGCCCCCGCCCGCCACCAATCGGGGGTTATTTTTTTGTCAACCCCAGGTTGCGGAGAAGCCGGGAACAGGGAGTCCTGGAAAAAATACGATCCCTTCCACAAAATTCTTGCATACGCCGGGGCGCTGTGCTAAAATAAGTATGTAATCTGTCCAACAGCCTGCCGCGCCTGCCGCGGCGGGGGGATAGGCCCCGCGCCGCTCCCCCGAAGCCCCTTGAAAAAAGCGAGAAGGAGGACCTATCCCATGGGTACCAGTATCAAACGATCCGTCAGTATCCGCGTCGTCTGCGCCATCGTGGCCATCTTCCTGTTCAGCGGCATGACTACGATGAACATTCTCCGCATTGAGGCCACCCAGGATAAAAGCGTCCGGGCCGCCAATGTGCTCAGCCAGGTGCAGCAGGCGGAGGTGGCCCACTACAAGTGGTCAGCCAACCTGAGCAACGCCCTGTACTCCGGCGCCGAGTTCACCGGCAGCATGGATCACACCAGCTGCGTGCTGGGCAAGTGGCTCTACTCCGATCTGAACCTGCCGGACAGCCAGATCGAGGCCCTGCGCGCCCAGATCGAGCCCCTCCACAAGGAGCTCCACGCCTCCGCGGGCACCGCCCTGGGGCTGTATTCCAACAGCCGCACCATCGCCCAGCAGTATTATCAGGAGACGATCCAGGCCAACCTCACCACCCTGGTGGGCCTGCTGGACAAGGTGGTGGAGCGGGGTACCGCCCTGAGCAGCGAGTGCACGGAGACGATGAACAGCACCATCGCCTTTATGCACTTTTCCACCGTGATCTGCCTGGTGCTGGCCCTGGTGGCCTTGATCAGCCTGGTGGTCTATGTGTTGCGGTACGTCATCAAGCCTCTGGTGCAGATCACCCAGCGGGTTCAGCCCCTCCAGGAGGGCCACCTCAACCTGGATCTGGGCTACCGCTCCAAAAACGAGCTGGGCCAGTTGGCCCTGACCCTGGAGGAGTCTATGGGCCGCGTCAAGGAGTATGTGGAGGACATCGACCGGGTGATGTCCGAACTGTCCCGGGGCAATTTCGACGTGTCCACCGCTGCCCGGTACATCGGCGACTTCCAGTCCATTGAGGAAGCGCTGGATCGCTTCACCGTGTCCATCTCCGGCGCCATGGGCAGCATCGTTCAGGCCGAGCAGCGGGTGGCCAACCACGCCGAGCAGCTGTCCAGCGGGGCCCAGGCCCTGGCCCAGGGGGCCACGGAGCAGGCCAGCGCGGTGCAGGAGCTGTACGCCACAGTGGATGACCTGTCCAAGAGCGCCAGCCGCAACGTGGAGGCCGCCGCCAACGCCCAGCAGAGCGCCAAGCTCACCAGCGAGCAGGTCACCCTCAGCAGCAAGCAGATGGAGGAGATGGTGGACGCCATGGCGGACATCGCGGACTCCTCCGAGCAGATCGGCCGGATCATCGCCACCATTGAGGATATTGCCTTCCAAACCAACATCCTGGCCCTGAACGCGGCGGTGGAGGCCGCCCGCGCCGGGTCGGCGGGCAAGGGCTTCGCCGTGGTGGCGGACGAGGTGCGCAATCTGGCCTCCAAGTCCGACGAGGCCGCCAAGGCCACCAAGGATCTCATCGAGAACTCCGTCCAGTCCACCGAACGGGGCAGCCGGATCGTGGGCGAGGTGTCCAAGTCCCTGCGGCAGGCCCTGGAGCTGGTGGTACAGTCCGACAAGGCCATCCACTCCATCACCGACGCCGTCCACCAGGAGGCCGAGTCCCTGTCCCAGGTGACCGAGGGCATCGGGCAGATCTCCTCCGTGGTGCAGACCAACTCCGCCAGCAGTGAGGAATCCGCCGCCGTCAGCTCCGAGCTGTTCGAGCAGGTTCACCTGTTGGAGGACGAGACGAAGAAGTTCCGCCTGAAGAACGGCGGCCACATCCCCGCCGGCATCCGATAACAGACAGCCCCCCGGCTTTTGCCGGGGGGCTGCTTTTTGTCTTGACCGGCTCGTACCGTTGCCGACGCAGAACGTCTCCTGGATTGCCCACGGCGGAACGGTTTCAAGCTCGCGGGTCTAAGACCCTTTTGGTACTTTTTCTCTCGAGAAAAAGTACTACCGCGCCCAGTCCCGGCTGCGGCCCACCGCCCGGTGCCAACCGGACAGCAGCCGCTCCCGGACCTCTGGGGCCATGGCGGGCTGGAAGCTGTTGTCGCACATCCACAGCCGCTTGATCTCGTCCGTGCCGCTCCACACGCCAGTGGCCAACCCCGCCAGGTAGGCCGCGCCCAGCGCCGTAGTCTCCCGGATGGCGGGGCGGCGCACCTCCCGGCCCACGATGTCCGCCTGGAACTGCATGAGGAACCGATCCCGGCTGGCCCCGCCGTCCGCCTTCAGGGCGCTGAGGGGCAGGCCGGTGTCCGCCTCCATGGCCCCCACCAGATCCGCCACCTGGTAGGCGATGGACTCCTGGGCGGCCCGAATGATGTGCTCTCGCTTGGTGCCCCGGGTAAGGCCCACGATGGCCCCCCGGGCGTACATATCCCAGTAAGGCGCGCCCAGGCCGGTGAAGGCGGGCACTAAATACACCCCGCCGTTGTCAGGCACCTTCTGGGCGTAATACTCCGCGTCGCTGGAGTCGGTGAAGAAGCGCAGCTCGTCCCGCAGCCACTGGATCACCGCCCCGCCCACAAACACGGAACCCTCCAGGGCATACTGCACCGTTCCATTCAAGCCGATGGCAATGGTGGTGAGCAGGCCGTTTTTGCTCTCGCAGGGCTTCTCCCCGGTGTTCATCAGCAGGAAGCAGCCGGTGCCGTAGGTATTTTTCGCGTCCCCCGGCTGGAAGCAGGTCTGGCCGAACAGGGCCGCCTGCTGATCCCCGGCGATGCCCGCGATGGGCACCTGCACCCCCTGAATGTCGGCATAGCCGTAGATCTCGCTGGAGGAGCGCACCTGGGGCAGCATGGCCCGGGGGATGTCCAGGGCGCTGAGCAGCGTCTCGTCCCAGTCCAGCTTGTGGATGTCGAACAGCATGGTGCGGGAGGCGTTGGTCACGTCGGTGACGTGGGCCGCCCCGCCGGTAAGCTTCCACACCAGCCAGCTATCCACCGTGCCGAACAGGATCTCCCCCCGCCGGGCCTTCTCCCTGGCCCCCTCCACGTGATCCAGGATCCACTTGATCTTGGTGGCGGAGAAGTAGGCGTCGGGGATCAGCCCAGTGGTCTGCCGGATGTGATCGCCTAAACCGTCAGCCAGCAGCTGATCCACGATGGGAGCCGTCCGGCGGCACTGCCACACGATGGCGTTGCAGACGGGCCGGCCCGTCTCCTTATCCCACAGAATGGTGGTTTCCCGCTGGTTGGTGATGCCGATGCCGGCGATGTCCTCCGGGGCCACGCCCGACTGGGCCACCACCTCCATCATGGTGGCGTACTGGGACGACCAGATCTCCATGGCGTCGTGCTCCACCCAACCCTCGTGGGGGTAGTACTGGGTGAACTCCTTCTGGCTCACACCTAAAATGTTCTGATCCCGGTCGAACAGGATCACCCGGGAGCTGGTAGTGCCCTGATCCAGGGCGAGGATGTATTTGCCCATAAGCGGATAACTCCTTTCGGTTGGTTACGCTGTGCGGTTTGTTACCGAGCATCAGCAGATCGATATTCGCTCTGTTGGAAACGGCTTAAAGCTCTTTTTGGTTCCTTTTTCTCTCGAGAAAAAGGAACTCCCTCGTTGCCACCACGTTGGCCCCGGTGCCGCACACGTTCTCCAGCACCACCTGCCCCACCGCCACGGGGGCGGACAGGGTGATCCCCTCCAGCGCGGCCATCACCTCGAAGATCTTCCCCTTGGGGACGGCCCGGTCGGTTTTCACCGGACACCGGGGGTAGGCGCCGCCCTCACACCGCACGGTGGAGGTCACCACCCTGGTGGGGTTCGTCAGCTCCAGTTTCCCATACTCCGCCCCCCGGGGGCAAGCGTTGCCGGTGACGGCAAAACCCTTTTCCTCGTCCACCTTCAGATGGCACCCCTTGGGGCAGACGATGCAGATCAGTTCCTTCATTGCTCCACCTCCCGGATGGACACGGTGAGCTCCCCCTCCGCCCTGTCCAGCAGGGCCCGGGGCAGGTCGATATGCTCCATCTCGCCGGGGGCCAGGTGTTCCCGCTTGAAGCGGGCAATCTGGGTGTCCCCGGATGTCACCAAAATTTCGCTGTCTCCGCACACCCGGTTCACCCGGAAGAACAGCCCGCACAGCTTGTCCACCCGGTGGGGCCGGACGTGCTGGGGCACGGTGTAGGTCACCCCGTCCCCGTTTTTGACCTCCAGCACCCGGCCTTGGACGGTCTCCCCGCCGCCCCGCACATAGGCCGCCGCCGCGGCCCCAGCCTTCTGGCTCTCCGCCGTCACAAAGTCCACCAGGTCGTGGACGTGGCACACGTTGCCGCAGGCGAACACCCCGGGCAGGGAGGTCTCCATATTCTCGTATACCACCGCGCCGTTAGTGCGGCGGTCGATGACAATGCCCGCCTGCCGGGTGAGCTCGTTCTCCGGGATCAGCCCCACCGACAGCAGCAGGGTGTCGCAGTCGAACACCATCTCGGTGCCGGGGATGGGATTGCGGCCCTCGTCCACCTCCGACACCACCACCTGCTCCACCCGGTCTTTCCCCCGGATATCGGTGACAGTGTGGGACAGGTACAGCGGAATATCGTAGTCGTGGAGGCACTGGACGATGTTCCGGTTCAGCCCGCCGGAGTAGGGCATCACCTCCACGCAGGCCAGCACCTTGGCCCCCTCCAGGGTCATGCGCCGGGCCATGATGAGCCCAATGTCGCCGCTGCCTAAAATCACCACCCGCTTGCCGGGCATCCAGCCCTCCATGTTCACGTACCGCTGGGCGGCCCCGGCGGTGAACACCCCGGCGGGGCGGGTGCCGGGGATGGCGATGGCCCCCCGGGTGCGCTCCCGGCAGCCCATGGCCAGCACGATGGACTGGGCCTCCTCCACCCGGTAGCCGGTGGACTTGCCCACCATGTGTACCTGGCGGTCGCCGGTGACCTCCAGCACCATGGTGTCCAGCCGCACCTCCACACCGGTCTCGCCCAGCAGCTTCACAAACCGCCCGGCATACTCCGGCCCGGTGAGCTCCTCCTTAAAGTAGTGCAGGCCGAAGCCGTTGTGGATGCACTGGTTCAGGATTCCGCCCAGCTCCTTATCCCGCTCCACAATCAAAATGGAGCGCAGGCCGCCCTCCCAGGCGGCGCAGGCCGCGGCCAGCCCGGCGGGCCCCCCGCCGATCACAATGAGGTCATACATGGCTCATGCCTCCTTCCGGCGGGGTTTTCGTCTCCCGATCCAGCAGCCAGGAGCCCGCCTGATCCTGCACGATCTCCCCGGGGGACTTGTGCAGCTCCCGGGCCAGAATGTCCACCACCCGGGGCCCGCAGAAGCCCCCCTGGCAGCGGCCCATGCCCGCGTTCACCCGGCGCTTCACCCCGTCCACCGAGCAGGGGGGGATGGGGCCGTGGAGCGCCTCCAAAATCTCCCCCTCGGTGACCGTCTCGCACCGGCAGATCACCCGGCCAAAGGCGGGTTCCCGCTCCACCAGCGCCCCCCGCTCCTGGGGGGACAGTTCCTTAAAGCGGGTGCGGCGGCGCTCGCACACAAAGTCGTCCTTCCGCTCCAGCGCCAGCCCCGCCTTTTGCAGCAGCTCTGCCGCGTACTCCCCGATGGCGGGGGCGGCGGACAGCCCCGGCGAGCAGATCCCCGCCAGATCGATGAAGCCGGGGGCGCTCTCCTCCAAAATGAAGTCCTCCCGGTCGGTGGACGCCCGCACCCCGGCAAAGTTGCGGATGGACTCCCGGAAATTGACGGAGGGCACGGACTTCCGGGCCGTCTCCCGGACGAAGCGCAGGCCGTCCCCGGTGGTGGCAGTGTCGTTCCCCTCCACCCGCTCCGCGTCGGGGCCCACGATGAGGTTGCCGTGGACGGTGGGGGCCACCAGTACCCCCTTACCCGCCTTGCTGGGGCACTGGAAGATCACCCGGCTCACCCGACCTCCCTCGCTCTTGTCCAGCAGGTAATACTGCCCCCGGCTGGGGTGGATGTCAAAGGCGTGGGGGGCGGCCAGGTCGTGGACAATGGCGGCATCCACCCCGGCGGCGTTGAGCACGAAGCGGCTCTGGAACTCCCCCTTGCTGGTGCGCACCGTCCAGCCCCCCACCGTCTGCTCCAAACCGGTAACGGCGGTGCTCAAATGCAACTCCACGCCGTTTTTCACCGCCGTCTCCGCCAAGGCCAGACAATATTCCCAAGGGGAGCAGATGGCGGCGGAGGGGGCGTAGAGGGCTGCCACCACCTTCTCCGACAGGTTGGGCTCCAGCGCCCGGGCCTCGTCCCCGGTGAGCAGCCTCAGCCCCGGCACGCCGTTGGCCGTCCCCCGGCGGTACAGCTCCTCCACCGCGGGCCGCTCCTCCTCCGAGAAGGCCAGCACCAGCGAGCCGCAGTTGTGGTAGGGCACATCCAGCTGGCCGCACAGTTCCCGGGCCAGCTCCACCCCCCGGACGTTGAGCTTCGCCATCAGCGTCCCCGGCTTCGGGTCATATCCGGCATGGAGGATGGCGGAGTTGGCCTTGGTGGTGCCCAGGGCCACGTCGTTCTCCCGCTCCAAAATGCCCACCTTCAGCTGGTATTTGGACAGCTGGAAGGCAGCGGCCGCGCCGGTGATGCCGCAGCCGATGATCAGCACGTCATACATAAAGAATACCCTCCATCCTTTTGAATGAGTCTATTATAGCAAGAAATCAGGGAAATAACAAGGCCCCCCCGGCTTACGCCGAGGGGCCTTGTGTCATGCTGGAGCTGGATCAATACCGCCCAAAATCCGCGGACCGCCCATCGGTCACGTCGGAGCCGAACTCGTAGTCCTTGCCCGGCAGGATGGCATTCAGCACAATCCCCGCGATGGCGGCGATGGCCAGGGAGGTCAGCGTGATGGATGCGCCGCCCACCTGGAAAGTGAGGCCGCCGGAGAAGCCCAGGCCGCACACCAGAATCACCGCGGCAATAATCAGGTTCCGGGAGTTGGTGAAGTCCACCCGATTCTCCACCACGTTGCGCACGCCGATGGCGGAGATCATGCCGTAGAGCATGAAGCTGATGCCGCCCACGATGGCGGTGGGCATGGAGCCGATGAGCTCGCTCATCTTGGGAATGAAGCCCAGCACCACCGCGTAGATGGCGGCCAGCCGGATGACCCGGGGGTCATAGACCTTGGACAGCACCAGCACGCCGGTGTTCTCACCATAGGTGGTGTTGGCGGGGCCGCCGAACAGGGCGGACAGGGAGGTGGCGATGCCGTCACCGATGAGGGTACGGTGCAGGCCGGGATCCTCGATGAAGTTCTCGCCCACGGTGGCGGAGATGGCAGACATATCGCCGATGTGCTCCATCATGGCGGCGATGGCGATGGGGGCCATCACCAGGATGGCGGACAGGTCGAACTTGGCGATCTGGAAGGGAGGCAGGCCCACGATGCCGGCCTTGGCCACCGCCTCAAAATTCAAGATGGCGGAGCCGTCGGCGTTGGTTACGCCACAGGCGTTCATGATGATGGCGGCAATGTAAGCGATGACGACGCCCAGCAGGATGGGGATGATTTTGAACATCCCCTTGCCCCAGATGTTGAACACCACGATGACGGCCAGGGCGATAAGGGCCAGGGGCCAGCAGGTGGCGGCGTTGCTCACGGCGGAGGGGGCCAGGTTCAGGCCGATGCAGATGATGATGGGCCCGGTCACCACCGGGGGCAGGAAGCGCATCACCTTGCGCACCCCCACCACCTTCACCAGCAGGGCCAGCACCAGATACAGCAGGCCGGCCACCACGATGCCGCCGCAAGCGTACTGGAGCTTTTCCGCCGCTTCCATCCCGGCGAACTTCCCGGCGTCCAGCTTGGACACCGCCTCGAAGCCGCCCAGGAAGGCGAAGGAGGAGCCCAGGAAGGCGGGCACCTTCAGCTTGGCGCACAGGTGGAAGAACAGGGTGCCGATGCCGGCGAAGAACAGGGTGGTCTGGACGGACAGGGGCAGGTTGTACTGGTTGCTGACGATGATGGGCACCAGGATGGTGGCCCCGAACATGGCGAACATGTGCTGGAGGCCCAGGATCAACATCTTGGGCACGCCCAGGGTGCGGGCGTCGCGGACAGGTTCCTGATTTGTCATACTCTACTCTCTCCCTTTCAAATGTCATGGTACGGCTCCGCGCAAAAAAAGAGACAACCACCGAAAAACGGCGATTGTCTCAGCTACGTGGAAAAGGGAACAGAACGCCCGCAGCCGGGCGCTTTGAAAAACAGCGGCGTAAACTGGCGCATCTTGTTCCCCTCCTTTGCGTTCGACCTATCATACCAGAAGCCGGCGGAAGTTGCAAGCTGGGATTTTGCACGAAAACAGCCTCCCTCTCCGGGGCGGTTTTGGAAGCGCCCAAGAGGGGGAGGCCCTGCTGGCCAATTCTGTGTTGACCTTTTTCACCAGCTATGTTATCCTTTATCTATAAAAGCAATAACAAGGAGGGAAACACCATGATGACTTTCAACAAGAAGTGCCGCTGGCGGCTCATCCTCCGCGGAGTGCTGTTTGCCATCCCGTTCCTGCTGTTCCTGATCTCCCCCATTGGAACCTCCGTCCACCACTGGCTGGACGGCGTCTCCCTCTCCTTCCGCTACTATATGCAGATGATGCGCTCCATCTGCTTTATGCCCCTGTGCTGGGGAGCCGCCGTGCTGTTCCTGCTGGGGCTGCACAGCGTCTGGCTGGCGGGCCGGGGCGCCGCGCGGCCCACACCGCGGAGGGCCCGGATCGCCGCCATTGTTCTGGCCTGCATTCTGATCCTGCCGGCGGCTTACTGGACGCTGGGCTTTGCCGCGTTCCTCACCCCCGCCCTGCCGCCGTTCCAGTTTGCGGCGGGTCTATTCCTCACCAACCACCCCGCCGTTCTGGCCCTCTGGTGGGCCGCCGGAGCCCTGGCCCTCCACCTTGCCCTGCCGCCTCTGTACTTCCAGCCCCAGGTGGCCCTGTAAACAGGGGCCGGTGCAAGCGCCCACGCTCTGCTCAATTTCCCGCCCCCGGCGGGAAATTTTTTTGCAAACACCTGCAACCAACCGCCCCCAAGGGCACTCTATAGAGACAGGAGCCGGTTCCCGCCCCGGAAAGGAAGTGACGCCATGACAGACGCCCATCTCATCGCCCTGTTCACTGCCCGCTCGGAGGACGCGATCCCCGCCCTAAAATCCCAATACGGCCCCTACTGCCGCGCCGTGGCGTCCCGCCTCCTGTCCGACCCCCGGGACGTGGACGAGTGCCTCAACGACAGCTTCCTGGCGGTGTGGCGGGCCATCCCGCCCGCCCGGCCGGAGCATTTCAAGGGCTGGCTGGCGGCCATCGTCCGCCACCGGGCCCTGGCCCTGGGCCGGGAGAACAGCCGCCGCCCGCCCACGGTGGACGAGGCGGCCCTGGAGCTGGCCTCCTGCCTGCCCCCAGGGGACGGCCCGGAGGAGGAGGCCGCCCGCCGCGCCCTGCTGGACGCCATCGCCTGTTTCCTCCGCGCCCAGCCAAGGGAGATCCGCGCCGCCTTCCTGCGCCGCTACTGGTACGGCGACCGGGTGGAGGACGCCGCCCGCCGCCTGGGCTGGAGCGTGAGCAAAACCAAGAGCGTGCTGTCCCGCACCCGGAACAGGCTGCGCGCACAACTGCAAAAGGAGGGTTTTCTGTGAAAAAAGAGGACGTATTGAACCTCATGACCGGCCTGCCCCCCGACCTCATTGAGGAGGCCGATTTTGATGCGCCCGCCAAGCGCCGCCTGCCCAGGGTGGCCCGGGCGGGGCTCATCGCCGCCTGCCTGTGTCTGGCGCTGGTGGGCACCGCCTTCGCCGCCGCCACCGTCTACCGCCTTACGGTACAGCACCATGCCTACAGCGACGGGCAGGGGGACTGGTTCGGCTACCGGGTATCCGGCGACGTCATCCGCCGCCCCATGGACGCGTTCAGCCCGGAGCTGCGGGCCGCCTATGAGGCCCGCGGCGGCGAAGCCTATGTCGGCGCCGGCTTCGACACCCAAGCGGAGGCGCAGGCGTTCCTTGGGGAGGCCGTCCCCCTCATCTGGCCCGACCACAGCATCGTGCCGGAAACCGGCGTGCGCGCCACCCTGTGGGCGCTGACGGGATCAGGCGACGATACCATCGGCCCGCTCAAAACGATCCATATCCGCCCCGTCAGCGAAACGAAACTGGAGGACAATTTGTCAGTCTCCACGTCAGTGTACGTCTATACGGAAAACTTCCCGGCGGATCGGGAGCAAATCTACGGCAGATATGGCAACAGTCCCAAGGACGCTGAGCTGTTAGGAACCTACGCCATGGCCAACGGTGACGTGGCGGAACTCATCGCGGCGGATGATCCCCCGGAATCTGGATTTGGATGGGGTGAATTCACCTGCGGCGGTCATTTTGTCCATGACGGCGCCCTGTATATCGTCACCCTGTATTCCTATTACGACATTGAACTGGATTATCAGGGGGAGGGCTGCCCCCAGGCTGTCCGGGAGCACGTACTCTCCCAGCTCTATCGGGTGCTGGACAGCTACCCTGCTGAATAACGCCGCTGAAATTTTCCAGTTTCTGGTTTCCCCTTCAACAAAATCCGCCCAACGGGGTATACTATAATAAGCGCGATACGGGACAACCCCGTACCGCGCTTATTTTTGACACAAGGAAGGGACAAGCCATGCCCATCACCATCACCGGCCGGGACAGCGGCCTCACCATCGCCCTGTCCGGCGAGATTGACCACCACGCCGCCCGGGACATGATGGCCCAGCTGGACGAGGCCATCGCAGAGCGCCTGCCCTCCCGGCTCACCCTGGATCTGTCCGGCGTCACCTTTATGGACAGCTCGGGCATCGCCGTGCTGCTGCGGGCCCTGCGGCAGATGGAGCGGCACGGGGGCACCCTGCGGGCCTCCCATATCCCCGCCCAGGCCCGCAGGGTGCTGGACGCCGCCGGGGTAGGCCGGCTGATCCCATTTGAATAAGGAGGGCTACATAAGATGAAAGCTACGGATCAGGTGACCATCACCTTCACCTCCCGCTCCGCCAACGAGGGCTTTGCCCGGGCCTGTGCGGCCTGCTTCGCCGCCCAGTTGGATCCCACCCTGGACGAGGTGGCGGACATCAAAACCGCCGTGTCCGAGGCGGTCACCAACGCCATCGTCCACGCCTACCCCGACCGGCTGGGCAAGATCACCCTGCGCCTGCGGCTCTACGAGGAGGGCTGGCTGGAGATCCAGGTGAAGGACTCCGGCGTGGGCATCCCCGACGTGGACAAGGCCCGCACCCCCCTCTACACCACCGGCGGCGAGGAGCGATCCGGCATGGGCTTCACCATCATGGAGAGCTTTATGGACAAGCTGAAGGTGCGCTCCCAGCCCGGGAAGGGCACCACCGTCACCATGCGGAAACGCCTGGCCCCCCGGGCGGGCGGAGCCCGGTGAGGGGGCTGGACGCCCCCGCCCTGCTGGAGGCCGCCAAGGCCGGCGACAACGACGCCTGCGAGCGGCTGCTGCTGGACAACAGCGGCCTGATCTGGTCGGTGGCCCGGCGGTACTACGGCCGGGGGGTGGATCCGGAGGATCTGTACCAGCTGGGTTGTCTGGGGTTTTTGAAGGCCATCCGGGGGTTTGACACCGCCTACGGCACCCAGTTCTCCACCTACGCCGTGCCCAAGATCGCCGGGGAGATCCGGCGCTTCCTCCGGGACGACGGGGCGGTGAAGGTGAGCCGGGGGACGAAGGAGCGGGCCATGGCCCTGCGCCAGCGGCGGCAGGAGCTGACCCAGCGGCTGGGCCGAGAGCCCACGGTGGGCGAGCTGGCCGCCGCCACCGGGCTGGAGCCGGAGGAGATCGCCGCGGCGGACACGGCGGTGCTGTCGGTGGCCTCCCTCCAGGAGGAGACGGGGGAGGGCGGCTTCTCCCTGGAGGCGGTGCTGGGCGACGAGGGCATTGAGGACGAGCTGGTGGAAAAGCTGGCCCTGCGCCACGCCATCGACAACCTGCCGGAGCGGGAGCGGATGGTGATCCTGCTGCGGTTCTACAAGAACCTGACCCAGGACAGGGTGTCCAAGGTCTTAGGCGTGAGCCAGGTGCAGGTGTCCCGCATCGAGCGGCGGGCGGTGGCCCACCTGCGGGAGGCGTTGACGGAATAAAGCCCGGACGGAAGATTGGTGCTCCGCCCGGGCTGTTTTTCGACCCTGATTACGGCTTATAGCTGTCCTTCAAGCTCACCGAGCGGTTGAACACCAGATGCCCCGGCTTGCTGTCCTTGCTGTCCGCGCAGAAATACCCCTGCCGCAGGAACTGGAACCGCTCCGACGGCTGGGCGTCCGCCAGCCCCGCCTCCACTTTGCAGCCGGTGAGCACCTCCAGGGAGTTGGGGTTCAGGCACTCCAGGAAGTCCTTCCCCGCCGCGTCCGGCTCCGGATCGGAGAACAGGCTGTCATACAGCCGCACCTCCGCATCCACGGCGGTGGCCGCGTCCACCCAGTGGATGGTGGCCCCCTTCACCTTCCGGCCGTCGGCGGGATTGCCTCCCCGGCTGTCCGGGTCGTACTGGGCGGTGATCTCCACCACCCGCCCCGTCTCGTCCGTCTCATAGCCCATGCACTTGATGAGATACGCCCCCTTCAGGCGGCACTCCGGGCCGTTGGGGCACAGCCGCTTGAACTTGGGGATGGGCTCGGTGAGGAAGTCCTCTGCCTCCACCCACAGATTCCGGGAGAAGGTGACGGTGTGGGTGCCCTCCTCCGGGTGCAGGGGGTTGTTCTCCACCTCGAAGGTCTCGGTCTGCCCCTCCGGGTAGTTGACAAGGGTCAGCCGCACCGGCCGCAGCACCGCCATCACCCGGCGGGCGGTGTCGTTCAGATCCTCCCGGAGGCAGTATTCCAGGAAGGCGTATTCGATGGTGTTGTCCGACTTGGTGACCCCCACCCGGTCGCAGAAGTTGCGGATGGACTTGGGGGTGTACCCCCGGCGGCGTAGGCCGCACAGGGTGGGCATACGGGGGTCGTCCCAGCCGGACACCCGGCCCTCCTCCACCAGCTGGCGCAGCTTCCGCTTGGACATGACGGTGTGGTCGATGCCCAGCCTGGCGAACTCGATCTGACGGGGCTTGTGGTAGGGGATGGACACGTGCTCCGCCACCCAGTCGTACAGGGGCCGGTGGTTCTCAAACTCCAGGGAGCACAGGGAGTGGGTGATGCCCTCCAGGGCGTCCTCAATGGGATGGGCGAAGTCGTACATGGGGTAGATGCACCACTTGTCCCCCTGCCGGTGGTGGTGGGCGTGGTTGATCCGGTAGATCACCGGATCCCGCATATTGAAGTTGCCGCTGGCCAGGTCGATCTTGGCCCTCAGGGTGTACTTGCCGTTGGGAAACTCCCCGTTCTTCATCCGCTCAAAGAGATCCAGCGACTCCTCCACGGGCCGATCCCGCCAGGGGGAGGTGGCGGGCACGCCGATGGTGCCCCGGTGCTCCTTGAACTCCTCCGGGGACAGCTCGCACACGTAGGCCAGCCCCTTCTTGATCAGCTCCACCGCGTACTCATACATCTGAGGGAAGTAGTCGGAGGCGTAGAAGAACCGATCCCCCCAGTCGAAGCCCAGCCAGTGGATGTCCTCCTGGATGGCCTCCACGTACTCCACGTCCTCCTTGGAGGGGTTGGTGTCGTCCATGCGCAGGTTGCACAGGCCGCCGTACTTCTCGGCGGTGCCGAAGTCGATGGTCAGGGCCTTGCAGTGGCCGATGTGCAGGTAGCCGTTGGGCTCGGGCGGGAAACGGGTGTGGACAGCCATGCCCGCGTACTGCCCGCCCTGAGCGATGTCCTCGTCGATAAAGTCGTGGATAAAGTTCTGGCTCATAGAGACGTTCAGTTCTTCTGCCATGTCTGTCACTCCTCGGTAAAAATTTGAATGGGTTCCGGGCCAGGCCGGAACCCATTTATTATATCCGTTTTCCCGCAGAAAAGCAACAGGCAATCTGATCTATCCCCCCGTCCCCGTATCCAGGCACACCGGGTACAGCGACGTGGCCCACTCATAGCCCAGCTCCGTCAGCTCCCGGTCGGTATACAGGCGGAACTCCGGCTCCGACCGCTCCTCCCCGTCCTCTGGCGGAGGAACGGGCCGCAGGGACTGGGGCAGCAGATGCCGGCTGCCCTGGGGGGTGTTCACAATAAGCCACAGGCCTTGACCTCCGTCCACCGGCTCCACCCCAATCCCGCACTGGCGGCACAGGTGCTCCATGGCCATCAGCAGGCCGAAGTCGGAGGCCCCCGCCCCGGATAGCGCGTCCAGCGCCAGGTCAGAGCCCTCCTCCTCCCAGGTCACAGCGGTGGTCCGGACGAGGGCGGCCAGCTCCTCCACTGTGTAGCCCTCCCCGGCGGGGGGATGCTCCTCCAGCAGCGCGGAGGACGCCACCTCCAGCTGTTCCGCGTAGCTCTGCTCCTCCCCATCTGTCCCGAAGGGGAGGTTCAGCTTCACCTCGATGATCCGGCGGGCCCCCGTCTCGGGGTAGAGGGCCACCGAGATCCCCGTCCCGTCTCCGGAGGCGCTCAGCTGGTGGTGCCGGAACAGCTCCGGAACCCCCTGGCAGGCCAGGCGGAACAGCTGCTCCACCAGCGACTTGTCCCCGGTGAAATAGGAGGCCAGGAAGGTGACGCTCCGCCGCCGCTCGGACACCAGCCGGTTCAGTTCCTGCCGCACTCCGGTCAGACCCATCACGTCCGGGATATCCTCCACCTCCCGGGCGGTGCGGGTGTAGCGGATGGTGAGCTTCACCTCATAGTAGGTGAGGATCCGGGTGCTGTCCAGCTCCAGCGTCCCCACGGCGTAGGCCCCCACCGGCGTCTGGAGCACCGCCTCCCGGGCGGCGGCCAGATCCGCCTCCACGTCCCCGGCATAATGGTACAGCCGGATGGTACCGCCTCCCCGGTGCCCGTCCACCATATACAGGATGGAATTCACCAGCCCCGCATAGCTCTCCGCCCGGAGGATGGACTCGTCATCATCCTCTACGGCGTAGTCCACATGGTCGGCGGAGGACACGTGGCCCCGTTCCAGCATGGCGGCGCAGCCCCCCAGGGGTAGCAACCCCAGGCACAGCAGCAGGGCCAATATGCGCTTTTTCACTGCGAGCCCCCCTTTTGCGCTCAGTAGGGCGCGACGACCCGGCGGGCCGTTTGTGCCGGTGCCTTCCGTTCATGGTGCGACGGGCCGGGGTCGCCCCGCCCTACAGATCGTCCTTCTTATATTCTTTGAAGCCCTCGCCCAGCACGTCATGGGCGTCGCACACAATGAGGAAAGCGTTGGGGTCGATCTCCTTCACCGCCGCCTTGATGGCGGTGATCTCCCGTTGCTTGAAGGCGCACATCAGCACGTCCTTCTCCTTCCCCGTGTACGCCCCCTGGCCGTGGAGGATGGTGACCCCCCGATCCAGCCCCTTGAAAATGGCCTCCGAGATCTCCTTGTTCCGGTCGCTGATGATGTAGGCCACCTTGGCCTTGTCCATGCCGTACAGCACCCCGTCCATGACGATGGACGTGATATACAGCGCCACCAGCCCGTACAGGGCTGCCTTCAGCGTGCCGAAGGCCGCCGCCACCGACAGGATCACCGCCAGGTCGATGCCCATCAGCAGCTTGCCCATGGGCAGCCACGCCAGCTTCAGCTTCAGCAGCCGGGCCAGCAGGTCGGTGCCGCCGGTGGTGGCTCCCTGCTGGAACACCAGCCCCAGGGACAGCCCCATCAGCACCCCGCCGAAGATGGTGGCCAGCATGGGATCCATGGGCTGCCAGGAATAGACGGCGGTGAGCAGGTCGATGAATACCGATGAGAGGAACATGGCGTACAGCGACGACACCAGCAGCCGCCCGCCGATGAGCTTCCACCCCAGCAGGAACAGGGGGATGTTCAGCACAATGACGGTGACGCCCACGGGCAGGGCCGGGATCAGATAGTTGAGAATCTGGGCCACGCCGGTGACGCCGCCGAAGGCGATGCCGTTGGGGGCGTAGCACCAGACGAAGCCCAGGGCGTAGGCGGCGGCGCCCAGGGTGATAATCATAAAGGAGATCAGAGTCTTTTTCACAGTTGCCATAGGGCGGCCTTCTTTCCAATGATGGGGTCTTGCTGCGCTGCGCCTGTTCGCAGCGCGCAATGGGGCCCCCGCAAAGCCGCCCTTCGGGCTTTGTGGGGAAAGGAGGGGCAGCGTAACGAACGAACTTTCGCCGCAGGCGGAAGCGAGGGATATGCAGCTTGCCCCAACGTGCTTTATAGCAGCGTCATCTGCTCCTCCCCCCGATCTTCCTCCTTGAGGAGGGCTCCGGCGGCGGGCAGGGAGCGGGCCCGGTAACGGGCGGCGTTGACGATGTGGGTGGCGGCCAAGGGCTTCGCCCACTCCACTTTATGCCGGGCCTTCACCGCCATGACACCCACCCCCTGGGTGTTCCGGGTGGTCTTGGGGGTGAGGGACGCGGTATGGAACACCACGCACCGCCCGTCCGAGGATCCCACCGCCATCTCCTGATCCTCCGGGAGCAGGCAGGCGGACACCAGGGGGAACTTGTCGCAGTAGGCCCCGGTGAGCTTCCGCCGCCGGGTTTGGGTCTGGTAGGCGGACAGCTCCACCCGGGCGGCCTTGCCGTTGTCGAAGAAGAACAGCACATGGGCGGAGTAGTCCCCCGGGGCGCAGGCCCACACGAACTTTTCCTCCGGATCCATGCCCAGCTTGGCGGGCAGGTAATCGCCTAAAACGCTGGCCTTGGCGTCGTCGAAGTCGCTGAGGCGGGTCTTGTAGCACTGCTGCTTATCGGTGAACACCAGCAGCTCGTCCCCGTTGGCCCCCTCCCACTGGAGGTACGGCCCGTCCCCCTCCTTGTACTTCTGCTCGCCACTCATGCGCAGGGACTGGGGGGTGATCTTCTTGAAGTACCCCTCCCGGGAGATGAACACGTTCACCGGATAGGCGGGGATCTCCTCCGCCGCCGCGGCCTGCACCTCCACCGCCTGCTGGTACTCGTAGACGATCTCGGTGCGCCGGGGGACGGCGTATTTCTTCTTGACGTTTTGCAGCTCCTCGGTGATGATCCTCTTGATCCGGTCGGGGGAGTTGATGATCTCCTTCAGGTCGGCGATCTCGTCCTCCAGGGAGGCGGTCTCCTCCGTCCGCTTGAGGATATACTCCTTGTTGATGTTGCGCAGCCGGATGTCCGCCACGTACTCCGCCTGGATCTGGTCGATGCCGAAGCCGATGATCAGGTTGGGCACCACCTCGGCCTCCTCCTCCGTCTCCCGGATGATGCGGATGGCCTTGTCAATGTCCAGCAGGATGCGCTTCAGGCCCTTAAGGAGGTGGAGCTTCTCCTCCTTCTTCTTGCAGACGTGCCAGGTGCGCCGGCGCACCCCGTCCATCCGCCAGGCAATCCACTCCTCCAGGATCTCGCCCACCCCCATCACCCGGGGCACCCCGGCGATGAGGATGTTGAAGTTGCAGGAGAAGGTGTCCTGGAGGGGGGTGGCCTGGAACAGCCGGGCCATCAGCTTTTCCGGATCCGTCCCCCGCTTCAGGTCGATGGCCAGCTTCAGGCCGTTCAGATCCGTCTCGTCCCGCATATCGGCGATCTCCCGGATTTTGCCCCCCTTCACCAGCTCGGCCACCTTGTCCAGGATGGCCTCCACGGTGGTGGAGTAAGGGATCTCGTAGATCTCGATGACGTTGTCCGCCTTGCTGTACCGCCACTTGGCCCGCAGCTTGACGGGCCCCCGGCCGGTGCGGTAGATCTCACTGAGGGCCGCTCCGTCGTACAGCAGCTCCCCGCCGGTGGAGAAGTCCGGGGCCTTCAAAATACCCAGCAGATCCACCCCGGGGTTCTTCATGTAGGCGATGGCGGCGTCGCACACCTCGCCCAGGTTGAAGCCGCACAGGTTGGACGCCATGCTGACGGCGATGCCCTGATTGGCGGACACCAGCACGTTGGGGAAGGTGGTGGGCAGCAGGGTGGGCTCGGTGAGCTTGCCGTCGTAGTTGGGCACAAAGTCCACCGCGTCCTGGTCGATGTCCCGGAACAGCTCCTGGCAGATGGGATCCAGGCGCACCTCCGTATACCGGGAGGCGGCCCAGGCCATGTCCCGGGAGTACACCTTGCCGAAGTTGCCCTTGGAGTCCACCAGGGGGTGGAGCAGGGCCCCGTAGCCCCGGGACAAGCGCACCATGGTGTCGTAGATGGCGGCGTCCCCGTGGGGGTTGAGCTTCATGGTGGCCCCCACCACGTTGGCGGACTTGGTGCGCGCTCCGCCCAGCAGCTTCATCTGGTACATGGTGTACAGCAGCTTCCGGTGGGAGGGCTTGAAGCCGTCGATCTCCGGGATAGCCCGGGAGACAATGACGGACATGGCGTAGGGCATATAGTTGAGCTCCAGCGTCTCGGTGATGGGCTGCTCCAGCACCTGGGCCCGCAGGCCCAGCACGTTGGGGTTGTCCACCTTTTTGGGTCCCTTCTGTTCCGGGGTTTTCTTCTTGGCCAATGGGATCAGTCCTTACTGTTGGTTTGTGGCAGGGCGCGCACGGTGTTCTTGCCATAGTAGTTGGCACAGGCGATGTTGGGGAAGCTGTCCGGGATCTCCTCCAGATTGAAGGCGTACAGCAGGGGCGGGCGAACGGGCAGGGCCTCCACCACCACGTCCGGCCCGGAGTCGGGGTCGGACAGGATCCGATCCCACTCCAGCACGGCGGCGTCATAGGCCCGGGCGGAGCCGTCCGCCAGCGCTCGGACGCACTGGCCTGACGTGGTCTTGGGGAGGTTGAGGATAAAGCCGATGCAGCCCAGGGCCAGCCCCAGGGCGGCCAGACCCCGGCCCAGCCGGGGCGGGGGGGTGCGCCCCTGCCGCTCCATGCGATGGCGCAGCCAGCCCAGCCAGTAGCCCAGGCACAGGATGGTCAGCCACAGATAGCTGTCATAGACGATATTGCGCAGCCGTCCCGGCCCGGGGGCGGCCAGGGCGTAGAGGTGGGGGGCGTTCTGGCAGGCCAGGGCCAGGAACAGCACCACTGTGGCCAGCCCCGGCAGGGGGAAGGAAAAATCCGTCCCCCCCACCGCCTGCCACAGCAGGGGGATCAGGAGGATCAGCAACGCCAGGGTGGGCAGGTTGAACCAGCCTACCATGTCCTCCCCCGCCAGGGTGAGGGAGCGCAGCACGGCCTGCACCGGCCCCAGCCCCTCAGAGGACGCCTGGCGCACCTGGTTGCCCGGGGCCAGGGCGTTGATCAGGAAACCGGTGATCAGTACCAGCTCCACCAGCAGGGGCTGCCAGACCTTTCGTTTGTCCCGGAGCAGGGCCAGCAGGACAAAGCCCGCCGTCAGCAGGCAGGCAAACAGGCCGGACACATAGTTCCCCCCGCCGATGACTGCCGCCAGCGCCACCGCCAACCCCAGCCACAGCCCCGGCCTCCCGGGGTTGAGCTGGAGCCGGATCAGGCAGCAGGCCAGCAGCAGGGTGAGGCAGTAGAACAGGGTGTAGTAGGTGGAGCCGTTCCACCAGAAGAACGCCTGGTGGGGGCTGGGTTGGAACTGGACGGTCACCAGCAGCAGCCCCGCCGTAAAGCCCAGCCACGCCCCCCGGCCCTGCCCCAGCCACCGCCGCAGCAGGGTGTGGGACAGAGCCAGAGCAGACAGGATCAGGGCGGACAGCAACACCACAGGGGTGAGGGCGTAGGCCCCCTCGGCGATCAGCCCCGGCTGGAGAGCCATCACCGCCGTCCCGGCGTAGGTGCCCTGCCAGCCGAAGTAGTAGCGTTTGATGGTGTAAAACAGGGCGGTGAGGGGAGTGCGCCCGTCTGCCGTCGCGTGATGGATCCACTCGGAGAATGCGTAATCATCCCCGTAAGGGTGGGCACAGTCCCCCACCAGCAGGATGGGGATCACCGATAGCAGCAGCACCCCGAGGAGGGCCGCCACTGGCCAGTTCCGCTTGAGTTTTGCGCCCATGGGGGATCACGCCTTTCCTTTGCGGTGCCAAGACTATCGAAAAAGCCGCTTCTGTTCCGATACCGGGAAGGAAGATAGTGTGAAAGAAACCCAGGAGGGGTGTCTTTCACGTTCAATCAACGGATTTTTGGAACGTTCTTTGTTCCAAAAATCCGCGCTCAACGTGGCGAAAAGTCTTTTCGCCACGCTGAGCCCTCCCCCCGCGGGGGAGGGCTTTGCATCGTTCAGGGATTCAGCAGCGCCCCGGCGTCCACCACGTTGGAGCCCTCGGGAGGCTGATCCTCCGGGTTCTCGATGGTGGTGCCCCAGGTCTGGGTGAGGGTCAGCTTACCCTCGCCCAGATTGGCGATGTGGAGACTCATGTTTAGGGTGGCGTTCCCGGCGTCCTGCTTCGCGTCCATGGTGAGCTTGATGGCGGGCACGCCGGCCTGGGCCGCGGTCTCCACGGTGCAGGTCATGTCAACTCCGCCCTTGCTGTCCACTTTCACGGTAATCTGGTACTCCTCAAAGGCGGCCTTCGCCTCCTCCATATCGTCGGCGCTGAGGCCCATGTCCTCGTACAGCGCCATCAGGTCGTCCACGCCGATGGTGCGGGTGGACACGCCGCCGTCGGTGGTGAAGGTGTCATCCCCATAGAGGGCGGTCATCATCCCCACCGTGGAACCCAGAGCGGCCACGCTGATCACGGAGTTCTCGTCCAGCACACCTGTCAGGGCGGAGCCGATGGTGGTCTCCCCGGTCTGGGCAAAGGCCATCTCGCTCAGCTCAGCGCCCAGATCCAGGCCCAGCCAAACGTTGTCCACCCCGGCCAGCTTATCCAGAGAGGCCATCCGGAACCAGCCCAGCCCCTTCCGGGTCAGGATGATCTCCATGTCCTCCAGGCCGTCCAGCACCAGATTCACCTGCTCGCTCAGGTTGGCGGTATCCCCCTCGTTGGCGCTGATCAGCAGCTTCACCAGCTCGTCCTTCACATTGTCGGACAGCTTCAGGGACACCTGGGCGCTGGCTGCCTCCGTGTTGAAGTTCTGCTTGCCGGACAGGTCGGCAGTGTAGGTCTTATTGCCGTTGATGGTGTCGAAGGCGGTGACCGTCAGGTTCCCCTTCAAGTCGGCCTGGTAGTTTTTGCCCTCCTCCATGGCCGCGCCCTGGTTGGCCTGCACTTTATTGAGGATGGTGAAGTCCTTGTCGATCTCCGCCGCCAGCGCCGCCCGATCCAGCAGCACGGTGGTCTGGAAGTCGCCGTCCCAGCCCACCTCGTAGCCCAGGGCCTCGCTGATGAAGCGGATGGGCACATAGGTGCGACCGCCCTTGATGTAGGGGGCGCAATCCATGACGATGTCGTCCGGCTTGGGGGTGTCCTTGTTGTTGTCGGCAGTGGGGGTAACCGTCACGGTGGTGCTGCCGATGGTAAACTCATAGGCATAGCCGTCCAGCACAAAGGTCACCACCCCGTCCTGGTAGCCGATCTCTCCGCCCAGGGTCTCCACCAGCGCCCGGACGGGGATCATGGTGCGGCTGCTGGAGATCTCGGGGACGGCGTCCGGGAACTGGACATAGGCCCCGTTCACCAGTACGCCGATCTGCCCGGGCACGCCGCCCAGAGCGGTCTTGAGGGCATCCACGTCCACGTTGGCGGGTATCTCGGTGGTAAAGATGGCCGTGGGGCCGTCCGCGCCGCCGATGATGCCAATGGCGTCTCTCGAAGTGTAAGCGGGCACAGCCTCACCGTCCACCGTGTAGGCGCCGTCCACGGGGGCGGGGGCCGCGAAGGCCGGTACCGCCAGGGCCAGCGTCATGGCCAGAGACAGCAGCAGTGCAAACAGTTTCTTCATCTTGGTTCCTCCTTTTTATGACTCGTGGGTTTCTATCGTTACGCCGCCGCGCGGCGCGGGGGACTGAGAGACCTTCCCACTTTCAAGGGACGATGCTTGTCGGAGGCTGGCGTCCATCGCCGGCCGAGCCGGAGACGAGACAGGCGCACAGCAAGGCCGTGACGGATAAGGGGGCTTAACGGGGGTGCCCCCGCCTCTGTGCTCAGGGATCCAGCATCTCCCCGGCGTCCACCACGGTGGAACCTTCGGGGGGCTGGGTCTCGGGGGTGGCCGGGTCGGTTCGCAGCTCGCTGGTGAGGGTGAATTTCATGGTGCCCACGTTGGCTATATGGAGATTCACGGTCATGGACGTCCGGCCCGAGCGCACGGACTCCTCCAGCGACAGGCGGGCGCTGGTGTCCCCGATGTGCTGGGGCAGGGTGTGGATCAGGGCAGACACCCTGCCGTTCCCCCGGCTGTCCACGGTGAGGGTGTACTCCAGCTCCTTGTACTCCTTGGCCATCTCCCGGCGCAGCTCGGCCAGCTCCTCCTCGGTGAACGTATCCGGGTCATAGTCCCTCAGCGCCCAGTCGATGAGGGCGTCCAGATCCCACCTCAGCGTGGACACGCCGTCGGTGGTGGTAAAGCATTTGTCGCCCAGCAGCTCCTCCATGGCGTCCGCGTAATCCATAGCCGCCGCCCAGCTCAGCGCGGAATCCTCATAGGTGGCCAGATACTGCTCGCTCACGGTGGCGGTCTGCCCCAGCTGGGCAAACACGGCCTCCATAACCTGGGGATCCGCCGCCAGGCCCAGCCAGATGTCCTCCCCACCGCCCGCCTGATTTAGCAGAGGGGAGCTCACCCAGGCCAGCCCCTTCCGGGTGATGATGTAATCCAGCTCCAGCTTACGCAGGGCGGCGCGCAGCTCCTCCACCTCCTCCTCGGGCAGGCCCTGGCCCGCCAACAGCTTCACCAGCTCGTCGGCCAGATTGTCAGACAGGGTGAGGGCATAGCTGCCGTTGACCGCCTGGGTGTTGAACAGCTCGCTCCCGGTGAGGGCGGCGGTGTAGGTGGTATTGCCGTTCAGGGTGTCAAAGGCGGTGAAGGTCAAATCGCCCTTCACGGTGCCCCGCAGGCTCTTGCCCTCCTCCATGGTATAGCTTTGGACGGCCAGCATCCGGTTGAGGATGGTGAAACGGCCGTCGATCTCCGCGGCCAGCGCTTCCAGGTCGGTGAGGACGGCGGTCTCAAAATCGCTGTCCCAGCTCACCCGGTAGCCCAGGATCTCACCCAGAAAGCGCACAGGCACATAGGTACGGCCCCCCTTGATGTAGGGCGCACAGTCCATGGGGAACATCTGTCCGTCGCCGGGCAGCTCGCCGCCGGTGTACTCCGTGAGCACCTCACTGCTACCCGGAGTGAAGGTCAGGCGAACCCCGCCCGCCTGGCAGATCACCTTGCCGTCCGTCATCTCAGCCTGGCCACCCAGGGCCTCCACGATGGGGCGCACGGGCACCATGGTGCGGCCCCCTGTCACCTCGGGAATGGCGTCTGGGAACCGGACGTATTCACCGTTGAGCATCACGCCGATCTGGCCGGGCACGCCGCCCATGGCCTCCTTCAGGGCGTCCACCTGGTTCTGATGCTCCTCCGCCTTGAGCAGCTCCCACATCTGGTACAGCACCATCTCGTCCAGGAACTCCTCCTCGGTCATCTCCCAGTACTCCATGTACTCCTCGGGGGAGTCATAGTAGGGGTACTCCTGGGCGAAGTAGTCGTAGGCGCTGGCCCTGAGCTGATCCTCCAGACCGGGGTGGGCGTCCAGGTACGCCCGCTCCTCCGCCCACAGGTCGAAGTCTTCCTCCAGGATGCCGTTGATGGGGATGATATCCTCCGGAGCGGGAGCCGCAAAGGCCGGCACTGTCAGCGACAGCGACAGCGCCAGGGACAGCAGAACTGCGGTCAGTTTTTTCATCTCGGTTCCTCCTTTTCATGCCTTGTGGGTTCCTATCATTACGCCGCATCCTCGGCGGCGATACAGGCTTCGCTCTCCATCAAACCAAAGGGCAGCTTTGCAGAGCTCGCAAGGGCTTTTTAAGAGATATCCGCCAGCTCCAGGTATTTATAGCCCGCGTCCGCGATGTGATCCTTCCGGCCCTGGAGGTCGTTGCCCAGGAACATCTCGAAGATCTGGGCCGTGCGCTCCCCGTCCTCGGGCATCACCTTGATCAGCCGCCGGGTGTCCGGGCTCATGGTGGTCAGCCACATCATGTCCGGCTCGTTCTCGCCCAGGCCCTTGGAGCGCTGCACGTCGAACTTCTTCCCCTCCAGGGAGGCGGCAATCTCGTTACGCTCCCGGTCGGAGTAGGCGAACCAGGTCTTCTCCTTACAGGTGATCTCGTACAGGGGGGACTCGGCGATATACACGTACCCCTCCTGGATCAGGGTGGGGGTGAGCCGGTACAGCATGGCCAGCAGCAGGGTGCGGATCTGGAAGCCGTCCTCGTCGCCATCGGTGCAGATGACGATCTTGTTCCAGCGCAGGCTGTCCAAGTCGAAGGCGCTGAGCTCCTTCACGTGCTTATCCTTCACCTCCACGCCGCAGCCCATCACCTTCAGCAGGTCGGTGATGATCTCGCTTTTGAAGATGCGGGCATAGTCCGCCTTGAGGCAGTTCAGGATCTTGCCCCGGATGGGCATAATGGCCTGGAACTCGCTGTCCCGGGCCAGCTTCACGCTGCCCAGGGCAGAGTCGCCCTCCACGATGTAGAGCTCCCGGCGTTCCACGTCCTTGGTGCGGCAGTCCACGAACTTCTGCACCCGGTTGGAGATGTCCACCGAGCCAGACAGCTTCTTCTTAATGCCCAGGCGGGTCTTTTCCGCCGTCTCCCGGGAGCGCTTGTTCACCAGCACCTGGCCGGCGATCTTCTCCGCGTCCAGGGGGTTCTCGATGAAGTACACCTCCAGCTGGGAGCGAAGGAAGTCGGTCATGGCCTCCTGGACGAATTTGTTGGTGATGGATTTCTTGGTCTGGTTCTCGTAGCTGGTCTGGGTGGAGAAGTTGCTGCTCACCAGCACCAGGGCGTCCTGGATGTCGTTGAAGGTAAGCTTGGCCTCCCCCTTCTGGTACTTGCCGTTCTGCTTCAGCCAGCCATCGATGGCGGACACGAAGGCGGAGCGCATGGCCTTCTCCGGCGCGCCGCCGTGCTCCAGCCAGGAGGAGTTGTGGTAGTGCTCGATGACCTGCACCCGGTTGGAAAAGCAGAAGGACACGGACAGCTTCACCTTGTACTCCGGTTTATCCTCCCGATCCCGGCCCCTCCGCTCCCCCTGCCAGAACACCGGGGTGGTGAGGGAATCCTCCCCCGCCAGCTCCTGGACATAGTCGCTGATGCCGTTCTCATAGCGGAAGTCGGTGGTGTCGAACTTCCCGCCCTCCTGGTTCCGGAAGCGGAAGGTGACCCCGGCGTTCACCACCGCCTGGCGCTTGATCATGTCCAGGTAGTAGTCCGCCGGTATGTCGATATCGGTGAACACCTCCAGGTCGGGCTTCCAGTGGAAGCGGGAGCCGGTCTTTTTCCGGTCGGCGGGCTCCTTTTTCATCTCCCCCGCGATCTCGCCCTTCTCGAAGTGGAGGGTATACTTGAAGCCGTCCCGGTAGATCACCGCGTCAAAATACTCGCTGGTGTACTGGGTGGCACAGGCCCCCAGGCCGTTCAGTCCCAGGGAGTACTCGTAGTTGTCCCCGCCGCCCTCCTGGTACTTGCCGCCGGCGTACAGTTCGCAGAACACCAGCTCCCAGTTGTAGCAGCCCTCCGCCTCGTTCCAGTCCACCGGGCAGCCCCGGCCGAAGTCCTCCACCTCGATGGACTTGTCCTCGTACCGGGTGACGGTGATGAGATCGCCGTGGCCCTCCCGGGCCTCGTCGATGGCGTTGGACAAAATTTCAAAGACGGCGTGCTCACAGCCCTCCAGCCCGTCGGAGCCGAAGATGACGCCGGGGCGCTTCCGCACCCGGTCGGCCCCCTTGAGGGCGGAGATGGAGTCGTTGCCGTACTGCTGTTTTTGTGTGGACTTCGCCATGTCTGCACCTGCCTAAACCCATAGTGTGGCAGCGCCCCGGGGAAGGTTAACTGGTAAAAATTTGCAGGGGGCGCATTCATTCCCTGATTTTATAGTATACCGCAAAAAGGCCGGAGCAGTCAAGGCCCCGGCCACGCGAAAAGGCGTGAAAGGAGGGGGCTTCGGAAGAAGCCCCCCCGTTGTTTGGATTCTCAAAGCATCTGCCTGCTGCGGGAGATGTTCATGGTTCCGTCCTGCATCTCGTTCACCCACTCCAGGCTGCGCCCGGTGCCGTTGGCCACGCAGGAGATGGCGTCGTCCGCCACATAGGTCTCGATGCCCGTGTGGGACTCGATGAGCTTGTCGAAGCCCCACACCAGCGAGCCGCCGCCGGTCATGATGATGCCGTTGCTGGAGATATCGGCCACCAGCTCCGGGGGGGTGCGCTCCAGCACCCCGTGGACGGCCTCCAAAATCCGGGAGCAGGGCTCCTCGAAGGCCTCGATCATCTCGCTGGAGGTGACGGAGAACACCCGGGGCAGGCCGGTCATGAGGCAGCGGCCCTTGACCTCCATGGAGATCTCCTCCGGCCGGGGGAACACACAGCCGATGGTCATCTTCAGCTCCTCCGCGGTGCGGTCGCCGATGAGCACGTTGTGCCGCTTGCGGATATACTTCACCACCGCCTCGCTGAAGGCGTCCCCCGCCACCTTGATGGAGGCGGACTCCACAATGCCGGACAGGGAGATCACCGCGATGTCGGCGGTGCCGCCGCCGATGTCCACCACCATGTGGCCGTCGGGCTGGGTGATGTCCACCCCCGCACCGATGGCGGCGGCCAGGGGCTCCTCAATGAGGTACACCCGCCGGGCGCCGGCCTGAATGCCCGCGTCGATGACGGCGCGCTCCTCCACCTCGGTGATGCCGGAGGGCACACAGATCACCACTCGGGGCTTGAACAGGTGGACGGGGGACACCTTGCGGATGAACTCTCGGAGCATCCGCTCGGTCATGTCATAGTCGGAGATCACGCCCTCCCGCAGGGGGCGGATGGCCACGATGTTGCCGGGGGTCTTGCCCAGCATCTGCTGGGCCTCAGTGCCCACCTTCAGCAACTTGCCGGTGTTCTTGTCCAGCGCCACCACCGACGGTTCCCGCAGGACAATGCCCTTGTCCTTGATATAGACCAGCACGCTGGCGGTGCCCAGGTCAATGCCGATATCTCTTGCAAACATAGTTTTCACTCCTGTATCTGTTCTGCGCCTGGATGTCTGCCCCGAAAGCGCCTGGAATCGTTGTAAGGTGCCCATCTGGGTATCACATCTCATGATACTAAACTATTTCCCAATTTGCAAGCCTTTTTGCCTGCTCCGTCCTTTAAATTTTCGTGAAGAACCGAACCCTTCCGCCGCAGGGCAAAAAACAAGGCCGCCCGAGGCGGCCATAAAACCAAAAAAGCCGCTGTTCAGCGGCAGACAAGAACCCGCCCCAGAAAGGCCACCCAAACGGGGCCCCCGCAAAGCCGCCCTTTGGCTTTGTGGGGAGAGGAGGAGCAAGGGAGCGTGTGGAGCTTTCCCCGTAGGGGGAAGCGGAGCAGAGTGGAGTTTCTTCTGACGACACCAGGCCCCCAGCCGTCCTATTCCGCGGCTGGGGGCCTACTTCTGGGTTTTGTTGTCCAAGGGCTGATACCTTCACTTTCTTCCGGCCCTGCCGGATGGTTTGCGTTGGGGCTGCGCCTGAAACTGCTTCTCCTCGTTTCCTCAAACAATGGTAGGCTTCAGACTTGATCTGGCTTCCGTCGCTTGCGTAAGCGTGTTTGGAACGGTTGAGACTTCGTCTCACTTTGCGTTCCCCAATCGCAGAAAGAGGTTGGTGCGTTCTACGTTAATACATTGGACTCACCTTTTCCTTTCTGTCTGTATTGTACGATAAACTCTCGAAGTTGTCAACCCCTTTTTGTGAGATTTTTTAAATTTTTTGATTCCATCCACAAAGGGCGGGCTGGTGTACGCAGACAGCGCACGCCAGCCCGCCTCCAGCCTCACGGCCAGTCCAGATCGCCGTCGTTCTCGGTGGCGATGCCGTACCAGCTCAGCCCCGTGGCCTGGACGTCTCCCCAGGTGGGGTGCCGTTGAGCCGCCATGGCCCAGGTGTTGTACCAGAACACATAGGTCACATCCACATGGCTGGGCAGTATGTCCTCAATAATGGCCCGCAGCTCCTGGAACCCCTCGGGTATGCCTGCCACGTCAGGGAAATACACCTTCACATACCCCGGCTGATCCCCCTCCTCCGCCCGTGCGTTGAGGCCACAGCCCCGCAGGGTGTCATTGATGGCCGCGGGGGTGAAGCTGTCCCCGCCGATACGCAGCAGGGCCGCCAGCGCCGCTCGCCGCTGGGCCGGGGTACTGCACACCGGGCGGTAGGGCAGCAGCTCCTCCACCCGCTCCAACCCGAAGTTCTGGGCGGTGGCCAGGTTCATCTCCCGGGCCGTGTCCTCCAGCTCCTGCTCCATGTGGTCCAGCCGCTTGCCGTACGCCCCCAGCTCCCCCCGGTTCACCGTGCTCGCCCGCAGGTCGTAGACGCCCAGGGGCCGCAGCAGGGCCGCCAGATACTCCTCATGGATCATCCGCCCACCCCCTCCTGCGAGGCGTTAGAAGTCGCAGCCGCCCCACCGTTGGCAATGGTCACCGTCCCCAGCACCGGCAGAGTCACGCCGCTCAGCTCCAGATCCGCCGCCGGCTGGAGGATCTGACAATTCGCCACCCCATCCACGGCGAACACCAGGCTGGTGAGCTGGGCCCGGGGCAGGGGCCTGCCCAGCCGCTCCCCGTTGAACCAGGCAGCGAGGACCTCCCCCACCGCCTCCGACAGGTTGTCAAAGTCCTGGCCCTCCTCCGCCCACAGCTTCAGCGACAGGTTCACCGTCTCCACCGTGGGGGCGCTCACCTTCACGTCCACGGCGATCTCCCGCACCTGGTCGAAATAGCGCTGCATCTCCGTCAGCAACCCTTGGCTGGGGGCCCCTCCCCGGGCGGCGGGGACGATGTCCACCGTCCCCACCCCCCGGTTCTTGGGCAGCACCGTCACCGCCGCCACCTCGGGGAAGGACATGGCCGCCTGCCGGTAAAAGGCGCTGTTGGCCCCGTTGGCCAGCCGCCGGTAGGTGGCCAGCACCCGCTCCCGTAGGGATTCGTCCCCCTCCTGATCCAACCCGCTGGTGAAGGGCTCCGGGTTGGCGCAGGCCACAATCCGCACCGGCGGCAGAGACATATACACAATAGTGCCCGCCCCCACGTTGCCCGCTGTCCCGGCCTCCACGGCCTCCACGGGCGCCTGAGCGTACAACGCCCCCGGCGCCACCGCCGCCGCCTGGGTGGTGACGAACCGCACGCCGCCGGCGGTCATGCACACCGTCCCCACCGGTATCTCCACCTCTGTCTCTTGGACCTCGTCCACATAGAAACGAATCGTGCCCTCGGCCTTGGCCGCCTGCCGGCGGGTAACGCCCCGAATCTGGGCGTGCTTGTCCAGATCCTCCCCCTGGGCGGTCTGGGGGAAGCACTGCCGCCGCGTCCACTCCCCCTGGACGTACAGGGCGTAAATCTGGGCCGCCACCGCGTAGAACCGCACCGCCAGCTCGCTGCTGGCCCCGGCGGTCTTCCCCGTCCTGGTCTGGAACTCCGCCGCCAGCCCCGCGTAGATCTCCTCTAATGTGATCAAATGCTCATCCCTCCAGCCTGACTTCCACCGGCAGAGCCGTCCCCCGCCACAACAGCTCCACCGTCACCAGCAGGCCGTCCCCGTCCCGGCGCACCGCTGCACCGGTGACCTGGACGCCCCCCATATCCTCCAGCGCCTCCACAGCGTATTGCAGGGCAAGGCCGTTCCACTCCGAGGGCCGCTCCCGGCGCAGCAGGTGCATCCGGCTGCCCAGCCCCGGCAAAAAGGGGAAGCTCCCCCGCCGCGCCGTCAGCCGGAACAGGGCCTCTCCCAGCAGCTCGTCCCCGTCCCGGGCCACGGCCACGCCGCCCTTCCCGTCAGGGGCATAGTCCCGGTCGATCAGTTTTAGGCTCATGTCCCGCCTCCTCCCAGCAGTCCGGCCACAATCCGGGCGATGTACTCCGGCAGGGGCACCCCGTTCACAAAAACGTCCCCCTGAAGATCCACCCCGCCGCCGCCCACCGTCATCGTTCCCTCCGACTGTATGGACACGCTCTGTCCGCTCAGCTCTACGGACTTGGCCCCGATGCTCACGGAATCCGGCGTGCCGCCCCCCTGCCGCACACCCACCACGCAGGGGATCTCCCCCCGGCCCTGGATCACCAGCGCCCGCTGCCCCGCCTGGGGCGTCCAGTGGTAGCCGCCGGGGGCGTACACCTCCAGCCCCCGCCGCTCCCGATCCAGCAGCACCGCCGTCTCGCCGCCGCTCATGGTGACGATGCCGGTCTGGCCCTCACCGAAGTCGGCGGGGCGCTTCTGCTGTCCGCTCAGCCACATTGAAAAAACCTCCTTATTTTTCCCCCTTCCCCCACGGGGGACGCGCCTCCGGCGGGGGTTACTTTCTCTCACACGAGAGAAAGTAACCAAAGAGCGCGCATAGGGGGTTCCCCCCTATGTACCCCCCTCTCCCTTGGAGAACAGATCTCAAGATTTCCGGCGCACAGGGTCTGGACTGATTTGCTCCCCATTGGTGCTGCCGCTTATGTGCGGTTTCAGCCCCAGGCGCTTCCCACGGTCAGCGCCTAAATGGTACGCCGGACGCTCCGGGGCGGTGAAGGGCCCACCTCCCTCAAATCATCGCGTCCGTTTCCCCCAGTGCCAGGGTGGTGCTGAGCCCGTCCGCCCCGCAGCTCACCTCGACCTGGGCCGCCCGGTAGCGTCCATTGGCCCCAAAGCCCTCCAGCTCCACGTCCACCAGCTCCCCCGGCCAGGCCAGGAAGCCCCCCGCCGCCGTGAGCCGCAGGCGCACCCGCTCCCGCCGCGCCGCCCGGAGCTGGTAGTCCGCCGTATAGCGCATGGCGGTGGTGCCTGTGGTGTTGGGCACCGTGATCACCCTGCGGGCGCAGCCCCCCTGGGCCAGGAAGGCCGGATCGGACACCCACTGGGTGCCCCAGGTGGTGCGCCGCCGCACCGCCACCCGGCTGAGCACCCCGTGCCGATCCTCCCGGTACTCCCAGCCCGTGATCCTGTCCTTTCCGCCGATCTGAGCCGCCAGCCTGTCCCCATAGGGATCCAGCACCAGCCGCCCCTGCCGGTCAAATCGGGGTGTCACCCCGCCGTAGTAGCAGGCGAACCGCCGCACCACGCTCCACTCGCTCTCCCCGCTGCCCACGGTGAAGCCCGCCACCGGGGACAGTCCGCCGCCCCCCAGGGCCTCCACCCCGTAGGGCGCCACGTGGTTGGCGATGAGATCCGCCCGGGTGCACCGCTGGTACTCCGCCGGCATGGCCTCGTTGTCCAGCAGCAGCGCCGCCATCCCCCGGCCCTCCAGCTCCAGGCGCAACCCGTCCCCGCCGCACACCACGGCGAACTCGTCCACCACCCCGGTGAACACCCGCTCCCCGTCCCACTCGGCGAAGAACCGGCAGGCGCCGGACAGCAGCTTTTCCTGCCCCTTGTCCCACAGGCATCGCAGGGAAAAGCTGTCGCAGGGCGTATCCGTCCCATAGCGGAACGTCCACCCCACCGCCGTGGGCAGCTTCCACTCCTGCCCGTCTCCCAGCCTCACCCAGCACTCCATCATGAAATTCTCACCCTCTGTCCCGGATAGATCAGGTTGGGGTTCCGGATGTCCGGGTTCAGGGCGATGATCCGATCCAGCGCCACCCCGTACTGACCGGCGATCCCCCACAGGGTGTCCCCCCGGATCACCGTGTGCCACCGCGCCCCCTGACCTGTGTCCGCCGTCCCAGTCTCCGACCCCGGTTCGGCCGTAGTCCGGCGCTCCAGCTCCCCAGTGTTCCCATCGGTCATAACCTCCCAGAACTCAAAGGAGTAGGCCACATAGTCCCGCCGGGGCTCCTGCCGCAGCTCCAGCCCCGCGAACCAGGCCGTGGTGGTCATCCACACCGGATGGGCCAGCACCCCCGGCGTCTCCTCATAGAACACGGTGGCCAGCTGCTTAAACGTGTCGTAGGCCCCCTCACCCACGAACTCCCCCTCCCCCCGGAGCACCCGGCGCGTCTGCCCCAGGCTCTGCAAATAGTGCCGCCCAAAGGGGATCTTGTGCACCGCGATCTTCCGCTCATAGGTGATGGAGTACACCCGGGGATTGTGGGGCCACACAAAATTTTTGAACCGCATGGGAGAAAGAATCATCCCGCATCCTCCCCTCTTGTCACGCTCCGAAGCGGCCAAGGCGTTCAGCCGCTTTTCCACGTCTCCTCAGAAAATGCTCATTCCACCGTCATACCGTCTGCTGTCCCGCCGCACAGCCCGATCCAGCTCCTCCACCGTCAGCGGCGGCGCTCCCCCGGCCTCCCGTTCCAGCATCGTCCGGGACGTCCCCGACCGGGCCAGGGCGGGGGCAGGGGCCCGCGCCCCTTCCGCCGCACCCCGGTACAGCTCCGCCAGCGCGGCGGATCCCTTCCTGTCCGGCTTCAGCGCCGCCCCCCGCGCCCTCTCTCCCGCCGCTTCCACTCCAGCCTCCAGGTATCCGCCCGTTTCCCCAGCCGGTCCTTCAATCCTCCGGGTCCACTCCGGCCGTCCCGTCTCTGGCACAGCCTCCGCCGTCCACTTCGCCCAGTCCGTCCCGTCTGTCCTCACTCCGGCCCAGTCCGTCCCCTCCGAACCATCCTGACCGGCGGCCCGCATCCGCTCCGGCGGCCTCTCCGGAGCCGTCTCCCCGTCCGGCTCCTCCTCCGTTTCATTCCGACCGGGCGGCGCCGGGAGGCGTACCTCCGCCGTCCCATCCAGGGCGAGCCGCTCCTCGTCCTCCGCTTCTTCTCCGTCCTCGCCCAACATCAACTCAATCCAGTCCGTCACGGCTCCCCGCCCCCTCTCTGTAGGGGAGGGGCTTGCCCCTCCCGCCGCAAAGTCCGGCCTTCTTTCAACTCCTCATACCGTTTCCAGTCAAACCCCTGGTTGACCGCCCACTCCCCCCGGGGCGCGCCGCACACCGGGCAGGGCTCCGCCTCCGCCCGCTCCCGGCAGGCGGGGCACAGCCGGCCCAGCTCCTCCTCCCGGTCAATCGCCAGGTTGAGGGCGCACCACAGGAAGTCCCGGTCGGTCATCCGTTTCGCCCGTTCCTCCGTGGGCAGAGCGCCGAACAGCCGGAGCACGCGCCACTGAAGGCGCTCATAAGGCGCGTGCTCCAGCCTTTTTTTCGCCGCTGGATCTCCTCCTCCCCGTCCAGGGGGGAGGGGTTGGCCTCCCGGTTAAACGCCCCCCAGGCGTCCGCCAGCCGCACGATCTCCTCCACCCGCAGCCCGTCCAGCACGGCCCGCCCGCTGTCAAACACGGGCCGTCCCTTCCGCTCCAGCGCCCGGGCGATCAGGCAGGCGTTGCGGCATAGGGCCCGCCCGCCCCCGACCCCGGCCAGGGCGTCCCCCTCCCGGCGGGCGTCCAGCACCTCCCGGGCGGACAGCAGCCGCAGCTCCCCTTCGGGAACCTTCACCCGCTCCTGTCCCATCCACACCGGCCCGCCCATTTAAGCCGCCGTCTCCATCCGGCGGCCGGCCACCAGGGTGAGCTTCTCCACCACAGTTTTGCCCAGCTGGGCGTCCTCCTCGATGCCGCTCCACTGGCAGTCGGAGTAGATCACCTTCCGATCCGGCTTGCAGATCACCAGGGAAAAGTTCTTCAGCTCATAGAAATTCAGCCCGTCCGCCAGCGCCTGATCGGTGGCGTACAGCCGGGTGAGCTGGATCACATAGTTCTGGGGCCCCTGCACCGTAGCCACCGGCTCGTCCTCGCCGAAGGCCTCCACCGTCATGGACGTGCGGCTGGCCTTGCAGGAATAGCCCTGCACCACCGCCACCTTCTGCCCGTCCACCTCCAGCCAGATATCGCTGCTGGTGGGGAAGCCCGCAGCCCGCAGCCCCGTGTTAAACCCTGCCATTCAAACCCCTCCTATTGTATTCACGCTCCGCAGCCGGCTGACCGCTCGGTCGCTTTCGCTGCGACTCGGGCAAAACCCGCCTCCGCTTTGCGGCGGCTGGGCTTTTGCCCTCGCTTCGCTCCAAGCTCCCTCGCAGCCGCCTGCTCCGCGCTATACGGTAATATGGGCGCTCAGCCACACCTGGTTGAGCCCGTGGGCCACCGTAAAGGCGAACTCCACCAAACACACCGTGGGGTCGTCCTCCAGCGCCGTCACCGTCACGTCCTCGTACCCATCGATGATCTCCCGGGCCACCCGCTTTTCCAGCTCCATCACTGTCTGGGAACGGATGGCCCCCCGGGTCTGGGGGGTGTTCTTGGCCCTGCTGAACCGGGCGCGCAGGGCGTTTCGCAGCCCCGGGATCACCTCGTCCACCACCAGGATGGTGGTCAGCTCCCGCCAGGACGTGTCTGCCGCGCCGCCGGTGGTGGTACGGGTGGTCACCCCCCGTACCACGTAGCAGGAGCCCGCCAGCATCTCCAGCGCCGTCACGCCCCCCTGCACCAGCGCGTCGATCTCGCCGTCGTCATAGTTGCACTCCAGCCCGTCCAGCCCGTAGAGCTCCGCGCCCCCCAGGGGCAGGGCCGGGTCGCCGTTGCCAGCGATGGCCCCGGCCACGGCGGCGGCGCAGGCCGCCCCGCCGGAGCCGTCCCCCATGCCGGGGGCCACCAGCACCACCCGCTCGCAGTTGAGGCCCGCGGCCCGGGTGGTGAGCTGCTCCACCGTCTCCCCGGCCCCGCCGCCCACCACGGCGATGCGTTCCTTCCGGGCGATGGAACACTCCGTCACCATGGCTTTCACCTTTTGCTGGACGGACAGCACCGTGCTGTCGCACACCACCACGTCCACGTCCTCCAATTTGCCCACGGCCTCGATGGCCTCGGTGTAGTCCGTCCCCGCCGCCGCGCCGTACACCGTCCCCGCGCCGTTGCGGAGGGCCAGCCGCGCCAGCCGGCTCAGGGCGCAGTCGCCCACATCCGCCGCCGCCCGGCTGTAGCTGGTCCACTGGAAGCACTTCCCCTCGTTGGCCGCCCCCGCGGCGGCGATCACCGCCACCTTGCCGCCGCCGGCGTTGGCCGCCGTTAGCCCGGACGTCTCATAGGAGGAATACACTCCCGGCCGCTCGTGCTTTGTCCCCGCGCTCATCTCATCGTCCCCCTCACTTCAAAGTCTGTCAGCGTCCCGGCCTCCTCGTCTGTCCGGGCCGTCAGCCACGCCCCGCACCGGCAGCGCACTGCCAGCCGGTACAGTCCGTCCCGCTCCAAAAACTCCGTCTCACCCGCTGTCAGCTCCGCCACGGGCAGCCCCGCCGCCCCCCGAAACAGCAGCTCCTCCGCCGCCCGCTCCGCGGCCTCCCGGCATACGGGGGCGCCCCCGTCCCTGGGGGCGAACACGTCCAGGCGCAGCGTCAGCTCCACCGCCCGTCCGTACACCTCCCGGCGTCCGCCGTCCTGGGTCTCCTCGGCGCCCAGATAGTCCTGGAACCCGCCCGGGCCGCAGGCCGCCCCGGCCAGCGCCACCGCTGCCACCGGCCCCCGCACCCGAGCCGCCCGCTCCGGCCCCATGGCCTCCACGGTTTCCAGCCCCGCGGAGCGCAGCTGCTCCGCCACCAACCTCCGCCAACGTCCCAGCGCCCCGGTCAAGCCCTGTCCTCCGGGCAGGGTCGCAGGGCCAGCCACAGGTGGGTTACCTGGCCTGCCACCCAGACGGGTCGCACAGTCATCACCTCATACCGGCCTCCGCCCCACTCCAGCCACCCCCCGGGCCCCAGCTTGTCCAGTGGCATCCCCGGTTCCGCCAGCCCCAGGAACCGGTCCTGGGAGAAGCTGCCCAGCGCTCCGCCGGTATACTGCCAGTCCGCCTTTGTCATAGGCTGCACGATGGCCATACCCCGGCCGGCCTCGCCGCCGTCCTCCCGGCGGCACACCAGCTCCTGTCCGTAGGTTCTGATCACCCAATCGAACGCCTCGATCAACCGCTCACCCCCCGAAACACAAACCCGTCGTTCTTCAGGAAGGGGGCCATCAGCTCCATAGCCCGCTCCGACAGCTTCCCAACCTCGCCGCGCCCCTCCCGACGGACGGAGATATCCCCGGCGGACAGCGCCGTGATCCCGTCCATCCCCTGGCACTGGCTCAGCCAGTCCATCACCAGCCATGCCGCCGCCACCGGGTAGATCCTCCCGCAGTCCTCCGGCCGCATCCCGTCCTTCAGCCGCCGATCCAGCACCCCGCAGGCGCTCTTACACAGGGTGCACAACACCGCCTCGTCCGTCCCTGGCCCCTGCAGTGCCTGCACCAGCTCCAGCACTTTCTCCGTCATCCGCTCACGCTCCTAAATGAGGAAAGCCCCGTCCACAATCCCCTCCGGAACCTCCTCCTGCCCATAGCTCAGTTGGGGCCCGGCAACCAGCAGCCGATCCGCCTTCCTCCGGTACACCCGGATCAGCCCCGCCAGCTCCTCCTCGCCCAGCTTGCCGGCCACCTTTTCCAACAGTCCGTGCTCCAGCTCCGGCTCGGCGATTCCCGCCAGCCGCACCAGTTCGGAGCGCAGGCCTTTCAGGTACTTGCGCCCCAGCCGCGCCTCGTCCTCCAGCCGTACGCCGGCGCTCTTGATCACCCCGGCCCTCCGCTGGGCGGGCACCGCCACAAAGGACCATTCGTACACGTCCTTGGCCCCGGTGAGCACCCCGTGGCACACCTGGCCGTCATATTCCTCCCCCTTCTCGTGGGGGCAACCGTCCAGCTCCTGGCCGCAGATGGAGCAGAGCACCCGCTCCACCGCGCAGCCCACGCTGACCTCCCGCTTGATCCCGCCGTCAATCTCGGCGATGAGGGCAGCGTTCTCCGCCGTGCGCATCAGGTAGGCCCATCCCTTCAAAAAGCGGTAGGGCCGCCCGTCGGAGGTAAGCAGGCTCTCTCCGCTCACCACCTCCGCCCGATAGATCCGGGCGGTCTGCCCCCGGGCGCTCCACTGGTGATCGAACACCCCGGACGCCCCCACGAACATGGGGGCCAGCTGATCCAGGGTGGCGTCGTCAAACCGCTCCCAATCCCGGTCGATGTCATTGTCGCACAGCCGCAGGGCGAAGGTATACACCTCGTCCGCCCCCAGCTCCCGCCGGGCCAGGACGTTGATCAGCCCCAGTTCCTCCTGATCCGGGGTGCCGATCCCCTTCACCGCCGCTTCCTTACAGATCTCCATCTTCACGCTCCTCCTCCAACGCCCGGGCCTGGGCCCGGTACAGCGCCGCCTTGGCCTCCGACTCCTCATCCTGCAAATTCACGTCCAGCCAGTCCACCTCCACCCGGTCGTCAAACCCCTTCAGCCGTAGCCACAGCTCGCAGATCCGCTCCACCACCGGCTCCAGCCCCCGGCGGATGGCGGTGATCTCGCTTGTCATAATGTCCGCCTGCTGGGAGCTCATCCGCTCGGTGGACGACCAGCTCAGCCCCAGCAAAAAGGGCGGAATCCCAGTTTTGGCCACCAGCTGCTCCAGGATCTGCCGCACCGGCACCTCACTGTCCAGGATCTGGTTGTCCGCCCCGATGGCGCGTATGTCCACATCCCCGGCGCACACGAAGTCTCGCACGGCCCCATCCCGGCCCGCCTGCATGGCGGCGCTCCACTCCCGGGCCACCGTATTGCACCGATCTCGGGCCGTGCCGTCCTCGCCCTTGCACACCACGGCGAAGCGCACATTACCCATCCGCTCCCAGTTCTTGCCCACGGCGTCAAAGATCTTCAGTAGGATCTCCGCCAAAAAGGGCATGGAGCGCAGCATGGACACGCCGTAGGGGGAATCTGTCTCCGGCTGGAAGGGGGTAAACAGCAGCAGCTCCTGCCGGGGCAGCTCCCGGAGCTTTCCGCCGCTGTCCCTGGCCCACAGGGTGATATCCAGCGGGCTGTCCCCCTCCCTGATCTCCACCCTGGCCGGGTCGGCGCACAGCAGCGCGGCGATGTCCCGCCCGTCCCGGCTGGGCACCAGCTCACCCACCGCCCTGCCGCACACCAGCATGGAGTCCAGGTACTGATCCAGGAAGGCCTGAAGCCCCCGTCGTCCCCGACCCACCGGCACCGTGCGCAAAAACCGCTCCAGCCCCTCCTGGGCCCTGGGATCCCGGCAGGCCACCGTGGCCCCGCCGCACAGCCGCACCAGCTTGCAGATGGCCGCGTCCACCACGGGCACCCCCTCCCGGATGGCCCGGTACAGGGCGATCTCTCCCCGCCCCAGGGGCACATACCCGTCCAACTGCAAAAAGGGGTGCCGGCCCGCGTCCCGGAGCTGGGCGGCGGCAGCCGCCGCCCCCCGCCCCGCGTCTCGCCTGCGTACGCTCATCAGACGGTCAGCACCCGGCTGGCGTCCTCAAAGATCTTGGCATAGCCGGAAATGGTAGTGATGGCGGCCCGCTCCAGCTGCCGGTCGATGATCTTGTCGTACTCCACCATCACGTCCCCGGCCTTCACCATCTCCAAGGCGTAGTTCTTGTCCAGGCCGATGAGCTTGCCCCCGGTGACAGCGGATGTGCGCAGCACCTTGGCGCCCATGGGGGTGATGAGCTTGCCGGTGCCGTGGAAGTCCAGGCCAGCCGCGGCGTCCTGCATCTGGCTCATCTCCAGCAGTTTGGGCATGGTGTCGGTGCCCACCAACAGCGTATTGAGCTGATAGGGCTCAAAGCTGTTCCAGAACGCCACCAGATCTGCGTAGGTGAGCTTGCCCGCCGTAGCCACGGCGCTGGTTTTGGCGGCGTTGTTGTTGCCGTCGCCATTCACAATCACATGGATGGCGTCCTCCAGGTGCATCCGCCCGATCTGGGCGCCGATCTGCCGCAGGGTGACGGAGAACAGATCCAGCTTCTGGAACCGAATGGCCTCATAGGAGGCCACCAGCACCCGGCCCCGTTTGTGGAGCTTCACCAGGCTGTCCCGGGTGCGGACGGTAGTCTGAGGGATGGCCGCCCCCTCGGCTACCTCCTTGAGCTTCTTCTCGTCCTCGGGCACGGAGGTGATGGAGCGGTAGTCCATCCCCTCGATGAGGGTTTCGGTGGCGGTGATCTCGGGGAGGATATTGGCCTCCTCCATGCCCGCCTTCACCGCCCGGGCGATGTATTCGGGGAACAGCACCGCCGACTGGCTGGTGGAAAAGAACTTGTCCACCAGGTCGGAGCCTGCCCCCTTTACCCGGATGTCGAACCGCTTGAGCTGCCGCTGGTAGGCGTCCAGCCCCTCCAGGGCGGTGCCCCGGTACTGCTCGCTGGGATCCAGCTTCTCCAGCACCTGGGTAAAGGACTTGCCCGCCTCGTGGTACATCCCTTTTTCCAGCCTCAGACCGTCAAATCTCTGCGCCATATCCATTCCTCCCTTTCCCGTCTCACATACACACCACGGCAGTTTTCGCCGTGGTATCCACCGTGAGCACCAACCACCTGATTCCGTCGGTGCTCACCACCTTGACGCCGCCGGCGCCATCCCCGGCCAGGAGCTGCCAGCCCGCCGCCGGCGCGGTCTCTCCGGTGTACGCCACCTGGGCAGCCCCGCCGATCTGCACGGCCGCCGCGCCGTCCCGCACGCCGCCCAGCACCACGCCGCAGGGCAGCGCCCCGTCGCTGCCCAGGCCCACGGCACCGTTGCCCGTCATAGTGACCACCATACCGGGCTTCACGCCCTCCCCGGCCTGAAAGGTGGCGGCCGTCTGGCCCACGCCCTCGAAACAGATATCCATATCCCTTCTCCTTTCGTCCCAAAAAGTTATAGAAATCCCCTTTCAGGGCATTTCCCAAAGTTTTTCCCCCCAACCCCCAGGGGGCGCGCCTCCGGCGGGGGTTACTTTCTCTCACGCGAGAGAAAGTAACCAAAGAGCGCGCATAGGGGCTGCGCCCCTATGTACCCCCTTACTTCCTTGGAACACGTGGCGGGAGAGTGACCGGCGCACAGGGTCTGGACTGGCTTCTCCCCCATTAGTGCTGCCGCCCGTGTGTGGGAACAACCCCAGGCGGTTCCCACGGCTGGCGCCTGAGCTTTTTCTGCGTACCACCGTGGCGCACCTAACTTCCTCAAAACACAGCCCGTTCCACGAATCGCGCCGCCCGTTCCCCCGTGTCCATCGCCATCACAAAATACCGGATCCCATCCATGGCGTGATCGTTTTCCTTCCGCACCTGATCGCCGTCTCCGCTCTCCTCCCAGCGGTACAGCCCGAACTCCCGGGCCGCCGCACCGCACTCCCGGCAGATCACAATCCGCCCGGTTTTCAGCGCCGTGGCCGTCCTCCGGATGCCCTCCAGCACCCGGTTGTCCGCCTTCCGCACGCTCCAGCCCTCCCGCCGCAGCGTCTCGATAAAGCTGGCTGCCGAGGGGTCTACGATGACCATTTCGATGCAACGTTCCCCCGCTAATTTTTTCAGCTCCTGCGCATATTCCCCATCGGTTTTCTGCCGTCCCTCCTGCCGCGCGTCATAGTAGAACTCCCGTACCCGGTACCAGATTCCATCCAGCTCCCCCCACAGTCCAAAGGAGGCCGGGTTCCTCGTCCCGTAGTCGCAGGAGATCCGCCACCGGGCAAACGGCCCCGCCGGGGCCGGCGGCATAGCGTCCGCGTCAAAGAAGTCATACACCAGCCCCTCCACGGCCGCCCACTCTCCCAGCACATACCGCCGGTAAAAGGTCCCCCGGAACATCCGCTCATACCGCTCCCGCACTGCCGGCGCCAGCGCCGGGTTGTCCTCCATGGTAAAGCGCAGGTAGAGTGCCCGCTTTTCCTTCGCCTTGCCGATCCACTCCTTATAAAACCAGTGCTCCGGCCCCGCCGGGTTGCAGGAGAACCACACCAGCCCGCCCCGCACGGAGCACCGGGCCGCCGCCTGCTCCACAAAGGATCGGGGCATCAGCGCCGCCTCGTCCAGCAGCACCCCCGCCAGTGTGATCCCTTGGATGGAGGCAAAGCTCCCCTCGTCCCGTCCGCCGTAGAGGTAAAAGGTATTTTCCCGTCCTCCGCCCCGCAGGGTGACCTCATTCCGGCTCACCACCTCCTCCCACCGGAACCCCAGCCCGGTGAGCACGGGCCTGGCCTGAGCCAGGAGGTTCCGCCGCACCCCGGCAATCGACCCGGCGCACAGCCCGAACTTCTGCCTCTGGAACCGGGCCATAGCCCACAGAAAAAAAGACACGCTCAGGGCAAAGGTTTTCCCCGACCGCACCGCCCCGTCGCAGATGACGGCGTCGTACCGCCCGTCCCTCCACCAGTCCAGCACCACCCGTTGCTTGGGAGAAAACACCGGCCCCTTCACCCTTCATCCGCCTCCCCGTCCCGGCACAACCCGTCCAGAAACGCCCCCAACGCTCCGTCTCGGCGCTCCTCCATCAGTTCCCGGATCATGGTCAAAACCCGCACTTTATCCACGAATTTTGCTTCAAACGTACCGTTAGCGTTCCGCTTCAGCTCCACCACTCCGGACAGATCCAGCGCGTCCACCTGATCCGCCGCCTCTCCGTCCAGGAAGGCCAGCTTCACCACGTCGTTGTTTCTCCACGCCGCCAGCCGCCGCAGCTCCTCCAGCAGCTCGTCCTGGCCCAGCTCCTCCAGCCCCATCTCCTCGTGCTCCATACCAAGCCTCCTCGCCGGTGCCGGAAACGCCCACTCTGTTGTCCATTCCAGTGCAAAACAAAAAAAGAGTCCGAAGCAAAAACTCTGCTTCGGAACCCCAACGTTGTTCTTTTCTCCCCGGCAGTTTAACACATACCGTCCCATTCTTTCAAAAACTCCGCAAGATAGCGTTTCATATAATTCTCTCTTTGTTCTGCAATCTTTTTTGCCGTGTCCGTATTCATCAGATCTTTGAGCAGGAACAGCTTTTCATAAAAGTGGTTCACCGTTGTAGCGCAATGGTTCTGATACTGCTCCCCATTCATGTTTTCGACCGGCTTTACCTCGGGGTCGTACATAACGCGGCTGCGGCTTCCGCCATATGCGAACGCCCTGGCGATCCCGATGGCCCCCAGCGCATCCAGCCGGTCGGCGTCCTGTACGCACTTCCCCTCCACCGTTTCCGGCGTGACAGAATCGCTCCCCCTGAATGACACCACCCCAATGACACCGCATATTGTTTTTATTCTGGTCTCCGATACGCCATGCGCCCTCAAAAAGCCCGCCGCTCTGTCCTGATTTGCGTAGGTCTCCGGCGATAGTTTAATATCGTCCACATCATGCAGCAGCGCGGCCAGCCGAACGATGTCCAAATCCGCGTGCTCCTGTTCCGCCAGTTTCACCGCCATATTGTATACCCTCAGCGTATGAAAATAATCGTGCCCGCTGCAATCATCGCAAAACGCATCTTTGACGAAGGCCAGCGCATCGTCAACAATCTGTCCCATCCCAATCTGCCTACTTATGGTAATCCGCCCCCTCCTGAATCTTAAACGCCCGATAGATCTGCTCCAGCAGCATCACCCGGGCCAAATGGTGGGGAAAGGTCATGGTTGACATAGACAGTGAGCACCAGGCCCCCGCCTTCACCGATGGATGAAGCCCATAGGATCCCCCGATGACAAATACCAGATGCTTTGTCGCACCCCGGGCCCAGTCCGAGATCATCTGGGCCAACTCCTCGCTGGAGCGCATCCTCCCCTCAATGGCCAGCGCCACCACGCTGGAATGAGGCGGAATCTTACCCCGGATCGCGTCTCCCTCTTTCTCCAACGCTCCCTGGATCTCCCCCAGTGACGGATTTTTAGACAGCCGCTGCTCTGGGATCTCCACAATGCTCAGCTTGCAGTACCCGCCCAACCGCTTGATATACTCCGCGCAAGCGTCCTGATAAAACGTTTCTTTCAGTTTACCCACGCAGATCAACGTAATGTCAACCATCTGAGCATCTCCCCCTTCTGCCAGCGTGCAAGTTTTCCCTTCAAATCTCAAACCACCCCGAGCACTCCCCCCGGGGCGCGCAAACCAGCTCCACGTCTCCCTCTCTGACTCCAGCCCCCGCCAGCGCCCGTCCCGCCGCCTCCAACGCCAGTTGAGGCCGGTTGTTCTCCTGGGACAGATGGGCGAGCACCACCCGCTCCGCCCCCTGCTCAACCGCCCAGGTGGCCAGCTCCCCGCCCATCTCGTTAGACAGATGTCCCGCGTCTCCCCGGATCCGTTCCTGCAAATGGCGGGGATAGGGTCCCTGCCGCAGCATCTCCGGGTCATAGTTAAACTCCCCCACCAGCGTATGGGCCCCCCGCACCCCCTCCCGGGCCTGGGGGGTGACATACCCGGTATCGGTGCACAGTGCCAGCTTCCGCCGCCCGTCCTCCACGGAGAAGCCCACCGGACAAGCGCAGTCGTGGCTGGTAGCAAAGGTGCCGATCTCCCATTCCCCCAAAGCGAACCGCAGTCCCGGCGCGAACACTCGGAACCGCTCCTCCAGCCCGGGCCACCGGGCGCACAGGGCGAAGGCGGTGTCCTCCGCGGTAAACAGCGCAGCCCCGGCCTGTCGGCAAAGTACCGGCAGCGCCGCCACGTGATCGACGTGCTCATGGGTGATGAGCACGCCAGTGATGTGTCGGAGCTCCAGCCCCAGTTCCTTCAACCCCTGAGCGATCCGCCGGGTGGATATGCCCGCATCGATCAAAATATGTACCCGCCCATCGCTGACCACTATACAGTTTCCAGAGGATCCGCTGGCCAGCGTCGCCGCCCTGAGCATATCCATGCCTCCCTGCGTTCTCTTTTTCTACAAACAAGCCGGAAAGGGCCCCTGCCCTTTCCGGCGAACTTCAGCTGTTCCATCCTCTCCGCCTTTCCCTGAACGGGGTGATGCTTGCCAGCGGCAAGCGACCATCGCCGACCGAGCCAAAGGCGCGACAGGCACTCCCCATGCTCACGCCGGGGCGGATACGGGCGCTCCCGGTTCCAGCCCCGGATGCACCCCCGCGGTCATCCCGCCGCGGACGTCTTTTGCTGCTCGGGCTCGGGCACCTCCACCGCCCGGATATCCGCTCCGATCCCGGTCAGCTTCCCGATGATGTCCTCATAGCCCCGCTCGATATGCTTCACATTGGAGATCTCGCTGGTGCCCTGAGCAGCCAGCCCCGCGATGATCATGGCTGCCCCCGCCCGCAGGTCGCAGGCTTCCATGGGCGCCCCCGTCAGTTTCTCCACGCCCTCAATAATGGCGATCTTGCCGTCCACCTGGATCTTGGCGCCCAGCCGCCGGAACTCCTCGGTATAGCGGTAGCGGTTGTCCCACACGCCCTCCGTGATCACGCTGGTGCCTCGCGCCAGGCACAGCACCGCCGCGATCTGGGGGTGCATATCGGTGGGAAAGCCCGGATAAAACATGGTTTTGATGTTGGTTCTCTGGAGGGGGCCATGGCGGCGCACAATGAGGGAATCCCCCTCCTCCTCCACCTCGGCGCCCATCTCCACCAACTTGGCAGTGATGCACTCCATATGCTTGGGGATGATGCCGCACACCCGGACTTCGCCTCCGGCGGCAGCCACGGCGGCCATATAGGTGCCCGCCTCGATCTGATCGGGGATAATGGAGTATTCTCCGCCGTGGAGCCGCTCCACGCCCCGGATCTTGATCACATCGGTGCCCGCCCCGGTGATCTCGGCTCCCATGGAGTTCAAAAAGTTGGCCAAATCCACAATATGGGGCTCCCGGGCGGTATTTTCAATGACAGTGGTGCCCTCCGCCAGCACAGCGGCCAGCATCAGATTCATGGTGGCCCCCACGCTGGCCACGTCCAGGTAGATCTGGCTGCCCTTCATCCGCCCGTCCCTGGTCTCGGCGCACATATAGCCGTTTTTGATCTCCACTTCGGCGCCCAGGGCGGCAAAGCCCTTCAAATGCTGATCGATGGGTCGGCTGCCGAAGTCGCACCCGCCGGGCATGGGCACCTCGGCCTTGCCGAACCGTCCCAGCATGGCCCCCAGCAGGTAATAGCTGGCCCGGAGCTTCCGTCCCGCGTCATAGGGTACCGTCTGGCTGCCCACAGCGGAGCAATCCACCTCCACCGTGGTACGATTGATCACCCGCACCCTGGCCCCCAGATCCCGCAAAATGTTGAGCAGCAGATCCACATCGCTGATCTCGGGAATATTTTCAATCCGGCACGTCCCCTCCACCAACAGGGTGGCGGGGATAATACCCACGGCGGCGTTCTTGGCGCCGCTGATCGTAACCTTACCATAAAGCGGTCTCCCGCCGTGAATGACATATTTTTTCAACGTTCAGCACCTCAGATTCCCGGCCAGGCCGGATATACTTAAATAAAAGGGGCCACGTTCCCCCGGTAAAATCAAAGCACGCGGAACAGGGCCGGACACACCCCGCCCATTTTCCATCAATACATTATAGCACCAACGCTAAGTAAAGGCAACCAAAACTTTCCCAAAACCCCTTTTGTCCCGCCAAAAGCTCTGGCAAAATTTTTCCATCTGCCTTTCTCCCCCGCAACTCTATTCTGCCCCGCTTTCCCCCGAATATTCCCGCGAAAAATGGCAAAACGGCCCGTCCTGTTCTGCCGATTCCGCCGCTCTGCCTGCAAAATTGTGAATTTTTTGCAAACTCTCTTGCAAAGTCCAGCAAATCGTATTATAGTACCAGTTAGCACTCCAGCCATTCGAGTGCTAACGCAGCCTGTCGTTACCACTTTGCCCCTCCGCCCCCGCGCGGGGAGACAGTAAAAATTTTTAGATACGAGGTGCAAAAACTTATGGCAAAAAAGCAGTTCAAAGCGGAATCCAAGCGACTGATGGATCTGATGATCAACTCCATCTATACCCACAAGGAGATCTTTCTCCGGGAGATCATCTCCAACGCCAGCGACGCCATCGACAAGCTGGCCTACCTCTCCCTGACGGACGACACGGTGAAGACCAAGCGCAGCGACCTTCGCATCACCGTCACCCCGGACAAAGAGGCCCGCACCCTCACCGTCTCGGACAACGGCGTGGGCATGACCGCCGCCGAGCTGGAGCAGAACCTGGGCACCATCGCCAAAAGCGGCTCCCTGCAATTCAAGGCGGACAGGTCGGGAGACACGGACAAGGACAAGCCGGACATCATCGGCCAGTTCGGCGTTGGCTTCTACTCCGCCTTCATGGTGGCGGACGAGGTGACGGTGATCACCCGCCGCCACGGGGAGGAGGCCGCCCACTGCTGGACGTCCTCTGGGGCGGACGGCTACACCATCACCGAGTGTGAGAAGGACGAGCCCGGCACCGACGTGATCATGCACCTCAAGCCGGACACGGAGGACGAGCACTACAGCGAGTATCTGGAAACCAACCGTCTCCAGACCCTGATCAAGAAGTACTCCGACTACATCCGCCACCCCATCCGCATGGAGGTGGAGGACTACCGCCAGAAGGAGAAGCCGGAGGACGCCGGAGACGACTACAAGCCCGAGTGGGAGACAGTGGTGGAGGAAAAGACCATCAACTCCATGGTGCCCCTGTGGCAGCGTCCCCGCTCCAAGGTAAAGCAGGAGGAGTACGACCAGTTCTATCAGGAAAAGTTCGGCGACTGGCAGCCCCCCCTGGCCACCATCACCACCTCCTCCGAGGGCACGGTGACCTTCAAGGCCCTGCTGTTCATCCCGTCCAACACTCCCTATGACTTCTACACCCGGGAGTACGAGAAGGGCCTCCAGCTCTACTCCTCCGGCGTGCTCATCATGGACAAGTGCCCCGACCTGCTGCCCGACTGCTTCCGCTTTGTGAAGGGCGTGGCCGACTCCCCCGACTTCTCGCTGAACATCTCCCGGGAGCTGCTCCAGCACGACCGCCAGCTAAAGATCATCGCCGCCGCCCTGGAGAAGAAGATCAAGAACGAGCTTGTCAAGCTGATGAAAGACGACCGGGAGAAGTACGAGAAGTTCTGGGCCGCCTTCGGCCGTCAGCTCAAGTTCGGCGTGGTGGACAACTACGGCGCGAAAAAGGAGCTGTTGCAGGATCTGCTGCTGTTCACCACCTCTAAGGAGGGCAAGCTGTCCTCCCTGGCCGAGTACGTGGAGCGGATGCCGGCGGAGCAGGAGCACATCTACTACGTCTGCGCCGACAGCGCCGATCAGGCCGCCCATCTGCCCCAGGTGGAGCGCATCGCGGACAAGGGCTGGGAGATCCTCTACCTGACGGAGGAGACGGACGAGTTCGTGATGAACGCCCTCCGGGAGGTGTCGGGCAAGCAACTGAAGTCCGTCTCCGACCCGGACGCCCTGCCCGAGACCGACGAGGAAAAGGCGGAGCAGGAGAAGCAGGCGGAGGAGGCCAAGCCCGTGCTGGACTTCGTAAAGGAGACCCTGGGCGACCGGATCAAGGAGGCCCGGGTGTCCAAAATCCTCAAGACCGCCCCGGTGTGCATGACGGCGGACGGCCCCATGTCCCTGGAGATGGAGAAGTATTTCGCCAAGGTGGAGGGCTCCGCCTCCCCCATGGGCCCCATGAAGGCGGAGCGCGTGCTGGAGCTGAACCCCGCTGCCGCCCCCTTCGCCGCCCTGAAGTCCGCCCTGGACAGCGGGGACAAGGACCGGGCCGCCCGGTATGTGGAGGTGCTCTACCACCAGGCCCTGCTCATCGCGGGCCTGCCCATCGAAGATCCGGCGGCCTACACCGAGCTGGTGTGCTCCCTGATGCAGTAAGGGCTCCCGCCCTGCCGGAGGCGTTACTTTCTCTCACGTGAGAGAAAGTAACCAAAGAGAACGCTTAGGGGGTGGCCTCCGGATGGAAGCGGCCCAAAGGGCGGGCCACTTCCATAGTCGGCCACCCCCTAAGAACCCCCGTTAAGGTCAAGGGCACGCCGATTTTAGCGCGGTGAGGGTGTGACCGGCTTGATGGGGTGACGAACGGATTTCCCTTCGATTTCCGGCCCACACCGGGCCTGCGTTTCTCGGGTACTGATGGCGCGGGGTTCTCTTTTCAACGCCTGAATTTCTCAGGCTAAACCGGCATGGCGCGGGAACGCGCCCGATTGCCACCGCGGCGAGCACCACCCGACCTTCAGGCGCACTGTCAATGGATCCCACCCATTTTTCAGTACCCACACCACTCAGCGGCAGCGGCGACAGGGGCATCCGCGTCCGTATCACCTCCGCGCCGGAAGGGTAACCGCCCAACCCACCGATCTGACAGCCCCCGTAAAAGGGGATTCTTAAGGGGGAGCCGTCCTGAGAGCGGGGGCCCGCCCTCCGGGCCCTCGCGAACCGGCGGCTCCCCCTTAAGCGTCCTTTTGGTTACTTTTCCCACGCGGGAAAAGTAACGCCCCCGGCAGGGCGCCCCCCGCCAAAGAAAGGAGCACACCCCATGCTGAAGCTTGTAGGCATCACCAAGCAGTACACCCTGGGCGGCAGCACCATCGACGCCCTCCGGGGCATCGACCTGGAGTTCCGGGAGAACGAGTTCGTCTCCATCCTGGGCCCCTCCGGCTGCGGCAAGACCACCACCCTGAACATCATCGGCGGCCTGGACCGCTACACCAGCGGCGACCTCATCATCAACGGCCGCTCCACCAAGGAGTATAAGGACGGCGACTGGGACGCCTACCGCAACCACTCCATCGGCTTCGTGTTCCAGAGCTACAACCTGATCCCCCATCAAACGGTGCTGGCCAACGTGGAGCTGGCCCTAACCCTGGCGGGGGTGTCCAAGTCGGAGCGCCGCCGCCGGGCCAAAGAGGCCCTGGAGCGGGTGGGCCTGGGCGACCAGCTGAATAAGGTGCCGTCGCAAATGTCCGGCGGCCAGATGCAGCGGGTGGCCATCGCCCGGGCCCTGATCAACGACCCGGATATCCTCCTGGCCGACGAGCCCACCGGCGCCCTGGACTCGGAGACGTCGGTGCAGGTGATGGAGCTGCTGAAGGAGGTGGCTCGGGATCGCCTGGTGATCATGGTGACCCACAACCCGGAGCTGGCCCAGCAGTATTCCACCCGCATCGTCACCCTGAAGGACGGCAGAGTCACCGGGGACTCCAACCCCTACCACTCGGAGGAACAGGCCCCCGTCCTCACCGGCAAGGCGGCCAAAGCGGCCAAGAAACCCTCCATGTCCTTCCTCACCGCCCTGTCCCTGTCGCTGACCAACCTGCGCACCAAGATGGGCCGCACGGTGCTCACTGCCTTCGCCGGCTCCATCGGCATCATCGGCATCGCCCTGATTCTGGCCCTGTCCACCGGCATCAACACCTACATCAACAAGGTGCAGGAGGACACCCTGTCCAGCTACCCCATCACCATCCAGGCGGAGAGCACCGACATGACCGCCCTGATGGCCTCCCTCATGGGGGCGCGGCACAGCGAGGGGGGCGGCGAAGGGGGCGCGAACCCCGACCCCGACCGGGTGTACGCCTCCACCGTCATGTACGACATGATGGACTCCATGCTCAACGCCGAGGTGGAGACCAACAACCTGGAGGCGTTTAAGGAATACCTGGACAACGGGGGCGGCGGCATCAAGGACATGGCGGCCCTCCACTACAGCTATGACTTCGGTTTCGACATCTACACCCAGGACGAGAACGGCGACATCCTGAAAAGCGACGTGATGACCCTGATGCAGGACGCCATGAGCGCCATGTACGGCGGGGACTACTCGTCCTATTTTGAGCAGATGGGCTCCATGTACTCCGCCATGGACGTGTGGGAGGAGCTGCTGCCCGGGGAGGACGGCGAGCTGGTGTCCCAGCAGGAGAAGAACCAGTACGAGCTGCTCTACGGCAGCTGGCCCCAGAGCCACGACGAGGTGATCCTCTTTGTGGACGGCAACAACGAGATCTCAGATCTCATGCTGTACGCCCTGGGGCTGATGCCCCACGACGACATGGAGGAGGCCATGGTGGCCATGTCCAAGGGGGAGTCCGTGGAGGCCCCCGACATGAGCTGGGGCTATGACGAACTGTGCGATCTGACCTTCAAGCTCATCCTCCCGTCGGAGTACTACCAGCACGACCCGGTGACGGACACCTATACCGATATGTCCAAAACCGAGGCGGGGATGGACTTCCTCTACAACAGCGACGAAACCGGCGTGCGGCTGAAGGTGGCGGGGGTGGCCCGGCCGGTGGACGGCGGCCACGGGATGCTGTCTGGCGGCATCGGCTACACCAGCGCCCTCACCCGGTTCGCCATCGAGGCCACCGGGGACACCGAAATTTTGAAGAAGCAGTTGGACAATCCCGACACCGACGTGATCTGCAACCTGCCCTTCCCCAAGGAGGACGACGTGGAGCCCACCGCGGAGGAAAAGGCGGACGCCGTCGCCGAATATCTGTCCCAGCAGTCCGCCCAGGACAAGGCGGCGGCCTACGTGGACGTGATGGGCCAGCCCACCCAGGAGTACGTGGACAACGTGGTGTCCCAGCAGATGGAGGGCCTGACCCGCCAGGCGGTGGAGGATATGATTGTGGAGCAGTACGCCGGCGAGATGGGGGTGGACGGGGACACCGTCCGGGGCTACATCGCCGACATGAGCGACGACGAGCTGTTCAGCCGGGTGGAGGAGGCCATCGCCCAGTCCGTGCGGGAGCAGTACGCCGCCGGGGTGGCCCAGCAGCTTTCCGCCCTGCCCCAGGACACCTTGGCGGATATGCTGGATCACGCCATGGATCGGGAAGCGGAGTTTGCCCAGCCCGGCATGGCGGGGCTGTCCATGGGCGTTCCCACGCCCCTCACCGACGAGCAGTTCGTCTACCTCTACGACAACTATATGCCCCCCACCCGCTCCTCCTCCACCTATGAGGACAACCTGGATCTGCTGGGCTACGTCCGCCTGGAGGCCCCCTCCGCCATCAGCATCTACGCCACCACCTTTGCCCAGAAGGATCAGATCGCCGACCTGATCCAGGACTACAACGACGGCGTGGCCGACGAGGAGGACGAGATCACCTACACCGACTACGTGGCCCTGCTCATGAGCTCCATCACCGGCATCATCAGCGGCATCAGCTATCTGCTCATCGCCTTTGTGTCCATCTCCCTGGTGGTGTCCTCCATCATGATCGGCATCATCACCAACATCTCCGTACTGGAGCGCACCAAGGAAATCGGTATCCTCCGGGCGGTGGGCGCCTCCAAGCGGGACGTGTCCCGGGTGTTCAACGCCGAGACCCTCATCGTGGGCCTGGCGGCGGGGGTGCTGGGCATCCTGGTGAGCGTGGCCGCCACCTTCCCCATCAACGCCCTGATCCACGACCTCACCGGGCTCTATGACCTCACCGCCGTGCTGCCCCCCGTGGCGGGCGCCATCCTGGTGGCCATCAGCGTGGTGCTCACCGTGTTTGCCGGCCTGATCCCCTCCCGAGGCGCGGCCAAGAAGGATCCGGTGGAGGCCCTGCGCAGCGAGTAAAAAGCGTGTGGATAAACGCGCCCACCGCACGCCACAACAGATAGGAGGACAGCCCCATGGAACTTATCTGCAAGCACTTCACCCAGCTCACCCGAGACGAGCTGTTTCAGATCTACAAGCTCCGGGTGGCGGTGTTCATCGTGGAGCAGCAGTGCGCCTACCCGGAGATCGACGACGCCGACCAGGACGCCTACCACCTCTGGCTCCGGGACGAGGACGGGATCCAGGCCTACCTCCGGGTGCTACCGCCGGGAACCACCTTCGACACCGCCTCCATCGGCCGTGTCATCGCCGTGAAGCGGCGACAGGGCCTGGGCAGCCGAATCGTGGCGGCCGGCATCCGCGCCGCCCAGGAGCAATTCGGCGCCCAAACCATCACCATCGAGGCCCAGACCTACGCCCGGGAGCTGTACCAGCGGGCGGGCTTCGTCCAGACCTCCGAGGAATTTTTAGAGGACGGCATCCCCCACATCCGCATGGAGTGGCGGGCCGGCCATTGACGCGAACAGGCCCCCCGGCTCATGCCGGGGGGCCTATTGTTAGCTCTCCTGCTTTTTCCCGATCCGCGCCGTCAGCTCCCGGAGCGTCACCTCATAGGCCTCCCGCTCGTAGGGCAGCACGGGCAGCATTTCTGGCGTCTCCCACCCCTTTACCTCAAACAGGCGGCGGACAAGGAAATCGGTGAAGGCCGGGTTCTTCACCAGCACCGGCCCGGTGATATGGGTGGCCAGCACATTGCCGGACACGTACCCCTCCGGCCCCCCCTCCTTCTCATTGCCGAAGCCCAGGGACAGTCTGTCGAACAGGGACGTCTCCACCCCCCGGGTGACGGAGCACTTGTTCATAAAGCCCACCACCCCCTCATCCCACAAAGCGGTATGGGCGATCACATCCTCCGGGGCCCGCCTGTCCAGTTCCTGGGTGGTAAAGTCCGCGAAGCCCAGCCCGGGCCATACCTTGCCCGCCCCGTCGGTGACAGACGCTCCCAGCAGCTCCATGGCATTGCCTGTAAACAGCAGGACGGCACCCCGGTCTATGGCGGCCTTCAGCCCCTCTCGGTGGGGCAGCAGGGCAGTCAACGCCGCCTTCTGGGTGCGCTCGGTGCCCGCGCCCATATAGAGGAAGTCGGCCCGCTCAAAGTCCGGCGTATCCTCAAACAGCGCCGTCTCCACGGTGACGGACACACCCAGCACCTCCAGGTGCCGCCGCAGGACAGCGATATTGGCGTACTCCCCGTACAGGGACATACAATCGGGATACAGGTGTAACATTGTCAGTTCCATATTCTGTCCCCCCTCAATCCTTTTGGGTCAGCGCCAACAATTTATCCCGGTCGGAGAAGCAGGTCACCACATACACGTCCTCCTCCCCACTCTCCCGCAAGCTCTCCGCCGCTGTGGCAATGGACTCCCCCACCTCGATCCTGTCCGCCGGGACGCGGCTGTACTTGAAGCGCACCGCCAGATCATTACAGTATTTGCCGTACAGCATCACCTTGCCGATGTGGGGGGCATCCAGCCGGTCGAAGTCGATGTCCCACAGCCAGCTTGTCTCCCCCGTAAAATACTTCCGGCTGATGGAGTCCACAATCACCAGCACCGTACAGGGCCTGTCCATAGCGGCAATATAGGCCAGGTTGGTGTCATAGGCCACCGAATTCTCATGCTTGGAGGTGAGCAAAGTGCCTCTGTGCGCCCCCAAAGTAAAGGTGAGCATCCGCCCGTTTTTCAGCATATAGTTGTTGATCACCCCGGCCATAACAGAGGGGGCCACCCCCACCAGTGCGCAGGCCGACCAGGCAGCCAGGATGTTGTAGACATTGTAAATACTCTTAAAGGCCAGGGAGATCCGCGTCTCCCCGTTGATGGTGAGGGTTCCCTCCCCCAGATCCAAATTGGTGACGGCAAACTCCGTCTCGTGTCGCCGGTGCCCGCAGCTGGGGCAGGTATAGTGTCCAATGTGGGCGTAATGATAGCAGGAATACTCCATCCGGCCCTTGCACACCGGGCACCGCGCCCCGTCGTGATACACGCCATGGTGCTCCTTGGTGCTGAGGTCGCACTGCTCCAACCCGAACCATTTCACCTTATCCGGCTCATGATCCCGGGCGAAGCAGGACACCAGGGGATCATCGGCGTTGAGCACCAGGGTCGTCTCCGGGAAGATGGCGGGGCGTATGGCGTCGTACACCCATTCCGGGTGACCGTTTCGGGTGAGCTGATCCCGGTACAGGTTGGTGATGACGAAGTGGGTGGGGTGGAAATACCGGAAGGTGTGCCGGGCATACCGCTCGTCGCTTTCCAGCAGCAGCACGTCCCCTTTCACCCTACCCCCCAGGGAGCAGTTGGACAAAATCAGGGTAGCCACCCCTTCGATCTGGTTGGAGCCCTCCTTGTTATACACCACCCGCCTGCCGTCCGCTGCCAAAATGGCGGCGATCATCTCCACCGTGGAGGTCTTGCCGTTGGAACCGGTGACGGCAATGATATGGGCGGGCAGTCTCACCCGTCCCAGCACGTCGGGGCACACCTTCAGCGCGAACTGCCCTGGCAGGGAGCTGCCCTTGCCCACCAGTCCGCCCACAAACCGCAGGAGCTTACACACAATAATTGCCAGGATCAATCTCATAGTCTATGCTTCCTCTCACAGTCGTTTGAATGGAAAGAACAAGTACAGCTGCCCGTCCTCCGCCGGGCGCTGGCACTCCTGCACCGCGCCGGCCAGCGTGAGACCCCGGCGCTTCAGTTCGTCCAGGCCCGCCTGGAACGCGGCTTCATAATCCCCCTCCGCCCTAACCCGCAGGCATACAAAAGCGGGCAGCGTCCATTTCACCCAGCCCTCCGGCGGCAGGGCCTCCGGGGGGGCCTGAACCCCCGCCAGATAAAGTCCCTGAGAAAACCCGTCCTCCCAGGGCAGAAAGGAGCGGGACAAGTCGCTCATCGCGCCCCAAATCCCCACGGGCGCACCGTTTTCGTCCCGCAGGGCCAGCCCTTCCACCTCGCCAAAGCGGGCGTTGGCTTTTTCCCACAGCGCGGAAGCGGGGTTGTATCCGGGCTTGGCCCCGCCTTCCATTCCAATGATGGAAACGGCGGGCAGTTCACAGGTCACAATTTCCATGGCGCTAACCCCTCTCCAAATAGATCATCAGTGCCGCGATATCCGCCGGGGACACCCCCGACACCCGGGACGCCTGCCCCAGGTTCAGCGGCCGGATCCGATCCAGCTTCTGCCGTGCCTCCAGCCGCAGGCCCTGGATACCCAGATAGTCCACGTCCGGGGGCAGGGGCCTGTCCTCCAGCTTCCGCAGCTCCTCCACCTGCCGGTTCTGCCGCTCAATGTACCCCGCGTACTTCACCGAGATCTCCACCTGCGACCTGATCTCCGCGGACAGTTCCATTCTGCCCGGGTCAAAAGGGGCCAAATCGTCGTAGCTCAGCCGGGGCCGGCGGAGCAGGTCGATAAGCCGCGCCCCATGAGGGCAGGGAGGCTCACCCTTCTCCTCCAGCAGCCTGTCCAGCTCCCGGGAGGGGGCCGCCCCCGCGTGCTCCAACCGTTTGATCTCCCGCTCCACGGCGGCGTATTTCTCCTCCACCTGGGCCAGCCGCCCATCACTCACCAAACCAACCCGGTGCCCGTAAGCGGCCAGCCGCCAGTCGGCGTTGTCCTGCCGATGGATCAGCCGGTACTCGGTCCGGGAGGTCATCATCCGGTAGGGCTCATTGGTGCCCTTAGTCACCAGATCGTCGATGAGCACCCCGATGTAGCCGTCCCCTCGGCTCAGGATCAGGGGTGGCTCCCCCTTGAGCTTGAGGGCGGCGTTGATTCCGGCCATCAGCCCCTGGGCGGCGGCCTCCTCGTACCCGGAGGAGCCGTTGAACTGCCCCGCGCCATACAGGCCAGGGATTTTTTTGCACTCCAGAGTGGGCAATAATTCCGTGGGATCCACGCAATCGTACTCGATGGCATAGGCGCATCGAGTCATCTCGGCGTGCTCCAGCCCGGGGACGGTGTGGAGCATCCGGATCTGCACCTCCTCCGGCAGGGAGGAGGAGAACCCCTGGATATACAGTTCCTCGGTGTTCAGCCCCATAGGCTCGATAAACAGCTGGTGCCGGGGCTTGTCCGCAAAGCGCACCACCTTGTCCTCAATGGAGGGGCAGTACCGGGGCCCCACCCCCTCAATCACCCCGGAGAACAGGGGGGAGCGGTGGAGGTTGTCCCGGATAACCTGATGGGTGGCCTCGTTGGTATAGGTGAGATAACACACCGCCCGGTTGTCCGGCCTTGCTTTCGTCTCAAAGGAGAAGGGCACAGGCACGTCGTCTCCCGCCTGAAGCTCCAACCGGGAGAAGTCCACGCTCCGCCGGTTCACCCTCGGGGGCGTGCCCGTCTTGAAGCGGCGGATGGACAGCCCCAGCTTCACCAGGCAGTCCGTCAAAGGCAGGGCGGCGGCCATGCCGTCCGGCCCGGACTGCCGGGTGACCTCTCCCACGATGGTGCGGCCCCCCAGATAGGTGCCGGTGGCGATCACCGCCGCCTTCACGGTGTAGGTGGCCCCGGTGGCGGTACGCACAGCGGAGACCGTCCCCTGTTCGGTGAGGATCTCCGTCACCTCAGCCTGCTTCACCCACAGATTTTCCTGCAATTCGAGGGTGTGTTTCATGACCTCCTGGTAGCGCCGCCGGTCGGCCTGGGCCCGGAGCGACCAGACGGCTGGGCCCTTCCCCCGGTTCAGCATCCGGTACTGGATGCAGGCTTTATCTGCGGCCCGGGCCATCTCACCGCCTAAAGCGTCGATCTCCCGCACCAGGTGGCCCTTGCCGGTGCCGCCCACAGCGGGGTTGCAGGGCATATTGCCCACCGCGTCCAGGTTGATGGTGAAGCAGATGGTTTTCAGCCCCATCCGGGCGGCGGCCAGGGCGGCCTCGATGCCGGCATGGCCCGCGCCGATCACAGCCACGTCATACTGTCCCGCGCTGTATGTCATCGCGTGACCTCCTTGCTTGCCCCTGCCGGGGCGGGTTCCGTTTGGCAGGACACGCCCTGCCGGGGGCGTTACTTTCTCTCGCGCGAGAGAAAGTAACCAAAGAGCGCGCTTAGGGGGACGCCTCCGAGTGGAGACGGCCCAAAGGGCGGGCCATCTCCACAGTCGGCTTTCCCCCTAAGAACCCCCGTTAAGGTCAAGGGCACGCCGATTTTAGCGCGGTGGGGGTGTGACCGGCTTGATGGGGTTACGAACGGATCCCCCTTCTGTTTCCGGCCCACACCGGGCCTGCATTTCTCCGGCATTGAACCGCTGGGGTTCTCTTTTCAACGCCTAAATGGCGCGGGGTACGACCGGCAGCGCTAATTCGGCTCGTCCGTCCTGCCCAGCAGATAGTCTACGGTTACGTCGTAATAATCCGCCAGCGCGATCAGTTTTTCATATTCGGGACGGTGTTCGCCGCTTTCATAGTATTGATACGCCCTCAGCTTCAGGCCCAGATATTCCGCTACCTGGCTTTGGGTTACACCCTTTTTCCCGCGTAGCTCCCGTAAACGCTCTGCAAGTTTCACTTCTTTTGTTCTCCCTCTTGACACGCAACAGTTATGCGTATATAATATGCGCATAGGTTGTGCATAATCAACTATTTTAATGCAAAGGATCGATTTTGATGACTGAGCTAATGGACACCTTCTATACCAGCGTCGGCCACACACTTGTAGAGGATATTCTGCGTGAGGACGGCGAATATAACGTTCGTACAACCCGCCAGGACGCCGAGGTCAAGCGGCTACTTGGATCTTTCCATCAAGACACCGCGTCTCTGATCGACACGCTGCTGGCAGAACAGCTCGCCATCGGCGAGCTGCGGGAGTCCGCCTATTTCCGCGCCGGCTTCCGTCTCGCCCTGGAACTGACCCGCTAAAAAGCCGCGCCCATCCAGGCGCTGATCGTGGGAACCATCTGGGACAGTAACCGCACCTGGGCGGCAGCACCAATGGGAAGCACATCAGTCCAGCCCCCGCGCGCCGGTCACTCCCCCGCCGCATCAAAAGCGGCGTGCCCTTGACCTTAACGGGGGTTCTTAGGGGGCGGCCGACTAAGGACGCGCAGCGTCCGCCGGAGGCCACCCCCTAAGCGTTCTCTTTGGTTACTTTCTCTCACGTGAGAGAAAGTAACGCCCCCCGCAGGGGCGCTGAGCGCCGGTGGCGCTCGTCCAGCGCCGACCGAGCCGAAGGCGAGACCCGTCCCCTGCCACCCCAGCGGCCCAGGGGGGCGCAGCCCCACCACCTGCAAGGGGGGCTGCAAGGGGCCCTACCCCTGCTTCAAGGTCACCACCGCCAGCTCCGGGCGGTTAAAGATCCGGAACCCCGGGAAGGGGGTTGTGTTGTTCCCCAGCCCCCGAGACACGAACAGGGTGCTGTCCCCCACGGTGTATAGCCCCGCCGTCCAGGGCGGGAAGAATCGCCGATCGGTGCCGATGAGCCCGCCTACAAAGGGCAGGCGGACAATCCCCCCGTGGCCGTGGCCGGACATCACAAAATCATACCCTGCATTGGCGTACTGCCCAAAGCACTCATTCCGATGGGCCAACAAAAGGGTGAACAGGCCGGGGGCCTTCCCCTGAATCCAGGCGTACAGCTCCTCTGGGGTGGTCTGGTCGGCGTAGCCGTTGGGGTCGTCCACCCCGGCCAGCACCAGTCGGTCGCCATTCCGCTCCAGAATCTCACATTGGTTGGAGAGCACCGTCACCCCGCACTCCACCAGCCGTGCCTTCAACTCCTTCACCGTGGCGGAGCCCTGGGCCCACTCGTGGTTGCCGGTGACGTAATAGGTAGGCGCGATGGCAGCCAGCCCCCGGGCCAGCGGGGGCACCATGTCTATCTGGCTTTTCTGGTCAATCAGATCCCCGGTGATCACGATGAGGTCAGGCTTTTCCCCCCTCACCCGCTCCACCAGCTCCCTGCTGTCCTCTCCGTACGCATGGCCATGGAGGTCGGACAGGTGGGCGATGGTGAAGCCATCAAACCCGGCAGGCAGTCCGGCCAGGTTCGCCTCGGTACGGGTGATCTGGAGGCCCCAGCACTGCCAGCGGAACCAGAACCAGCCCCCCACCGCCAGCGCCAGCACCACCACCAGCCATACCAAGGGGCGGCGTTGACCCCGGCGGCGGCGCCGTCGTCCGTCCCCCCGTTCAGTCGTCGTCATGGAGGTAATAAGGCCGCATCAAGCTCTTGTGTTGGGTGGAGTCCTTCTGTCGGTCGGAGCGAGGCGCGGCCTCGATGGGCCGGGGCCGGTCGTCCCGGCGGCGTTTCCGCTTCCCGGACAGGGAGGGCGGCAGCACTGGCTCCTTCACCGGCTGAGCCGGAGCTCCCTGCTTCTTGCCCTGACGGCGGGGCTTCTGGCGGCCTTGCTTCCGAACCGGCTCCTGCTCCTGCTTTTTCTGCTGAGGCTGGGGCTGAGGTCGGGGAGCAGGCCTCCGGGGGGCCAGCAGCCGGGCGGTGGCGTCCAGGATCACGTCAGAGTCCAGCGGGTTAGGCTTGTAGAAGTCGGTGACAGGCATAGCGGGATCGTCAGGCAGGGTGTCCTCAATGTGCCCCTGGCGCACCCCCCGCCCAATCGGCTTATCCCGCAGAACCAGTGGCTCCTGCTCCGCCGGGGCCATGGCCTCCAGCGCCGGAGTGTCCGTCTCAGCGGCCCCGCCCTTCTTTCGGCGGCGCCGCTTCTTTTTGGGTGTATCCGTTCCATCCGTATTTGTAGGGGCAGGGACACTGCGTGTCGGTGTCACATCTCCAGCGCCGGCCGAGCCGAAGGCCAGACCCTTCGCCCCTCCCGTTGGACGTTCACCACATCCTGGGATGGGAGGGGCAGCCCCTTCCCCTACGGCGATATTTTTGCGCGCCTCCGCCTTTGCCTTGTTTTCCGCGTCCTTCTGGCGGCGCTTCTCCTTGGCGGCGGCCCGGGCCTCCGCGTCCTCAGCGTTGACAACCCGGCCTCGTTTGTCCTTCTGGGGCGGGTCGAAGTTCTCCATGGGGAAGGGGTGATCCTTCACCACCGGAATAGGCTTGCCCAGCAGCTTCTCAATGGCCTTGAGCTCGTCCTTCTCGTCGAACTGGCAGAAGGAGATGGCCTCCCCCTCGTGGCCCGCCCTGCCCGTCCGCCCGATGCGATGGACGTAGGTCTCGGGCACATCGGGCAGGTTGTAGTTGAACACAAAGGGCAGCTGGTCGATGTCAATGCCCCGGGCGGCGATGTCGGTGGCGGCCAGCACCCGCACCCGGCCCGCCTTGAAGTCGCTCAGTGCCTGCACCCGGGCGGTCTGGCTCTTGTTGCCGTGGATGGCGGCGGCGGAGATCCCCCGCTTCGCCAGATCCTGGGCGATGCGGTTGGCCCCGTGCTTGGTGCGGGAGAACACCAGGGCGGAGGTGATGTGCCGCTCCTCCATGAGATGGGCCAGCAGCCTGGTCTTGTTGGCCTTGTCCACGTAATAGAGGGACTGCTTGATGACCTCCACCGGGGAGGAAACGGGATCCACCGCCACCCGGGCGTAGTCGTGGAGCAAGCCGTTCACCAGTCCCATCACCTCCGGGGGCATGGTGGCAGAGAAGAGCAGGGTCTGCTTCTGCTCCGGCAGCAGCTTGAGCACCCGCTTCACATCGTGGATAAAGCCCATATCCAGCATCCGGTCAGCCTCGTCCAGCACGAAGATCTCAATGTGGGACAGATCCAGCAGCCCCTGCCCGTGGAGATCCAGCAGCCGCCCCGGGGTAGCGACGAGGATATCCAGCCCCCGGTTGATGGCGTCCACCTGGGGCTGCTGCCCCACGCCGCCGAAGATGACGGCGGAGCGCAGGGGCAGGTTCCGGCCATAGGCCACAAAGGAGTCCTGGATTTGAAGGGCCAGCTCCCGGGTAGGGGTGAGGATCAGCGCCCGGATCACCCGGGGCTTAGGCGTCCGCCCGCTGAGTCGCTGGAGGATGGGGGCGGCGAAGGCGCAGGTCTTGCCGGTGCCCGTCTGGGCGCAGCCCAGCACATCCCGCCCCGCCAGGGCGGGTGGGATGGCCTTGCGCTGGATGGGGGTGGGGTCGGTGTAGCCCTCCTGGGTGAGGGCCTTCAGGATGGGGGCGGTAAGCCCCAAGTCACGGAAATTCATACCTATCGTCCTATCCAAAATCATCTGTTGTCACGCTGCGCCTGTTCGCGGCGCGGCTCTAAGTCCTCTAACTGCGCAAATTGTCCTGCGCTGCCTCTGGCGGCTCCAGCCAATTCGCTCCGCTCCGGACTTAGCCCGCTGCTCACGACGGCTCCGCGCTTCTTGCCAGAGCTTGTTTCACTGCTTCCACCGTCTCCGCCAGGCTCTGGCCCCCGGCCGGGACGGTGATGTGCGCGCAGCGTTCGTACAGCGGAACCCGGATCCGGTATACGTCGGCCAGTGTCTGGCCGGGGGCCAGGGCGATCCCCCGGGAGGCCAGGTTGTGGATCCGACCGGCCACGTCCTCCAGCGGCAGCTGGAGGTACACCACCGTGCCCAGCCGCCGCATATGGGCGATGGACTCCTCCCGGCACACGCAGCTCCCCCCGGGGGCCACCACCGTCCCCCGGCAGTTCAGGGACAGGATGGCGTCCCGCTCCAGATCCAGGAACCGCTCCACCCCCCGTTGGTCGATCAGCTCCTGGAGCAGGCCCCCCTCCCGCTCCTGAATCAGGAGATCCACATCCAGGAAGCGCAGCCCCAGGGCTTTGGCCAGCACCACGCCCACGGTGCTTTTGCCGGAGCCGGGCATCCCGATCAGAATTAGGTTGTCCATCTGGCCCGCCTCCAATACCAAAATTCGCCGCGCACAGTATGACAAATTATTATATCAGGAAACCCGCTGCAACGCAAGGGAGATCTTTCCCCCGCAGCCCTAATTTTCCCGCAAAAGGAGGGCCTGGGCGTTTGTTCCAAACACCCAGGCCCCTTTTTGGCCAATTTACGCCAGCCCATACCGGGAGGCGTCCTCCCACTCGTTCAGTCCCCGGGCCTGCCGTTCCTTGGCCTGCCGCCAGGTTAGCCTGACCGGCTCCCCATCCAGATAGGCCATCAGCTCGTCCAGCCCCTCCCGGGTGGTGCAGCTCACCTCAAAAATGCGCTCGCAGCCGGAAATAGTCATCCAGTTACGCACCATGGGCACGTTGGCAAAGGGGGAGTCGATCTTGGTGATGATGCCGATGAGGGGCCGATTGGTGAAGCACTGGCAGTTGGGCTCAAACACACTGAAGGGTTCGTCCGCCGCGATCAGCAGGGCCAGCACGTCCGCCTCGAAGGAAAAACAGGCCAGGCCCAGGCCGCAGTGCTTCGTCTCGGCATACTCGCCCGGGGAGTCGATGATTTCTTCCCCCGTATTGGTATATTGGGTTTTGTGATACCGCAGTTCCTCCCCCTTCAGCACCTGTGTCAGGGAAGTCTTTCCCGCCTCGCTCCGGCCCATCAAAAACAATTTTTTCATCTTTGCTCTCTACTTTTCCGTTATTTCGCAGACCACAAAGTTCAGCTCCCGCCGGAAGAAGTCGATCACGCCCTGCAAGGCGCTTTTCACGTGGGAATGGCTCCCCAGCAGGATCACCGTCCCGCTGAAGCGATCCAAAAAGCCCACCTCCACGTCGCCGCGCTTCAGGGCCACGTCTGCGGCCACCACCGTGGCCTCCCAGGGCGAGATGTGCAACAGGCCCAACGCCTCGCCAGTGTGATCCTCACCCAGGTGGGTGCCGATATGGAGCCCGAGATTTTGATAGATCTCGGCATTTGGAATTCCAATGAGCTGGGCCAGGGATATTTCCTTTCCCGGCATCCGCACCCGCACCAGGCGCAGCTCTTTTCCCTTTAGATCCTCATACTTCCGGGAGAAGACCTTCTCCAGAAACTCCTCCCGCGTCATGCGCTCTCCCATGGCGAACGTCCCTTACCGCTTCGTGATCTTGCACACGACATAGCCCATCTCGTCCCGGAAATAATCCACCACCTCGGTCAGCGCGGCGTTCACATCCGCGATGTCCCCCGAGACGATCATGGTGCCGGTAAAGCGATCGGCAAAGCCCAGATATACGTCGCCGCTCTTGACCGCAATGTCAGCGGCGATCACCGCGGACTCCGGCGGCGTCAGATTCATGATGCCGATGGCGCTGGACCCGTAGTCGATGGACGGGTTCAGCCCCAGCTTCTGGTATATGATGGGCGCGGGGCCGCCGATCACGTGGGCAAACGTGATCTCCTTGCCCGCCACGGTCTCCTGTATGATCCGAATCTGATCCTGCCGTTCGCTCATTGCGCCGACCCTCCCTGACTGCCCGGTATGCCGCGCACAAAATCCGCCCCGCTTCCCGGAGCATTTTCGGATTTTTGCACAAAACCAGCTTGAGAACAGCATACCACAGCCGCCTGACAAAGTCAACCACAAGGGTGGCACTTCATAAAGAAGTGCCACCCTTAGGGCTACCTGTAAAGAAATCTCTCTATGTGGGACGGCTATGCCGTCCTTTTCTTGCGCTTCTGCATGGTCTGATAGTAGGCCATATATTCCCGTTCCAGCGTTTCCGGCTCCGGCGCTGTCCAAAGACCGATGGTGCTGTAGTAGATGTCCACCCGCTGATGCCGCTTGCCGTCTATCTTCTCCG
>JAETOJ010000055.1 GCA_021768085.1 Bacillota bacterium
CCGCAATCCTCAGCGAGATCCGGGACATCTCCAGCTTCTCCTGTGCGGATAAGCTGCTCTCCTATGCAGGCTTGAACCCCAGGGTGAAACAGTCTGGCGAGACAAAATTTGGCGGCATCCATATGTCCAAACGAGGCTCACCCTATCTGCGCAGGGCCATCTGGATGGCCTGTACCAACGCGGTGCAGTGTGACCCGATGTTCCGCGCTTATTACGAGAAAAAGGCCGCGGAGGGCATGAAATATATGTGCATCATCGGCCATGTGACCAGGAAGATGACCACAGTGATTTTTGCTGTCCTGCGGGAGAATAAGGCCTATCAGCCGATCATGTCTGCAGCGTAACAGCAACTCTCCAAATACTTCCGATGGCCTATTTCTGATAGGTCTGCTTTACTGTGCCCTTTCCCTTTGCTCAGATATTCACTCCTCCTTGCATTTTATGCTTGACATTTCCTTAGCCGGCTGCTTTAAAATCGAACGTCTGCATTGCCCTTCGCCTTGGGCATTTTGCCGAACATGAACGCCCCGAAAAGTCTGCTGACTGGGTGGCGAAAGCGTTACGGGAAGGCTGGGTGAACTGCCCAGCCTTCCCGCTTCCTTTTGCCTTACCTCCAAAAATTTCGAGGGTGAAAACTGCTCCCGCAACATTTGCGTACAAAGGCTCCAACACCGCGTTTCATTCCCTCAAAGGTGTACGGATACCATCCGCCCCGCAGGAGGGGCACACAAGCCCTCACAGGGGCCGACACGTGGTTTACGGTTTCAGGCTGCAACACCCGATGCGGGCAGGTGGTCATTGGCAGAGAATGGTCCGGCAAAACCTGTCGCTTGGTTTCAGGTTTTCCGAACCTTTCGGGCGCTCTCAGGCTGTAGCGGAGGACGCCTTCTGATTACGACGTAGTAGATTTTTCCCATCGGTCTTTTCGGAAGGTAAACCCTTTGCTATACGTTTTGCTCCTCGGCTACAATTAGTTTATGTTTGCCCATTCTTTTCCTGATAATACTGCGCCTGGGCCTCCCAGAGAGCCTTGTATTTCCCCTCCGTCTCCACCAAGGTGTCGTGGGTCCCCTGCTGCACCACCTGCCCGTGGTCAAAAACCGCGATCTCATCGCAGAAGCGGCAGGAGGACAGCCGGTGGCTGATATAGATGGCGGTCTTGTCCTCCACAATGTCGTTGAATTTCGTGTACACCTCGGCCTCCGCCTCGGGATCCAGCGCCGCCGTGGGCTCGTCCAGCACGATGAAGGGCGCGTCCTGGTACAGCACCCGGGCCAGGGCGATCTTCTGGGCCTCACCGCCAGAGATCTCCACGCCGCTGTCCTCGAACTCTCGGTACAGGCAGGTGTCCAAACCCTTGGGCAACTCCGCTAATCGGGGGCCAAAGCCCGCCTGCTCCAGGCAATCCGCCGCCCGCACCCGGTCGTAGCCCTCGGCGGCAGCCACATTGGCACCCAGAGGTTGGGAGAGCAGCTTGAAGTCCTGGAACACCACGGAGAACAGGGCCAGATAGTTGTCGTAACGGTACTTGCGGATGTCGATGCCGTTGAGCAGGATCTCCCCCTCGGTGGGGTCGTAGAGGCGGCACAGCAGCTTGATGAAGGTGGTCTTGCCCGAGCCGTTCTCCCCCACCACGGCCAAACGCTCCCCCACGTCGAACTTCATGTTCACGTGGTGCAATGCCCAGGTGTCCGTGCCGGGGTACTGAAAGGACACGTCCCGGAACTCGATCTCGTACTTCCGGTCGGAGCGTTTTTCCGTGGTCAGGCTGCCCTGGTACATCCTGTTGGGGATATCCAGGAACTCATAGACGGGCTTGAGGTATTCGGCGTTGGCCCGAAGCTGGCTCAGCACTGCCAGCAGGTCGGTAAACCCCCGGGCCAGTCCCGCCAGCGCCCCCACATACTGGGCCACGGAGCCCACCCCAAACGCCCCGCCCAGGGCCTTCAGCCCCGCGAACAGGTAGATAACCCCCACAAATGCCTGGGACACCGCCCCGGAGCCGGCCATCAGCGCCCCCATGGGTCCCCGGCCCGCCCTGCCGATGGTGGAGTTGGGGCCGAAGGAGGTCTCGCCACGCATCTCCGCCCTCCCTGCGTCCTCTAAAAACCTGTCCTGGGCGTAGGCGCGGATGTCAGCGGCCCGCTGGCGCTCCCGCATGGCGATGAAGTAGAAGTAGGAGAAGCCCCGGTTGCCCTGGGTGCCGTCATACCTGGCCCAGTAGCCGTTGGCCCTGTTGAACAGCGCCCCGGACAGGGCCACCGAGGTCACCAGCGCCGCGGCCATCCCCCCCAGGCACAGAGGGCTGTTGAGCCAGGCCAGTGGGCTGCCTGCCGGCACCGGCAGAGTGAACAGGCTCACCGACAGGGCCACCGCCCCCACGATCAGCATGACGGCCTCCACCAGGTCGGCAAAGCACCCGTAGATATTGAGCAGGCCCCAGCCGCTCCAGTTGTTGTTCTGCATGATCTGGGTGAGCAGGGCCTGGGTTTTGGGTTCGTCCACGTCGCAGAAGTCCATGGACAGCAGCTTTTCAAAGAAAAGGCGGTTGGGCGCCGTTTCAGCCAGGCTGTCCACCATGGTGCCGTCCCAGGCCTTGGCCAGGGCCTGGATCACCCCCGCCAGCGCCGTGGAGATCAGCAGCGCCGCCAGCATGGGCCATACGCCCGCCCCGCCCCCGATGATGGCGTTCACCAGCCGGGCGGTGAAGTACAGCGGCACATAGGGGGCCAGGGCGTTCACCGCCCGCACCGTCCCGGCGGCCAGCAGCGCCTCCGGCGCGATTTTCCGCCAGATGCGGAAGCCCCGGCAGGTGTAGGCCATGGCCTGCCTGAAAGAGAGGCGGTCCTGTTTTGTGTTACGCATCCTCCATCGCCCCTTCCTTGTAGTATTTGCTCTGGATGTTGAACAGGTAGGCGTACCGCCCGCCCGCTTCCAACAGCGACTCGTGGGTGCCCTCCTCGGCAATGCCGCCGTTTTCGATGAGCAGCACCCGGTCGCAGAACCGGGTGGAGGCCAGCCGGTGAGAGATATACACGCTGGTGCGGTTCCCGGTCAGGTCGCTGTACTTCTGGTACAAATCGCTCTCCGCGATGGGGTCCAGGGCGGCGGTGGGCTCGTCCAGCACCACCACCGGCGCGTTTTTATAGAGCGCCCGGGCCAGCATCAGCCGCTGGAGCTGGCCGCCGGACAGGTCGATGCCGTCCAGGTAGACCTCCCGGCCCAGCTGGGTGTTTTCTTGACGGGGCAGTTCCCGGATCTTGTCCGCCACCCCCGCCTTGTCCAGGCAGTCCCACATCCGGGGCAGATCCACCTTGTCCCCCTGGGTCTGGGCCACGTTCTCCGCCATGGTGCCCGCCAGGGTGGAGAACTGCTGGAACACGGCGGAGAAGTGCCTGTAGTAGTCCCGGCGGTCATACTGCCGGATGTCCTCCCCGTCCAGCAGCACCTGGCCCTGGGTGGGGTCGTAGAAGCCGCACAGCAGCTTGATGAGGGTGGTCTTGCCAGCACCGTTCCTGCCCACCACCGCCAGCTTCTCTCCGGGGCGGATGGTCAGGTTCACGTGGGAGAGGGTGTCGTGATCCGCACCGGGATAGCGGAAGGATACGTCCCGCAGCTCCAGCTGGTACAGGTGGTTTTCCTTCACGGGCAGGGGCCTGCCCTCCCCGAACCGGAAAGGCTCGGGCGCGTCCATCACCTCCCGCAGGGTGGACAGCTCCAAGCTCTGCCGGTGGAGCCTGCTCAGGCCGGCGAAAATCCCCGCCACCCACTGGGCAAAGCCGCTCACCGCCGTGAAATAGAGCACGAACTCCGCCGCCCCCAGCTCCCCCCGGAGGGCCATGGCAATCAGCAGGCCGTAGGCCGCGCCGTTGCGCAGCAGGGCCAGCCCCACATCCAGCAGGTCGGCCCACAGGCAGCAGCGGTGGCTTTTGGCGTAGAAGTCCCGGCACAGCCGGGCATATTTGTCATACAGCTCGGTGAGCCACGGCCCGATGCCGAAAATGCGGATGTCCTTTGCCAGCTTGATATCCCGGCTGCGGGCGATCATGTAGTCCAGATGGCTGTTTACCTTCCCCTCCTCCTCCCGGTGGCGGTAGCGCCAGGCCCGGAGATGCTCCCCGGCGAAATAGCCCGCGGCGGACAGCGCCATGCACAGCAGCGCCACCCTGGGCCCCACCTGGGCCAGCAGCAGCAGATAAATTGCAAAGCTGATCACATTGGTGGACAGCTCCGTCAGGGTCGTCCAGATATACTCCGAGGCCTCTCGGTTGTTGTCCAGGCACTTGGACGCCTTTTTCAGCCGCTTGATGTAGTCGGGATCCTCCGTGTGGGGAAAGGAAGTGCGGCAGAAGTGCAAATGCAGATCCAGGCACAGGGAGGATCGCACTGCTACCCGCCCAAAAAGGGTGTTCTCCTCCAGATAAGCCCGCAGGGCCCGCACCAGCACCATCCCCAGGGTGAACCAGGCGACGAGCCGGAGCAGCTCCCCGGGGCCCACACTCCGCTCCACCGCCCGCATAATGGCGGGCACCACGAACAGCTCCAGCAGGCTGGCCGCCACGCCGCAGAAAATCAGGCCCGCGCACACGCTGAGCACGCCCCTGCACTCCCGCCACGCCCGGCGGATCATAAACGCGCAGTTGGAGGCCATGCCGTAAGCAGGTTTCTGTTTCCCGATTTCAGGGTTTTCCATAGCGCTCACCTCTGGGATAGGATAACACAAAAGCCCCCGGTTGTGCGGGCCGGGGGCTGAGTTGCTCCGCTCAGGGGCTGAGTTGCGTCCTGCCAGGGTCTGGGGTGCGCCCATGCTGTCCCCTCTGGGGCAGCAGGATCTCCGTGGTAAACGCCCCGTCCTCGCTGTTCCGACTGAGGTAGCCGCCCAAGCGCTCCACGACCGCGTCAATGCGCATCAGCCCGAAGCCGTGGCCCTCCCCCTTGGTAGTGCGGAAGCGGCCGGCGGAGCTGCTCCGCTTGCCCACGGCGGTGAAGTTGGTGAAGGAGATATACAGCTGCGTCCCCTTCATGTCCAGGTACACCCGGATGAGCCGCTTTTCCTCCGGCAGGGCCAGGCTGGCCTCGATGGCGTTGTCGAACAGGTTGCCCAGGATGACGCACAGATCCAGCTCGGACAGGGCCAGCGCCACCGGGACCCGGGCGTCCGCCTTCACCGGGATGCCCTGGGCCCGGGCCAGGGAGATCTTGCTGTTGAGGATGGCGTCCGCCATGGGGTTGCCGGTTTTGAGCACCGTGTCCACCGTGTTGAGGTCGGTCTCCAACGCGTCCAAATAGGACTTCACCGCCTCCCAGTCCCCCTGGGCGGCGTGGACCTTCATGGCCTGGATGTGGCTGCGGTAGTCATGCCGCCAGCCCCGGATCTGCCGGTACATATTCTCCACCTCGGCGTAGTGGATCTCGATGAGCTCCCGCTGGTAAGCGGCGATACGCCTGTCGAGCAGGCGGTCAAACAGCTTCATGGGCCATACCCCCTACATCCGGTCGATGATAGCCCGGTTCAGCCCCTCATATTGACCCCTCGGCAGGGGGAGGGACTGGCCGCCGGACAGCTCCACGGCGGTCCGCGTCACTCGGCTCACAAAGGCCAGGTTCACGATACAGGAGCGCCCGATCCGGTAAAATCGCTGGTCCAACTCCCGCTCCAACTCCCTCAGGGGCCGCTTCAGGTCGTAGTCCTGTCCGGCGTGGACGGTGACGTAGTTGTGGAGCACATCTACATAGCGGATCTTGCTCAGCGGCACCCGCACCATCTCCCCGGGCAGTTCCAGGGTGAGCACAGGCTCGTTCCGGTCCAGCCGCCCCACCGCCCGGGTGAGCACCTGGAACAGCTTGTCCGGATCCACCGGCTTGACCAGGTAGTGGAGGGCGGCGACCTCATAGCCCTGGGCGATGTAGTCGTTATATCCGGTGATGAACACGATCTGCACCCTGTCGTCCTCCGCCCGGATTCTCCGGGCAAGCTCCACACCGTCCATACCGGACATCTCAATGTCCAGCAGCAGCACATCAAAGTCCTTTTCCTCATCCCAGCGGAACAGAAATGCCTCCGCGGAGGGGAAAGCCTCCGTCTCGACCTCCGCGGCAGACTGCCGGCCCCACTGTTCCGCAAGACGGCGGATATAGCGGGCGTAGTTGGCATCGTCATCACAGATGGCAAAGCAGTATTTCATGGGCTGTCACCTCCGCCAGAAAAGCTTGACGCCAGTATAGCACAAAGGCAGGGGGATTTCCAGAGGCGTCACAAGATACGATCCAGAAGGAACAGGAAATGAGACGCATAGCTGGAGACACGGCAGGCAGTGACTCGATATATACCGACCCGCCTGCTTGTTGGTAGCTGCCGAGTTTCGCCTGTTGGCTCGGTCATGCGATGGACGTGTGCCACCGGCGCACATCGGGCCCCACGTCCCCGTGAGGAGCAACGCACAGGACGGGCAGACCAGTGCAATTGCGGTCTGACCCAAACGGAGACCCAGACCACACCGGGAGCGGATGGAGGCATTGGAATGGGAGAGGCCAGGAAAGCAACTGTACCCGTAACAAACAGCACCAAATGCGCCTGAAAGGGTTCGTTGGGTTTTCAGCCGAATCTTCGGGTCCAAGAGGCCCCGGGTTCGAATCCCGGCACTCCGACCACAAATCTCCTGATTCTTGGCTGAATCAGGAGATTTTGCTTGTTTTTCTCCTGAATTTGTTTGCTTGGATTTTACGTGTTTTCGTTTTGACCCAAACAAGACCCATACCAGAAAATTTTGCGGGAGTGCCAGTCTCTTGATGTGGCACTCCCGCGTTCTTTTTCTGGGTTTTAGACTGCCTGGGCCATGAGCGTCTATCCCCTGCTGAATCGCTAAGGTGGCGAAGGTGTGACGGAGGCCGTGGAACGGGATGTTCTCAGCGATCCCGGCTTTCTTCAGCAGGTTCTTGTGCAACCGCCCGATGCAGTCCGGGCCGTAGAGTTTGCCCGTCACCGGGGAGGGGAACATGATCGGGTTGCTCGAGTGCTTGGCGTGTTCCTGGAGCAACAGGTTTATGGTTTCCTGCGGCAGGTAGATCGTCCGCACCGAGTTGGCGGTCTTGGGCTGGGTCACTTTTACTTCGCCGTTGATACGTCCGGCGGATTTGGAGATGGTGAGGGTCTGGGTCTCCAAGTCAAGGTCATCCCAAAGAAGGGCTACCAGCTCTCCCCTTCTCAGCCCTGTGGTCAGTTCCAAGTAGAACATCGGGAAGACACCATGTTCCTCTGCGGCGGCGAGGTAGGCGCTGATTTTCTCTGCTGGAAGGGTGTGCATCTCTTTCTTCTCCTTGGGCGGCAGCTTGCACCCTGCGGCTGGGTTGTACGGAATGAGCCGCTCCTGCACCGCTTGGTCGAGGCACTGGCGGAGCATGGCGTGGAGGCCCCGATAATTCTCAAACCATGCTTCCGCCCACTGTCCTACTGTGTATTGGTCGGTTTTGTATGTGTCCACTTTTCCGGCCTGTTCCAAGGCCGCCGCCAGCTTTTCCTTGCACTCCTTCTGGGTTTTCGCCAGCACGTTTTTGTAGATCGCCTTGCCAGTTTCCGGATCATGGCCTGCCGTGTAACGGCCTTCCCAGCGGCCATCGGAGCGTTTTCTCAAGCTACCCTCGCCGTTGGCCCGCTTCTTAGGCATAGGGTTCACCCCTCTCCTGGACTCGGTTAAACTGTTCTTGCTCATAGGAATAGCTGCCGTTCACACTCAATTCCGCTGCGATCCCCCAGGCCAGACGAAAGCCAGCGATGAAACTCTCCAGCGCCATCTCCTCCTGTGCCATCGTGTGGGCGTCCACCAGCCGGAGCAGCTTTTTTCGGCCCTGCTTATCCAGCAGGGTTGCGACTTCCTGACGCTTTGCCTCAAGATCTCGGCGTTGCTTACGATCCGGTTTGGGTGTGAACCTATCCTCCAGCGCTCTCATGTAGTTGTACATGGTGTGTCCCTCCTTCGTAGCGACACACCATACCACATCTCAGACGGAATATCCACTGGAAATAACGAGAATTATCAATTCAGACATATCTTTTTTCTTCTGTGTTGGCGGGCCTTTTCTTTGGAGACAGTGGTGCAATTCGCGCACTGGCACATCAGCGCCTGGGAGAA
>JAETOJ010000013.1 GCA_021768085.1 Bacillota bacterium
CGGGAGGTGTACGAGCTGCGGGAGGCCCGGGATCAGGGCCACGGCCGGGACTTCCTGACGGTGGGCTCCATGGGGCACAGCTCGTCCATCGCGCTGGGCATTGCGCTGCAAAAGCCGGATCGGCGGGTGTGGTGTCTGGACGGGGACGGGGCGGCACTGATGCACCTGGGGGCCATGGCTGTCATCGGTGCGAAGGGGCCGGCCAACCTGATCCATGTGGTGCTGAACAACGAGGCCCACGAGTCCGTGGGGGGGATGCCCACGGTGGCAGGCAGGGTAGATCTGTGTGCCATTGCCCGGGCCTGTGGCTACCCCAGGGTGTTCTCCGTGGACGGTCCAGAGAAATTGGACAAGGCGCTGGAGGAGGCCAAGGCCGCCCACCAGCTCGCCTTCCTGGAGGTAAAGTGCGCCCTGGGAGCGAGGGATGACTTGGGCCGCCCCGCCACCACGCCTCAGCAGAATAAGGCTGCTTTTATGGAACATCTGGAGGGATCGACATGAGTACCCTGGATAGCGACAAACCCCATATCAAGCCCCTTGACAATGGGGCGGTATCCTCTGATCCCGCCCCGCAGATCCCGGTGGAGCGGGATCTGCGGCCCGCCTGCTTTGACGAGTTTCACTGCCTTGCCGAGGAATGCCGTCTGTCCTGCTGCAAGGGCTGGAGCATCACCTTTGATAAAAAGGATTACCTCTCCCTGAAGCGGGAAAGCGGAACACCGGAGCTGAATGCCCGGCTGGAGTCCGGCGTTCGCCGTATCAAAAAGGGCCCCTTGGCGGGTGTCCACTATGGCGAGTTTGTCATGGATCACACCGACTGCCCCCTGCTGCGGGAGGATGGATTGTGCATGCTCCAGGCGGAGAACGGCCACAGCGCCCTGCCCTTCGTCTGCCGGAGTTTCCCCCGGATGGAGTCCTACCAGACCTCCGGATATTTTGAACGTTCCCTCACCCCGGCTTGCGAGGGGGTGCTGGCTCTGCTGTGGGATCTGCCGGAGGGGGTGGAATTCTGTTCCGATCCCCTGCCCCGGGAGAAATGCCGAACGGTAACGCCAAGAAAATGGTTGGCCGCCAGCTTTCAGGATATCCGAAGCCAGTGTATTGATTTTCTTCAGGATCGGCGGTTTACCCTGCCCCAGCGGATTCTGCTGATGGGGCTGGCCCTGAAGGAGTTGACGGAGGGGGAGGCCGATGTAGACCGCTGGCTGGCCAAGGCCCGGGTGCTGCCGGATCTGCCCGGGATCACGGGATACCTCCAGGAGGCAGAGCCGGGCCAGGCCCTGCCGCTGTTCCTCACAAACTGTATCCGTGTGCTACTCGGTATGCCGGGGATTGGGGACTTTCAAGGTGTCCAGGAGGACTTGCTCCGGGGGCTTGGCATACAGGTTCAGGAGGGCTCCACCCTGGCCACCGTCCCCACCGCCCCCTATCTGGCCGCCCGGGAGCGGTATCAGGAGCGGTTTGTTGGCCGGGAGTATTTTATGGAGAACCTGATGGTCTCCCTGTTCTTTGAGCTGAAGATGCCTACCCTCACCTCTGCGGAGGAGCTGTGGAAAAGCTATGTGAACTTCTGCAACCTGTATTCCATCTACCGCTTCATGGCGGTGATGAGCTGCCGGGAGGGGGCGGAAGGGGATCGGAGCGAGCTGTTCCGGTCGCTGGTATATGCCAGCCGGAGCCTGATCCATGACAGTACCAGCCAAACTGCTCTGCGGGATAATTTCTTTCAGAACGACAGCGCCACGCTGGCCCATATGGCCGTGCTGCTGAGTGGCTGACGGCGGCACAGGGGGATTCTGCAACAGATAGTTGGGAGGGACAAGCGGTGAAGCAAGCCTGTGATCTCCACACTCACACCACCGCCTCCGACGGACAGTACAGCCCGGCGGAGCTGGTGAGGCTGGCGAAAAGGCGGGGCCTGTCTGTGCTGGCGGTGACGGATCATGACACTATTGCCGGGGTGGCGGAGGCCCAGCGGGCCGGAAGTGAGGTGGGCGTGACCGTGATCCGCGGGGTGGAGCTGAGCGCCAGGGAATACCCCAACTGCCACATCCTGGGCTACGGTTTCCGGGACGGGGACACGGAGTTGGCTCGTCTGTGTGAGAAGTTCCGGGCGGGCCGGGATGAGCGGAAGTACAGGATCGTGGACTTTCTCCGGGAAAAGTGCGTGGAAATCGATCTTGCTGAGGTGGAGAAGCTGGCGGGCGGCGAGGTGATTGCCCGGCCCCACTTTGCCCAGGTGATGGTGAAGCACGGGTACGTGAGCACCAACCGGGAGGCTTTTGACCGCTACCTGGACACGGAGGAATTCCGGGAAAAAGTGAAGCGGTTCAAGGCGGACGCGAAAACCTGCGTGGAGGCCATCCGAGCGGCGGGGGGAAAGGTATCCCTGGCTCACCCCTACCAGATGGGGCTGCCGGACGGGGAGCTGGAGGAGCTGGTGGCGCGGCTCAAGGGCTGGGGGTTGGATGCTATCGAGTGCTATTACCCCAAATACACGCCAGAGCAGCAGGAATTCTATCTTCACCTGACGGAAAAGTACCAGCTCCATCAGACCGGTGGCAGCGATTTCCACGGCGAGAGGGTAAAGCCGGACGTGGAGCTGGCGGCATTGGACTTGAAGTTTGACTGGTTATTGGATGAAACCGTTTCGTGAAGGTTATGGTGTGAGAGCAAGGAGCAGCAATCTCTGCGATTCAAGGTGCTAAAAATGGAAAGGACGTGAGCAATTGCAGCGTTGCTCGCGCCCTTTTTGCATATAGAAACCACTCGCTGGGCACGTGGTTCAAAAGGCGCCAAATGCTGATAATGTAGACAGGGGACCTCGAGCTCAGCATGGAGGCAGGCATTTCTTTGGAATATCGCTCGCTTTCATAGTTCAATTTCTAAAAAACATTTTTTGTTTGAGAACAGTTTCCTGTCCCCAAGTGCCCTGGTTAGGACATAACACATATGAAAATGCTCCGCGATGGCTGGCCCGTGGCTGTGTGGGGATACTTTTGGGGGACGCGCCATTTCAGCCGGACCCAAGCAGGAGGTGATTGGGTGGCGCCCAGCGAACCGTGGAAGCTCGAGATAGAAAAGCTGTATAAGGAGATGTACCCGGCGCTCTACACTTATGCCCTGCGTGTTCTGAAAAACCCCGCCTTGGCGGAGGAGGCTATTCAGGACGCCTTCTGCATCGCCTGTGCAAAGCGGGATCAGGTTCTATCCAACCCTAAACCTCAGGGCTGGATCATGATGACGCTAAAGCACGTGATGCAGAATAAGCTCCGCCTCCAGCAGAAGCTCCAGCGGATGCTATCCCTCAGCGACGGAGAGGAGTTGCCCACCGAAAAGCCGGAGCTGCTGAACGTGGATCTGTTGTTCGGCAACGTGTCGGACAGCGAGGACTTCCAGCTCCTTAAACGTATGGCCCTGGAACAATGCACCATACCGGAGCTGGCGCAGGAACTGGGTATCTCTGTGGAGGCCTGCAAAAAGCGGGTGCAGCGGGCCAGGAAGCGGCTGCAAAAAAAACTGAAGGTCTGAAGATGTCCGTAGGAAGGAGGGACTCTGTGTGCACAAGGCCGAAAAATGGAACCATCTTAATCCTGCCGATTTAGAGCAAATGAGTACCGCCAATCTGGAGAAGCTGCTTCTCCAGGACTTCCAGGATCCGGAGAGCGGAGAAGAACACATGGACGAACTCTACTATGCCGCCCGGCTGCTGGCAGAACGGAACCCGGATTCCAACCCCGCACCGAACCAGGCCTGGGAGATCTTTCAGGAGAAGTACCTCCCTTTTGCTGAGGCCCGCAGCGCCTGTTCTGAGGACGGTGTGGCACCGTCCTCAGACGCCGCCCCGGGGCGGCGTCAGCCCCGCTTCCGGCGATGGGGGGTGCGGGGAATTCTGGTTGCCGCGGCGTTGGCGGCCCTTCTGCTCTCTGCCTCCGTTGCCGCTGCCGCCGCCGGCCATGACCTGTGGCGGATGCTGGCCCGGTGGACAGACGAGGTGATCAGCATCGCGCCAGGTCAAGTCACTCGAGTAGATCCAGATGAAATACGCATACCCGAGGAGGGTACAGAATACTCCAATCTCCAGGAGGCGCTGGATGACTGCGGCTTGACCTTGCCTGTCGCCCCCAAGTGGATTCCGGAGGGCCTTGAGCTGATCCAACTGATCGTGGACACCAACGATCCCACCTCACTGGCTTTTGTGACGTATTACCATGGGGATGACACCACGCTCCTCATATCTCTCCATATTTTCCTCACCCGTGAGGACGGAGGCCATGGAGGCTATGGCGACTTCCAAAAGGACGAAGGCGACCCCATCCCCTACGAGGCGGGGGGCATAACCCACCTGCTGTCCACCAACGCCGGACGGCCCATCGCACTGTGGGTCAATGGCCCTGTGGAGGGTTCCATCATCGGGGATATCACCATGGACGAGCTGAAACAGATCATCGACTCCATCTACGAATGAAGAAAAAGGGCCCGCACGCGATGCGTGCGGGCCCCAGCCTGTCGAAGAACCCGGATACTCTTTTCGAGTATCCGGGTTCTTCGACAGGCTGCACCCCCGGCTTCGCCGGGGGTTGTTTACTCTTTGTCCTCCTCATAAAATTTTATGTGATTTCATCACAGTAAAAAGTAGGTTCGCCAGTATAATAGACTTACCAAATCCAAGAGGGGGTTCCGGCATGGAAACGAGAATCAAGCGGCGGGCTGTTGTAGACGGTTCCGCCTGTGTTGCCTGCGGCTGCTGCGCGAAGGTGTGCCCGCTGTCCGCCATTCAGATCTGGCGCGGCGTCAGGGCGGTGGTTAACGCGGACAAGTGTGTGGGCTGCGGCAAATGCGCAAAGGAGTGTCCCGCGTCGGTCATTGAGATTCAGGAGGTGCGGCCATGAAAAAGCGCTGGTATGATTACCTGTGGATCGTCGAGCTGACCTATCTGGTGCTGGGATTCTTCAATATCCTGTTCGCCTGGATGGGTCTGCTGTTCTTTTTTATCCCGCTGATCATTGCCGCCGCCCGGGGCACAAAAGGGTACTGCAACCGCTACTGTGGCAGGGGACAGATATTCGGCCTGCTGGGCGGGCGGTTCGGCCTGTCCCGGAAAAAGGATATACCCCGGTGGATGAAAAGCAAATGGTTCCGCTATGGTTTCCTGATTTTCTTCTTTATCATGTTCTTCCAGATGTTGTGGAATACTTACCTGGTGTTTGCCGGCGCGCAGGATCTGCGGCAGGTGGTGACGCTGCTCTGGACATTCAAGCTCCCCTGGAACTGGGCCTATCACGGGACGCTGTTCCATCCCGGCGTGGCACAGTTCGCGTTTGGGTTCTACAGTGTTATGTTGACCTCCACCGTTCTCGGCCTGATTACGATGGTACTGTTTAAACCCCGGAGCTGGTGCGTCTACTGCCCCATGGGGACGATGACGCAGCTGATTTGCAGGGCGAAAAACCGGAAGGGCGACCTTGCCACAGAACAAAAGGGATAGTCTGGCTATGATAGAGCCATCATGCAACAAAAAGGGAACAGATGCCTTCTGATGGGATGGAAGCTATACGAGCTGTGAAAGAGACCGCCCCGGACGTTACATCGCGTCCGGGGCGGTTATACCGCATGGGATATTCGGCCGGCACTGCCAGCCGCGCTGCGCATCTGACTGCTTGGCCTATATGGGGAAGCGGCCCTAAAGCTCCATATTGTGTGGATCTTACGCCTTCCAGAGGCTGTGCAGATTGCAGTAGGCGTAGACGGCTTCCACCTCGTCCCCCTCACACAGAGCGAAGCAGGCGGCGGGCTCATCCCCCGGATGCAGAACCTTGCGCTGGTTGCCCTGCTTGGTTTGGAGGGAGATCCATTCAATGTAGTGCTCCGGCAGCATGGGGTGATCCACCGAACCAACCCGAACCTTGACCAGATTGCCCTCCACCTGGTATACGGGGATGTGCTTCTCCGTGGCGGCCTCGGTGGTGCCGGGAACCAGCTCGGTCATCTTCTGCCCGCAGCACATCACGGGGACGCCAGCGTTTTTGACCATGGCAATGATGTTGCCACAGTGCTCGCAGATATAAAATTTCTGTTCCATTGTTCTGTTCCTCCTGATTTTATATTGGGAGCGGCCATTATCCGCCGCAGTTTCCCCCGCAGCCGTGTTTATTCTCTCCGCAGTGCCCATGTGCTCCATGATGCTCATGGTGCTCACAGTGGATCTCCGCGCTGTAGTCCAGAGTCCCCGCCAGGAAATTCCGAACCGCGTCGTCGGCAGCTCCGGCAACGCCACCATAGAGCTTGATTCCGGCCTGAGCCAGCGCCTGCTGGGCGCCACCGCCGATGCCGCCGCAGATCAGCACGTCCACGCTCAGCCCGGACAGGAACCCAGCCAAAGCTCCGTGGCCGCTGCCGGTGGTATCTGCGATCTGCTCGTTAATGATGTTTCCACCTTCCGCATCGTAGATCTTCATTTGGCCGGTGTGTCCAAAATGCTGGAACACCTGGCCGTTCTCATAGGGAACCGCAATTCTCATAGTAGCTTCTCCTTTCTTTGCCTGCAAGGTCCACTGGCAGTTCCGCCCGCAGCCCCGTTCCCGGTCGCCTTGGCAAACCTGGTAATGCCCGCCGTCAATTACCAGCGCTTTTCCGTTGACAAGGCTGTCAGACAGCTTGAACCGAGCGTTTTCGTAAATCTCCGTCACCGTTGTCCGGGAAATCTGCATCTGAGCTGCGCACTGCTCATGGGTACGCTTTTCGTAATCCACCAGTCGGATCACCTCGTACTCGTCCACGGTCAGGATGACCATGCCCGTCTCAGGCGCGGGCTGGGGGGCAAAGCCGCGGCACGTTGGCTCTGCGCAGATCCGGCGGCAGCGAGTGGGTCTGGCCATGCTGTCATTCCCCTCTCACAGAAAATTACCGGCATATGTCGTTAATAGAATACTCCTTATCGCAAAAAAAGTCAAGCCCCGCGCTTCGCATGGAAGCGTGGGGCTTGTTTATAGGATACGTTGCTTTTTGCGTTGAAAACAAAGTATATCGGGCAGAAAGCAACTCTTAGTACTATTTCGGACAAACTCACTTGAAGTTAAATTTTCCATGCAGATGCTTCTTTCCCATGCAGCGGTTTGATCGAGTGGTGTAAAAAGACGCTGGCGCTCTGCCTTGGGGGAGGGCATACCCGCATCTGGGTGAAGTGCTCCCCGTCCTGGGAACACTCAATGCAGTAGTCGTCCTCTCTGCGGCTGAACCGATACCACATGGTTTTCACTTGGGAGGGGATTGCGGTGGTGGCCCAGTCGGAGTATCCATGGTTGGTGATTACACTGCACCGCTCCGGTGTCCGGAGCCACTCCAATTTGTTGACGTCAAATTTCATTGGCCCGGCACCCTATTTCCACTGGAAGTTTTCTTTCCCGGCGCCCACTTCAAAGTGGTATTTGACGATGCCCAGATCCAGCTTCACATAAAAGGCATGGCCCGGCTGGACGGATACCCTGCCGTCCTCCTCCAGCGTAAACAGGAACTTCTGCTGGTTTAGCGCCGTGGGGGCCAGCAGGACGGCCTCCATCCCGGCCCGGAACCAGTTGGGCGCAGGGTCTGCCGCTCTGGCAACCTCCTCCATAGGCTTGGACTTGTGGGGAATGCCCTGGGTTTTGCCGTGCCCCAGGGCGATGACGGCGGTTAGCTTCTCCCCGTCGCCCAGGGTGTAGGCCGACTTCACCTTGGTGAAGGTCAGCGCCACCCAGCAGGTGTTTAGCCCCATCTGCTGGGCCCTCAGCACCAGCCGCTCTCCCCAGTAGCCGCATTGTTCCTGCAAATCAGGTCCGGCCTTGCCCACCAGGGCGAAGTAGTTCTGCACCCCGCTGAATTTGCCGTACCGGGCCATGGCGCCCTCAAACGCCTTTGCTTCATTGATCACCAGCTGAATGTGCAGACCACTCTCCCGGTTGCAGGCGTCCACCTCTGCCCGGAGCTGGGTTAGCTCATCGGGCTTCAGGGGCTTGTTCAAATATTGCCGGACGCTGTGCCGCGTCCGAATGGCTTCCAATTCTGTCATGTGCACGTATCCTCCTGATCAAGCGTTCCCTCATTATAACATACGTGAGTCAAAAAGGAAATCCAAAGATCGCCGCAGCAAAGGATTGGCGAAATTCAAATGGAGCCGCGTCAAATGGCCTCTGAGCTATTGCAACGCATACCTAAGTTTTTTCTACAGCTTGACTTTTCCCTCCAGTTGAATTAAAATCAAATGCCGCGGTCTGCTAATCGGGTTCTCAGGCGGACGGCGGTTTCGGGTGTGCCTGGCGGTTTTTCCGCCTGCGGAGGAGAGATCAAAGAAAAGCGCCGCGTAGTTCGGCGCTTTTTCCCTGTGCGGCGGTGGGGCTGAGGAAAGACTTGGATCGAGCCGTTCGGAACAGAGCGGACGGGAGGGGAGGGTCAAAGGCGTGACGGCACTTTACGGCACAAGGGGAGAGGACGGCAGACGGTTGGCCTGGCCTCTGTTGGCGTGGGCGGCCCGGGATTGCTGGGGATGGCCGTCCCTGCCCCCGGTGGAGCGTTCCCCCCGGGGCAAGCCCTTCTTTCCGGTGACGGAGAACCGGTGGTTTTCGCTGTCCCACAGCGGGGGATTGGCTCTGTGTGCACTGTCCGATGACGGCCCGGTGGGGGCGGACATAGAGCTGGAGCGCCCCCGAAGGGCGAACCTGCCCGCCTATGCCCTTAGCCCCAGTGAGCTGGCCAGGTTTGACGGAAGCTGGGCGGCGTTCTTCCGGCTGTGGACGCTGAAGGAGAGCTGGTGCAAACGGGAAGATACCCCCCTGTTCCCCCCCAGCCAGGTGGAGACGCCGCCTCCATGCCCCTACAAAAGCTACGCCGGAGCGGGCTGGCAGGGGGCGATCTGCTGTTCCGGGCTGCCGCCGGAGGAGATCCGCTGGGTGGCAGCGGAGATCTTAAAGGATTCTTAAAAAAGTTCTCACCAAAAGCTAAAGGTGATCTCCCTTGAAACTGAAGATTTGTCCTTTATAATTGGAAACAGTAGGATAAGAAGTGGCAAATTCCACCCCGCGGCGTTTGCTGCGCCGGGAAAACGGCAATGCTTTCCTGTATGGCGGGAGCCCCGGGAAGGGCTGACAGCGGCTGCGGGGGAGGAGACACAGCGGGGAGGTCCCCGGGCCTGCGCCGCCCGTGGGCGTGGCTTGTGTGGACGACAGGAGGGAGATCTTCGTGAAGATTTTGATTTTAACCGGGAAATTCGGCATGGGACATTTGTCCGCCGCCCAGGCGCTGCAGGAGCAGCTCCGGCAGGCGGGCCACCGGGCCGACACCGTGGATCTGTTTGAATACGCCCTGCCCGGCCGGGCGGCCGCCATGTACTGGTGGTTCAACGTGCTGGTGACCTACGGCGGCGTGTTCTACAATATCTACCATGACCTGACGGTCAACGACCCCGGGGACAGCCGGGGGGACGAGCTGCTGGGCGGCCTGGATCGCCTGCTGGACGAGTATGCCCCCGACGTGGTGGTGTCCACCCACCCCATCTGCTCCGCAGCCATGGCCCGGTACAAGGAGGACGGCCCCTCCGGCATCCCCCTGGTCACCTGCGTCACCGACGTGACCTGCCACAGCGAGTGGATCCACCCCGGCACCGACTGCTACCTGGTGGCAGGGGAGAGCGTCCGGCGGGGACTGGCCGCCAAGGGTGTGGATCCGGACACCGTGGTGGTGTCCGGCATCCCGGTGAGCGGAAGGTTCCGGCCCGCCCCGCGGGATCGCTCCGGGCGGCGGGAGCTGTTGATCATGGGCGGCGGCCTGGGCCTGATGCCCCGGCGGGACTCCTTCTATCAGGGGCTGGACACCCTGCCTGGGGTGCATACCACCATCCTCACGGGGAAGAACGAGAAGCTGTACCAGCGCCTCCACGGCCGGTATGAGAACATCGAGGCCGTCCCCTTCACCCGGGAGGTGGAAAAGTACATGGCCCGGGCCCACCTGATGCTGTCCAAGCCCGGGGGGATCACCTGCTTCGAGGCCATCGCCGCCCGCCTGCCCATTCTGGCGTGGCAGCCTTTCCTGAAGCAAGAGCAGGAAAACGCTGACTTCCTGGTGAGCCACGGCATGGCCCGCATCGCCGCCAAGGAGGAGGCCGCCTGCCTGGCCGCCATCCGGGAGACGATCTACGACGATAAGGCCCTGTCCGCCATGGAGCGGGCCATGGAACAGACCTCCAACCAGCTGACCCGGGCCGCGGTCTGCCGGGTGGTGGACGAGCTGGCGGGAGAGAGGGTGTCCGCGTGAAAAAGCAACTGAAAAACTTTCTGTGCATGGGGGCGGTGCTGGCCCTGCTGGGCTGGACGGTGCACACCATCCTGAAGCAGCAGACCCCGGGCCAGCTCGCCGACGCCCTGCTCAGCGCGGATGGCTGGATGCTGCTGCTGGGCTTGCCGCTGATGGCCTTGTTCCTGTGCTGCGAGGCCGCCGCCACCTATGCCATCCTGCGCTCCCTGGGCTGCGGCCAGCCCTTCCGCCGCTGCGCCTACTACTCCTGCACCGGTTTCTTTTTCAGCACCATCACCCCCTCCGCCACCGGCGGGCAGCCCGCCCAGATCCTGGCCATGGGTAAGGACGGGGTGCCCACCGCCTCCGGCGCGCTGGATATGCTGCTGGTCACCATCGGCTACAACACCGCCGCCATGGGCTGGGGAATCTTCGCCCTGGCCACTGCCGGCAGCTTCACCGAGCAGCTGGGCGGCCAGGTGGGGCTGCTGCTGGGGGTGGGCCTGGCGGTGTTCGCCCTCATTGACGCGGCCATGTTGATGTTCTTGTTCCTCCCCGGCCCCGCCCGTCGGCTGCTGTACGGCTGCATCGCCCTGGCGGTACGGCTATGCCCCCGCCTGGACAAGGCGGCGCTGGAGGCCAAGGCTGACGCCCACATCGCCGAGTACCGCCGGGGAGCCCAGCTCATCCGGAAGGCCCCCGGCCTGCTGGCCTGGGTGCTGGGGCTCAGCGCCCTTCAGCTGGCTTGTTCCTATGCCATGCCCTATGTGGTGTACCGGGCCTTCGGGTTGTCCGGCTTCTCCCTGGGGCAGGCCGTCGCCCTCCAGGCCCTGTGCTCCCTGGCGGTGGGCTACCTGCCCCTGCCCGGATCCGCCGGGGCGGCGGAGAACGTCTTTCTGCGGAGCTTCCTGCTGATCTTTGGGGAGGGGCTGGTGGCCCCCGCCATGATTTTAAGCCGCACCCTGAACTGCTATCTGGTGCTCATTGCCACCGCCGTGGTGCTGCTGGTGGGCCGCACGCTGCGCAGCCGCCGGATCGTCCGGGCGACCGCTCCCGAGGCCGAACCCGCCGCCCCCAAGAGTTCCGCGGTGAAGCGGGCGGCGCCCCCGGTCAAGGGCTGCCCCGACCGTGTCTAAGCGGAAAGGAGTGAAACCATGGCGAAAAAAGCCGCTGCGGGGATGTTCGCGATATTGCTCGCCGCCCTTCTGATCCCCATCCCCAACCATTTGAAGGATGGGGGCACCGTTCAATACCGTGCGGTTCTCTACAGCGTGGAAAAACTCCATAAGCTGAACCCGCCGGGCTCCCAGTCGGAGTATCAAAAGGGGACGGTGGTGGAGATCCTGGGGATCGAGGTTTTTAACAATACAAAATAGGTGTCATTTCCCTGGCCCCTTCCGCATATACTGATTTGTATGGGCAAACTGTATGTGCAGAAAAAGGAGCGATTCTGATGAAGAAAGACAAACGGTTTCAGTCCCCCGGCAATCCGCCCCAGGACGTGGACGACCTGATCTTCTCCGGGCAGACCGACGCCCGGATCAGCCAGCGGTAAACCGCCGTCGCCCCGCCCCGGTCTGGGGCGGGGCGGTTTTTCCCGCTTGACATTTTTCGGGCCGGGTGATATACTGCACCTGTCAAACCGGCACTGACGGAGAAGAAACCGCAAAGCGGCGCACAGAGAGGGACGCGCATTGGTGGAAGCGCCCCGCGCAAGGCGGCGGCCGTACCACTCCCGAGCCGCCCGCGAGGAGCGGGACGGGGCCTTCCCGTTACAGAAGGACACAAAGCGGCGGTCGCAGATCGCAAGCAGGGTGGAACCGTGGGACGGATAATCGCGTCTCACCCCTGAACTTCATCAGGGGTGAGGCGTTTTTGTTTTACCCCAACACAAGGAGGAATCATCATGAGCGAGGAAAACAATCTGTATACGTTTGAAAACGAGGCGTACCGCAAAACCTATTGGCACACCTGCTCCCACGTGCTGGCCCAAGCCATGAAGCGGCTCCACCCGGAGGTGAAGCTGGCCATCGGCCCGTCCATCGACAACGGCTTCTATTACGACTTCGACACCCCCGAGCCCTTCACTGAGGGCCAGTTGGCGGAGCTGGAGGCGGAAATGCGCAAGATCTGCAAGGAGAAGCTGAAGCTGGAGCGGTTCGAGCTGCCCCGGGCGGAGGCTGTCCAGTTCATGGAGGAGAAAGGCGAGCCCTACAAGGTGGAGCTGATCCACGACCTGCCCGAGGACGCGGTGATCTCCTTCTACAAGCAGGGCGACTTTACCGACCTGTGCGCCGGCCCCCACCTGGACTCCACCGGGCGGATCAAGGGCAACGCCATCAAACTCACCGCCTGCAATGCTGCCTACTGGCGGGGGGACTCCAGCCGGCAGACCCTCCAGCGGATCTACGGCGTGGCTTTCCCTAAGAAAGAGGAGCTGGACGAGTATCTGGCCAAAATTGAGGAGGCTAAGAAGCGGGATCACCGCAAGCTGGGCAAGGAGCTGGGCCTGTTCATGTTTCGGGACGAGGGCCCCGGTTTCCCCTTCTTCCTGCCCAAGGGCATGGTGCTGAAAAACACCCTCATCGACTACTGGCGGCAGGTTCACAAGAAGTACGGCTATGTGGAGATCTCCACCCCCATCATGCTCAACCGGCAGCTCTGGGAGCGCTCCGGCCACTGGGATCACTATAAGAACAATATGTACACCACCGTCATCGACGACGTGGACTTCGCCGTCAAGCCCATGAACTGCCCTGGCGGGATGCTGGTGTACGCCAGCGAGCCCCACTCCTACAAGGAGCTGCCCCTGCGGGTGGCGGAGCTGGGCCTGGTTCACCGCCACGAGCTGTCCGGTGCACTTCACGGCCTGTTCCGGGTACGCTGCTTCACCCAGGACGATGCCCACGTGTTCATGACCCAGGATCAGATGAAGGATGTGATCCAGGAGACGGTGCGCCTGTTCGATGAGGTATACAACGTATTCGACCTGAGTTACGAGATCGAGCTGTCCACCATGCCGGAGGATCACATCGGCACCGTGGAGGAGTGGGAACGCAACCAGGACATCCTCAAGGACGCGATTACCAGCATGGGTAAGAAGTTCGTCATCAACGAGGGGGACGGGGCGTTCTACGGGCCCAAGCTGGACTTCCATCTGGCCGACTCCCTGGGGCACACCTGGCAGTGCGGCACCATCCAGCTGGACAGCCAGCTGCCCGAGCGGTTCGAGCTGGAGTATACCGGCGAGGACGGCCAGAAGCACCGCCCCGTCATGATCCACCGTGTGGTGCTGGGCTCCATCGAGCGGTTTATTGGCAGCATCACCGAGCACTTCGCCGGGGCCTTCCCGGTGTGGCTGGCCCCGGTGCAGGTGAAGGTGCTGCCCGTCACCGACCGGGCGGAGGAGTATGCCAAGGAAGTGGCCGCCAAGCTGGAGGCCCAGGGCTTCCGCTGCGAGGTGGACGAGCGCAATGAGAAGATCGGCAAGAAGATCCGGGAGGCCACCCTGGAAAAGGTGCCCTTCATGCTGGTGGTGGGCGACCGGGACATGGAGAACGGCACCGTTTCCCCCCGCCGCCGCTCCGGCGAGGATCTGGGTGCCATGGCGCTGGACGCCTTCGCCGCCCTGTTGGGGGACGAGGTGTCCTCCAAAGCCATCAAATAAAGCGGAATATGGAAAAGCGGCCCGTCCCGGGAGGGACGGGCCGCTTTGCGCTTGTGGGGAGGGGGTTAGCCCTTCACGCCACCGGAGGCGAGGCCGCTGACCAGATTCTTCTCAATGCACATGAACAGGATCACCACCGGGATGATGGCGAAGATGGAGGCGGCAAACAGATATTGCCACTCAATCATGTTATAGCCGTTGAAGGTGTTGATGCCCACCGTCAGGGGTTTCAGAGTGTCGGTGGAGATCAGGCACAGGGCCACGGTGTACTCGTTCCAGGCGTTGATGAAGATGAAGATCAGGGTGGTGACGATGCCGGGGGCGGCTACGGGCAGCAGCACCCGCATCATGGCCTGCACCCGATTGCAGCCGTCAATGGTGGCGGCCTGCTCCATTTCGGCGGAGATGCCAATAAACGTCCCCCGGAGCAGCCAGATGGTAAAGGCCTGGTTGAAGGCGGCGTTGATAAAGACCAGGCCCAGGATGCTGTCCGTCAGGCCCAGAACCTGCATCACCTGGTAGATGCCGATGAGCAGCACCACGGGGGCGAACATCTGGGAGACGATGACGAAGCCCAGGAACGCGGTCTGGCCTTTGAACTTCATGCGGGCCAGGGCGTAGGCGGCGGGAATACCGCACAGCATGGCGATCACGGTGGAGCCGCCCGCGATGAGGACAGAGTTAAGCAGGTAGCGGGCCATGGGTGCACGGCTCCAGATCTCGATGAAGTTGGACCACAGGGCGGTGACGGGCAGGATAGTGTTGCCGGAGAAGATCTCCACCCGGTTTTTCAGCGCCGTGCACAGCATAGCGAAGTAGGGGTAGAGGGTGATGACGCACACGTCCAGCACCACAAAGTACAGCAGCACCCGCAGAATGACCTTTTTCACCGAGACCGGCTTTTTGACGGCGTTGGCGGCGGGATTACTCATAGATCGCCATCTCCTTTCCGCAGGGTGTAAATCATGTACGCGCTGGCGCAGATCAGCAGGATCAGGAAGCCGATGACGGAGACCGCCGCCGCCTCCCCCTGCCGGCCGTTGTAGAAGGCCAGCTTATACAGGTAGGTTACCAGGGTGTCGGTGCGGTTGGCCGGGTCACCCTTTGTCATGGTCCAGATGATGGGGAAGGAGTTGAACACATAGATGATGTTCAGCACGGTGGACACCGTCAGGGAGGACTTTACCAGCGGCAGGGTAATTTTAAACAGCTTTTGCCAGTAGGTGGCCCCGTCCACCGTGGCGGCCTCGTAGTAGGAGCCGTCGATGCTTTGTAGCCCCGACAGGACGCAGAAGGTGACAAAGGGGATGGTGACGAAAATACCGCAGGCGATCTCCCAGCCGAAGTAGGCTTCCGGGGTGGGGGTCCAGTTCACCGGTTCGCTGATGATCCGCAGCTTCATCAGCAGGGTGTTCAGGGTGCCGTAGTCCTTATTGATGATGAAGCCCCAGGCGCTGGCCTGGATCACCAAGGTGGTGGCCCAGGGGAACACCACGATGGCCCGGGCGATCTTCCGGCCGCGGAACTTGTTGTTCAGCACCAGGGCCAGCATAAAGCCCAGCACGGTGGACAGCACCACCACCGCGATGGTCCACACCAGGGTGTTCTTCAGCACCATGGCAAAGGCAGGGGTTTTGATGATCTTGGTGAAATTGGCGAAGTTGTTGAAGCCCCTGAGCTGGCCTGTTTTGCTCACGTTGTTCAGCGCCATCCGGAACACGGAGATAATGGGGATCAGGATGAAAATAGCCATCAAAATGACGCTGGGGGCGATCCAGATATACGGCTCAACTTTACGGAGAACCCGCTTGCCGGAATAGGGGTCCTTTTTGGTGGTGGAGACGGCTTTTGGCGCGGTTGCTTTACTCACGGGGACACCTCCCTATTTTCTCCCGCACAGGCTCCTTTCGGCCGCTTTCAAAACGCGGAAGCCTTCCGCACTTTGAGAACGGCTGAAAGAAGCCGCGGGCCAGGCCGCTCTGGCCTGGCCCGTGGCAGTGCGTTGTTTCGATTTTGAATGTGCTGGGACGATTAGCCGGCGATTTCAGCCTGGAGGTTATCCAGCAGCTCCTGGACGTTGCCGCCCAGCAGGGCCTGCTGCTCCACGTTGATGACGCCCTGCTTCACGTCGGCCCACTCGGCCTTGGCGGTGGGATAGAACTTGCAGGAGCCCACGATGTCAACCCAGGGGGCCATGGCGGGGTCGGACGCGGCCACGATCTCGCCGCCGGCAGAGGTGGCGGGCAGGAAGCCCTCCATCAGCACCCAATCGGAGTACCGGTTATCCTCATAGAAGAAATCGAAGAAGGTCTTGATGGCCTCGATCTTCTCAGCGGAGTGGTTGTTGTCGAAGCACATAAAGCGATCCATAACGCCAGCGGAGACGGAGGCATTGCCGCCGTTGGTGGGGATGGCCGCGAAGGCGTAGTTGATCTGCTCCTCCTTGGGGGTGTTGGCCTTGGCATAGTTGTCAGCGATGTAGGTGGGGATGGAGTTGGGGCCGATGACCATGGCCAGCTTGCCGGCGCCGAACAGATCTTGCAGATTGTAGCGGGTCTCGTTGGCGGGGTCGGAGTTCGTCAGGCCGTCATTGACCAGGCCAATGGCGTACTCAATGGCTTCCACGTTCTTCGGATCGTTGAGGATCCAGTTGCCGTTGGCATCGGTGAAGTCACTGCCGTTGTTCCAGACGTAGTAGGCGAAAGCGGCCTGGCCCTCGTCAGTAGTCATGTCAATGCCCCAGGGATAGATGCTGGAGTCATAGGCCTTGATCTTCTCGCAGGCGGCCTTCAGCTCATCCCAGGTGGTGGGGACCTTGTCCACGCCGGCGGCCTCGAGGATGTCCACGTTGTAGTACATGGCGCGGGCGGAGGCCAGATCGGGGATGGCCCACACGGTGCCGTCCACCACGGACTGATCCAGGAAGGCCTCGTAGAACTTGGCGTAGGTCTCCTCGGACACGTAGTCCTTGGCGGGCAGGAGCAGGTCGTCGGCCTGATAGTCGGCGAACACGTCGATGTTCAGGATGTCGGGAGCGTTGTTGCCGCCCAGACGGGTGTTCACCACGGTATAGATGTCGTTCCAGGACACGACCTCCACCACCAGGTTGATGTTCTCATAGGCCTTGTTGAACTCGTCCTGGAAGTCAGCCCACCACTGCTTGGTGTTCTGGCCGTACTCGGCGGCGATGACGTTGATGTCGATCTTGTCACCGGCGGGCTGGGGATCGGCGGGCTTCTGGGTCTCCTGGGTGCCGGCGTTGGGATCCTTGGTGGGATCCGGGGTGTTGCTGTTGGCGCAGGCCACGAGAGAGAGCGCCATGGCCAGGGCCAGCAGCAGTGCAAGAATCTTTTTCATTTTCATTCTCCTTCTCAATGATGTTCTTCCTCCCGCAGTCCAGGCGGAAATGCCTGGAAAAAGGAGGCCGAGTACGTTGGCAAATTTCACAAACGTACTCTGTTGATACTGATTATACTTAGGCGTTCTGCAAATAAATAGGTGAAAACGTCCGGGTTATAGAAAAATCGTACGAACATGAAAATTCGTACGATTTTTCTGAAAATTTGTCATTCGGTCAGAGGGGCAGGGCGGGCGCTTTTCCGGTACTGGCTGGGGGTGGTGCCGGCCACAGAGCGGAACACCTTGGAGAAATAGTTGTAGTCGCTGATGCCCACCGCCTCCGCCACGGCGGAGACGGGCAGGCTGCTCTGGATCAGCAGGCGCTTGGCCGCGTCGATGCGCCGCTGGGCGATGAGCCAGGACAGGGTGTGCCCGCCGGACAGCTCCTTGGCCAGGGCGCACAGCTTGGTGCGGCCGATGTGGAGCTGCCGGGAGAGCTGGGCCAGGGAAAGCTTCTCCATATAGTGCTGATCCAGGTAGCCCTCCAGCCGCTCCAGGTCGCTCTGCTCGGCGGACTGGATCAGGCCCTCCAGCCGGATATAGGCGGCCAGGGCCTCCAGGGTTTCGGAGTAGGCCCGCAGTTCCTCCCCGGAGCACTGGCGGAACTGAAAAAAGGCCCGGCGGAGCTCCTCCACGTCCCCGGGCCACCAGTCCAGCAAGGGACGGGTGTTCTCCCACTGCTCCTCCACGGGGGAATCATCCAGGTAGCAGCCGAACACCAGCCAGGCCAAGGGCTCCTCTTTGCTGTAGAGGGGCATGAGGGCCTCGCAGACGCCCAGATGGCAGCGGTAATACTGAAATCCGCCGTCTCCGGCGTAGCTGTTTACTTTCCAGGCATCGCAGGCCACACAGCGGGCATGGCCCTCGGGGTTGGCGTTGACGATGCGACAGAACGGGGGATGGCCGCTGAACAGCCGGATATCCCGGCCGGTGACGTCCAGAATGTTGGCGGGCACGCCGGTGAGGATATCCAGGTTGGCAATGAGCCTGCTCAGCCGTTTTTCATCGAACAGGGTATTCAATTGGCGCGCCTCCTCTCCCCAATTTGCCGCTTTGCCGTAAGGCAAAGCGCACACGGGGCGTACGCCCCGTGTGCGTGATGGTTGTTTTCGCTCAGCCCTTCCGGTATTTCGACACGATGCCCTCCAGCTCGCTCCAGTGGGCCTCCATGTCGGACACCAGCTTGCACTGGGTACGGCAGCGATCCAGGTTGTGCCCCTCCCGGGCGATGTGGAAGTACACGTCCCCCACCAGGTAGTCGGTGAGGAAGCGGATGCCGCACTCCAGCGTCATCAGCTTGGCCCCCCAGGGCAGGTACTCCACCTCGCTGTCGGTGAGGGCGTCCCCCGCCTCGCTGAGGAAGGCCTCGGTGTAGGCGGCGAACAGGTCCAGATCCAGGTTCACCTTGGACAAGTCCGTCTCATCCTCGGCGCAGTGGTTGGCGCCAAAGCGGATGGAGTCGCCGAAGTCGTTGATGGACAGGCCAGGCATGACGGTGTCCAGGTCGATGATGCACACGCCCTCGCCGGTTTTGTCGTCCATGAGGACGTTGTTCAGCTTGGTGTCGTTGTGGGTGACCCGCAGGGGCAGCGTCCCCGCCCGCAGGGCAGACAGGGCCACGGAGCAGTCCGTCTCCCGATCCAGCATGAACCGGATCTCCGGCTGACAGCTCGCCGCCCGGCCCAGGGGATCAGCCTCAATAGCCGCCTTCAGCTTGGCCAGCCGATCCTCGGTGTCGTGGAAGTGGGGGATGGTTTCGTACAGGGTGTCCGCCGGGTAGTCCCGCAGCAGCTTCTGGAACCGGCCGAAAGCCCGTCCGGAGGAGGCGAACAGCTCGGGTGTCTCGGCGGACTGATAGCAGATGGTGTGCTCCACAAAGGGGTACAGCCGCCAGGCGCCCCCTTGGCTGTCGGTGAAATAGGGCTGGCCGTTTTTGGGGCGGAGCACCTCCAAGGCCTCCCGGCTGCGGTCGCCGCCGTTCTTCTGGATCTCCCGGCCCAGATAGTCGGTGACGCCGATGATGTTCTCCATGAGCTGATCGGGCCGCTTGAAGGCGGCGGGGCTCATGCGCTGGAGGATGAACCGGCGGCAGCACAGATTTTCCGGCTGGGTATGTACTACAAAAGTGTCGTTGATGTGGCCCTGGCCGAAGCGGATGGCTCCCACCACCGGGGCGCCGAAGTCAAAGGCGTCCAGCGCCTCGTGCAGGGCGGTGTCAAGGTCTGCCATGTCGTCTCAAGCCTCCCACAGGTGGTCGGGGTAGAGCCCCGCCTTTGTCTTTTCTGCAATGGCGGCCACCACGGTGGGCTTGTCCTCCCGGTAGGTGACGCCGTACCACTTGTCCTCGCTGACAAGCACCCGCACCTGGGCCTTGTTCTCCTGGATCAGCTGCTCCACCACCATGGGCAGGAAATACTCCGCCTTGGTGGGATTCTCTGCCAGCGCCTTGTCCAGGAAGGCGGGGAAGCGGGCCAGGGCCTCGTCCAGAAAGCTGCGGGTGAAGCCCCACATATTCATGGACACGGTGGTGTTCCCGGGCAGGGGCGTCCAGGTCTGGCCGCCGTCCTCGGTGAAGCGGGCGTCGTCCCCGTCCTTCTCGATGGTGGTGCGCTCCTGGATGTCCCGGAGGATGTGCTCCCCGTCCACGGTGCACACGCCCCGGGCCACGGAGCCGTGCTCGGTGACGGTGTTCTTCAGCAGGTAACCCACCATCACGTACTCGTACAGATCCCCGTCGGGGTGGGCGCACAGGTAGTCGTAGATGAGCTGGTACGCCTCGGGGCCGTAGTAGTCGTCGGCATTGATGATGGCGAAGGGGCCGTCCACCAGCTCCCGGGCGGACAGGGCAGCCTGGGCGGTGCCCCAGGGTTTGGTGCGCCCCTCCGGGACGGCGTAGCCGGCCGGCAGGTCGTCCTTGCGCTGGAAGGCGTACTTCACGTCCATCACCTTGGACACCCGGTCACCGATGCAAGCGCGGAAGTCGGCTTCGATCTCCTCCTTGATCACGAAGATCACGGTGTCAAAACCGGCCCGGTGGGCGTCGTAAATGGAGTAGTCGATGATGAGCTGGCCGTGGTTGCCCACGGGATCCAGCTGCTTGAGGCCGCCGTACCGGCTGCCCATGCCGGCGGCCATGATCACTAAAACAGGCTTTTTCACTGTCTGCCATCCTCCTTAAATCTCTTAAATCTGCATGTAGAGGCGCATGCCGCGCCCGTTTGGATTTTACCGCTTACCCCTTGTAGCCGTTGGGGTTCATGGACTGCCACTTCCAGGAGGAGGCACACATCTCCTCGATGCCCAACTGGGCCGTCCAGCCCAGCTCGTCCCGAGCCTTGGCCGGGTCGGCGTAGCAGGCGGCGATGTCGCCGGGACGGCGGGGGTCGATGACGTAGGGCAGCTCATGGCCGCAGGCCTTCTCATAGGCGTGGAGCACGTCCAGCACGGAGTAGCCGTTGCCGGTGCCCAGATTGCACACGAACAGACCGCAGTTGGTGGCCAGCTTTTTCAGCGCCGCCACGTGGCCCTTGGCCAGATCCACCACGTGGATATAGTCCCGCACGCCGGTGCCGTCGGGGGTGTTGTAGTCGTTGCCGTAGACGTGTACCTTCTCCAGCTGGCCCACCGCCACCTTGGCAATATAGGGCACCAGGTTGTTGGGAATGCCGTTGGGGTCCTCACCGATGAGGCCGCTCTCGTGGGCGCCGATGGGGTTGAAGTACCGCAGCAGGGCCACGTTCAGCTCGGGGTCGGCGGCGCAGATGTCCATGAGGATCTTCTCCTGGAACAGCTTGGAGGTACCGTAGGGGTTGGTGGTGCCGCCGGTGGGGAAGTCCTCCTGAATGGGGACGGTATGGGGGTCGCCGTACACCGTGGCGGAGGAGGAGAACACGAAGTTCTTCACCCCGTGACGGCGCATGGCCTGGAGGAGGTACAGGGTGCTGATCAGGTTGTTGGAGTAGTACTCCAGGGGCTTGGCCACGCTCTCGCCCACCGCCTTCAGGCCGGCGAAGTGGATCACGGAGTCGATGTCCGGGTGCTGGGCGAACAGGGCCTCCACCTCGTCCTCATGGCACAGCTCGGTCTTGACGAAGGGGATCTGTTTGCCGGTGATCTTTTCCACCCGCTTCAGGGCCTCCTCGCAGGAGTTGTAGAGGTTGTCCGCCACCACGATGTCGTAGCCCGCTTGGATCAGCTCCACGCAGGTGTGGCTGCCGATATAGCCGGCCCCGCCGGCGACCAGAATAGACATAATAAAGACTCCTTTCAATTTTGAGGACTACTGGTGATCCGCTTCGTTGGAACCTGCCCCTATAGTCAAGGCACTTCAAAAGAGGCGACATACCTCTTGCATTTCTTCAAATGCGTTGGCTATATTGTAAGCGGGCCAGGGCGGAAAGGGAATATGCTATCGTGTACATTATTTGCACAATCGTCCGGCAAAGGCCCGCCCTCAGACAGCATCTTTACGCTGCGCTCATACTCGCTGGGGGACATTCCCGTGGCCTGCCGGAACCGGCGGGAGAAGTAGTGTACCGACTGGAAGCCCAGCCGGGCAGCGATCTGGGTGAAGTTCAGCCGTCCCTCCCGGATCAGCCGCTTGGCGGACTGGATTTTCAGATCGCCGAACCAGGCCATCACACCGCCGCCAGTGTGGGCGTGGAACAGCTTTTGCAACTGGCTACGGCCCACCAGGTTGTCCCGGCAGATCTGCTCCAGGGTGAGGGGCTGATCCACCCGCCGTTCCAGGTAGTCCATCACCTGGGCCACCACGCCGTCCCCCTCTGGCCGCCCGTCCGAGCCAGGCTGGGGGGAGCCCTCCCGACGGATCAGCCGGATCAGCAATTCTTCCAGGGCGGCGCACAGCAGCTGCTCCCCCCCGAAGGGGGCCGCCCCTCGACGCTCCAGCCGGGTGAGGTTGGACAGATTCAGCGGTGCGGAGAAGGCGGCGGCGCTCTCTGCCACAACTCGGCCCAGCAGGGCCCGCTCCTCCCCGCGGATGGCGATGGTGCGATCTCGGAAGAAGTCCATGGCGGGGCTGTCGCAGCCGAAGCCCACCACCACCAGGTCGGGGGCCACCCCGGCGGCGGAAAAGGCGTGGAACTCCCCAGGGGCGTGGAACACCGCCTGTCCCTGCTCCAGGCGCAGCCGCCGCTCCCCGGCGGTGACCAGCAGGGAGCCCTTGTCCACGTATAAAAGCTCCCAGAAGTCGTGGCGTTCGCCGGGGTAGGCGTAGCTGCCGGTATACTCGAAGTAGTGCACAGAATAGAGCTTGTCCACCGCCACCGGGCGGCGGGGGATCAGGGGCCGGTAGTCCAGCCCGGCGGGGGCCTGTCCGCCCATGGGTATCCTCTCCTTTGCGCCGGGTTGGGCCTCAGCGGCCCCGCCAGTTTACCATCTTGGAGATGTCGTCAGGTCGGCCCGCTGCCATGATGTGGGTGTCGGCGGCAAAGATGAAATCGGGAGCGATGGGCAGGATGGCCCCGTCCTCCTTGCGGCCGATGACGTTCACGTTCCACTTGCGGCGGATGTCCAGATCGATGAGGGTGAGCCCCGCCCAGTGATCAGGCACGTCCAGCTCAAAGATAGCATACCCCGGAGCCAGCTCCACATACTCCAGGGCCCCGTTCACGCTGAAGCGCATGGCGGTGCGCTGGGCCATGTCCCGCTCGGGGAACACCACCTCGTCCGCGCCGATCTTCAGCAGCAGCCGGGCGTGAAGATCTCGGTCGGCCTTGGCCACCACCATGGGGGCCCCCAGCTCCTTGAGTAGGGAGGTGATCTCCAAGGAGGACTGGAAGTTCTCGCTGATGCACACGAAGCAGAAGTCGAAGCCGTCCACCCCTAAAGAGGCCAGCACCTCCTCGTCCATGCAGTCGCCCACCTTGGCCTGGGTGACGTGTGGGGCGATGTGGCTGACGGCCTCCTCGCTGCTGTCAAGCACCATCACCTCGTTGCCCTGATCCATGAGCCGCAGGGCCAGGTTGGTGCCGAAGCGGCCCAGGCCGATCACCAGGAATGTGGCGGCCATTCTGATCACACCTTTCCATTTTTAGTATAACTGCGCCGTCACCCGATGGTGATGCGCTCTATGGGGTCCTTGACCCGGGGGGGCAGGCGCTCCGCCAGGGCCATCATCATGGTGAGGCTGCCGATCCGCCCGCAGTACATCATCACCAGGATCAGCACCCGGTTGAGGGGGGACAGGGCCCGGGTGATGCCGGTAGACAGCCCCACGGTGCTCATGGCGGAGAACACCTCGAACAGGGCGTCCTGGAGGGGGAAGGGCTGGGTGGCCAGCAGGGCGAAGCCCCCCGCCATGGCCAGGGTCAGGTAGAGGGTAACCCCCGCCGCTGAGCGGTGGATCTGGCCCTCGTCCAGCCGGCGGTTGAAGGCTCCCACCTCCCGCCTGCCCTGGATATAGGCCCACAGGGTGAGCAGGCAGACGGCCACGGTGGTGACCTTGACGCCCCCGCCGGTGGAGCCGGGGCCCGCCCCGATGAACATGAGCACGATGGTGAGCAGCCCCCCCGCGCTGGTGAGGGAGGCCAGATCCACGGTGTTGAACCCCGCCGTCCGGGGGGACACCGCCTGGAACAGGGAGGCCAGGGCCTGCTCCCCTGGGGCCATGCCGGCCAGCAGATTGTCCCGCTCCGCCAGCCAGAACAGCACCGCGCCCCCCAGGGTGAGAATCAGGGTGGCGGACAGCATGATCTTGGCGTGGAGGGAATACCGGCGCAGGCGCAGGCCCTTCTCCCACACCTCCCGCCACACCAGAAAGCCCAGCCCGCCCAGCAGAACCAGGGCGCACACGGTGAGGTTCACCAGGGGGTCGTCGGCGTAGTAGGTGAGGGAGCTATAGGGTTCCCGGAAGCCCATCAGGTCGAAACCCGCGTTGCAGAAGGCGGACACGCTGTGGAACACCGCGTACCACAGCCCCCGGCCCAGGCCCAGCTCAGGCACGAAGCGAACGGCCAGCAGGGCCGCCCCGGCGCACTCGATGACGGCGGTGCCGCATAGGATATAGCGCAGGAGGATATACACATCGCTGAGCCGCTCGGCGCTGACGCTCTCCAGCATGAGATCCCGCTGGCGCAGGCTGATCTTCCGGCCCAACAGCATGGAGGCCATCAGCACCATGGTCATATAGCCCAGCCCCCCCACCTGGATGAGCAGCAGCAGGATGAGCTGACCCAAGCCGTTGAACTGGGTCCAGGTGTCCGCCGCCACCAGGCCGGTGACGCAGGTGGCGGAGGTGGAGGTGAACAGGCAGTCCAAAAAGGGGAGGGGGCGGCCTGTCCGGTTGGCAAAGGGCAGGGACAGCAGCACCGCGCCGGCCAGGATAATGCCCAGAAAACCCACGGCCAGAATACGGCCAGGGGTGAGCTTGACGGGTTTCTTCTTCACGGGCGGCGGCCCCCTTTTCCTGGAAGGTTTATGTTATATTATACCTGCCTGGAGGATAGTTTGCAAGGGGAAAGGCATCCCCTCCGCGGATCTCCTCTCCGGGCTCCGCGAAACGACAAATTTCTTGCGTGAAAAGTGAAAGACAGGGGGTGCGGGACAGAGATAAGGTATGCTATAATAATATGATCAATCAGGAACACTTCCGCGGAGAGAACGGGAGAGGGGGACTTTGGATGGGCTTGATGGACTACAGTCTGCTGGCGTGGGAAGGGATACGGTTTCTCACGTTCCTGCTGGTGTGCGGGCTGCTGATGGAGGATCGCGTTCCCCGCCGGATCGCCTGGGTGGCAAAGGTGGGCTTCCTGGTGGCGGAGGTGGTGGTTCAGGCTGGAGTGCTCCTGCTGGGGGGAAGCTATGTCCTGATGCTCTCCCTGCTGGCGGCGACGGCCTATGTTCCTGCCATCGTCTACGTCCACATCCTCTCTAAAAACGGATTCATCCAGACCTGTACGGTGTGGATGGCGGGGCTGTTGACGGCCCTTACCCTGCGCTGCCTGTACCAGGTGACGGCCGTGGCGGCCGGCTGGCTGGAGGAGGGGCCATGGCGGGTGCTGTTGCTGCTGGGCACGCCGCTGCCTGCGGCGGCGGTGCTGACGGTGCTGGCCGGATTCCTGCGCCGGCCGTTCCAAGCCTGCCTGCGGGAATACTCCGGAGGCTGGCTGCCGCTGCTATTTCCCACGTCCATCGTGTTCCTGCTGCTTTCCCACATCGGGAACAACACGGCGGATCCGGGGACGGTGGTGCTGATCCTCCTGGCCACCCTGTCCATGCTGCTGGTGGTGAGCCGGCTGATCCTGCTGTCCGCGTCCATCGCCCGGACAGAGGAGGCCGATCGGGCGGCGGCGCAGCAGCTGGCCATCCAGCGCCAGGATTACGAGGCCCTTCAGAAAAAGTTGGAGCTGGGCCGGGCCTACCGCCACGATATGCGCCACCACCTGAGCACGCTGGACAGCCTGCTCCAGCAGGGGGAGACGGACAGCGCGCGGCAGTACATCGGCCGGCTGGCGGGCCAGCTCACCGCCGTGGAGGGGGAGACCTGGTGCGGCAACCCGGCGGTGAACGCGGTGCTGGCCGCCCAGATCAGCCGGGCCAGGGAGTGCGGCTGCACCGTAGAGGCGGACGTGCGTATTCCGGATGAGCTCCCCTTTAATGAGGCGGATCTGTGCGTGATTTTCGCCAACGCCTTGGAAAACGCCGTCCACGCCTGCCAGGCCATCCCCGGGGGAGGGGAGCGCCGGATCCGGCTGAGCGCCCGGCTCAATGACAATCGGAGGCTCACCATCGCCGTGGACAACTCCTGCCCCACGCCAGTGGAGCTGGACGGGGAGGGTATGCCCACCGCGCCCCGGGAGAAGGGCCACGGCTACGGCCTGCGCAACGTCCAGGCGGTGGTGCGGAGATACAACGGCCTGCTCCAGTGCGAATGGGCCGAAGGGGAGTTCCGCCTCCATGTGGTGCTGTTCGACTCGGTGGAGCGCAGAAGCGCCCACAGACGCAGGGCCGTCTGGCCTGCGGTGGCGCTGACGGCGCTGTTTCTGGGGTGCTTCACGGCCAACAGCCTGTCCGAGACGGTGCGGGTGGCCCGGGAGATGCAGGCCGCCTCTGTGGTGGACGGGGCGGTGTGGCTGCTGGGGGCTCACAGCTTGTCAGGAAGCGGGGAGGAGCCCGGGGGGGACGGGACGCCCGGCGTCCCGGAGCTGGAAAAACTGGCGTGGGACTCTTTTTTGCAGTACGTATCCCGAACCTACGGCATCTATACGGACATGGATGTGGGGTATACTGTGGTGAGGGACGACGCCGCCCTGCTGGTGGTGCGGTTCGACGGGGTGGTGAACCGGGGCAGCTCCGGCCAGTTCAACCGGTTCCTCAACTATGACAAGAGGAAGAACCGGGCGCTGTCGCTGTCCGATCTGCTGAGCGAGGGCTATGTGGAGGCCATCAGTGAGGAGATCCTGCGGCAGATGATCGACCGGCAGGCCAAGGGGGAGGGGGACTATTACGCTCCCGGCGGGATTTGGCGGGAGGACGAGTGGTTCCAGACCATCGCCCCGGATCAGAATTTTTACATCAACGGGGACAGCCAGCTGGTGATCGCTTTCGACGAGTGCCAGGTGGCGCCGGGGAGCATGGGCGCGCCGGAATTTATCATCCCCGCTCAGGTGCTGGAAGGCCTTCTTGTCCAGCCGTCTATTCTGGATTAAGGAGGAAATCCCATTGCTAAAGCTGTGTATCTGTGACGACGACCCGGGGGATTTGGAGCGGCTGGAGACCTTCACCGGCGAGTTCTTCCGCAGCCGCCCCGATGTGCCCGCCACGGTGGAGACCTTCCGCTCGCCCTATGATCTGCTGGAGCGGCTGGAGGAAAGGGGCGGATTCGACCTCTATCTGCTGGACATCCTCATGCCCCATATGTCCGGGCTGGAGCTGGCCCGGAAGATCCGGGAGCGGGGGGAGACCGCCCAGATCCTGTTCCTCACCTCGTCCCGGGAGTTCGCCCTGGACGCCTTTTCCGTCAACGCTGCGGGCTACCTGCTCAAGCCGGTGGAGCGGGACGCCTTCTGCAAGGCCATCCTGGCGGCGGTACAGGCCCTTACCCCGGCGGACGATCTGCATCTGCTGTTGAAAACCAGGGAGGGCATCCGGAAGATCCGCCTGCGGGAGCTGGTGTTGGTGGAGAGCTTTGACCACAGCCGGGTGTGCACTCTGTCCAACGGCATGGTGCTGGAAACCCCGGCCACCCTCACCTCCCTGCTGGAGCGGCTGGAGGGGGATGCGCGGTTCTTTTCCCCCCACCGGGCCTATATTGTCAACCTGGAATTCGTCAACGGGCTGGCGGGCAGCGAGCTGCTGCTGTTTAACGGGCGACGGCTGCCTGTGTCCCGAAAACTGGCGTCTCAGCTGAAAAAGGCCTACATGAGGTACGCGTTTTAGACAAGGCGCCCGAGGGATGATTGCTCCCCGGGCGCCCCGGTTGCTTTCCACGCAGAAAATCAGGCATTTCAAGAAAAAATAAACACAAGGGTCTGGAAATATGATACAATGCGTGGTACAATCTGGCTGTGTGAACTGCCAAAAAGATGGGCTTCATCGCGAGGGGGATTGTGAATTGTGCCCCAACTTGTCCACCAGGGCGATGACCAGGGCGGCGGAGCTGTCATCCAGGGCGGACAGATCCACATACCTGGGCGCGTCCACGCACACCAGATAGTCCACCGTCACCCCCAGCACCCGGGACAGACGGATCAGCACTTCCAGGGAGGGTGCCTTGCTGGCGGTCTCATAGGCGCTGATCATCCCCTTGGTGACCCCCACTCGATGGGCCAGCTGCTCCTGGGTCAGGTGCTTGCCTGCCCGAAGCTGGCGAAGCTTTTCGCTGCAATCGATCATGTAGTATCCCCTCCTTTCCGCTATCAGTGTAACAAAAAGAAGTTTTCCCATAGTGTACTTGGGTAATACTACCGGTTGACTTTCCGCCTTTCCTATAGTATTATTTAATTTCATGGAAGCTATGAGCTTGCAGGCGCAAGGCGGACACAGAGGAGGCCGGCAGGCTGTGAAATCCTCCTTGATGCGTTTGGCACTTTGCGCAAAAAGGGGATTGTCAAAAAGCATAAGCTGGTGTATGATAACCTAACGGAAGTAAATGAACGTTTACGCCCCCGTTTTTCAGGTTCAAGCCCGTGCCGTTATAGTAAGGAGCGTCGCTATGAAGTTCAAAGCAAGCAAAAAACGGAACAACGGATTCACCTTGGTAGAGATGTTGGCGGTGACGGCCATTGTGGCCATCCTGCTGGCGATAGGGATAGTGGCGGTGGTGTACTATGCCCGCTGGCTCCACATCACCGAGCTGGACAATACCGCCCGGGAGATCTACCTGGCTGCGGAGAACCGGGCGGTGCTGCTGTCCGCCGGCGGACGGCTGGAGGAGCAGGTGAAGGCGGCGGCGGGCGGTGCGGAGCAGACGGTGACGCCCCCGGACAAGGACAAGAGTGCCACCCCCCTGGCGGCGGGCGGCGGCGCGGCGAACGCCGAGTACCGCTACATATACTACAGCGGTAGCGCCAACCAGCTGGAGGATCTGCTGCCCGTGGGGACGATTGACCCGGCGCTGCGTGAGGGCTATTTCTATATTGTGTATGAGGTGAACATGGGGAGCGTCACCGACGTGTTTTACGCCGAGGATGGCAACCTGTTGGACAATAATAATGATTTCCAGGACTTTTATGAGACGTGGCGGGGTTCCTCCCGGCAGAAGCGGCTGGATGAGAAGCGGATGATCGGCTACTACGGCGGCGAGGCGGCGGGAAATGATAAGACCGACGCGCTGAGGGCGCCCATCCTCCGGGTGTTCAACGAGGAGGAGCTGTGGGTGGAGCTCTCCTATGAGGTACCGACGGGGGAGACGCGGACGCCGCAGGTGCGGCTGTACCACGTCGAGGGCGAGAATAAGAAGTACGAGATAGATCTCAGCGATCTGAGTGGGTGGACAAAGACAACAACAACGGGCATAAACGGCACAACGTATACTTATACCCGGGTGCTGGATTCGCTGGAAACGGGCAAGCAGTTTCAAAATCTGTATCAGAATAATAGTGTTGTTACAGGCGAAAAGCCGGCCTCTTTCGGGTGGGACTTTACTGTGGAGGCATGGACCGAGGGCGGTACTGTGCGCAGCACCTCCGCGTACGACACGGGGAACAGCCTGTTTGCCAGCAGGAAGGAGGAAGGCGATGGAGACGGCCCCGTTGCCTACATCGGGAACCTGCGGCACTTGCAAAACCTGGACGAGGAGTTTTCCAAGGTAGAGGACAAGACGGCGGCGGTGCAGATCGCCGATATTGAGCAGAGCTCCAGCGAGCTTGATTATTATCGAAACTACGAGTTTAAGCCCATCAAAAATTCTGAACTGAAGTCCTATTGTGGTTCCTACGGGGCGAATGAGGCTGACTCTGTCGTGCACTTTATCAAGGGGCTGACGGTGACTGCTGCCAGCGTGACCGGAAAGCCCGCCGGTGGCCTGTTTGCCACTGTGCAAGGATCGGAGGGGGCACCCTGGAAATTTAAAGATGTCCGCCTGATCAATACCCGGGTAAAGATGATAGAAGAAGGCACGGGACAAAGCTTGCCCGCTGGTGCCTTGGTGGGACAGGCGGGAAATGCCAGCTTTGACGGTTGCTGGGTCTACTGGGAGGGCGAGGCGCTGGAGACGCTGAAGGCTTCCATAATACCGGAGACTGGGTTGGAAGATATGCACTATCAGATCACGGGCAGCAGCGCTGGCGGGCTGGTGGGTGAGCTGAGCGAAGGAACGATCAAGGACTGCTTTGCGGCCACGCTGGTGAAGGGGACAAGTGTCGCGGGCGGGCTGGTGGGAATGGCAAATGACACTGTGATCGTGCAGAACTCCTATGCGGACTGCTATCTTACCGCATCCAATGCCGCCGCTGGTTTGATTGGGACTACCAATGGGACGGTCGATTTTACGAATGTTTACGCCGCCGGATTTGTTGATAATGCAAAGAAAAATGCGGCCGGGCTGTGCTGCAAGAGAGAAGGCGCGAGCGTTACGGTGACGGCGCAAAACGCCTATTCCGCCATGCACTATAAGAACACAGGGGAAAATGTTATCATTGTACCGCTGGCAGAAGATTTGGATGTGACCGAAGGTGATAATTCCCATTGCTATTTCCTGCAATACAGTAACGGAACGGGCGGGAGTGCCTACGAAGATATGATCAAAGTGGAGTTCCTTACGAAGGTAAACAACGGGGGGAACAACTTTGAGTGGAAGTACAGTGACAGCTACCCCTACAGCCTGCTGATGAATTTGACCGCGTATCCCTTCCCGGGGCTGGTGGGCCTGCCCCACTATGGGGACTGGAACGCTGAATTTGTCAAGCCTGCCCTGGTGTACTTCGAGAAGTACAAGCCAATCGAGGGCGGGACGGATCAATACGGCTTTTATGTCGATGGCGTGGATACTTTGAAGAAAGATACGGAGATAGAGGGGAGCTACACGGTTCCTCTGGATGGGTATGCCGTGGCGTTCCGGGAAGAGGATCTTGGGAGCAATAACGCAAATCTTACGATTACATTTACTTACTGGGATGAGGCTGAGAAAGTGCAGACGATATCCCAGGACTATAAGAAGACCGGAGGCGGAAATCCCCATGATAATTTTCTGAAGGTAGAACACGATGGAAAAACCTATTACTTGGCAATCCTGCCGGATGGGTTGATCAACCGTGATTACGCTTCGAAGAATTTCTATCAGCGCCTGAGCTTCCAGGTGAAGAACGACCCTACAACCACGTGGGCTGCCTACTGCCCCCACTTCGCCAAGACGGCAAGGCCCATTTCCGAGGGAATGACAGACCAGGAGCTCGCCAACATGGCGAAGCAGGCGCGCGGCTATGTGCGTACACCCCGGCACCTGCGGGCGCTGAGCCAGTTTGAGACGTATGCCTACGGGGGGAAGATCGAGGAGATCAACGGGAAAAATACCTGGGTCAGCCACACATATACTTATATCCAGGAGCTGGATCTGGATTATACGGCCTATGAAGGGTATAATTGGGCTGGTAGTTGGGATAAAGACCTGTATACCCAGGAGCCCATCGGCAAATTCGGCGCGCCCTTCAACGGCAATTACAACGGCGGGTGCCATACCATTCAAAATGTGAAATTCAAGCTACCCGAGGAGAGTGCCCGGCAGTATGCCGGTCTGTTCGGCCTGTCCGCCGGTAATCTGCAAAATATCGTCTACCTCGTGAATCCGAAGGAGACTATCTCCGTGGCGAGAACGGGTGTGACGCTGTACCTGGGCGCGCTGGCTGGAGGAAGCAGCGGTACCATTACCAACTGCGCCGTGGCCGGGGCCGATCTCCAGGGCACGATCTACAACAAGGCCGAGGCATATGTGGGCGGCCTGGTGGGGATCAACAATGGCGCCATCCAAAACTGCGCTGCCGAGGTGGCCAGCCTGAAGGCCCGCGGGGAAGATTTCTCCACGGCCCGTGCTGGGGGCCTGGTGGGGCGGAACAATGGAACGATCAGAACGTCCTACGCCGTGGGCCACATCAGCGGCGAGGCGCAAAATGACTCCTCGGCCCGGGTGTGCGGCTTTGTGGGCTATAACACCGGAACCATTTCATATAGCTACACAGCGGCCTGGCTGGAGTCCAGCGGAGCCGGGGTGGAGACCTTTGGCTTCTGTGGCGAGCGACTGGGCAGCCAGGATCATACCTACTTTGTGGACAGCGGCAACTTCACTTACCGGGAGGAGCCCTATAACGGCACCTATTCCACCGGAACGGAGCGGGCGACCCCTATTTCCTACCGGGTGATGACCGGCGGCGAGCTGGCCGCAGGCGAGAAAAAGCCGGAGTTGGTGGACAATGGCATGAATCAGGGGGGAACAGCCAAGAAGGGTAACGAAGATACACTCCTGGCGGATCAGTTCCCCCTGCCCACCGGCGTGACGAAGAACGGCGAGCCCGTCCACTATGGTCAGTGGCCCGAGGTGCTGGATCTGGGCGATATGGGGATGTACTACTGGGAGAGGATGGAGTTGCCCGGGGCTAACGGAGTCCGAGAAGTCTACGGCGTCAGTATGCTGCGCGTGGATGCTGAAAAAAAGGAAGTGACTGACGTCTCCACCCTGGCCACCGCTCATAGCGATGGCGGTGTGGTGGTAGATTATGGGTATGGGTTCTATTGCAGTAAGGGTATAGCAGATGAGGTGAACGTTAATACCGAGGGAGTTCGTTACACTCAGGACGGAGTTACAGCGTTTGAGACGTATTACGGAAATCCAATGTATGATCTGGTTTGGTGGATGACCCCTCTGAGTCAGCTGTCTGATAAAGTAATGGATGAGACGGTAAATGTGAGCTTGAATCAACTAATGGAGCAGTACGAGTTTTTTTCCTACCATAGCTTTGTACCCAACTCTGACCCAAATAAACGAGAAGAATCTTATATCCGAGATGGATTGTATCCATTTGCCAAAGAGGATCAGGGCGCTAATGTAGTGGTCAATATGTCGCTGAGTGGAGACGAGGAAGATCCCGACGGCGTGAAAGTCATGTTTAAATTCAATCCCCACTTTGCGAATGCGTTGTCTGTAGAAGCAGTTGGTTCGGGGAGCGACAAGGGTGAGAGCATTGCTGATGATTGGAATGTCAATTCATTGGATAAGGAACCGGGGACGGAGGGCAACCCCTACGAAGTCCGCGCCATGGGCCAGCTGTCCGCCATCAACTGGAACAGCGAGAATCTGGATACCAAGACGGTGATTGATGGGGAGAGTAACAATACACAATTCCCCTATTTGTCCTATGGAGGACATACCAGAGACTATGTTTGGGTGCAGACCCACGATATCCATGGCAACAGCAAAACATATACCCCCATCGCGGAGTACTATGACTACATAAGTCAACCAATTGGCAGATTGGCGGGTTGGTTCGGTGGATCTTTCAATGGGGACGACTATGTGATCGAAAACGTCAATATCCAGGGCCAGACGTCCTCCGTGGCGGGGTTGTTTGGGGTGGTGTTCAATGGCTCTTTGAGGAACATTGTGCTCTATAGCTCTGACGGGGCGGGAACAATTTCCAACACCGATAAGAGTGGAGTCAATCACACAAAGAGTCTGTGGTATTCCATGGGAACTCTGGCCGGCATTGCGGCGGCCAAAGAGAATGCGGATGGATACAAAGGTAACGTGGTGGAAAATTGCTCTGCTTCGGGATATACCATTCAGTACGGAACCTACAACAAAGTGGATAATGGAGCCGCAAATGATGGTAAAGGCGGCGGCAGTACGATAGGCGGGCTGCTGGGCTCATCAGATATGGCGTTGAAAAACTGCACCGCTGCGACCAAAATCCAGATTTTTAAGGGGAAAGCCACGAAAACATTAGGAAATGACAATCTCCGCGCGGGCGGTCTGACCGGTGTGTGCCAAAACGCAATCACGAACTGCTATGTCGGAGGAAGCATTAAAGTCGAGAATGGCGTGATTGTAAAAAGTGGAAATGCCCTTTATTTGGGGGGAATTGTTGGAGGCGGTTATTTCAAGCCTTTATCTGTAAAAGGAGCAAACAAAGGTAAGGATATTGAAATTGGGGGTGGCGGAAGCGGAGTATCAGGAAGCGCAACGCTGACTAACTGCTACTCATATGTGGAACTGCCCAGTAAGAGTACGACGGTTTATACGACGCAAGGAGGTTTTGTGCCAAGCGAGGACCCTGCACAGGGCGCGAATGAGGATAAAATCAAGGCATTGTATGCGATCGGCGGGCAGGGGGACGGCGACACCGACTATAGTGCCACCAACTGCTATTATCTGGAAAGCGAGGTTATGAAGAACAACCTTAATGGGTTCAGCGGAGTGAATGCGACGGATATTCCGTATGTTGGCCGAACTGTGACATTGAGTGACGGAAGTACTCGAACGCTAACCCCAGACAATGTAGGAGATATTTATGATGTCAGTCCTGCCGTATACAGGAACTTTTATTCTAATGTAAGGGTTAATACTGGTGGCACTGAGATAACTATCAGATGTCGTATTCAAAATAGTAACGTTGTCGGCGAACCGTTATTTGTGTTTGTGGATGAGAACAATGAGTACTTTGACAATGGGAGCCAGGCTCCAGGGAGCGTAAGGGCCAGGTTTTTAGGGTGGATAAAAACCCCAATATCGGGTGGGGGTGGCAGCTGCGAAGTGACCAATGACCCCACAATGCTTTATTCCGACCTCATACCCCTTACCTATAAGCAGCTGGCGGGGACGGATCAGATTGAAAAAAATGGAGAGCCGCAAGACATCTATGACTTGCTTCCCGACTTCGACCCCGTCACCGACACCGAGGACGGCTTCGCGGTTCCCGGCAAGTACAGCTACAACACGAAGATGAGGCCGGAGCTACAGGGTCTGCGCTATCCCTTCCCTACCATCCTGACCCGGGACGCGGATGGCAAGAGGGTGCACGTCCACTACGGCGACTGGCCGCTGAACGGCATCGAGCGCGTGACCGGCGGCGCACCCATCCGTCTGGATCTGCTGAAGGTGGGCGGTGAAGTCAAGACGGAGACACTGACGCTGAGCGCAGAGGTGCCCGAAGGCGGTACGTGGAAGATCGAGAAGAAGACGCCGGCAGAGGGGGAGCAGTCCCAAAAGTCCATCATTGAGGCTTATTTGGGCGATGTGGAGGGGAATACCACGGCCTCCGATAACAATAGAAGCTGCAATCTGACAGTAAAGGGGCTTGAGCTGGGCCAGACGGAAGTGACGGTGGTGTACGAGAAGGGCGATGTGGAATATGGCAGGGTGACGATCACCGTCAATGTGACCGCGACGCTGCGGGTGAGGTCCGAGTTTTCGCCCATCTACGTGTTCCCCGGAGCCAAGAACATCGTGGTGCCGCTGGTGCTGTGCGATGACGAGTGGAAGGAACTGAGCCAGGAAAAGCAGGCGGACGTGGAAATCGACCTGCGTAAGAGCAGATGTAGATGGCCCGAAGATCTGCTGAGCAATGCGCAGCTGGCGGGGCAGAACGGGGACTATTATCTGCTCCTGGAGGCAGTGGACAACCCGGAGGAGGAGAAGTTCAATGAACCACAGGCCATAACGGTCAGTGTGCCATACACCTACAACGGGGCGGAAATCGAGGCTGAGCACAGTATGCTGTCGGTAGAGATGAGGCCCCTACCGAAGCCAGAGATCAACGAAGAAACGGGTGTTACCCTGATTACATTCCCGGAGATTCCCCTCGGGAAGGACCAGGATGAGAGTGAGATTACGGTCGTGACCACTGTGAAACAGGCTGAGGTGGATGATGTTAAGAAACCGGCTTCCGGGAGTTCTGATGATCAGACGACGGATCCTGACACCACAGAGGAGCCAGAAGGCAGGGTAACATATGAAGATAATGTTGTATCGCTGGAGAATTACGCCCCAGGCAGCGAGGTAACGCTGACGCTGACGCTGGAGCTGAGCCGGAGCAACGCCACAGAGGGTGAGCAGTCCATGACCCAAACTGTCCCAATGACTGCGATCATTTTGGCGCTGTCTGAGAGCCCGGAGGATGGTGATCAGGGTGCTGAGAACCCCGGGGGCGGGGAAACAAATTCGGAGGCGAAGCAGGCGGAAAGTCAGGAGACCGTGCAGGCCGCCGAGCCGGAGCAGATTCAAGATCCGGAGCTCCCTGTGGGCGAGAGAGCGAAGCTGCCGGAGGGGCCGGATCCTGCCCTCCCGGTGGAGGAAAAAACAGACCCCGTCCCGGAGAAAGACGCCGGGACGGGGGAGGATGGGACGGAGCCGGAGCAGTAGACGGCCCGGAACAGGGAAGGGAGGACGTCCCATGAAGAAAATACGGGAAAAGCTGCGCAGTGAGAGTGGGGCGTCCATCCTTCTGGCTCTGCTGTTCTTCCTGCTGTGCGCAATGGTGGGGGCGTCGGTGCTGATGGCGGCGGCGTCCAACGCTGGAAAGAGCCGCAGCAACCGGGAGGAGCAACAGAAGTACCTAACGCTGTCCTCGGCGCTACAACTGGTATGCGACGAGCTGACGGCGGCGGAGTATAAGGCGAGCTTTGCCTGGACAAAAACCGAAGAGATCATGAAAAATGTTGGGACAGTGGATAAGCCAAATTTGGTGGTAGACCATTACAAACATTACTACGAACAAAAAACTGGTGAGTATACAGGGAAATTCCCGGAAGGTGTGCTACCTTTGCGAAACACGCTGGACAGCCTGTTTGCCAAAACCCTCCCGCTCCCGAAGACGTTTGAAAATACGGATGAGTACATTTATCAAGTCGGATCCGGCGTGACGGTTGCACCAGGCGGAACGTTTGAACTGACTCTGACTGTGGACGCGGATGACAAGCCGGGGCTGGCCCAGCCGGTAAAGGTGGAGGTAACGCTGGACGAGAATTACCGTCTATCCCTCAAGGCCTGGCTGGAAAACGATTCAACCTATACCATGTATGGGACGTTTTTGACCACCGGAACGCCAGAGCTCACGGCGGGGGCGACGAGCTCTACTGCCATTGGCTGGACGCTGGGTCAGATCACCCGGGAGGAGGCCAAGGGATGAGACGCAAATTAAAAGACAACCGGGGCGAGACCCTGGTGGAGATGCTGGCCTCCATTCTGATCGCGGCGCTGGCGGTGGCTCTGCTGTTCACCTGCTGCATGGTGTCGGTGCAGATGGGCGGCCAGGCCCGGGCAGCGGACGAGAGGTACTATGAGAACTTGTCTGCGGCGGAGGGTAAAACAGGAGCATTAGAAAATGGCCAAGTGAATGTGGCGGGAGACGCCAGCAACGTTAAGATTGAGATCCAACTTTACGGCGGCGAGGGGACGTACTCCTACCAGTGGAAAAAGGAGGGGGTTTCCGGTGGCCCGTAAGTGGAAGGACAGCCGGGGCCTGACCCTGGTGGAGATGCTGTGTGCGGTGGCCATTCTGGTGCTGCTGGGGCTGCTGATCAACACAGGACTACAGCTGGCCGTGCACAGCTACCAGGACATCACCGCCCAGGAGGAGCTGGAACTGCTGGCGGCCTCCCTTAGCAACGCCCTGGCGGACGATCTGCGTTACGCCAAATTTCCGGAGACTGGCGCCGGCAAGAGTTTGCGGAATTACCACAGTGAGCGGTATAACGGCAATCAGATGCACACGGTGCTGTCCATAGGGACAGGCGACGAGAACGACGGAAAAGACAAAGGGCAACTTTACGCCAACGACTACCGGATGCTCCCCAGCGGGGCCTATGGAAGTGGGGGAGCCTACGTCATCCCGGAGGATGGCCTTAAAATCACATATGAAAACGGAATATTTACCGTGAACTTGACGGTGAAGCAGGCAGCGGGGGAGCTTTCGGCCCAGGCGCATTTCACCGTCCGGTGCCTAAATCCTGGGGCAAAAAGATAGGGGGCGGGAGCCATGGCAATGAAATACAATCGGCTGGGCGACATTCTGATCGAGAGCGGCGCCATCACAGAGGAACAACTCAAGAAGGCGCTGGAGATCCAGGCTGGCAGCGGCGAGCGCCTGGGCACGGTGCTGCAAGCCCACGGCTTCATCACGGAAAAGCAGCTCATTGACACGCTGATGAACCAGCTGGGTGTGGAGTACATAGACCTGAACTCCCTGTCCATCCCGTCGGAGATGGCCCAGATCCTGCCCAAGAACGTGGCCAAGAAACACATGGTGGTGCCCGTGAAGGCCACCCGCACGGACGTACACCTGGCCATGGCTGACCCGCTGAACTTCGTGGCGGTGGAGGAGGTGCGGGCCATTACCCGCCGGCGGGTGATCCCGCTGATCGCCACCACCGCCGCCGTGGAGCGGGCGGTGCAGAACTTGTACAGCAACCAAGGAGCCATGCGTGCCATCGAGGAGATGCAGCGGGATCTGATCGGCGGGCAGTACGGCTCCAACGCTCTGGCGTCCGCTGGAACCCAGAGCGTAACGGTGGACGAGGACGAGGCGGACGCTGCCCCCGCCATCCGCCTGGTGAACTCTATCATTGACCGGGCTTACACCGAGCGGGCCAGTGATATCCACATGGAGCCCGGCGAGGATCACATGAAGATCCGGATGCGGATCGATGGGACGCTGCGCACCATCATTCAGGTGCCCCGGGAGCTGCAAAACTCCGTGATCTCCCGCATGAAGATCATGGCGCGGATGGATATTGCCCAGAAACAGATCCCCCAGGACGGCCGGGCCAACGTCACCGTCCAGCAGGAGACGCTGGATCTGCGTATCTCCACCCTGCCCACCACCTACGGAGAAAAGGTGGTAGTGCGTCTGCTGCGCAAGACGGCGGAGTTGTCCACCCTGGACGGCATCGGCCTGCAGGGGGAGAACCGGGAGCGGTTCCTGCGACTACTGGACAACACCACCGCCGGCGTGATCCTCATGGTGGGGCCCACCGGCTCGGGTAAGACCTCCACCCTGTATACCATGATCCAGCGGCTGAAAAGCGAGGAAGTGAACCTGGTTTCCCTGGAGGATCCGGTGGAGTACTACATCGAAGGGGCCTGCCAGGTGCAGATCAACGAAAAGACAGGGCTGACCTTCGCCAATGTGCTGCGCTCCGTGCTGCGGCAGGATCCGGACATCATCGCCGTGGGCGAGATCCGGGACGGTGAGACCGCCGAGATCGCCATGCGGGCCGCCATGACGGGCCACCTGGTGCTGTCTACGGTACATACCAACAACGCCGTCTCCTCCATCGACCGTCTGCTGGATATCGGTGTGGAGCCCTACCTCATCGCCGGGGCGGTGAAGGGGATCATCTCCCAGCGGCTGGTGCGCAAGGTGTGCCCCCACTGCCGCAAGGCGTATACGCCCAGCGAGGAGGAGCTGGCCCTCATGGGGCTGGAGCATTCGTCGGCGCCCGTCCAGTTCTACCGGGGCACAGGCTGCGGTGAGTGCTTCAATACCGGCTACCGGGGGCGCACCGGCGTGTTTGAGATCCTCAACGTCACCCCTGCCATTCGCCATGCCATCCATTCCCGATCCATTGCCAAGCTGGAGGAGGCGGTGGGGCAGGCCGACTTCCAGCCCATCTGGGAGGATTGCCGCCGCCTGGTGCTGGAGGGTGCCACCTCCGCCGAGGAGGTGCACCGCGTCCTGGGCGGACAGGTGGTCTATTGAGAGGAGGAGACAGCCTTGACGATAACACAGCTGATCGAGAAGGCCCGGGCAGACCGGGCGTCCGATGTGCATTTGGTGTGCGGACTCACCCCCCGGTACCGGGTGGACGGCTCCATCCGGGAAATGGGCGGGGAACGGCTCACCCCGGAGCAGTGCCTGGACTACGTCCGGGAGCTGGCCGGCGAACAGTTCGACGCCATGGTGGAGGTGGGCGAGGCCGACCTGGCCAAGACGCTGGCCGGGGTGCGCTGCCGTCTGAACCTGTTCCGGCAGCAGGGAAACTGGTCTGCCGCCATCCGCCTGCTCAATGAGCACATACCCGATATGTCCGAGCTGGGCCTGCCCAAGGCAGTGCAGGAGTTCCCCGGCTACAGCCAGGGCCTGGTGCTCATCACCGGGGAGACCGGGTCGGGCAAGTCCACCACCCTGGCCGCCGTGCTCAATGAGATCAACAAAACCCAGACGAAGCACATCCTCACCCTGGAGGATCCGGTGGAGTACGTCTACACCCCCGACAAGTGCGTCATCAACCAGCGGGAGGTGGGTAAGGACACCCGCTCCTTTGCCGCCGGGCTGCGGGCCGCCCTCCGGGAGGATCCCGACGTGATCCTGGTGGGCGAGATGCGCGACCTGGAAACCATCGAAACTGCCCTCACCGCCGCCGAGACGGGACACCTGGTGTTCGGCACCGTCCACACCAACTCCGCCGCCGACTCCATCGACCGCGTGGTGGACGTGTTCCCCGCCGAGCGGCAGCAGCAGATCCGCCTCCAGCTGTCCATGACGCTGAAGGCCGTGCTGTCCCAGCAGCTGCTGCCCAGGGCCTCGGGCAAGGGCCGGGTGCTGGCCTGCGAGGTGATGAAAACCGATGGCGCCATCCGAAACCTCATCCGGGAGGGCAAAACCCCCCAGATCATCAACTCTATCCAGACCACCGGCTCCATCGGCAACATCCTCATGGAGCGGGCCCTGCAAAACCTGCTCAACGCCGGAACCATCACCCGAGAGACCTATGAGCAGGCCCTGCCTGGGGGCACCGTTCAGGCTAAGGACATGGGGATGGCCGGAGGGCCCGGCCAGAACCAGCGCCGCGGCTTCGGCCAGAGCCTGGGCTTGTAAAGGAGGCGCGCCGTCATGCCCACATATAAATACGAGGGGGCCTATGCCGGAGGCGAGAAGGTATCCGGCGTGGTGGAGGCCGCCAGCCGCCAGGAGGCGGTGGCCCAGATCCGCCAGAACTGCGAGATCGTGCTCAGCCTGAAGGAGATCCCCAAGTCCTTCACCCAGCGGCCCGCCGCCGCCATGATGCAGAAGATCAGCCCCAAGGCCCTGGCCCTGGCCTGCCAGCAGTTTGCCATCGTGCTCAAGGCGGGCCTGCCCCTGGTGCAGACCGTGGATCTGGTGGCGGGACAGTGCAGCGACAAGGCCCTCCAGCGCCTGCTGCGGCAGGTGTCCGAGGACGTGTCCAACGGCTGGAGCCTGAGCTACAGCCTGGATCAGCGGGGGGGTAAGCTGCCCGTCACCTTCCGGGAGACCATCCGCGCCGGCGAGGAGTCCGGCGACCTGATCTCCGCCTTCGACCGGATGGCCAAGTACTACGACCGCACCGCCAAAACCCACGCCAAGGCCATCAGCACCATGACCTATCCCGCCTTCGTCATCGTGGTGGCGGTGGTGGTGGTGTTCGTCATCATGAAATACGCCGTGCCCGCGTTCATCAGCACCTTCGCCGACATGGACGTGGAGCTGCCCGCCGTCACGGTGGGGCTCATCGCCGTGTCCAACTTCTTCGCCAGATTCGGCGTGCTGGTGCTGGCGGTGCTGGTGGCCATCATTGCCGCGTGCTGGCTCTACAGCCGCACCGAGAAGGGTGGACTGCTATTTAGCCGCCTGCGGCTGGGTTTGCCCGTGCTGGGCGAGATCGGCCGCATGGCCGGAGCCAGCCAGTTCGCCCACACCATGTCCGCCATGCTGGCCGCCGGCGTGCCTATTTTGCAGTCCATCGCCGTGTCCAGCCGATCCATGTCCAGCCTGGTGATGGCCCAGGAGGTCATGGAAAGCGTGGCCGGGGTGGAGGCGGGCCGGGGTCTGGGCGACAGCATGGCGGGCGCCCGGGAGCTGCCCCAGATGCTCATCCAGATGACCGCCGTGGGCGAGAGCGCCGGCGCGTTGGAGTCCACGCTGAACGTGCTGGCGGAGTACTACGACAACGAGGTGGACGTGCGCACCGAACGGGCGCTGGCCCTGCTGGAGCCCATCATCATTGTCTGCCTGGCGGTGTTCGTGGTGCTCATCCTGTTCGCGGTGTATCTGCCGCTGTTCAGCCTCTATAACAACATCTGAGGGGCGCGGCCCCCATCCAACCGCTTTTTGCCTTGCCGCCCGTTGGCAAGTGAAAAAGATATTCCCCGGCTTCGCCAACCCGGTCGGTGAATATATAGAAATCCTGATTCAGGAAGGAAAGGAGGAAAATTTCCTGATATGAATGGGTTGAGGGAAAAATTCCGTAATAAGAAAGGCTTTACGCTGATTGAGATGCTGATCGTGGTGGCGATTATCGCCATTTTGATCGCTGTGTCTATTCCGCTGGTGTCCAATGCGCTGGAGAAAACAAAGCATGCTACCGATGCGGCCAACGAGCGAGCTGCGAAAGCGGAGTTTATGGTTCAATATCTTTCGGATGCAGATGCTACTATTGATGGAGCTAAGGGCAAAATCTCCATCGACACCGCATATTTTTATGATGCGCCTAATGGATCCTTAGTAACTACAGGGCCAAAGGTTTCCAAGGCATATGGACAGCATGGGGATCATGTAAACAAATATTTAGCCATTGGGATAAATGATAAAGGCGAAGTAAAAATGATTTGGACGACTTCAAATGGCGGCACAGCTTTTACTAATTTGACGAATACGGGGTTGTGCAGCAATCAAGAAGTGAACCATAGCTAACTAATCAGCCATAAGCCAAACGAAAAAACCAAACACAATCCCTCAGCCAAGACCTGGGTTGGCGAACCGTAAGGCTGGGGGAGCGTACCCGTCAAACGGGAGAACAACTGAATCTCCTTCCCACGGAAGGCACAAAGCAATTGCTTTGTCGTCTACCCGTGGGTAGACGATGGGAACCTCCCCCAAGAAAATTTGGGCGGCAGGCCCCGCGATGCCCGGCCTGTCCCAAGAAAAGGAGAAGATTTTCATGAAGAACCTGAAAGCGAAGCTGCGCAAGAACGGCGGCTTTACTCTGATCGAAATGCTGATCGTGGTGGCGATTATTGCCATTTTGGTGGCGGTGTCCATTCCGCTGGTAAGCAACGCTTTGGAAAGAACCCGTCATGCCACCGACGAAGCTAATGAACGTGCCGCAAAGGCCGAGCTGTTAGTGCAATATTTGGCTGATGAGGATGCAACTATTGATAACAAAAATGATCAGAAGATAGGGGTTGGCACGGTTTACTACTACAATGCCGCAACGGGCGGTATTGAAACCACACCCAACAGCATCACTCCTTATGGTAAACACCATCATGATAATGCATACCTTGCTCTTAAAATCGATGACACTGGGAGGGTATCGATGTTTTGGGCATCTGCCGCGGCAGGCGTTGATGGGAATACGAGTTGGGATGGCAATCTGTGCGGCGGAAAAGATGTCGCAAATTGTAAGTAATTATAGGTTCATTCCGGGATCTATTTATATCCACAGGCACCCGTGCCACCCGCGCGGGCGCCCTCCAAAGCCCGCCGCCTCGGGGGCGGGTTTTGGAGGGCGGACGCCCAACCTCCGCCCTGACCTTCCTCCAGGCCCCGCCGTCCCCCACGGCGGGGCCCCGGGGGACAAAAAACCTTTTGTGTATTTCCTGTGCGGCGGGCCGGTGAGGACACCGGCCCCTACAACCGGGGCCATATCCGTAGGGGCCGATGTCCCCATCGGCCCTTGCCATCCTCGCCGCTTTATGTTAAGCTAAAGGAGACCCGCCATGAACCCGGACGCCCTGCTGACAATTTATCTCTGCGTATGGCTCTTTGTGGCCGGGGCGGTGCTGGGCAGCTTCCTGGACTGCGCCGTGTGGCGCTGGGCCCGGGGGGAGGCCATGTTCCGGGGGCGCTCCCACTGCGGCTCCTGCGGGAAAACCCTGTCCCCCCGGGAGCTGGTGCCGGTGCTGTCCTACCTGTTTTCCCGGGGAAAGTGCCGCCACTGCGGGGCGAAGATCCCGGCGGAGTGCCTGTGGGCGGAGCTGGCGGGGGGTGTGGGCTTTGTGTGCTTCGGTGTGAAGTTTGGCCTGTCCCTGGAGCTGGCCCAGTGGCTGGTTTTGGGGGCGCTGCTGCTGGCGGTGGCCCTGACGGACGGGGCGAAGCAGATCATCCCCGACCGGCTGCTGGTGGCCATGGCGGCCAACCGGATCGTGTGGCTGTTTGCGCTGCGGCAGCCCCTGTGGGACACGGGTAAGGGGATGCTGATCAGCTGCCTTGTGCCGGCGGCGCTGCTGGCCTTTGTGCTGCTGGCGGAAAAGGTGATGAAGAAGGAGGCCATGGGCGGCGGCGACATCAAGCTGCTGCTGGCGCTGGCGCTGTACCTGAGCTGGCCGGAGCTGCTGCTGACGCTGCTGCTGGGCTGTGTGCTGGGCATACTGGCGGCGGTGGCGGGGCGGAACCGGGGCCCGTTTCCCTTTGGGCCCAGCCTGGCCGCAGCGGCGGTGTTGGCGGCGTGCTTCGGCGGGCCGCTGGTGGACTGGTACCTGGGCCTGCTTGGGTAGAAATTGAGGGAGGACTGGACATGGGGAAGATCAAGGTGGGCTTCGATATCGGCGGAAGCTCCATGAAGGTGGCGGCGGTTCAGGGGAACGGCTTCCGGGTGGAGACGGTGCGCCTGCCGGAGAAGCTGGTGGACGAGAACGGGATCACGATGCCCAACGCGTTCACCCAGTTTTTGAAGCAGACGGTAAAGGAGCTGCGGCTGCCCCATGGGCCGGCGGCGCTGGCGCTGCCTGCCAGCCAGGTGATCTGCCGCCTGGTGAGTATGCCGGAGATGAGCCAGGAGCAGTTGCTGATGAACCTGCCCTATGAGTTTGCGGACTTCATCCAGGGCGCGCCGGATCAGTACCATTGCGACTACGCCATGTGCGACCGGCTGGAGGGCGACGAGGAGGGCTCCATGCCCATGATGGCGGCGGTGGCCTCCAAGCGGCAGCTGGAGGCGTACATCCGGATGTTTGCCAAGGCGGGGGTGCGGCTGAAGAAGCTGGTGCCCCAGGAGATGGCGCTGATTGAGCTGTGCCGGGCCCAGCCTGCCGGGGAGGGGCCGGGGGAGTATTGCATTGTGGACTTGGGCCACCAGCAGACGCGGATCACGGTGGTGTTAGGGGATCGGGTGCAGGCCACCCGGCGGCTGAACTTCGGCGGGCGGGACATGGATCTGGCCGTGGCGGAGGAGCTGGGGGTGGACGCCTTCCTGGCGGGCACCTACAAGATGGCGGGGCAGCAGGCTGCCCTGTCGGTGCCGGCGGTGGCGGACGTGTGCGAGCGGCTGGCGGTAGAAATCCTGAAGGTGGTGAACTTCTACCAGTTTACCTATCGCTCCAGCAATCTGACGGGGGTGTATCTGGTGGGGGGCGGCGCGGGGCTGGAGCCCCTGCGGGACGCCATTGAGAACACAGCGGGGCTGACGCTGCTGGATCCGGGGACGCTGCTGTCCGCGGCGTCCGGCACGGCGGCGGACGGCATCTTCGCGGCGGGCGCCGCCATGGGAGGGGTATGACATGGGGAAAAAGCTGAAAAGCGCCCCCACCAAGCGGAGCATGAACCTGTACTTCAAGCCCGACCGCACCACCAAGCCGGCCACAGTGGCGCTGTATACGCTATTTGTGGTGGTGGTGCTGCTGGGCTTGTCCAAGGTGCTGGTGTACGATCTGTGGGTGAAGGTGGACGGGGCGCGCACGGCGCTGGCGGCGGTGGAGAGCCGGTTGGACGGGGTGATGGAGGAGCTGTCCGACTACTCGGAGGTAAAGGAGAAGTACCAGCGGTATTCCGCCACCGACGAGGAGCGGGAGCTCATTGACCGCATGGAGGTGCTGGCTCTGCTGGACGAAGCCATCGGCTCCACCGGGCAGTTGAGCAGCGTGGCGGTGAACGGCCAGGTGGTACAGGTGCAGTTCAGCCAGGTGACCCTGGCCCAGACGGCGGAGATCGTCCGGCGGCTGGAGGAGTCCCCCATTGTGGAGCGCACCACGGTAAACACGGCGGCCACCACGGAGGAGAACGGGGATCTGGTGTCGGCCAGCATCCTGATCCAGCTTCAGAAGGAGGGAGAGGGCGAATGAAACGGCAGTTGACGGCCCGGGAGCTCATTCTGCTGGGGATGCTGCTGGTGCTGGTGCTGGTGGGCGGCTATGTGATGCTGTACTATATGCCCATGACAGCAGAGCTGGATCGGCTGGAGCAGGAGAAGCTCTCCTGTGAGGATCAGCTGGCAGTGGCCCAGATCCAGGTGGAGGACAAGCGCCGCATGGAGCGGGAGCTGGAGGAGATCTTCGCGGCCAACCCCAATCCACTGAGCATTGCGCCCTATGACAACCTCCAACCGGTGATGTTCGAGCTGAACGGCATTTTGCAGTCCACGCCGGAGTACTCCCTGTCCTTCGGCACGGTGAATACAGAGGAGACCATCGTCCGGCGGCAGATCCTGCTGAGCTACACCAGCGGCAGCTATGAGGCGGCCAAGCGGGTGCTCCAGCAGCTCCACGACAGTGCCTACCGCTGTATGCTGGACAACGTGAGCATCTCCATCGGGGAGCGGGACGAGGGGAACGTGTCGGTGAGCGCATCTCTGGTGTTCTTCGAGTATCAACAAGGATAACGATCCGGGGACAGGCGGGGGCCTGTCCCCGGCGCTTTTTGGAAAGCGGTTGTTTTATGTCCCCGGTTGTGGTATAGTGTCGGGGCTGAACTATTTCAACCAAAAAAGGAGCAAGTCATGATCACAGTTACCGATTTGAGCTTAAACTACAGCGGCACGCCGCTGTTCGCCCACGTGGATCTACAGTTTGACCGGGGCAACTGCTACGGCATCATCGGCGCCAACGGCGCGGGCAAGTCCACCTTCCTGAAGATCCTCTCCGGCGAGCTGGACTCCACCTCTGGCGAGGTGTCCATACTGCCCAACGTGCGTATGTCCGTGCTGAAGCAGGATCAGAACGCCTATGATGCCTATCCCGTCATGGACACGGTGATCATGGGCAACCAGCGGCTGTATGACATCGGGAAGGAGAAGGAGGCCCTCTACGCCAAGGAGGAGATGACCGACGAGGACGGCCTGCTGGCCTGCCACCTGGAGGAGGAGTACGCCGAACTGGGGGGCTGGGAGGCGGAGAGCAACGCCAGCCGGATCCTCCAGGGGCTGGGTGTGGGCACCGAGTTCCACGGGACGCTCATGGCGGAGCTGGATCCCCGGCTGAAGGTGAAGGTGCTGCTGGCCCAGGCCCTGTTCGGGGAGCCCGACCTGCTGATGATGGACGAGCCCACCAACAACCTGGACATCGACGCGGTGAACTGGCTGGAGGACTTCCTGCTGGACTTCGAGGGCACCGTCATCGTAGTGTCCCATGACCGGCACTTCCTCAACACCGTGTGCACCCACATTGTGGACATCGACTACGGCAAGATCAAGATGTACGTGGGCAACTACGACTTCTGGTACGAGTCCTCCCAGTTGGTGCAGCAGCTTGTCAAAAATCAGAACAAGCGCAACGAGGAGAAGATCAAGGAGCTCCAGGACTTCATCTCCCGGTTTTCCGCCAACAAGTCCAAGTCCAAGCAGGCCACCGCCCGGCGCAAGTTACTGGACAAGCTGACGGTGCAGGAGATGCCCGCCTCCTCCCGGCGCTACCCCTTCGTGGGCTTCACCCCCGACCGGGAGGTGGGCAAGGACATTCTGTTCGTTACCGACGTGTCCAAGACCATCGGCGGGGTGAAGGTGCTGGACAAGGTGTCCTTCATCGTGGGCCACGACGAGAAGATCGCCTTTGTGGGGGACAACGAGAACGCCCACACTGCCCTGTTCAAAATCCTGGCCGGGGAGCTGGAGCCGGACGAGGGCACGGTGAAGTGGGGTCAGACCGCCACCTTCTCCTACTTCCCCAAGGACAACACCCCCTATTTCCAGGACTGCGAGGACGACCTGGTGCAGTGGCTGCGGCAGTTCTCCAAGGATCCCCAGGAGCAGTACCTCCGGGGCTTCCTGGGCCGAATGCTGTTCTCCGGGGAGGAGGTTAACAAGCCGGTGAAGGTGCTGTCCGGCGGGGAGAAAGTGCGGTGTATGCTGTCCCGGATGATGCTGTCCGGGGCCAACGTGCTCATGCTGGATCAGCCCACCAACCACCTGGATCTGGAGTCCATCGCCGCGCTGAACAAGGGGCTGGAGGCGGTGGGCTGCAATGTGCTGGTGGCCTCCCACGACCACCAACTGATCCAGACCGTGTGCAACCGGGTGTTTGATTTCACCCCGGAGGGGAAGCTCATCGACAGCAAGACCACCTACGACGAATACCTGGCCCGCCAGCGGGAGCAGGGGGTCCTGTAACCGGGCCAAATCCGCCCAAAAGAGCCAAAAAGCGGAAAACCGCTGGACTGCGCCCCTGGTTTTGGTGTATACTATATGGTAAAAAAGACCGTGGGAGGCCGTTCAACTTGGAACTGACCCTGCAATCCCAACATGAATACGACAAGCTCCGATCCGGAGAGATGACCCCGGCCATGGCGGCGGAGTACCTCCGGGACGGGAAGATCCGCACCCGGGGATTCGCCGAAACTCTGCGGCAGCTCTGCCCGGAGGGCAACCTCCAGGCCCGGATCACCGCCGCCCTCCAGGAGGACGAGCCGGAGGCCAACCCGGAATCGGTGGCCCGCCGGGTACGCAACTGGCTGTCCGGCCAGAACCAGCCCGTCAACCGGGAGGACATCTTCCGCATTGCCTTTGCCCTGGGGCTGAGCGAGGGGGACGCCAGCCTGCTGCTGGGGCTGTGCACGGGCTACGGCATCCATTACCGGGACGGCCGGGACGTGGTGTACGCCTGGTTTTTGCGGATGGGGCGGAGCTATGCCCAGGCCCGGGACTTCTTCGCCGATCTGCCCCCGGTGCCCAGGCCGGACAGCCCTCCGGAAACGGTGTCCAGCCAACTGACCCACGAGCTGCAAAACCTCTTTCTGCGGGCCCAGACCCAGGAGGATCTGCGGGAGTGCTACATCGCCAGCCTGGACAAGCTGGGGGCGCTGCATATGCGGGCCTACTTCTACTTTGAGAAATACCTGGATCAGTTGGTGCGCCCAGCCCCCGCCTGGGGAGGCCTGCGGGAGCCGGACTACTCCATGGAGGCCATCATGCGGCAGTATTTCTCCCTCCATATGCCCTCCGGCCGGAACCGGCAGGGCTATTCCGTGGTCCAGAAGCTGATCAAGCAGAACTGGCCCAACGCCACCGCCCTAAAGAACATCCGCCAGCATAAGGAGGACGTGACCCGAAAGCTGCTCCTGCTGCTATACGTGGTGACGGAGAACGTGGTGGACGGGGAGTACCATGAGATAGACGAGGAATACGTCAGCGCCCAGGAGCGGCTGGAGGATCACTGGTGGACGCTGAACGCCATTTTGAACGACTGCGGCATGCCCGCCCTGGATCTGCGCAACAGCTTCGACTGGCTGGTGGTGTACGCCATCACCGCCGAGGACGAGGCCATGAGCGAGCGGATGGAGCGGGTGATCGACGAGCTGTTTTCCGATGTGAGATAACAAGCGCCCTCCCCCGGCAAGGCCGGGGGAGGGCGCTTTCACGTCATAGGGGGGGGAGGGAACCGCGCCCAGGCTCATGCCGGAGGATACTCCGTGCACAGCAGCCGGTAGGGGGGCTCGTCCTCCTCAATGACGGGGAACCGGCCCACAGGCGGGTTGAAGCGGTTGTCCGTGTTGTCGTCGTTGCACTGGCTCACCTCGCCGATGAGTACGTTGCCGGTGCCGGGCTCCACCTGGAAGTCGTGGTAGAGCCGGGGCTGAATGGAGATGCTCATGCCCGGCTCCAGCCGGAGCTGAGTGCCCGCCGGCACGGTGCGAACACAGCCGTCCAGATGAACCGTAACCTCACTCTCCCGGTCGATCTCCTCGTCGGTCAGGGAGTTGAACACCCGGATCAGCAGCACGCCGCCCCCACGGTTGATGATGTCCTCCATTTTGTACCAATGGAAGTGGTTGGGGGAATACTGGCCCTCCTTCAGAAACAGCAGCTTCTCTGCATAGGGCTTCCGGTACTTATCCGCCAATTTCAGGTTGCCGTTGCGCAGGGTGATCAGGGAGAAGCCCACCTCGTCAAAGCGGCCCAGGCCGTAGTCCGTGATGTCCCAGCCCAGCATATTGTCCCGAACCTCGTCATATTCGTGACCCTTGTGGGCCCAGTCCTCCGGCGTGAAGCGGCAGAAGGGGGGCAGGGCGAACCGGCAGTCCCGGATCATCCCCTCCATCTCCCGGAGGGCGGCGTTGATCTCGCTTCGTTTCATCGTGTCAACCTTCCTTTCCGGCGGCTCACAGCCTGAATTTGACCACGGCCCGGCTCACCGGCATGGCCTCCCCCAGCTGCACCTTGACCATGTGGGCGTCCTCGGGGAATACGATGAGCACATCGTCCGCCGCCATGGAGTACCAGCTGCGCACCGGGCCCTCAAAGCCCAGGAAGTCCTCATCGTCCTTTCGGACAGTCTGGGTCAGCTCCGAGGCGTCGGACACGCCGATCCGCTCCTGCCCCGTGATCATGATGTGGATGTCGCCATAGTGGGCATGGCCCTCCCAGGCGGCCTGTTTCTCCGGAATGGTGGTGTAGTCCAGCCGGTTGATGTAGACGTTGTCGCCGTCCACCTCGTTGCGGCCCGGGGCCAGGCTGGCCAGATCTGCCTGGGCCAGGTGCCGGATGGCGGTGTCCAGGGCGGGGCACAGGCCCAGGTAGCGATCCAGGTGCGCGCGCTTCACATAGATCATGGAAAAATTCTCCCTTCTTGACAGCGCGGCCCATGCCGGAAGGCGGTTTTGCCCCGGCAGATCCGCGGATTTCCATAAAAGGATAGCACAGTTTTCTCCGATTTTCAATAGCTTGCGGCACCGGATCCCGGTTGAGGTGAAAAGAAGTGCACAAGAGAGGGAGGGTACCCAACGGCAGAACTTGTAGAAAAAGTAAAATAATGTTTGACACTATGCGCAATATGGTGTATGATGAATACGTTGAGAGGCCGTTCTTTGGTGAAGTTGCCAAGAACGTCGGCCATCTCCTCTGACGGCTCAGGCCGCCACACGGAAAACCATAAGGAGGAAGAATTGATGAAAAGAATTGCGTCTCTGCTGCTCGCCCTGTGCATGGTGCTTGCGCTGTGCGCCTGCGGCGGCACCCCCAGCGGCAACAACCCCAGCAATCCGCCGGCAAACAACAGCCAGTCCGGCGGGCAGCCCTCCGGCAATGAGGGCGTGGGCGGCACCGCCTACCCCAACCCCCTCCAGGACGTGCGCGTCCGTCAGGCCCTGTGGTATGCCATTGACATGGACGCCATTGTGGACGGTCTGTGGAGCAACACCGTCATCGCCGCCCACAAGTCCCTGGTGCCTGAGGGCGCCTGGCAGGCGGACGGCCTAACCGAGTACAAGTACGACCCCGAGAAGGCCAAGGAACTGCTGGCTGAGGCGGGCTGGGACGGCAGCTACACCCTGAAGGCCGTCTACTACACCGGCAACCTGCTGGACACCATCACCGCCATCAAGGGCTATTGGGAGGCCGTGGGTGTGAAGATGGAGTTCGATCTCCTCACCGACAACCTGACGGTTCTGCTGTGGACTCCCTCCCCCGACGGCGTCAAGTCCGGTGTTGACTGGGATCTGTGCTTCGCGGGCACTAACGCCCTGACCCTGGGCGAGCTCTACAACCGCCACCACTCCACCGCCAACAACAACTCCACCGTGCTGTGGGACAAGGATCTGGACGCCCTCATCGACAAGGCCAAGGTAGCGGTGACCACCGAGGATCAGAAGGCGGCCTACGACGCCATCCAGAAGTACGAGAACGAGAACGTGGAGACCATCCCCCTGTTCTACATCCCCTCCTGGATCATCACCTCCAAGCATCTGGACATGAAGGGCAACGCCCCCGGCAACGATCAGTTCTGCTATCAGAAGAACATTCTGGACTGGACCATCGACCGCGCCGACAAAACCATGTACACCAACACGGGCGCTGTCAATGCCCTGGAGCACACCGCCACCAACCCCGGCCTGTTCTGGCACCAGGAGATCGTGTTTGACCGTTTGCTGAACGCCGACACCAGCCTGACCGCCTCCGACGGGATGCTGGCCGAGAGCTATGACGTGTCCGATGACGGCAAGGTCATCACCTTCAAGCTCCGCGAGGGCGTGAAGTGGCACGACGGCGAGCCCTTTACTGCCGAGGATGTGAAGTGGACCTTCGAGTACTACTGCACCGTACCTGGCGCCAACACTGTGCTGACCGACGTCATTAACGATGCCTCCTCCATCGAGGTGGATGGGAACACCGTCACCTTCACCTTCAACAACCCGCAGCCCAACGCCCTGACTGTGTTCTCCCAGTGGTCCGTGCTGCCCAAGCACTGCCTGGAGAATGTGACCCCGGAGAACTTCGCCGCCGACACCTTCTGGCAGAATCCCATCGGCACCGGCCCGTTCAAGGTGGAGAGCGTCAAGCTGGGCGAGTATACCACCCTGGTGCGCAACAACGACTACTTCAAGCCTGGCACCGGCAATATCGAGAAGATCTATATGTATCCGTCCAGCGACGCGGGCGATGAAAACCTCATCACCAACGCCATGGCCGACAAAATTGACTACGCCTTCTGTAAGGATTCCTCCCAGGTGCAGCAGGTGCAGGATATGGCCGGCTTCAATGTGGACACCGTCAATGTGACCTTCCCGCGGTACATCTTCCTCAATATGTTTGAGCGCAGCTAAGTGACCTTGATGTGAAACGCACGGGGGCCGGCGTTTTGCCGGCCCCCGTGATGTACTTCACAATGTAAATTTTTAGAAAAGAAAGTTGGAGGAAAGGGGCGGTTCCATGCTGAATTTTACACTGCGCAAGCTGATCGGAATGATTCCCATGCTGATCATCATCACCTTTCTGATCTACTGGGGGATCGAGCTGATGCCTGGCGACGTCATCGACTTTCTGATCCCCATGGATCAGCTGGCGGAAATGTCGGCGGAGGAAATCGCCGCCTTCAAGGCGGCCAAGGGGCTGGATGGCCCCATGATCGTCCGGTACCTGAGCTGGCTCAAGGACGTGTGTACCGGAAACCTGGGCTTTTCCCTGCAGAACAATATGCCCGTGAGCGAGCTGATGATGCAGAAGCTGCCCGCCACCATTGAGCTGTCCCTGGCGGCGCTGGTGATCTCCACCGTGCTGGGCATCCTCCTGGGCGTAGTCTCCGCCCTGAAAAAGGGGAAGATCGCCGATAATGTGCTGACCGTGGCCGGCATGATCGGCGTGGCCATCCCCCAGTTCCTGTTTGGTATCTTCTGCATTATCCTGTTCTGCCTGACGCTGAACTGGTTCCCGGTGGGCCAGCGGGGGGACGGCGGGCTGCTCAGCGAGCTGCATCACCTGTTCTTACCCGCCTTTGTGCTGGGCATCTCCCAGACGGCGGGCGTCATGCGGTACTCCCGCTCCAGTATGCTGGACTCCATGAACCGGGACTATGTAAAGACCGCCCGGGCCAAGGGCCTGCCGGAGTGGAAGGTCAATATGTACCACGGCTTCCGTGTGGCCTGTACGCCCGTGATGGTGCTGATCGGTTTCCGTCTGCCCACCCTGATCAGCGGCGCCATCGTGATTGAGAACATTTTCCAGTGGCCCGGCGTGGGCCGTTGGTTTACCGACGCGATCAAGACCCAGAATACCCCCATCATTATGTCGGTTGGTTTATTTATGGTGCTGATGGTGCTGTTGTCCTCCCTGCTGGTGGACATCCTCACCGCAGTGCTCGACCCGAGGGTGAAGCTATCATGAACATGAAAACGAAAAAAACGGCCCTTGACCGCAAGCTGGACAAAATTCGGGTTGCGGAAGAAAGCGGAAAGCTGGGCACCAAGCTGACCAACCGGACGCTGCGCAAGCTGACGTCCAACAAGCTGGCGGTCTTCGGTGCGATCCTGTTTGTGGTGATCTGCGTGCTGTGCTTTGGCGCTCCCCTGTTCACCAGGTATTCCCCCACGGAGTTCTCCCTGACGGAGATCCAGGCGAAGCCCTCCCTGGCCCACATCTTCGGCACCGATCAGATGGGCCGGGATATCTGGAGTCGTATGCTCTACGGCGGCCGGATCAGTATCATCGTCGGCCTGGGCAGCGCTCTGGGCGCCGCCCTGCTGGGGGTCACCCTGGGGATGTACGTGGGCTACCTGGGCGGATGGGTGGACAAGATTTTGATGAAGCTCGCGGATATCTTCATGTCCATCCCCCAGATGGTGATGATCATCATCATCGTGGCCCTGGTGGGCCAAAGCCTGCAAAACCTGATCATCATCTTTATCCTCACCGGCTGGCCCTCCATGTACCGTATGGCCCGGAGCAAGGTGCTCTCCCTCCGGGAGGAGGAATTCGTCCAGTCCCTGCGGGCCTTCGGCATCTCCCGGACGAAGATCGCCTTCAAGCATATGCTGCCCAACGCCCTGGGCCCCATTGTGGTGAACATCACCCTGTCCACCGCCATGTTCATCCTTCAGGAGGCGTCCCTGTCCGTGCTGAACTACGGCGTGCCCATGGAGCTGGCCACCTGGGGCAATATTATCAGCGTGATTACCAACTCTGGCACCATCCGGTTCGACTGGCTGGACAAGTGGTGGATGTGGCTGCCCTGCTCCATCATGCTGATCCTGTTTGTGCTGTCCATCAACTTCATCGGGGATGGTATGCGGGACGCGTCCGATCCCACCCAGATCGGCTGAGAGGTGAACGAATATGAGTGAAAGCCAGAACAACGTCGTATTGAGCGTGAAGGATCTGCACGTCTATTTCTACACCAACCAGCGGTGCAACAAGGTGCTGCGGGGGGTCAGCTTCGACGTGAAGCGGGGCCGGACGCTGTGCATCGTGGGCGAGTCCGGCTGCGGCAAGTCGGTGACCGCTAACTCCATCCTGCGCCTGCTGCCTGAACTGAGCCGCATTGAGGAGGGCTCCATCACCTACTACAAGGAGGATGGCACTGAGATCCGCCTGGATCAGCTGGAGAAGAACGGCAAGGAGATGCGCGCCATTCGAGGCCAGGACATCGCCATCATCTTCCAGGATCCCATGACCGCCCTGAACCCGGTGTTCACCGTGGGCTACCAGATTGAGGAGATGCTCCGCCAGCACAAGCCGGGGCTGTCCAAGGAGCAGTACAAGAAGGAGGCCATTGAGGATCTGGCCGACATGGGCATCCCCGCCCCAGACATCCGGTACGGCGAGTATCCCCACCAGTTCTCCGGCGGGATGCGGCAGCGCTCCATGATCGCCATGGGTATGTCCTGCGACCCCAAGATCCTGTTGGCCGACGAGCCCACCACCGCTCTGGATGTGACCATCAGCGCTCAGATCTTCGACCTGATGAACGACCTGAAGCGGGAGCATGACACCGCCATCATGATGATCACCCACAACATGGGCGTAGTGGCCGAGATGGCCGACGAGGTGGCCGTCATGTATATGGGCAACATCGTGGAGTACGGCCCGGTGGAGGACATCTTCACCAACCCGGCCCACCCCTATACCAAGGCGCTGCTGCGCTCCATCCCCGTGCTGGGCAAGGGCAAGAATCAGCAGCTGGAGCCCATCCGGGGCTCCACGCCCGACCCCTTCAACCGCCCCAAGGGCTGCCAGTTCTGCCCCCGGTGCGACTATGCCTGCCCCCGCTGCGAGGAGGAGATGCCCGACGAGGAGTGGGTCAAGGAGGGGCACTATACCCGCTGCTTCAACTACAGGGAGGTGATGGCAGATGGCAAATAACGAGAAGGAGATCCTGCTGAAGGTGCGGGGGGCCAAGACCTATTTCCCCATCAAGAAGGGCCTGATGAAGCGCACGGTGGGCTATGTGAAGGCGGTGGACGATATCAGCCTGGACGTGTACCGGGGCGAGACCCTGGGCCTGGTGGGCGAGTCCGGCTGCGGCAAGACCACCCTGGGCAAGTCCATCCTCCAGCTGGTGCCCGTCACCGAGGGCAGCATGGAGTATAAGTTTGAGGACGGCTTCAAGGATCTGCGCAAGCTGCCCCGGAAGGAGCTGGATGACGCCCGGCAGAAGATCCAGATTGTGTTCCAGGACCCCTACTCCTCCCTGAACCCGGCCTTTACCATCTTCGGCTCCCTGGAGGATCCGCTGATCAAGTTCGGCATGAAGGATAAGCAGGAGCGAATCAAGAAGATCGGCGATCTGCTGGAGTCCGTCAACCTGCCTCGGGACTACATGACTCGTTATCCCAACGAGTTTTCCGGCGGACAGCGCCAGCGTATCGGCATTGCCCGGGCGCTGTCCGTGGGGCCGGAGCTCATCATTTGCGACGAGGCCGTGTCCGCTCTGGACGTGTCCATCCAGGCCCAGGTGCTGCGGCTGCTGAACCAGCTGAAGGAAGAATACAAGCTGACCTACATCTTCATCACCCACGACCTGTCGGTGGTGGAATACCTGGCCGACCGGATCGCGGTGATGTACCTGGGGCGCATTGTGGAGCTGACCACCTCGGAGGAGCTGTTCGCCAACACCCTGCACCCCTACACCAAGGCCCTGCTCAGCGCCATCCCCGTGGCCGATGTGGCCCAGAAGAAGCACCGCATCCCCCTCCAGGGGGACGTGCCCTCTCCGGCCAATCCGCCGTCTGGCTGCACCTTCCACCCCCGCTGTCCGGAGTGCCAGGAGCGGTGCAAGAACGAGCGGCCCGTGCTGGAGGAATATATCATTGACGGCGTTAGCCACTTTGTCTCCTGCCACAAGGTAAAGGAGATGATGGAGGCAAAGGGCGCGGTGAAAAAGGAGAGCGTATCAGAATGAGTCGTGATATCCGTGATTTCAAGGGCGTGATCCCGGCGGTTCTGTCCATCTTTGACCAGGACGAGAACCTGGACGAGGCGGGCACCCGGGACTTTATCCGCTACCTGCTGTCCTTTGATATCGGGGGGCTGTACCTCACCGGATCCACCGGCGAGACCTTCTTGATGAATTCCGAGGAGCGGATGCACCAGGTGGAGATTGTGATGGAGGAGGTGGGCGACAAGGTTCCGGTGGTGGTGCATGTGGGCGCCATGTCCACCCGGGCCTCCATCGAGCTGGCCAAGCACGCCGAACAGTGCGGTGCGGCAGGCATATCCAGCGTGCCCCCCTTCTACTTCAAGTTTAATGAGGATCAGATCTTCCACTACTATGAGGATCTGGCGGGCTCTACCAGCCTGCCCATGATCGTCTACAACATCCCCCTGGCGGGGCTGATGACGGTGGAACAGGTCATCCGTCTGTCGGAGATTGAGAACGTCAAGGGTGTGAAGTACACTGCTACCGCCCTCTACGAGGTGCCCCTGATCCGGGAGAGCTGCAAGCCCGGGTTCCAGATCTACGGCGGCTGCGACGAGCTGGGCAGCTCCAACATCGCCCTGGGGGTGGATGGGATCATCGGCTCGTTCTACAATGTGATTCCGGATCTCTACCTGAAGATCTGGCAGGCGGTGAAGGCATCCGACGTATCCACTGCCGCCCAGCTTCAGGGCAAGGCGGTGCACATCATCATGGCGGGTCTTCACAGCGGCAGCATGATGGCCTGCATCAAGGTGTGGCTGCGTGGGGGCGGCGTGCCAGCTGGGTACGCCAGAAGGCCCTTCTCCAACTTTACGCCGGAGGAGGAGCGGAAGCTGTTGGATGAGCTATGCGCCATTGATGAGACGGACGGGCTGGGCCTGGATATTGTCCGGCGGATCAAGGCCCGCGCATAACGGAACAAATGAAAACGTGAGACGCCGCTGAGCGCGGCGGTGTAGCCATGCGAAAAAGTCTGCCCTCGGGCAGACTTTTTTGCATGGGCGGGAAGGGGGGGCGGGCATTTGCGGTCAACCGGCGCCCCTGTGTGGGGCGGGCGGAAGGGACAAGGGTCGTCATTCAGAAGGAGCAGGCAGGGGACTGATCTTCCGTCGCCATTGGAAAAGGCTTGTTAGGGTATTGAAAATCAGCGCCTCTTGTGATATGCTGTTGAGAGCCAAAAGGGAGCATATTTGGCGGATAAGTACCTTTTTTTGCAGCTGAATCGGTGAAAAGGGCGCGCCGTTCTGCCATGTGGTGCGCGAGATCGGCCGCTCCCTGAACCAGACCCATCATAGGAGAGTGCGATGGTTTACAATGTGACGTCCTGTTTGGACAATTCCGCCGGAGCCTATCCCGACAAAATTGCAGCGGCGGACGGGCAGGCTGCGCTGACCTATGGGCAGCTACTGGATCAAGCCCGCCGGATCGGAACCGCGCTGGCCGGCAGGCTGGACGGCGCCCGAGGCAAGCCGGTGTTCATTTGCATCGGCCGCTGGGTGGAGTGCCTGCCCGCGTTTTTCGGCACTGCCGCCAGTGGCAATTTTTATGTGCCCATCGATCCCAGCCTGCCCGACCGGCGGCTGGCGGAGATCTATGCCACCATGAAGCCCCGGGTGGTTGTCACCACCCGGCGGGATACCCGGCCCCTGCCCTTCCCCGGCGCAGAGATCCTGTCCCTGGAAGAGCTGCTTTTGACCCCGCCGGACGAGCCGCTGCTCCGCCGGATCGGGGTAGAGATCACCGGAGAAAACCCGCTGTACTGTATCTTCACCTCCGGCTCTACCGGCGTGCCCAAGGGCGTGCTGGTGAGTCACCGCTCCGTCCTCAACATGACGGAGCAGTTCACCGAGGCCTTCGGGCTGGATCACACGGCGGTGTTCGGCAATCAGGCCCCTTTTGACTTTGACGTCTCAGTGAAGGATATCTACCTTACCATCCGAACCGGCGCCAGGCTGGAGATCCTGGAAAAGCCGCTGTTCTCCTCCCCTCGGCGGTTGATCGAGCGGATGGACGAGCGGGGCGTGAACACCATCATCTGGTCTGTCTCCGCTATGAAGATTCTCTCTGCGCTGAAGACCTTTGAGACGGTTCGGCCCAGCCATCTGCGCCGGGTAATGTTTTCCGGCGAGGCCATGCCCTGCAAGGTGCTCAACGACTGGATGCGTCATCTGCCGGAGGCCCGCTTTGTCAACCTGTACGGACCTACAGAGATCACCTGCAACTGCGCCTATTATCCGGTGGATCGGGCCTTTGATGACAGCGAGGCGCTGCCCATCGGCGGGGCCTTTCCCAACACCCAGGTGTTTTTGCTGGATGGGGATCGGGCGGTCACCGGGCCCGGCGAGCCGGGGGAGATCTGCGTGGCCGGAACCTGCCTGGCCCTGGGCTACTACAATAACCCGGAGCGCACTGCCGCGGTCTTCTGCCAGAATCCGCTGCAGACGGCCTGGCCGGAGAAAATTTACCGCACCGGAGATCTGGGCAGCTGGAACGAGCGGGGCGAGCTGATGTTTTTGGGCCGGGCGGACTCCCAGGTCAAGTATATGGGGTTCCGCATCGAGCTGGGTGAGATCGAGACGGCGGCCAATGCCGTCCCCTTTGTATCCTCCGCCTGCTGCCTGTTCGACGCTGACCGGGAGCAGCTGTGCCTGTTCTACCAGGCGGAGGGGCAGGACGACAAGGGGCTCATCGCCGCCCTGCGGGAGGCGCTGCCCCGGTTTATGGTGCCCGCGCGGCTATACTGGTTTGAGCGGCTGCCGGAGAACCGCACCGGAAAAATTGACCGCGCCGCGCTCCGGCGCGACTATATTGAGCAAACGATCAGGAGGAACTGAACCATGGAAAAGCTGCTGCGTATTCTGGAGGAAAACTGCCCCGGGATCGACGTTCTGGGGAGTGACCGGCTGATTGACGACGAGATTTTGACCTCTCTGGATGTGGTGGTTCTGGTGGGGGAGCTCAATGACGCCTTCGGCGTGTCCATCACGGTGGACGACCTGGTGCCGGAGAATTTTAACTCCGTTCAGGCCATGTATGATCTCATCTGCCGGCTCGGGGGCAAGTAAGCGATGTCAGTCAACAGCGCCGCCTTCCTGCTGTTTTTGGCCGTGGCGGTGGCCGTCTATTACCTGGTGCCCAAGCGAGGGCGGTACCTGGTACTGCTGGCGGCCAGCGCGTTCTTCTACCTGTGCTACAGCCTGAAGGCCGCGATCTATCTGCTGTTTACCGTGGCGGCCACCTATGGCGCCGCCCTGGGTCTGGGCGCCCTGCGCCGCAGGGAGCGGGCAGAAGCGGCGGCGGAAGGGGCGGACGCAGCGGCTGTCAGGCGGGTCTGGCTGAGGCGCCGGCGGCTGGCGTTGACCGCCATTTTGGTGCTGAACTTTACCACGCTGGCCCTGTTCAAGTATCTGGACAGCTGGCTGGGAACCGCCAACAGCGTGCTGGCGCTGGCAGGGCTGTCCTTCCGGTTCCGGCCGCTGGAGCTGCTGCTGCCGCTGGGGATCTCCTTTTATATCTTCCAGACCTCCGGCTACCTCATCGATGTCTACCGGGGAAAAGTGGAGCCGGAGCGGCACTTTCTGAAGTACGCGCTCTTTGCCGCCTACTTTCCCCAGATGATCCAGGGGTCCATCAACCGCTTCCAGAAGCTCCAGCCCCAGCTGATTGGGGGAAACGAGTTCTCCGCCGATCAGTTCAAGTACGGCGTGCAGCTGATGATTTGGGGAATGCTGAAAAAGCTGCTCATCGCGGACACCCTGGCCCCGGCGGTGACCGAGGTGTTTGACCACTTCACCCAGTACAGCGGCGCGGTGATTCTGCTGGCCGTCGTCCTCTACTGCCTCCAGCTCTACTGCGATTTCTCGGGGGGCACCGATTTAGTCCGAGGCGCCTCCCAGCTGTTCGGGGTGGAGATGATGGAGAACTTCCGCCGCCCCTACTTTGCCCATACCGTGGACGAGTTCTGGCGGCGGTGGCACATCTCCCTGGGGGAGTGGATGAAGGACTACCTCTTTTATCCCCTGGCCCTATCTAAGGGGCTGAACCGGCTGGGGAAGGCCCTGCGCCCGGTGGTGGGTCCCCGGCTGGGCAAGCTGGCGGTGCCCTGCATTTCCACTTTGGTGGTGTTCCTGATGGTGGGCATCTGGCAGGGACCCGGTCTGAGCAACATCGCCTATGGGTTGTGGAACGGCGGACTGATGTCCCTGGCTATGATAGCCCAGCCGGCGTCGGTGAAGCTCCGGGAGCGGCTGGGGATTGGGCACGAAACCCGGTGGTTCCGCGTGGTTCAGGTGGCCCGCACCTTCGCGCTGGTGGTGGTGGGGCGGTATTTCTCCCGCTCCAGCCAGCTGCTCCAGGCCCTGCGGATGCTCAAGCGGACGGTGTGCAGCTTCGGCTGGCGCTCCCTGGGCCCGGACGCGCTGTTCAGCTTCGGCCTCACTCCGGTGAATTGGGCCGTCCTGCTGATCTCTACGGCGGTTCTGGTGGCGGTCAGCGCCCTTCAGGAGCGGGGGATCCCCATCCGGAAGACCCTGGAGAAAAAGCACTGGGCCATTCAATTCACGGTGCTTTTTGTGGGAATTCTGGTGATTTACGTCTTTCTCAGCGGAGATTACATCCCCGCGGGCTATGTGTACGAAAGCATTTAGGAGGTGCCCATGTCTTCTAAAAAATGGCTCGTCATGCTCCCTCTCACCCTTCTGCTGGTCATGGGCTGCTGCGCGGTGTTCAATATGCTCATTGACCCCTTCGGGGTATTCGGTGACCCCATTTTGGACTGGTACAGCTACAATGAAACCAACAATCCCCGGGTGGCCAAGCTGGCCTGGTTGGATGAGCACTACCAGCAGTACGACTCCTATGTGATCGGCTCCTCCTCCGCGGCCTCCTACAACGTGGAGGAGCTCAACGACTATCTGGACGCCAGCTTCTACAACCTGTTCGTCTATGGCTGCGACACCAGAGATTATCGGGATTTTGCCGCCTATGTACTGGAGCACTACACGGTGAAAAATATTGTGCTCAACCTGGGTATCAATGAGGCTGTCTATTACGACGAGGGGGAGGACGACCTTAACGGCAGGATGCACGCCAAGGCCAGTGGTAGAAGCCTTCCGCTGTTCTACCTGGAATACGCGCTGACTACCACCCTACAATCGGTGGAAAAGCTGGCGTTCCGGCTTCGGGACACGGAGCTGCCACAGGTGTTCGACGTGTTCCTGGTGGAATCGGGATGCTACGACAAGCGGGTGCGGGACGTGGAGAAAATCGGCGATCCCGCCGTCTATGATCGGGCCTACACCGGGGAGTTTTCCACCTCGGAACAAGGGGGACAACTTCCCTATGTCAAGGAGTGCGCCCAAATGGTGGCCGAGATCCGGGATCTGTGCGCGGAGCGTGGGGTCAATTTGATGGTGATCACCTCCCCCGTCTACGCGGGCCAGTGGAATGCCTATGAGGAGAGCGCCCTGAGAGCCTACAAGACGGCGTTGGCCGAAGTGACAGATTACTGGGACTTCAGCTGTACCCCCATCTCCTATGACAACCGCTATTTTTACGATCAGACCCATTTCCGCAACGCGGTAGGTACCATGGTGCTGGCGGAGATCTTCGGGAACGACCAGGTCTGGCGGCCGGAACGGTTCGGAGCCTGGATCACCGCGGGCAACTGCCAGACCTATCTGGACGGGCTCTTCTCTGATCCCCCCACGGCGAAGGTGGAGGACTACACGGCGGACGTTCCGGTGCTGCTTTACCACAGCATTGTGGAGGAGCCGGGCAGCTATTTAGAGGTGTCCCCGGAGACCTTTGACGCGCAGATGCGATTTCTGGCGGAAAATGGCTATCACGCGGTCACAACCCAGGAGCTTATTGACTATGTCTATCACGGAGGAGAGTTGCCAGACAAGCCGGTGCTCATCTCCTTTGACGACGGCTATCAGAACAACTATGACTATGCGTGGCCCATTTTGAGGGAGCACGACCTGAAGGCCACGATATACGCCATCGGCGTATCGGTGGGCCATGACCGCTATAAGGACACTCAGTTTGAGATGACCCCCCACTTTGGCTTTGAGGAGGCCCGTCGGATGGTGGAATCCGGCGTGATCGACGTGCAGTCCCACACCTATGATATGCACCAGTGGCCCCCCTTTGAGTCGGGGGATCGGATCCGGCAAACCATGGCCCCGCTGGAGGGCGAGATCTATGATGACTATGCCGCTGCCCTGAACAGGGATGTCGCCGCCTACAACCAAATCGCAAAAAAAGAGCTGGGCTATGAGTTCACATCCCTGGCCTTCCCCGGCGGCGACTATACGACGCTGACCGAGGTGCTGGTGCACCAGGCGGGCATCCCGGTGACGATGTCCACCCGGACGGACAGTCGCAATATCCTGGTGCGGGGCTTGCCCCAAAGCCTCTATGCGCTGTCCCGCTGGTCTGTTATGGAGGAAACCACCCAGGCTGACCTGCTGGAGGTGCTGAACGGATAGGAGGTGGGCTGCCGTGGCCATCACCTACGCCCTTTCCCCCAAACGACCTGGACGATGTGAAGGCATTGCCCCCAAAGGGCGTCTATGTGGGCTGCGATCAGGTCGTACCAGCCCTGCCCAATAGTGAGTAAAATCAACCGGCGGCGGGCAATGCCCGCCGCCGGTTGATTTTTGCTATAAACAGAAAAATGTTGCAGGCTGCCCGTATCAGGAGACAGTGTGCCCGTTGTGCTCTGCCCCAGCGATCATGATGCCGACCCCGTATGGCAATCCTCAAGCGGGCCGGCGTCCGCTCCCCAGACCTCTATCTGCGTCAACGCGGGGAACGGAGAGGGATCGTCCTCGTCCTTGATCAGCCGCTCCAGCTTCAGCCAGCGCACCACCCGTGGCGCAAGATCAATCTGCTGAGGTTCGCCGGTTTTGACAAACTCCGCTCGGATCTGTGAGCCATCGGAAAACTGGACGCTGCACTGCTTCCACCAGTTGTCATGGGGAAAGTCCGCCCGAAGCGTAAACACCAGGCGATCCACCCGCACCTCGCGCCCGAACTCCAGCAACAGCTCCGCCTCCGGATCCCGGTTGATCCCCCAGCTCTGGTAGGGCCAGGCGCCGTGGCTGCTGTTGGCGTAACAGCCGTCAATGGCGTTGCGGGCGGCAAAGACCGATTCCCCCCGTGTTTCCACATTGGCCGAAGCGTGGGGGAAAAATCCCGTGTTGTCATGGCTGTCCAGGGGGTTGAGCGCCAGATTCCGGTAGGCGCCTGCCTCCCGGGGGCTGGCCTGCCTGGCCCACAGTAGATGGACGTCCCCCGTAAAGGATTTGGGGGAATAGCTCACCCGCTTTTCCCCAAAGGGCACCGCCAGGCAGAACTCGCCGGACAGGTAGCCAAAGGTTTCCGCCATGCTGTCCTCCAGCAGGGCCACCACATAGCCAGGGGCGCTGCCGCTCATGCGGATCACATCCCCCTCCACATAAGGCGCGGCGTACACCAGGGTCACATGATCCCGCCCGCTGGCCTGGGCCTTTACCTGTCCATCCGCCCCGGTAATTGTAATGCTCAGTTCCATTGTGCTGTGCTGAATCTCCATAAGAGCCCTCCTATCATGGTTTGTCCATCTCTATACGCTGCCTGTCACCAGGGTGACCAGCCGATGGGTTCCCGCCTCCAAATGCAGGCGGATTGTCGGGATACGGGTAAGGGGGTGAAGCAGGTTGGTGTTGGGCCAGGCCTTCACCAGCACCGGGCTCCCGCCGCCCTGCTCGCACCGAATGCCGCTGACGCCCCAGGGGAAGCGGGCGGTGACCCCGTCCTGCGTCCACTCCACCATGTCCTCGGAATAGGGCAGGCCATCCTGCTCCGCCGGAATGGCGAAGCCGCCGTCGGCCACGTCGATGGGCCGGTCGGTGGTGATCACATAGCTGCGCCGGTGGCTGGGGAAGCAGGGCGTCACCGTAACCTCCACCGTCACCCCACGCAGGGGGGAAAAGCGGCGCCAGATATGATCCGGTTCCGCCCGGAAGCCGTCAAACCCCCGCTGCATCCGCCAGTGCTCCTCCCCCGCCTCGCTCACCGCCAGGCAGTTGTCAAAGGCCCCTTCCTCCAGGCTGTCCCCCCGGGGCACGGAGAACCCAAAGCGGCTGGAATAGACCAGCTTTTCATACTTAGCTGCCACCTGCCCCAGCTGATTGACGCACATCTGCCCCGCCGGGAACAACTGCACCTGGTTGGGGGCGCGGGCCGCCAGCATCCGGGCCTGTGGGAGGAGCTTCTGCTCCGCCAGCTCCGGGATCTCCTCCCGTGCCTGCCAGAAGGGGTGCTCCTCGGGCAGCGCCAGACACAGAAACGCCTTCAGCCCCCAATAGGGTGAGCCGGGGGCGTTGTACGCTTCGCTCATGAACAGGTTCGGGTAGCCGTAGCCCACGGTCAAAAGCCCGCTGGAGTCAAAAATCGGCTGGGCCAGCCAGTCCCGTAGGTTGCCCAGAAGCCGCGATTTGAGCACCCCCCAGGGCAGGCACTCCACCCCCGCGAAGGCCAGCGCGGCAAAGAATGCGCCTTGCCCAAACCGGTAGGTTAGGCTCCGCCCAAAGGGCACCGCCCGCCCGCAGTCCTCAAACCAGTACAGATAGTCCCGGGCAAACTCTGCCGCCCGCTCCTTGAACCGGCGGCTGCGCTCGGGATCTTCCTTCTCCATGCACCAGGCGTAGATCAGGCCGTAGTAGTGCATTCCAAAGGGAATATAATAATCCATCTGGGTGGGCTCACCGTCGCAGTACCAGCCGCCGCCCAGATACCAGCCCTCCAGCCGCCCAAGGTCGTCCTCCAGCCGCTCCGCGTCCCAATCCCAGCCCATGCGCCGGAAGGCGGCCTGGATCAGCACCCGGAAAAAGAGCCAGTTGTTTTGGGGCAGTCGTAGCTCCAGCGTGGCGGATAGCCACCGGTGCAGGTTCCGGGCCTCCCGCTCCGACAGTGCCAGCCGATCCCCACAGAGCATCAGCGTGACGGAGATGGCCGCCATCTCCACGATTTTCTGATCGCAATCGAAGGGATCCCCCCAGTAGGCGGGATGCTCCGGATCGGTGCCGTTTACCAGTCCCTCCCGGAACAGGGGCAGCCACGATTCCCCCCCGCCTTGGCTCCACAGGGGGCCCAGCCCCCACAGCATTCGGGAAAACGCCTCCATCCGGGCGGAGCGCTCCCCATAGTGGGCGGCGTGATCCCCCAGGTGCAGCCCGGCGTTTCCGGTGGTAAAGCGGCCCCTGATCGGCTCTAAAAGCCGTAAAAGGGCCCGCTCCACATCCCCGCGGGTGCGCAAGGGATTTTGAGAAAGTGGCAGATCAAATCGTTCCATCCCACATCGACCTCCAATCAGTATCAATAGTTGCATTTGTAATAAAGTAGATGGAACAGAGGTTCCACGAATAGTAATCTCCCGGTTGTGGGAAATAGGATGCGTCCCGAGGAGGAGCAGGCTCGCGCCCGCCTGGTGTCTTGTAGCACCGCCGCCAGGCAACAGAACAAGCCGTGTCCGAATATCCGCCAGCTCCCATATACTCGTAAAGTAACTATATAATACCTGAAAAAAAGGAGGTTGTCCACTCAATATTTTCTGCTCGCGGGATAGCCTCCCTCTGCGTCCTTTTCTGGAAAGTAGCCGCGAGACGGGGCACAGCGCAGGGACATGATAGAGGGGCTTTCGTTGTCTGCCACGGATGCACCATCTACTGGAAGATGGGAAAAATGGTTGGACGAGGGAGAACTAATTATCTCCAGACAGGTGAAAACCCTCCTTCGGATCCGCTGCAATCAAAGCGTAATCAAACGAAGGAGGGGGTTCACTGGCAGAAACGGCATATCAATAAGGAGGTAAAAAGCGCAGGCAATATTGGCCTGACTGTCCCAGAAACAGAGGGGTGAACTGTGCCTCGCTCGGTGAGGCTTACCGCTGGATCCGGCCGGAGCCGTCGCCGCCGGCCAGCTTCTCCACTTCGGCCACGGTGACCATGTTGTAGTCCCCCTCAATGGAGTGCTTCAGGGCGGAGGCCGCCACGGCGAACTCCACCGCCGCCTGGGTGGACTTGCCAGTGAGCAGGGAGTAGATCAGCCCGCCGCCGAAGCTGTCGCCGCCGCCCACCCGGTCAATGATGTGCAGCTCGTACTTCTTGGAGAAGCAGTATTCGCCGGACGCCACGTCGTACAGCATGGCGCTCCAGCCGTTGTCGAAGGCGGAGTGGGACTCCCGGAGGGTGATGGCCACCTTCTCGAAGCCGAACTTGTCCGCCAGCTGCTTGGCTACGGACTTGTAGCCCTCGTGGTTGAGCTCGCCGCCGTAGATGTCGGTGTTCTCCGCCTCAATGCCGAACACGTCCTTGGCGTCCTCCTCGTTGGAGATGCACACGTCCACGTACTG
>JAETOJ010000014.1 GCA_021768085.1 Bacillota bacterium
CCCATCGCTTTCAGCGCCCCCACGCTGCCGCCATAGCCCAAGGCCAGCTCCGCAATCTTGCCCTTCTGCCTCAGATGGGCGTTCCGGCCATGCTTTTCCACCGGCACATGGAACATCTGGGAGGCGGATGCGCAGTAGATGTCGCCGCCCTTGGCGAACACCTCCTGCCGCCACTGCTCCCCGGCGAACCAGGCAATGACCCTGGCCTCGATTGCGGAGAAGTCGGACACGATGAACTTCCTGCCGTACTGTGGCACAAAGGCGGTACGGATGAGCTGAGACAGGGTGTCCGGCACATCCTCGTAGAGCATCTCCACGGCGGCGAGGTCGCCGGAGCGCATCACCGAGCGGGCCTCTGCCAAATCGGGGAGATGGTTTTGGGGCAAATTTTGAAGTTGGATAATGCGTCCAGCCCAGCGCCCGGTGCGGTTGGCTCCGTAGAACTGAAACATCCCCCTGGCCCGCCCATCCGGGCAGACCGCCGTTTCCATCGCCGTGTATTTCTTCACGCTGGACTTGGCTAATTGCTGCCGCAGGAGCAAAACGTCAGCCAGCGGAGCAGGGGCAGTTTTCAGCAGGGCGGCAACCTCCTTTTTGCCAAGGCTGTCCAGCTCCAGTCCGTTGTCCGCCAGCCACTGCTTCATCTGCTGGACGGAGTTGGGATTTGCAAGAGAGGTCAGCCGCCGCATTTGGGCGGTCAGCTTTTCATTGGTTTTGGCGTCCATGCCGATAGCCTGCCGCACCAGTTCCATGTCCACACCGATGCCCCGGTCGTTGATCTCCTGGTCAAGATGGTATTCGTCCCAGATATTTTCCGGCACATGGAACCTGGACAGCTTCTGCTGGATGGACATCTCCGTCTCCACGTCCCGGAGGTTGTAGGCTTTGAACCGCTCCCACTTCTCTGGGGCATCCGATGAATAGTGGCGGAACTGTCCTCCGTCCCGGTCCTTGGCGGGTGTGCAGAAGTAGCGAACGAGGTCTTTGCCCTCCTTCAGCTTTTGCTTTTCCAAACCGAGGACGGCTCCCACACCCTCCAGCGAGAGGGGAAGACCCAGGGTCGCGGCCCAGACCATCGTGCAGCGCCAGGACTCCGGCTCCAGATATTCGCCCACAGGCATCCCCAGCCAGCGGGACAGGCACACACGCTCGAATTGGGCGTTGAAAGCCCACTTGGTCACAGCGGGGTCGGTGAGCGCCGACAGAACCTCGGTGGGGAGCCGCTCCCCAGCGGTGAAATCCACCACCTGGACAGGTCCGCCGTCCGCCGAATAGCCGAACAGCAGGGTTTCAAAGGAACTGTCCGCGCAGTAGCGGTACACACCGCACTTTTTCAGCGGAGCGGCGGAGTAGGTTTCAATGTCAATAGACAGATTTTTCATGATGCCTCCTTCCTGTGCCGAAGGGCAGCGGGGCCGAAGCCCCGCCACCCATAGCACATGGTTCCTTTAGTCATTGGCTTTGGAGGCAGCTTTTCTCTTTTCCTTGTGTGCCTTCCACTTCTTCCCGCACCAGCGAATGAAGCTCACGATGGCAGAGGAAATCATGCTCACGGTAAAACCGTAGATGAGGAAGAACACTACCAGCACGTCCACCTGCTTGGCAAATTCATAGAGTGAAGTCATGATCATCTACCTCACTTTCTCAGGACAGGAAGTCATCGTCCAGATCAGTGGCAAAGTCATCCGCAGCGGAGGTCCGGCCACTGAGCGGCTCCCCGTCCCGGACCTTCTGGATATTGCCCAGGCCGCAGGCAATGCCCTTGTTGCCGTTGGTGTTGAAGGCATAGAAGTTGATGGACACACGGGCATAGCAGCCGGAGTAGACTTCTGCCCGGTCCAGGATGGGCTGGACGGCCCGGTCCACAATCTGGGGCGCGGTGGTGCTGTTGGCGTTGACGAAGTAGGCCCCCTTGTACGCCTCGTCATCCCGCTCGGCATCGCCGTCCCGGAGGGGCAGCTTGAGAGCGCCCTTGGGCGGCACCTTCCCGCCGAACTTCGCCACGCCCTCCTTGATGGCGGCGTCCACGGCGGCGTTGATGGCGGCGATGGTCTTGGTGTCGCTCTTGGGAATGATAAGGGACACGCTGTACTTGGGGTTGCTGCCGTTGATGGAGGCAGGCTCCCAGACGTTGGCGTAGGACAGCCGAACGATGCCGGTGACCACCTTGGTGTTGGATTTCTGAGTAGGCATGGATTAGTCCTCCTTAAATTCAGTGAAGTCATCGCCCGCGCCGGTGTTGGTCAGGGTGGGGCGTTTGTCAGTAACGGGAACGAGGGTGGGACGGCCCTGGGGCTTTTCCACCAGAGAGCCGAGGATAGTGGTGAAGTTCTTCTTGCCCATGAGCCGCTCCATCTCCGTGATGGGGATGAGGCTCTTTTTGAAGATGTCGTGGTATCCGGCTTCGTTTGCGGCCTGGATCACCGCCTCCTCGTCTGTGTAGCGGCGGTTGGTACGGGTGGCCACCAGCTTGAAACCCTGCCATACCTTCCCATGGTTGATGGCGGCGTCCTGGGCGTAGGCTTGAATCTCGCTGGCCCACTTGGTCAGGTCATCCAGCTTGGTGAGGATGTCCTCGATCTCCTCATCCGAGAGGAGGGGCGGCGGGGCGAACTCGAACCGGGCAAGCTGGAGCTTCTCCTCGGCGCGGGCGCGGCACTTCACCGCCGCTTTACAGAACTGGCACCATGGGCCGGGGAGATAATCGCCCTCGCCCTTGTGGGCCAGCTCCGCCCTGGGCTTGAGGGTGTTCTCCGCCCAGGCGTTCAGCTCGTCCACCGAGATTGTCCAGGTGGATACGTTCTCCCGGCGGGGCTGGTAGATGCTCATGCTCACCTCAGTGATGTCGTAGAGGGAGTCGAACAGCCGGAGCGCACCCAGGGCGTACAGCATCATCTGAGGATTCTCCTCGGCCTCCACCAGAACGCCCTGGCCGTACTTGAAGTCGATGATGTGGAGCAGCTTGTCCGCCACGATGATGCAGTCCCCGGTGCCAAAGCCCTCCGGAACCCAGCAGGAAAAGTCCAGCCGCTGCTCGATGAGGACCAGCGGGTCGGCGCACTCCAGCTTGGCCTGGGCAAGCTGCTCCAGCACGAACTCGACATAGCCGTCCGTGTATGCGTCCATCTCATCGCAGTCATACTTGGACACCGGCTTGCGGGAGCGCCTCTTCAGAGCGCGGCGGAGCTTATGCTCACAGAGAGCATGGGCGGCGGTGCCTTCGGCAGCGGCCTCCGTCTCCCGGTCGGCGAACTCCCGCTCCAAGCGGGCAGAAGGGGTGCAGTGCATCCAGCGGTGGGCGCTGGAGGCGGAGAGGATGGCGTGGCTGTTAGGTGGCATGGCCCAGCACCTCCGCATCAGCCAGGAGCGCGGCGTAGTGTTTGGGGTCCACGCCGCTGAGTTTTTCGGCTCCGTACTTCTGGAGCAGGCCCCGCACCTCGGCGGTGTACCCATCGTGGCTGCGCTCCGCCAGCACCGCCCGGACCTCCTCCAGCGTGATGGCTTTGGGTGGCGGGTCGGCGGGAGCCTGGGCCGGGGGCGCTGCCGGGGCCGGATCGGGAGCAGTGGTATCCTCCGAGTCGCTCTGGCCCAAGGCAGTGGCCACGGCCTGGAGGCTGTCCGCCAGGGAGCGAATATCTTCGATGACATCGAGGAGCAGCTTGATCCTACTCACAGGCTGCACCTCCCTCCGGCACCTCGGTGATACACACCGACTCCACGCTGCTACCGGGGACCAGAATCATCACCTTCTCCTGCCGCCCCAGCAGCCGGGTGAGCAGCTTTTCCCGCAGGGACACGTTTCGGCACTGCACGATGCCGCCGCTCTGGGGTTCCTTGGACACGCTGATTTTCAGATTGTGTCGCATGGCACTTTTCCTTTCTGAGAGGCTCGTATCGTTTTGCACCTCTCACAGGTAGGCCACGGGAGTGGGAAAGTATAAGTAGTTAAGAGAGAAATTCTTTTAATTTTTTCAGAACGGCTTTTTTGCGTTGGCTGGCGGCAGGCTGGGTGATCCCATGACGCTTGGCATACTCGCTGACGCTCATCTTCCCAAAGAAGATGGCCCTCACCAACTCCTGCTGCTCGGCATCCAAGTGGGCAATAGCCTCGAACAACCGCTGGTTGTCTTCGGCAGCGAGGATATCCCGCACCACGTCCTCGTCCGAGGGAAGAAGGGCGTCATCCTGGTTGTAGGCATCCAGGGAGCAATGGCGGCGTGTCTCCTTGTGGTTGATGTTGTACTCTTGCCGATCCAGATCGACCAGGAGCGTCCCCCAATCATCGGTGACCTCGACCTCTACAGTGCCGGTGACAAACTCATACTTGACTTTCATTTTTGCGTCCTTTCCGCTTGTGGGCGGAGTGGGCGGGGACACAAAAATGGCCGGAGCGTATCAGCCCCGGTCCCATGCACAGCCAAAATGGGCGCACAGAATCAAGGGTGCTGATAACGCCTCTCCCAGTAGGGAGGGTTGGCAGTTATAGCATCCTCGCCCATGTGCGCACACAGGCTGCGATATTTTTATCTCAACGGGCAAGCCAGTTTTGACCTTGCCGTATATAACGGTCTTCCAAGGAAAACAAAAGTGGGGCCGACAGGTGCCTGATATGTTGCTGCATTCTTGAGCTTTGCGGCCTGCGCCTTCGGCGGTTGCTTTAGAATCGACTGTCGCTCATTTCCCTGGGGCACTGTGACTATGGTAACACGGAAAAATTAGCTGCATCGGACACGTCATGTCCGGTCCAGAACGCAAAAAAAGCCGGAGCAAATTTGCTGACCACAAAGGGTCGAGCAAATTTGCTCCGGCTTTTGATATAATCCCTTATGGTACTTTCAGAGTACCACGGGGTAATTCCATTGAAAACGGAAAGACAATGGGACGCTATTTTTCCATTAGCGAGGCCACATCCTCTTCGTCAAGAGGGTGGTCACCCAGCTTCATGAAGCGGTTAAGAAGATCCCACTTATCTTGGGCGATGGCACTTTCTGTGAAGCGAACCATACACTCATATTCCTCTGGGGAGACATATGGTGTGCAACGACGCAATTTGGCCATTCGGATCAGATCATCATAAAGAAACTGCTCAAAGGGATTATTCAAATCAAGAATCTTTTTGGCCTTTTCCTGTATAGTTTGGATGAAAGAATCGTCATTTAGTGCTTGCTCCAATTCATCCAACTGCCGCTTTGCTGCGGAAGTATCAGGAAACTCACCTTCAAAAATCAGGGTAGCAAAGTATACCCCAATCGGCGTCATTTCTTCGTCTCCATCGACATAAACATATTCCTTATCGTGCATCCGCGTTGCCAGTAGACTGATTAGCAACTCATCCAGGGATTTAGATGAGAATAGGCCCTTTTGATAAATGGCGTTATGAATCTCATCCAGCTCGTGGGCGTAAACCAGCCGGGTGGCCTCTTCCTTCGACTCCTGCCTTGTCATCCAGATTCGCAAATTAGCGAGGTTCTTTAAAAACTCCAGCATCAGCTTGTAGCGAATAACGGGAGAAACATGATACATCGTCCGCGTTAATATAACCAGTTCCTGATTGATGTGTTTTGTCAAACGGGATTCCAGTTCCGCATTGATAAAAGCGGGATTTTCCATGACAATCCGCTTATCGTCATCGCCAAGGTACTTTTCCACATTTTCCGCCAGTTGTCGGTTGAGGTCGGCGCGGGTTTTCAGCCTGCGGTCATTTTTACGCCCCTCGAAGTAGTCGGAATCCATAAGGGCAACCAAGAGTCCCTGCCATTCCGGTTTAATGCAATATGGACTCTTAGAATATCCTGGATTTTTCTTGAAGTCCTCCGGCTTTAAAAGTCCTTCACTGCTCTCGCAGAGAGTTTTGATGTAGTTTTTGACCGATTTCTCGGTAAGATCAGGTCTGGCCCCGCGTGGGCTGTTTCGGAGGAAAACTGTCAATTCTTCTATGGTCATGTCCTCTGCTCCGAACTTTGCCTTAACTGTCTCGTAGCTGGGCAATACCTTTTCAGGCTGCTTTCTTTCGTACCTTGATACCCCAGGCATAATGTCCCTCCCTAATCTGGGAAATTCATCGGACACACCATGTCCGTTTTTTTGCCAAAAAAATTTAGATTTCCACTCCGAATTCTTCGAGATAGCTCTGTGTAGATTTAAACGGCTCCGGGTATTTAACGTGCAGAGCCTCGTTGATCCATTGGTGGCTTGGATTCATCGGCATCAGTCGGCAGCCCAGCACTTCCAGCAGTTTTTCGCTTATGACTGGAGGAAGATTGAGTCCGAAACAGATACCAGCCGCTGTTTTCAAATCCGGCTCAGTTTCGCCTTTGACCGTTCTGCTTATGGTTTTGGGGTTTCGACCGATGACTGCTCCGAGGCTGGTGTAGTTCATTCTGCGCCATTCAAGCAGGAGTTTCATACACTGCTCCGGATCATCCGTCATTTGCCTTCGAATACCGAGCCATTCCTCCTGTTGCTTTTTCCGCATAGCAATCTGACGCTCTGGAGGAGCATTCTGAAAACCGTTGTGGAACGTGATGTCGAAGGTAATGTCGCTTGGCTCCCGATTTAAAAAACAGGCAGTGTGATAGGCATCGGCAACTTTGCTGGTAATCTTCATATCGAAGACCAAGCAGCATTCGTCCATGTGGGATCGGGCGTAGGCAGTCAGATCAAGTTGCCCGTCCACATCGGTTTCAACATAAAGCGGAGTGTTGTAGACAAAGTGGTTGTCTATGAACAGATAGTCTCCGGTCTCGGTTAGTTTTCGCAACTCGGGATTTATGAACCGTTGGATAGCGGCATCTTGGGCACTGATGGAAAAGGTCTGGTCTACCCGGATTGCTCCCTTGCGGAAAGAATAGGGTTTCACATAGTGGTCATCGATATATGTAAAGGTGCCAATCGCTGCTTCAAAGCCCAACTCCACCAAGCGGATTTTAACTGACTGCCTGGACACAACAAAGTCGGTGGCCAACTGCTGGATCACGGCCTCCATAACTTCAATCTCGTGGCGGGCACCCATCTCGCGCATAAAACGAGAGATGTAATCATTTGCCTTTGCTTTGAATGGAGCCACCGGCATCTGAATACGGGGGGCCAGCCGGTTGGCTTGGCTCTCCATCCGCTCTGTTGCACGCCGGGAAAGGTCCGCCTGGACACCGCCGGTTACCTCGCAGGTGATTCCGCGAGCTTTGTCATTGTATAGCTTTTCCAACATATATACCTTGCGGTGCTTTGCCCAATGGACGCATTCATGGATTATGGTATTGCCAGGAGAGCCATAATTGGTGAGCAGAAACATCGTTGGGTCAACAATAATCGTTTTGCCGGGGATGTGAACCGGAACTATTTCATTCTGATTGCTGTCGTACATCTCGGTATCGGCATCATCAAAGAAAAGCTGACCGAAAACTGTGCCGTCCTCTCGGATGGGGCGGGTCACGACCTGTAGACCCAACCTTTTTGCCAAGACCATCGGATCAACAAAGACCGGTGGTTCTTTTGGCTTTGTGATTCGGAGAGCTTCTGGGTAATACTCTCTTAGAAAGGCTGTGGCAGCATCATCCATCTTATCATTTCGAATGTCTGGAACCAAGGCATCGGACATGGAGTTCTCGGGGAAATTCTGTTTGCGGTAAATGCAGGTATTGGTGATTGTCCAGTCGTTCAGTCCTTGCGCCAGATCACCCTCACAGGAAATGCGGAGCCACTCGGTAAACTCATCGCTGAAGTCATTGTGATGGTCTGCGGAAGATACCGCGATTTGAACCTCCAGTCCTACATCGAAAGCAATGCGGTCGCCGGGAAGGTCGGAAACATACACTCTACGCACCCAGGCATCCGCCAACTCCGCAGTCTGGATATCCGGCACACGTCGGGACTCCAAGCCCATGGTCTCCCAATGTTTGGCGATATACTCAGCCGCAGCGTCGTACAAGCCGTTATAGCACTTCTTATCCACATATGAAAAAATTGACCTGACTTCCGCCACGGAGAACACCTCCACCCATCCTGCTTATGAAACCATTTTACTCCATAAACAGTAAATTAACAAGGATATCAACAACGGTGCAGCTCAATTTTACAGAAAAAGGAAAAAGTCCTGGCGAATTTTCTGTTTTTTACTTTGCATTCATAGCTCGGATCATCTGCAACGCCGCCTGTTTCTGCTCCGGGGTAAGCGACACCCAATTGTCAAACAGTTCCTTCAGTTCGGGGGTCAATTCCACCATCTCGCTCTCGGCGAAGAACTGGGCCAAGGAGATGCCAAAAGCGGAACATACGGACTCCAGAGTTGAGATGGAGGGAACGGTGTTCCGCTTAAAAATGTTCGCCAGCGTGGACTCGGAGAGGCCGCTCTCTTTCGCCAGCCGATAAGCAGTCCAACCCCGCTCCGCCATTAACTGCCGCAGCTTGGAATGTGTGTCCATAATGCCACCTCCCTCTGGTCAATATTTTACCGTTCACTTAAATGGTTTTATACAGTTGAGTTGTACGGAATATACCGTTATATTAAACTGTATCAACCTGCGAAAGAGGGCGGTAAAATGACGGAGCAAGAACTGCGGCAGCATCGGTGCTGCTTCACTGGACACAGACCGGAAAAGCTGGAGCAGCCGGAAGTGGTAGTCGTGGAGGCACTAAAAAAAGAAATCCGTACAGCGATTGCTGACGGATTTCAAACATTTATTTCCGGAATGGCAAGGGGTGTGGACCTTTGGGCAGCGGAGGAAGTGCTGGCTCTCCGAGATGGGGGGGCAGCGATTCGTCTGATCTGCGCCAGCCCCTACCAAGGATTTGAGGTCCACTGGAGACAGGTGTGGCAGGAGCGGTATCGGCAGGTCTTGGAACGGGCCGACTTGGTGCGTTTCATTTGTCCTGCATACAGCCGGGGCTGCTTTCAGAGAAGAAACGAGTGGCTGGTAGATCATTCATCGCGGGTCATTGCGGTCTACAATGGAGGACCTGGAGGGACGAGGAACACTGTCGAGTATGCACTGAAAAAAGGCGTAGAAATAATCAAGATTTTAATATAGGGATGTACAGCGCGGCTCATGTGTGTTACAATATTCTCGGAGAAAGACCTTGATACTGAGAGTATGCGGAGGATAACCCATATGGCTGATGCAAAAAGAAAGAGCCGCGCCAGAATTCAGCAATCTTCGCTCCTGCCCCCTAATCCCAATCCGAGTGCGTTAGTTGACAGGGATGAGTGGATTGAGCAGGCGGCTGGAGGTTTTGTAACCAATAGCGCGGCCAACCGTGGAATCTACAGAGTCATTTTGGAAACCCTGTGGCCCAAAGGGCATGGTATCCCTGGCCCTATTATTGATCGTGAGGATATCCGCAAGGCTGTCGATGCAGCAAAGGGAAAACCTTATATTGATACATTCCGGCGTGTCCGGGAGCTGCAAGGAGATGAGGGCTTTTTAGGGATTGTGAAACAGGGAAACCAGTACCAGCTCATTGATCTGAACATATATGCAAAGAAAATGCCGCGAACTCATCTGTCAGATGACAAGTGGGCGCTGGTGCTTGCACAGTACAAAAATGTTTGTGCTGCCTGTGGTTGCCCTCCGGGAGAGGCCGGATTTCAGCAGGACCATAAAGTACCTCGCGCACGAGGGGGGACAGATGCAATTTCAAATTGGCAGCCGTTGTGCGACTCATGCAACAACATCAAAAGTACCGCCTGCCGCTCTTGTCAGGAGGATTGTTCAAAATGCAGTTGGGCATATCCCGAATTTTATCGACCTGTGAAAATTCCTGGACCAGTTCTTCGCCTCCTTCACAAATATGCGGATGAACACAAGGTAGACGCTTCCCAACTTGTTGCAGAATTGATTCTCAAGAAAATTGAGACCGACCAGTAAGGTATCGGGCCGTTTGCTACTATTCGCAAACAGCCCGATACCCTTTACTTTTTTCCAGAAAGTTCATATTCTTTGAGTGCAGGGTCATTTTCAAGAACCATTTTCATAATCCTTTGAAGTGCAATGCCCAGCGCACGACCTACCAGTGGGGGAATGGCATTACCAATTTGTGCATTCCGTGGAACATCAACACCTCGTGCTGGCCCATTCAAGGTATAGCGCCCGCAGAAGGAAAAATCATCGGGGAATGATTGTAAACGCGCCATTTCCCTTAAAGTGACCACTCTGGGATGTTTATAGTGGATCAATTCTTCCGGCGCGGTTGTAAGCGTGGAACAAGGCAAAGTTGTATCTAAGACGAACCGTTTATTTGAATGGCACCCGTTCTCATACAAAAACTCCTTACTCAATCGTCCCACAAGTTTTTCCCTGTGTACTTTTGAATAGAGGGCTACCACTTTAGCACTATGATTATTGAATCTATGACAAGTTGGAACCTCCTGCTCAAGGCAGTTCTTCCGCATCAATTTTTGATAGGAACTTACCGCTGGCAGGTATTTGCACGTCTTATAATTTGAAAATTCGGGGTCAATCACATTTTCATCTCCGGCCAGATCGCTCACCGCCTCCTCCACGTTAACATACCTATCAGTAGAAAGGTGGAACTGCTTTCGTTGCTCCTTTCCCACTTTCAAGAGGACATCCTGCAATAGGCTGGAGGCAGATAAAACACCTGCAAAGTCCTTAGAGATCGCAAAAAGAATGACTCGTTTTCGAACTTGTGGAACTCCATAGTCAGCGGCATTAATCATAACTTTGCCAACATTATAACCAAGGGACTCAATTTCCCTTATAGCGCGATCAGCCACACTTTCGGTCACGTCTACTCCATCAATAGGACGGGAAACAAATTTTCGCTCAAAGCCTGTGACATTTTCCACAATGGCAAATATAGGCCTTAATATTTTTATTGCTTCAATTTGCTTAAACACCAGGATGTTCCGTGGATCGTTACCGTTCCTGGCACCGGCTACTGAGAATCCCTGACATGGCGGTCCCCCAGCAACAAGAGTAATGTGTCCAGACAACGCTTTTAAGTGGTTCCGCATTGCATCGTCTTCAAGGACATCTTCAATCGCATGGGGCGCTTGAGTAAGCCAAGAAGGCCAGCTCTTAAAGTGACGGTGAGGTGCGCCTACCTCTACAAGATTTTTGTGGAAAGATGCAAAGGCCATCGGGTCCTTTTCGATGGCAAAAACACCATCCCAGCCTGCCTGCCCCAGACCAAGTGACAGCCCTCCGCAGCCAGCGAAAAAATCTATGTAAGTGTTAGGCTTTTCATTGCTACTAAGCATCATGTGTGAACTCCTATCGTCATGCTACCACCATTTTACCGCAAACGATGCCCAATAGCAAGATAAATCAGCGAGTCCAATGTGCCGAAGGAGTGCGGGTGAATAGATGAAAAACTGGTCAAATAGTCGTTTGAGGGAAATAATGTAGAAATTTAACGCTTACTTATAAACCCCCATCTCTAACACTATAGTTTCAACGCTTGCCCTAAAGTTTTAACGGATTCTGGATCGGCTAAGCCGTTGAAAACGCTAAAAGCACCGCTACCAGCCAGGATTTTCCCAGTCAGAAACGGTACTTTCCCCAAAAACGTACGGAAACCGGCGGCTTTCAGCCGATATAGGCAAAAGTAGGGACGGAAATCTCGATACTTCTTGTATCAAAATCTCCGTCCCTACATGGTGCCGGTGGTGGGACTCGAACCCACACGGGGGATTAGCCCAACGGATTTTGAGTCCGTCACGTCTACCAATTCCATCACACCGGCAAGCAGGAGGTATTATACTACATTCCTCCCCAAAACGCAAGGGGTCAGCCCCCTTCTTTTGCCTCTTTTTTAGGTTCCTCTGGCCCATCCTCCAGATCCAAATCCGCCACCGTCAGCGCCATCAGATCCTCTTTTCCCGGTGCCTCCATGGCTGCCACCCGGTTAGCTTGACGAGCCACCGCCGCCTCAAAAATGTTCCGCACGTCCCGGGCGTTGCCGAAGTTCTCATCCCGGCAATCATACATCACCTGGAACGCCTCCGCTGCGGCCTTGTCTGTTTCCTCGTCCAGAGTGTACCCGTTCTTTGTGCACACCGAGCGGAAGATCTCCGCCAGCTGCCTGCCGTCGTAGTCCTCAAAATAGAAATATTTGTTGAACCGGCTCTCCAGTCCCGGGTTGGCGTGGATGAAGTCCCCCATCAGGTCGGTGTACCCCGCCACAATGACGATCAGATCATCCCGGTGATCCTCCATCCCCTTTAGCAGCACCTCGATGGCCTCCCGGCCGAAATCGTTGGCGTTGTCCTGGTTGGCCAGGGCGTAGGCCTCGTCAATGAACAGCACCCCGCCCAGGGCCTTGTCGATAACCTCCTGAGTCTTCAACGCCGTCTGGCCCACAAAGCCCGCCACCAGCCCAGAGCGGTCTACCTCCACCAGCTGGCCCTTGCTCAGTACGCCGATGGCGTGGTAGATCTTGGCCAACAGCCGGGCCACCGTGGTCTTGCCCGTCCCCGGATTGCCCATGAACACCAGATGCAGCGACATGGGGGGCACCGGCAGCCCCGCCTCAGCCCGGAGCTTGCGCACCTTTACCAGGTTGATGAGGCCCTTCACGTCCTCCTTCACCTTGTCCAGCCCGCACAGCCCGTCCAACTCCGCCAGCAGCTCCTCCAGGGTGGGCTCGGGCTGGGCCGGGGCCGCCTCCGCCTCGGGCGCTTTGGCCTGAGCCGGGGCGGGGGACACCGCCTCGTCCTCCGGCTTCCCCGTGGGCACGGGCTTGCCGTCGGTGCGGCGAGCCACAAACTCGTTCACGTCCAGCCCGGACTTGCCCCCCGTCACCCCCGCCTGATCGCAGAAAGCGGACAGCGAGTCTGCGCAGGCGTTGACAAAGCCCGCCTCCGCCTCGCTCACCTTGCCGTCCACCGCGGCGAACAGTAGCAGCATGAGGGTAAAGGTGTCCACAAACCGGCGGCTCTGCTTGGTGCCCCGTTCCAGATCCGCCTTCACCAGCCGGCGAAAGAAGCTGGGCAGCACAAAGCCGCCGTACTCCTCCACCATGGAGGCCAGCTCCCAGTACAGCGCCGTGGGCACTGGGTTCCCCTTGGAGTAGATGGCATTGTAATACTCAACATGGCGGGGGGTCATCCCCTGATCGGCCTGCCACACGCCGCAGGCGCACTGGCGCAGAAAGGCATCCGCCTCCCGGCCGAAAGCCACCCGGGCGGCGGCGTCCGTAATCTGCCTGCGGAAGGCGGTCATGGCCTCGTCATACTGTTTATGGACGGCGGCGGGGGTCATGGGCTGGGACATGGCGGACACGCTCCTATTCTATGATCTGCGGGGGCGGGGGAGTCAGATCAGGGCCTGCTCCAGCGCCTCCAGGAAGGGCTGCCGCTCCAGCGGCTTATAGAGGAAGCCCTTGGCCCCGATGCGATCTGCCTCCTCGATGGTGTCGTCGTAGGCCAGGGAGGACACCATGATGATCTTGGCGTCCGGGTGTTCCTCCAGAATGACCTGGGCCGTTTCCAGACCGTCGATTCCTGGCATGATAATGTCCATGGTCACCACATCCGGCTGCACCTCATCGTAGCGGGCAATGGCGTCCTCACCGTTCTCACAGTAGGCCGCCACCTCGAAGTCGGTGTCCTCCAGCAGCTTACGGATTTTGATCTCCGAGATCCGGGAGTCATCCACCACCATGATCTTTTTCTTCATACAGACACATCCTTTTTCAAATCGTTCTCGACCCCATGGGGGGTATAGTAGGCGAGCTGCACCTGCTCCGCCTTGTCGCCGGTGTAGTCCAGGACGATACACCGCCGTTCCGACTGGGGCTCGTAGAGCCCCTGACAAAAGACAGGAACGCTGAACCGGGCGGGCCGTTTTGCCTCCGGAAACAGCCGGATCAGCACGTGCCCGCCCAGCACGTTGAGGTATTCCTTGGCCACGTCGGCCACGTCCTGGGGCGTCAGATCATCGGTCTGCATCACTTCCCGGGCCAGCCGGACGAACATGGCCCCGTTGGCGTACAGGCACAGGGTTCCATCCATGCCGTGCTCGAAGGTGATATACACCGTACAGGCGCCCTCAACCGGCCCGTCCCCGCCCGGCTCCACCGGGCTCAGGCAGATCCTGGCCTCCCGCCGGGCGATCTCCCGTGCAACCTGATCCAGCATGGCGCGGAGTTGATCCTGGGGCATCAAACGATCCATGCCCGCCCTCCTCTCTCATCGTTCCGGATGGGGATTACATCACCACAATCTCCCCGCATACCATTTTGGCCACGCAGTGGCGCTCCTCCTGCCGCAGGCGGGTGATCTCGTCCCCGATGCTGATCTCCGTCCCGGCGTAGGCCACGGCGCACTCCAGCCGGCCCTCCTCGCCCCGATCCCGCAGCTCCTCCTTGATGTCCTCCAGATCCTCCTCCAACTGCTGGAGCCGGAGGGTGGCGGTGTTGAGCTTGACCCGCACCTTGCTGATCAGGCTGGCCTTCGCCGGGCTGTCCAGCTGGCACTCCAGCCGTTCCAGCTCCATCTCCAGATCCTTCAGCTCCTTCTGCACCTGCTCCCGCTCGAAGTTGGTGCAGGGCAGGCCCCCCAGAGCGATAGAGGTGCGGCACTCGGATCGGGAGCCCACGGTGGTGGCGCTCACCTTTTTGGCCGCCCAGATCCGGCCGCCCATGATGGTACCCCGCCCGGAGCGCACCAGCACTTCGCCGTCGCAGTAGATATTGCCGTTGATGATGGCGTCGGTCTGGAGGTTTTCCCGGGCGTAGATGGTGGCGTTCTCAATGTATTTGGAGAAGACGCAGCGATGGGCCCGGACGGTGGTGGTGCCGTCGCCCAGGATGCCCTTCACCACGGTGAGGTCGCCGCCGGCCTCCACGGTGCTGCCCGCCTCAATGACGCCGCCCACCCAGATGCTGCCCATGGCCCGGACGGTAAATCCGGTGAGCACGTCCCCCTTGATGTTGATGTCTCCCAGAAACTTGATGCTGCCGGTGGAGAAGTCCACGTTGCCCGGGATCTCCAGCACGGGCTTCACCTGGAAGCTGCGCCCGGTGAACTCCACGTGACCCGCCACCGACGCCACCAGGGCGTCGCCGTCCTCGCTGATCTCGGTGTTGCGCCCCTTGGGCAGGGGGACGGACTTGCCGCTCTTGGCGGGGATCTCCTGATCCAGCACCGTGCGGCCCGGTTCCCCCTCGGTGGGGCGGATGAGGCGGCAGATCTCCTGCCCCTCCTTCACGTTGCGGATCAGGTTCAGGGCGGTGTAGTCCACCTGGGCGTACTCGTCCACCTCCAGCACCCGCTCGATGACCCGGGGCACGTAGTCCACAATGTTGCCGTTCTTGCCGTCGAAGGCGGGCTTGCCCTGGGCCAGGAGGAACAGGGTGAAGTAGCGGTTCTCGTCGTGGGGCAGCCGGTTGGCCACCCGCTCGTCCACGCCGTAGGCGATCCCCTGATCCTCCATAGCCTGGTGGAGCAGCTCCCGGGTCAGCTCCCGTCCCTCACCCGTGGGCGGGAACACCAGCACCCAGGCGTACAGCTTGTCGGCGGACAGGAAGATCCACGGGTAGGCGTCCAGCCCCACGGGCTTTTTCTCCTTGTCCGGCTCCTCCCCGTCCTTGGCCGGCTTGCTCCGCTTGGCCTTGTCAGAGTTCTTGTTCTGGTTCTGGATGGATTTCAGCCGGAAGGCGGACACGGTTCTCAGCCCGCTCTGCAGCCGGAGCTTTTCCTTGTTGATCAGCTCCGGAGCCAGCACGCCGTTCTCGTCCATGCACAGCCGGGGGGTGGGCAGATAGCCCGACTCCCGCCGCCGGATGGTATACAGTTGCTGAAGGGGGTGGTCGGCAGACAGCTTCAGCAGGGCCGGATCCTCCGCGGGGAGGAAGGAGGACTCCGGCTCCTCCCCAGGCTGTTCCGGCAAAACGCGGGGATCCTCCTGCTCCGGATCTGGCTCCGCCCCTTTCGGGCCGAACAGGATGGATGTAAGTTTCTCCTTGATGGACATCTGCATCACCGCCGATCAGAAGATTGCCGCGCTACGGCACTTTACTCTATTATAACAAACCCGGGCGCGGTTGACAAGTCGGAATTGCCGCCGATCCATCAGACGTGGTAGCAGCCGCCGCCGATGAACTCCCGCATGATGGAGGTCTTAGGAATATTGTCCCCGGGTATGGGCAGGAAATAGTTCAGGAACTTCAGCAGCCGCTTGGCCTCGATGTACTCCTCGCTGTCCCGGGGCACGCCGAACAGCAGGGGCTGGACGTAGGGCTTGAGCAGGGAGGTCTCGTAGATCAGGGCGGAGTTGAACACCATATCCGCGCTGTCCTGGAAGGGGAAGATGTTGTTCTCCTCCCCCCGGCGGACGGAGGGCCACATCTTGATGGTGGCCTGGGCGGTGTAGCCCCGGGTGCGGGCGTCCCGCTCAATGCGCCGCAGCAGCCGGGCGTCGGTGGTGGGGATGCGGTTGTGATCGTCGATGTTCAGGGTGGTGAGGCAACTGATGTAGATCTTGTACTTGCTCTCCCGGGGCAGGGAATAGGTGAACTGATCGTTGAGGCAGTGGATACCCTCGATGACCAGCACGTCCTCGGCTCCCAGGGTGAGCTGGCTGCCGTTGTACTCCCGGGCTCCCCGCTTGAAGTTGTAGGTGGGCATATCCACCGTCTCGCCCCGGAGCAGGTGGGTCATATCCGTGTTGAACTGCTCCACGTCCATGGCGCCCAGGCCCTCGAAGTCATAGTTTCCATTCTCGTCCCGGGGGGTGTCCGTCCGGTTTTTGAAGTAGTTGTCGGTGGCGATGGCGTGGGGCCGCAGGCCGCAGGCCCGCAGCTGGGTGGACAGCCGGTGGGAGAAGGTGGTTTTGCCGGAGGAGGACGGCCCGGCGATCATGACGAAGCGCACCTCTCGATGGGCGGCGATGTCGGCGGCGATGTCGCCGATCTTCTTCTCCATCATGGCCTCATAGCTCAGAATCAGCGGCGTGGCCTGCCCCTGGGCGATGACGGTGTTCAGCTCCGCCACGTTGGACACCCCCAACGCCTCCGCCCGCTGGGTGGAGGCCCGCAGCTCCCGGAACACCTTCAAGGAGGGTTTGAACTCTCCCAGCCGGCCGGGATCCTTCAGGGTGGGCAGGCGGAGGACAAAGCCGTCCTCAAACTGCTCCAGGGCGAAGCAGCGGATGTATCCCGTGTCCGGGGCCATGTAGCCGTAGAAGTAGTCCACAAAGCCGTCCAGCTCGTACACGTTCACGTGGGAATTGACCCGGAAGCTGAGCAGATCCGCCTTGTGGATCAGCCCCTCCCGGCGGAACAGCTCCATGGCGTCGTCGGTGTTGACGGAGCGCTTCTGGATGGGCAGGGCCGCGTCGGACAGCTCCCGCATCCGGGCCTCCACCCGATCCAGCAGGGCCTGGTTCAGGGTAAACCTGCCCTGAGCCCGGATGAACAGGGAGCGGCTGACGGAATAGCCCACGGAGACGCGCTCCACGTTCTCCTTGCCCACCACGTCGTAGAACGCCTTGATCGTCAGAAACACCGCGCTGCGCTCGTAGGTCTGGATGCCGGGCACGTCCCGAGCGGTGACCATCCGCAGGGTGCAGTCCCGATCCAGCACCTTGTGGAGCTCGCACAGCTTCCCGTCCCGGTTCACCAGCAGGATGTCGTCGGGATACCGATCCTGGAAGTCCTCGGCGATGGTTCGGAAGGGGGTGCCGTAGGGGTATTCGTACTGCGCGCCGTCGATGATCACCTTCTGCTTCTGCATAATTGCGGTTTCCATGGGAGGGCCTCCTTGTCTTGTAATGATGCTGTGAGTCTATTCTACCATATCCGACAGAAAAAGGGGAGAAAAATTTTAGAAATTTGGAGAAAAAACCGGCGGCCCCTCTCTGGAACCGCCGGCTTTTACCTGTACGTGGGGCGGGCCTACTCCTCCTCCCGCTTCCGCCCGGAGCGAAGGATGGCATTGATGTCCGCCGCGGCCAGGGACAGATCGTCCAGCACCGGGCGGAAAATGCCCAGCTTGGCCAGGTTGATGCACACCAGCAGCAGCAACGGCCCCACCACCATGCCCAGCACGCCGCCGATCTTCATGCCCACATAGATACCCACCAGGGACAGAATGGGGGACAGCCCCGTCTGATTGCCCAGGATCTTGGGCTCCGCGAACCGGCGGAACAGCACGATGACGCCCCACACCGCCATCAGCGCCGCCGCCTCGCCGTACTGGGCCAGCACCATGTCGACCACCGCCCAGGGCACCATCACCGTGCCCGCGCCGATGATGGGAATGAAGTCCAGCACCGCCAGGGCGAAGGCCAGCAGCAGCCCATAGGGCTGCCCCATAAACAGAAAGCCCACGGCGAGTATGGCGAACACCCCCAGGGAGAGGATGAGCTGGCTCTTAATATAGCCGCCGAAGGCGCTCATAAAGATGTTCTTCAGCGAGCGGCAGAAGTCCCGGGCCACCATGGGCACCCGGTCGGTGAGCTCAAACCGCAGCCGGGGATAGTCCCCGGTGATGAAGTAGCTGGCCATGACGAACACCACCAGGGCTACGGCGAAATTGGACACGTTGGCCGCCATGGAGGGGGCCTGCCCCGCCATCTGAGCCAGCCAGCCGGAGAAATCCAGCTCCCGCGCCCAGTCCAGAACCGCCGCCATCAGATCCTCCCCGGTGGTGATCACCCCCTGGGGCACGAAATCCCCCAGACCGGACAGCCAGCCCTGGACGCTGTTCACCACTCCGGCCAGCCCCTCCAGCAGCTCGTCCAGCAGGGACTGCCGGTTGTCCAACAGGGAGCGCACCTGTCCCACCGCCGCCCAGCCCAGGCCGAACAGCACCCCAACCATGACGGCGAACACCAGGATCACCAGCACCATAGAGATGGCCTTCCGGGGGGCGCCGGAGTGCCGCTGGAGCCATTTCACCGCCGGATTCAGCCCCCAGGCCAGCACCAGGGCCAGCACAAAGGGGCTGAGCAGGGACAGCAGCGGCAGCCCCACCCAGACTGCCAGCGCCAGCCCGCCCAGGGCCAGCACCGCCCGCAGGCCCAGCCGCAGCCAGAGCTGGGCCCGCTCGCCCCAGGTCAGGGGGGAATCGTTCATGACAACCGCCTCCTTATGGTAAATCCACCGGGACGCCGGCGGTCAGCCCGCCGCCAAGAGCTGGGCCAGCACCGCCGCCGCGGGCAGGGTGGCCAGGCACAGAAGGGTGGACAGGGTGATCTGCTGGGCGGCCAGGGCCGCGTCCTTGCCCATGCTCTGGGCGAACAGGCTGGTGGCCCCGGCGGTGGGACAGCCGGCCAGAATCACCGTGGCCGTAAACACCATGGGATCCACCCGGAAGGGCAGCAACACCACCGCCGTCAGCAGCGGCAGGCCCAGCAGCTTCACCGCGGACGTCAGGTAGAGCTTCCGGGTGGAAAATACTTTGCGCAGATCCGCCTGGGCCATCTGCCCGCCGATGACCACCATGGCCAGGGGGGTGTTCATGCTGCCCAGGTAGCCCACCGCGGCGTCCACCGGCCCGGGCAGCCGCCAGCCGGTGAAGAACAGTAGCAACCCGCCCACAAACCCCAAAATGCCCGGGTTCAGGGCCAACTTTTTCAGAGATAGCTCCGACGGCCCACCGATGAGGGCCCGGCCCTGGGTCCAGGTGACGGTGTTGAACACGGCCAGCCCCACCACCGCCGCAATCATGGCCTCGTCGCCCAAAGCGGACTGGATCAGGGGCAGGCCCATGAACCCAGCGTTGCCGTACACGGCGGCAAAGCGGAGAATGCCTTTGTGGGCCTCCCCCGCTCGGGGAAACAGGATCAGGGACAGGGCCATGTAGAGAATATATACCCCGACCATAGCGGTGAGGGCGGTGAGGAGCTGGCCCTGGGTTTGAGGGGTGCGCTCCACCTCGAAGGAGGTGAGCATGATACAGGGGGTGACCACGTACAGCAGCACCCGGGACACCTGGGACAGGGTCTCCCCGGACAGCAGGCCCATCCGCCCGAACAGGAAGCCCACCGACATCAGCAGAAACAGGGTGAGCACGCTGCCCCCCACCACCAGAAACGCATCAAGCATTTTACATTCCCTCTCTTTTTCTCTCAGCAGTACGCATTATTATAAGCCCATCCCGCCGCATTGACAAGGGAAATTCTTTGCGCTATACTATTTCTTTACTGACGAACAGCCTGATCTGTGAAAAGGAGTGTCCTGCCCATGGCGTCCAACCGCTTCCGACGGGGCTATGTCCCCATCTTTCTGTCCTATTATAAGCCCCACCTGGGCCTGTTTATTCTGGATATGTGCTGTGCCCTGGGCATCGCGCTGGTGGATCTGGCCTTCCCCTGGGCCTCCCGGGAGGCCATGAACAGCCTGCTGCCCCAGAGCCTCTACGCCGCCTTCTTCACCGTCATGGGCCTGCTGCTGGCGGCCTACGCCCTGCGCTCGGTGATGTACTTCATCGTCACCTACTGGGGCCACATGATGGGGGTGCGCATCGAGGCGGATATCCGGCGGGATCTGTTCGGCCATATGCAGGATCTGTCCTTCTCCTTCTACGACAAGAACCGCACCGGCCAGCTCATGAGCCGGGCCACCAACGACCTGTTTGAGATCACCGAGCTGGCCCACCACGGCCCGGAGGATCTGTTCATCTCCGCCGTCACCCTCATCGGGGCCTTCTGCCTGATGCTCACCATCCAGTGGAAGCTGGCCCTCATCGTGTTTGCCGTGGTGCCCATCTTTGTGATTTTCACCATTGTCCAGCGCCGGCGGATGATGAAGGCCTCCGTCCGGCAGAAGCAGACCATGGCGGGCATCAACGGCCAGCTGGAGTCGTCTATCTCCGGGATGCGTACCGCCAAGGCCTTCGCCAGCGAGGATCAGGAAAACCAGAAGTTCCAGGCATCCAACGCGGAATTCAAAGAGGCCAAGCGGGATTATTACAAGGCCATGGCCACCTACCACGGCGGGCTTGAGTTCGCCCTGCCCGCCATGAACGTGCTGACGGTGGCGGCGGGGGGCTTCTTCATCATGCGGGGGGAGATGACCTTCGTCGATCTGAGCGCCTTCATCCTCTATATTTCCACCTTCCTGACCCCGGTGCGCAAGCTGGCCGCCTTTGTGGAGCAGTTCCTCAACGGCATGGCGGGCTTCAAGCGGTTTGTGGAATTGATGCGGGTGGAGCCCGCCGTCCAGGACGCACCGGACGCCGGAGAGATGGGGGAGGCCCGGGGCGATATCCTCATCGACGATGTGTCCTTCCACTACGAGGACGGCCCGGCGGTGCTGGATCACGTGTCCATCCACATCCCCCAGGGGGAGACGGTGGCGGTGGTGGGGCCCTCCGGGGGCGGCAAGTCCACCCTGTGCCAGCTGATCCCCCGGTTCTACGACGTGACGGGGGGCCGGATCCTGGTGGACGGCCAGGATGTGCGTTCGGTGACCCAGCGATCCCTGCGGCAGAACATCGGCATCGTCCAACAGGACGTGTTCCTGTTTGCGGGCACCGTGCTGGACAACATCCGCTACGGCAAGCCGGACGCCACCGAGGCAGAGGTGGTGGAGGCCGCCCGGCGGGCGGAGATCTACGACGACATCATGGCCATGCCCGACGGCTTCCACACCTACGTGGGGGAGCGGGGGGTGATGCTGTCCGGCGGGCAGAAGCAGCGGGTGTCCATTGCCCGCATATTCCTGAAGAACCCACCCATTCTCATTTTAGACGAGGCCACCTCCGCCCTGGACTCTGTCACCGAGGCCCGGATCCAATCCGCCTTTGACGAGCTGGCGAAGGGCCGCACCACCCTGATCATCGCCCACCGTCTGTCCACCATTCGCAGCGCGAACCGGATCATCGTGGTGGACGACAACCACATTTTAGAGGAGGGCACCCACCAGGAGCTGCTGGCCCGCGGCGGGGAGTACGCCCAGCTCTACAACGCGCAGAAGCGGGTGGTATAAGCCACGGAGGTATCACGAATGGAACGGCCAGAAGTAAAATTTTATGACCGTGTGGATGACGCCCTGTTGAAATATGCGGTCATCATCGCCAAATATCAGGGCAAGTGGGTGTTTTGCCGCCACCGGGAGCGTGATACTCTGGAGATTCCCGGCGGACACAGGGAGCCGGGGGAAACTATCCTGGAAACGGCGCGTCGGGAACTGGTGGAGGAGACCGGCGCGTCGGAGTTCACGCTGACCCCGGTGTGCGTCTACTCCTTCCGGGATTACGGTATGCTGTACTGTGCGGATATTGCCGCCATGGAGGGCGGATTGCACCACGAAATCAGGGAAATCTATCTGATGGACGGCCTGCCTGACCACTGGACCTATCCCCTGATCCAGCCCAAGCTGATGGAGGAAGCCCGGAGGAGAGGCATCATATGAATAAAACAGAGCTTCTCAATAAATTCTCCAAAGACCCGGAGGAGCGCGTCGTCCTGGCCCGGGCCCTGGATCAGATGGATCGGGCGTCTAACCGCTCCATCCCCTGCGCTACTCAGTTCCTCTCCCCGGCCCAGCGGGCGGCCTTGGAGCCGCTCATCGCCGCCTGCGGCCACCCCAGCCACCTGTTCCACGGCGGCTTCCAGGGGGCGGAGCGCACCGTCTGCGTGTTCCTGCCCGACTGGCAGGAGCCCGAGGACTGGGAGCCGTCGGACGAACTGTCCGCCATTGAATGCGCCTACCCGCCCACCGGGGCGGAACTCACCCACCGGGATCTGCTGGGGGGCCTCATGGGCATCGGCCTCACCCGGGAGAAGGTGGGGGACATTTTGGTGGGGGAGAAGGCCGCCCAGCTCGTCTGCCAGAGGGACGCGGCCCCCATCATCCTCTCCCAGTTCGATCAGGCGGGGCGGTACAGGCTGAAGCTGCGGGAGATCCCCCTGTCCGAGCTGGCCCCCGCCCCCGCCGAGATGAAGGCTATCCACGACACGGTGTCCACCCTGCGGCTGGACGCGGTGCTGGCCTCTGGCTTCTCCCTGGCCCGGGGCAAGGCGGCGGACGCCGTCACCGGGGGTCGGGTGGCCCTCAACCACCGGGAATGCCTCAAGCCGGACAAGCTGGTGGAGCAGGGGGACGTGATCACCTGCCGGGGGCTGGGCAAGTGCGTGCTGAAAACCGTGGGGGGCCAGTCCCGGAAGGGCCGGATTATCATTGAGATCGAGAGGTATTTATAAATGGATCAGAAGAAGATCGACCGCATCAACGAGTTCGCCCGCCGGGTGAAGGCGGGAGAGACTCTCACCCCGGCGGAGCTGGCCGAGCGGGACGCCCTGCGCAAGGAGTATATCGCCAGCGTGAAGGCCAGCCTGGTGGGCCAGCTGGAGAACACCTATCTGGTGGAGCCAGACGGCACCAAGCATAAGCTGCCCAAGAGAACATGAAGGGCGGCGCACGGCGCCGGCCAGAGGAAAGGAACCGTCTGCAAAAGCACAAAAAAGCCTGCCGCAATGCGGCAGGCTTTTTCCGTTTCAGAGGATTAGTCCTCCGCCACGGCCACCACGTTGGTGGCGCGGACGCCCTTGGCGCCCCGGGGATCGGGCTCGGTCTCGAAGGTGACCTTCTGGCCCTCCAGCAGCTTCTTGTAGCCCTCGGCCACGATGGCGGAGAAGTGCACGAACACGTCCTCGCTGCCGTCGTCGGGAGTAATGAAGCCGTAGCCCTTCTCAGCGTTGAACCACTTGACAGTACCGCTCATTTCCTGTTTCCTCCTTATTTGTAAAAAATCGCTTTGAAGATGGATGAAGAAAGTCCGCCCCTTTCGTATGTACGAAGGGGCGGACACAAGTCAGTTCATACATCAAAAACCACTATCACTATAGCATTTAGTGAAAAGATTGTCAAGAGAATTTTCACAAAATTCTGAGAAAATAAAAATTGTGGAATAAATTTTCGCCATTTTAGACATATTCCTTCTGAAACCGCTTTGTTTTGACAAGAACTGCCAAAACCCGTCATTTTATTCCTGGATCTGGTAAAATCGAAGGCCGTTCTCAAAGGTGATCCGCTGGCATTCCTCCAGCGAAATGCCCCGCAGCTCCGCCAGCCGCTCACAGGTGTGGCGCACCAGCCCGGAGTGGTTCCGCTCCCCCCGGTGGGGGACGGGGGCCATGTAGGGGCTGTCCGTCTCGATCATGATCCGATCCAGGGGGACGGCCTGGGCGGCCTCCACCGCCTTCCGGGCGTTTTTGTAGGTGAGCACTCCGGTAAAGGAGATCATCCAGCCTAAGCCCACCAGCTCCCTGGCCATCTCGGCGCTGCCGGAGTAGCAGTGGAACACCCCCCGAACCCGGGGGAACTCCCGGACGATGGCCAGGCTGTCCCCGTGGGCCTCCCGGTCGTGGACGATGACCGGCAGATCCAGCTCCTCCGCCAGGGCCAGCTGAGCCCGAAATACCCTCTGCTGGAGCTCCCGGGGGTTGTCCTTCCAGTAGTAGTCCAGCCCGATCTCCCCAATGGCCACCGCCTTGGGGTGGGCGGCCAGGGAGCGCAGCTCGTCCACGTGGCTGTCCTGCCAGCTGCCGCAGTCCTCCGGGTGGACGCCCACGGCGGCGTAGACAAAGGGATACTGTTCTGCAATAGCGATGGCCTTGCGGGAGCTGTCCAGGTCGCAGCCGGGGTTGACCACCAGCCCCACCCCCTGGCCGGGCAGGGCGGACAGCACTGCGTCCCGGTCGGCGTCGAACTGGCGGGAATCATAGTGGGCATGGGTGTCGAACAGCATGGGAGTTCCTCCTTTTTAGGGCGCAAAAAAGGGCCGGACGGCCCTTTTCCGCAGGTGATTTATTTTTCCTCAGCGGTGAAGGAGACGAAGAAGGTATTCCCTTCAACGCCGTCCAGGTTGTCCGGGTTTTCGGTGTCTTCATAGATCTCCTGGAAGGCCATGACAAAATCCCGGAAGTCCTCTGGCACCTCGTAAATCGCCGTACCGGCTCTGGTTTCGTTGATCTTCAGGACATATTCATCGGGAAACTGATCATCGCTGATCCCGGCGGGGAGGGCCAGGGCGGCGCCGTCGTCCTCACTGTCCCAGAGGATGACAAAGTCGTTTCCCCACATATCTATGGACTCTCCACAGGTGTTTTTCAGGGTGATGGTGGCAACCACCAGCTTGTTCCCGGCGCTGGCGGTGTAGTCGTGATACTGAGTGCAGCTGTAAACGTCGTTCACCGTGAAGTCGAACCAGTAGGTGGACAGGGTATCGCCCACGAAGCCCTTCTTCAGGCCGGGTTCATCGCTGCCGCCGGGGTTGAGGTTCAGCCCACCCTCGCCGCAGGCAGCCAGGGACAGGGCCACCGTCAAAACCAGAAGGATGGAAGCCAGCCGTTTCATAAAATGCACCTCTTTTTCTCAAATAGATTAGGAGCCGCCGGTCCGCCGTGGCAGGGGATCGCACGGCCTTCCTCCGCGGGCCCGCGGCCCGCAGACACGCGAAAGCGCGCCTTCTTCCCTCAGACTTACGTGAGTGAAGTGTAGCACAATCCGGCGAAATTGTCCACAATTTTTCGCGTAGCCTGGGATCGCGCCGGGGTTTGCCGCGCCTGCTTCGGCGGAACCCTCCGGGCAAAGAAAAGAATTCTGTGCCCACTTTTTCCGTTTCCACCAAATTTCCCCCGGTTTCGCCCCGTGAAACCCGGCAGTTTATAAAATTTCTAAAAACGCTGGGAAATTGGGGGCGGAATATGCTATAATATTACCGCCGCCGCGGGCTGCGGCGGAGCGCAAAAACAGATGCCGGAAGTGACCCACCATGGGGCGGCGGAAGCCGCCGGGAAGGGATGAACGAGCCTATGGGCATTGCGGACGTGATCTCGCTGCTGGGCGGGCTGGCCTTTTTCCTGTTCGGCATGAGCCTGTTGGGGGACGGGCTGAAACGGGTGGCGGGCAGCCGCCTGGAAACCATTTTGGGCAGGCTGACCTCCAACCCCGTGAAGGGAGTGCTGTTGGGCGCGCTGGTGACGGCGGTGATCCAGTCCTCCTCCGCCACCACGGTCATGGTAGTGGGCTTTGTCAACGCGGGCATCATGCAGCTGTCCAACGCCGTGGGCATCGTCATGGGGGCCAACATCGGCACCACCGCCACCGGCTGGATCCTCACCCTGGCCGACGTGGAGGGAGGCGGCGGCTTTACCTCCGACACCGTCTTTGCCGCCGTGGCCTTTGTGGGTATCGTGCTGTTCTTCTTCTGCCGGAAGCAGACCAAGAAAAATGTGGGTCTGATCCTGCTGGCCTTTTCCGTCCTCATGAGCGGGATGCAGGCCATGAGCTCCGCCATGGATCCCCTGCGCACCAATGAGGCGTTTTTGCAGTTCATCTCCGCGGCCTCCAACCCGGCGGTGTCCCTGATCATCGGGCTTATCGTCACCGCCGTGATCCAGTCCTCGTCCGCCTCCATCGGTATTTTGCAGGCCCTGTCCGTCACCGGGGCCATCAGCTATGAGGTGGCGGTGCCCATGGTGCTGGGTATGTGCATCGGCGCCTGCGTGCCGGTGCTGCTGTCCGCCATCGGGGCCAATCCCAACGGCAAGCGCACCGCCGTCATCTACTTATATTTTAATATTGTGGGCTCCGCGCTGTTTATGATCCCCTTTTACCTGCTCCACGCCTTTGTGCCCATGGACTTCATGGCCCAGGCCGCCAACCCCTTCGGCATCGCCATGTTTAACACGGTGTTCAAGGTGGCCGCCACCCTGGTACAGCTCCCGTTCACGGGGGTGCTGGTGCGGCTGGCGGTGCTGACGGTGCGGGAGGACAGCTCCGAGGAGGACGAGGAGTTTCAGGAAAACCTGCTGGACGAGCGGTTCTTGAACTACCCACCCCTGGCGCTGGAGCAGTGCGGCCGGACGGTGGAGCGGATGGCCGCCGCCTCCTTCAAGAACCTGAACCGCTCGATGGATCTGTTCAGCGCCTTCAACCCGGAGAAATATGAGAAGATCATGGGCCGGGAGAATGTGGTGGATCGGTACGAGGATCGGATCGGCACCTACCTGTTCCACCTGAACAGCCGGGGGCTGGACGAGCAGCAGACTGTCATCAGCTCCCACTACCTCCACTGTCTGACGGATCTGGAGCGTATTTCCGACCACGCGGTGCACATCGCGGAGCTGGCCAAGGAGATCATCGACAAGGAACTGGACTTTTCCGCCAGCGGGGTGGCGGATCTCAACCGGGCGGTAAACGCGGTGCGGGAGATCGTGGCGCTGGCCCAGCAGGCTCTGGTTCAGGAGGACATGGCGCTGGCCAGCCGGGTGGAGCCTCTGGAGGAGGTCATCAGCGATATGCTGGAGGGCATGAAGCTGCGCCACATCCGGCGGCTCCAGAACGGCACGTGTACGCTGGAGGTGGGCTTCGTGTTCAACGATCTCATCACCGACTTCGAGCGGGTGGCCGCCCACTGCTCCAACGTGGCCCTGGCGGTGCTGGAGCTGCGGGACGGCGATCTGCAATTCCACGACTATACCCGGGGCGTGCGCCAGGGGGATCAGCCTGAATTCCGCCGGTGGCTGGCCTGCTACCGGGACAAATATCTCACCACCCCCACCGGGGAGTGATGGGGTATTGACATATGCGCCCCCGATTGTTTATAATCGGAGAGGATAAAACTTTGATCCCCGCCTGGGGATCCCGAAGGGGTGGCCGGCATGGGCTTTTTTTCCCACCTGCTGGGGCGGGACTACGATTACGAGGACGAGGACGATCAGGAGGAGGGCTCCGGCATCCTGCCTGATCTCCACAACGGCATGAGCCTGACGGTGGAGACGCCGGAGGGCCAGGAGCTTTTGGTGGGCCGGCTCACCGGCTACGCGCCGGGGGACTCGTCCCTGACGCTGGAGCGGCTGCCGGGGGGGCTGTCCTTCAAGACCCGGGAGATCGGCACGTCGCTGCTGCTCCGGGGCTTTGACGAGCAGATGAGCCAGTTCGTCCTGAAGGGCACCGTCCAGGAGTCCACCCGGCTGGTGTGCCGGGTGAAGGATGTGAAGATGCGGCCCATCTCGGAGCACCGGCAGAACTTCCGCCTCCATGTGAACGGCCCGGCGGCGCTGTACTACCCCACCGACGAGGCCCGGAGCAATCCGGAGGAGTGCGTTCTGGTGGACATCAGCAGCGGCGGGGCGTGCATCGAGTCGGAGTTCCTCCACGCGGAGGACGAGGTGCTGCGGCTGTGGGTGAAGCTGCGGGACTATGTGCCCATGGAGTTCATGGGGGAGATCATCCGGGTGGTGGAGTTCCAGCCCGGCAAGTTCCGCTACGGCTTCCTGTTCGCCCAGCTCAAGGAGTCGGAGCTCACCGAGCTGACCCGGACGCTGTATAACGTCCAGGTGGGCAACGTGATCCCCCGGCGGCGGAGCGATGACACCGGGCACTGGTGACCGGAAGCGGAAAAGAAAATGGCGGGAGGCCGCCTCCGTTTGACGGGGGCGGCCTTGAACTGTCGAAAAAATTGCTTCTGTTCCGTTATCGGGAAGGAAGATAGTGTGAAAGAAACCCAGGAGGGGTGTCTTTCATGTTCAATCAACGAATTTTTGGAACGTTCTTTGTTCCAAAAATTCGCGCTCAGCGTGGCGAAAAGACTTTTTCGACACGCTGAGGCCGCCTCCGTTTGACGGGGGCGGCCTTTTCATAAGATTTTCCAAAATAGGGTAAAACGCTGGTTTATACGCGATATTACACCCGGTATTTTGGATATAATACACAAAAAAGAGGGGGTACTTTCTTAAAATGTGCCCCTTGAAACAAAAGCGGGAACTTGCTATAATAAAATCGGTGATCGAAATGGTGTACGTCTGTGATAACTGCGGCTTCCTATTCAGCAGGGCCGAAGCACAGGACCGGTGCCCCGATTGCGGGGGGCGCATGGTCAGGTCCGCGAATGCGGTTGAACAGAGCGAATTTGTCTCACAAGTGGCGGAGCTGCTCCGGGATGGACGGGAGCCGGAGCCTCGGTTTCCCAATCTGGTGGAAACGGAGATCTCCATGCTCAACAGCTTTGCCTTCAAGCTGCCCGCCACCGCCCTTCAGATCGACAGCGAGACGATGGTGGACGTGCTGGTGGAGTATGGGGAAAATTCCGCCGACCGAAACGAGCTTATCGCCAATGTGTGGGCGCGGCTGGTGGGTGGCGGAACGTGCCGGTTCCTCATGCCCGTGCGCCTGCCCGGCCAGGAGGGCGAGTCCCGGCGAGATCAGGTCAACCGCATCTTCGCGGCGCTGAATGAGAACGGGACATTCAAGGTAAAGCTGTATGACTTTGTGGCCGCACAGCTCCAGGGCGCGGCGGACGGGGTTGACAGGACTTGACGGAGGACGGCCCCCTTGAGGGGGCTGTCCTTTTCTCCGCGCTCAATCGGACTTACGCGCCGCTGCGCCGCCGCTTCCGGTACTCCATGGGGGTGATCCCCTCCACCCGGCTGAAGCACTGGGAGAAGTAGCTGGAGGAGGAGAAACCCACGATCTGGGCAATGAGGGAGAGGTTGTGATCCGTCTCCCGGAGGAGGAAACGGCTTTCCGCAATCCGCCGGGAGATCAGGTAGTTGATGGGGGAGGTGCCGAACTCCTGCCGGAAGGCGTGGGCCAGGTAAAATTTGTTCAGGTGGGCCAGCTCCGCCAGCTGATCCAGCTTGAGATCCTCCTTGAAGTGGTTGTCGATGTACCGCCGCACCAGGTCGCACTCCCGGCTGGCCCTCCCCCCGGCGGCCTCAGCGGACAGGGCGGCCTCCCCCTGCCGCCCCAGCTGGATGAGCACCACCTTCAGCAGGCTGCGGCACGCCTCCTCAAAGTCGGGCTGGGCATCGTGGGCCTCCCGGAGCATCAGGTGGAGGCAGCTCATCAGATCGTCCCAGCCGTGGTGGAGGTGGAGCATGGTGTACCCCTCCGCGCCGGCCGCCATGGTCTCCAGGTTCTCCACCCCCAGCACGATGTATTCCAAGGGGCTGTCCCACTGGCTCAGCTCGGTGTGGGGGACGTTGGTGTTGATGATGATCAGATCCCGGATGGACACGGGGAACTCGCTGTCCTGGGTGCGGAAGCGGCCGTGGCCGTCGGTAATGAAGAACAGCTCAGCACAGCCGTGGGTGTGCAGGCTGGAGTTCCAGGTGGGGGAATACTGATCCTGGCTGATGTAGAGTAGCTGCGAGGTCTCGCAGCCGGGCGACCCAGAGGCCGTCCGGGAAAAACTATAGGTGCTCACGGGGCGGGGCCCCCTCTCCGGGCGTTAGGTACTTTGATTATAAACCACTTTCCCGGTTTTCGCAAGAAATATAAAAACCCGGACAACAAAAGGCTTTCCACCGAGCCTGGAACCAGGTATACTATTCCGATGAGGGCAAGGAAATATGCCGCTTCGCGGCTGGAAGGGATGATGGCTTATGAAGGAGCAACCCACGCCCTGCGTGGATCGGGAGCTGGTGCTGGCCCAGCTGGACTTTTGCCGAGAAAAGGTGGACGCTCTGCTGCCCCGATTTGGGAGCAGCTTTCCCGCCCCCAGCAGTGAGGGGCTGATCTATCCCACCCAGGAGGAGAACTTCGATTGGACCACCTCCTTTTTCTCCGGGATGCTGTGGCTGCTGTGGGAGCACACCGGGGACGGGAAGTACCTGGACGCGCTGGAGCCCCAGCTGCACTCCTTCTATGAGCGGGTGGAGAAACCGGGAAATGTGGACACCCATGACCTGGGCTTTCTCTACAGCCTGTCCTGCTACCCGGCGGCCCTGCTCCGCCAGGATCGACGGGCCCGGGACTGCTTTTTGAAGGCGGCGGACCATCTCCTGGCCCGGTACTTCCCCAAGGCGGGCATCCTCCAGGCTTGGGGGGATCTGAACGACCCCGCCAACCGGGGGCGGATGATCATCGACTGCCTGATGAACCTGCCTCTGTTGTACCAGGCGGCCCGGCTCACCGGGCGGGAGGAGTACCGCAGCGCCGCCTACAGCCACGCCAAGCGGGCCCAGCGGTATCTGGTTCGCCCGGACGATACCACCTTCCACACCTTCTACATGGACGTGGACACCGGGGAGCCCCGGTTCGGCCGCACCGCCCAGGGCTACAGCGACAGCTCCTGCTGGGCCCGGGGGCAGGCGTGGGGGGTGTACGGTTTCGCCCTCAGCTTCCATCACACCGGTGATCGCTCCTTCCTGGACACGTCCTGCCGCCTGCTGGACTATTTCCTGGCCCGACTGCCGGAGGACGGGGTGTGCTACTGGGATCTGTGCTTCACCGACGGGGACGAGCCCCGGGACAGCTCCGCTGCCGCCATCCTGTGCTGCGGCATTCTGGAGCTGCTGCGCCACCTGCCCCTCACCCACCCCAGGCGGGGGGACTACGAGGCCGCCCTCCACCGGATCCTGGCGTCCCTGGCCCGGGACTACACCACCCGGGATACGCTTCGGGCGGACGGGCTGCTGCTCCATGGGGTATACTCCAAGCCCGACGGCATCGGGGTGGACGAGTGCATGATCTGGGGGGACTACTACTACATGGAGGCGCTGTTCCGCCTGCTCTACGGCACCTGCGCCTACTGGCTGTAATATTTTTAAGGAGGAGTACAAAATGGACATCCGCTACAGCGCAAATCAGAGGGACGTAAAACGCTACACCACCCAGGAGCTCCGGGACGAGTTCTTGATCCAGGATCTGTACCAGCCCGACACGGTGCAGGCGGTGTATTCCCACGTGGATCGGATGGTGACCCTGGGGATCATGCCGGTGGAGGAGACAGTCCCCATGGACAAGGGCATCGACGTGTGGCACAACTTCGGCACCAGCTTCTTCCTGGAGCGCCGGGAGGTGGGCTTCTTCAACCTGGGCGGCGACGGTATGTGCACGGTGGACGGCGTCGAGTACCCCATGGGCCACAAGGACTGCATCTATATCACCCGGGGCGCCCGGGAGGTGACCTTCCGGAGCGCCGACCCGGCCAATTCCGCCCGGTTTTACGGTGTATCTGCCCCGGCCCACTGCTCCTATGAGACGAGGCTGATCAAGCTGGCGGATGCGGCTAAGAAGCCCCTGGGGGCGCTCGAGACCTCCAACAAGCGGGTGATCAACCAGTTCATCCACCCGGACGTGCTCAAGACCTGCCAGCTGTCTATGGGTATGACGGTGCTGGAGCCGGGCAGCGTGTGGAACACCATGCCCGCCCACACCCACGAGCGCCGGATGGAGATCTATACCTACTTCGACATTCCCGAGGGGAACGTGGTGTTCCACTTCATGGGGGAGCCCCAGGAGACCCGGCACATCGTCATGCGCAACTACGACGCGGTGATCTCCCCCTCCTGGTCCATCCACGCCGGGGCGGGTACGGGCAGCTACACCTTCATCTGGGCCATGGGCGGAGAAAACCAGGCGTTTGATGACATGGACGGCATCGCCACGGAGGATCTGGAATAACCGCGGCCGTTGCCGCCGTCCATAGCGGCCTTCTGACCGCCGCCGAAGGCGTGAAATTCGCCGCGAAGCGGCGGATTTGCGCGGGGCCAGCTTTGCCGGCCCGAGCAGTTCAATCAAAAGGGGCCCCCACCCGGCGCAGCCGGGTGGGGACGGCATCGCCACGGAGGATCTGCGGTAAAACAGCCAGACAACAAAAAGGACCCGGCGGGTGTTCCGCCGGGTCCTTTTTGTTGTCTAACGCTTAAATGCTGTACCAGCGGATCTCGTTGGAATCCAAATCCAGCGGGAAGCTGGAGCCGTCCCCCCGATATACGGTGGTGGACTGGGGCTCATAGGTGTTGTTGACCGCGCAGTATTTGCCGTTGGCCGGGAAGGCGTGAACCTCCACGTTGAGGTTGCTGGAGAACCAGCGGCACAGCGCCTCCTCGTCGTGGGCGGCCCAGAGGATGGCCCGGTGGAGGATGCGACTGTTCTCAAAGGAGTAGGGCAGGCCGGACAGGTAGACCGTGCGGCCCTGGCCGTACTCGTTCACTGCCATCTGAACCTCCCGGTCGTGCTGAACCAGCACCTGGGCGCCCTCCAGGGCATAAATGCCCTTCTTACCCTCGCCAAAGTCCACCTCGCCAGGGTTGTCGGCCAGGATGAAGTGGCCGGGGTGCTCCTCCCAGTTATATTTGTCGTAGTTCAGGGTAAAGCCCGTCTCCTTTTCCACGCCCAGTGCCCCGGCCAGTTGGAAATAACGACCTTGGTACTGGTGGCCGGAGGGCTCACCCAAGCCGAGGAAGCCGCCGCCGTTCCAGATGAAGCTGCGAATGGCAGAGGATACGTCCGGATCCTCCCAGACCGCGCCGCCGGTGTGGGCGGTGTCTCCGTCCCCCACGTTGATCAGCACGTCAATGCCGTCCAGCACGTGGGAATCGTTCTTGACCTCGTCAAAGCTGAGGAAGCGCACGTCGAAGGGCGCGCCGGACAGGGCCTCGATGACCCCGGCGTAAGAGTAGTTCTGCTTCTGGTACAGGGCGTGGTGCACCATATGGCAACCCCAGGATCGGGCCCGGCCCCAGCTGTTCAGCACGCCCACGGTCTTGGCGCAGTAGGGGGTGGTGCCCCGGATGTTCTCGTACAGCTCCCGGAACTCGTTGCACACGCTCTCCACGTAGTCGATAAACTCCGGGAACTGGCAGGCCAGCTTGAGGTAGCCGCCGTAGCCGATGCGGTCGATGGGCTTGCGGAGGATGGCCCGCCGGGCGGTGACCCAGTTCTCCCGGGCCTCCCCCACCGGGTCGCCCCCCTCGTGGAAGGTGTCCGGGAAGAAGTAGGGCAGGAAGCGGCCCTCGGTGTACTTCACCCCGGGGATGTCGCTGATGAGGCGCAGGGTGGAGCCGTTGCCCACGCTACCCACCACCGCGTCCAGGCCGATGGACTTGAACTCATCCAGGTAGGGCTCGGTGCCGATCCAGTGATCCCCCAGGAACATCATGGCCTCCTTGCCCAGCTCATGGGTGATGTCCACCATTTCCTTGGCCAAGGCGGCTACTTCCCGGCGCTGGAAGGCCATGAAGTCTTTAAACTCCTTGGACGGCACCCGGTACTGGTTGTTGTAGTAGCCCTGATCAATGATGAACTCGGGGCGGAAGGGATAGCCCACTTCCCGCTCAAACTGTTCCAAAATATAGGGGGACACCGAGGCGGAGTAGCCGTACCAGTCCACATATTTCTCCCGCTTTAGCTCGTCGAACATGAGGGTAAACTGGTGGAAGAAGGTGGTGTACCGGATCACGTCCACATAGGGGTGATCGGCGATGAACCTGCGCAACCGCTCCATGGTGAACTTGTGGGTCTTGGGCTGGCGCACGTCGAAGGTGATCTGGTGCTCAAAATTCGTCCAGCCGTTGGTGACGGCGTTATACATATGCACCGGATCCCAGATCAGGTAGGCCAGGAAGCTGACGGTGTACTCGTGGAAGGGTTGGGGGCCGGGGATCACCACGCAGCCGGTTGCTCCGTCGTAGCTCCAGGCGTCCGCGGCCAGGGGCTGGCCGGTGGTGCGATCCACCACCTCCCACCACCGCTTGATGTCGTCCCGGGTGTTCACCTCCATCAGCTCGGGGCTGACCCCCTGCATCAGCGGGATGGACAGCGGGCCGCCTGCGGCGGTGTGAAAGCCGGTCATGACATAGCACTGCTGTACCTCGTCGGGGTTGGCTCGGGCCCAGTCGTTGTCCTTCCGGGTGGTATAGTAGGTGGAGTATACCTTAGCGTCCACCCCTTTGAGCTCCTCGGGGTAGTCGGTGCCGTCGCAGTCCCGAATGGCATCCGCCCCCCAGCGCTGGAGAAGCTCCAGTGTCTCGGGCACCACGTCCACGTCGGTGGGGATGGTGACCCGGCCGTTGCGTATTGTTTCTGACATAATGATAGAATCCTCCCTGTTATGCTGTGAATGAACCTAACCCTTGACGCCGCCACCGGTGACGCCGGAGATGATCTTTTCGGACAGGAAGATATACAGCAGGAAGGTGGGCAGGAACACGATGATCACCGCTGCGAACATACCGCCCATCTGGCCGGTCTGCTTCATGGCGTTGATGATGTTCAGCAGGCCCACGCCCACGGGAGCCATGGACTCGCTGGAGGTAAAGATCAGGGCCATGAAGAACTCGTTCCACACGGACATGAAGTTGAAAATCGTCACCGTTACGATGGCGGGCTGCACCAGGGGCAGCATGATCTTCAGGAAGGTCTTGGGGGCGCTGCACCCGTCCAGATAGGCGGCTTCCTCATAGGCCCGGGACAGAGTGGAGAAGAAGTCCAGCAGGTAGATGGTGGTGTAGGGCACCCGGAGGAGGATATACAAGATGACCAGTAGCACCCGGCCCTTGAGCCCCCACTGCACGGACAGGGAGTAGATGGGCATGATCACCATGATGACGGGCACGCTCATGGCAATGACCAGGCCGATGCGCAGCGCCTTGCCGCCAGTGAACTTCCACCGGGAGAGCACATAGGCCGCCGGGGCGGAGATGGCCAGCACGCCTACGCAGGAGATCACGGAGTACAGCAGGGAGTTGCCGAAGAACACGGACACGTTCTGCACGTTCCAGGCCGTGGCGTAGTTCTCCCAGTGGAGGCCGGTGGAGAACTGGAAGATCTGGCCCTGGTAGATGTCCCGGGGGGTGGACAGGCTGGCCCCGATGATCCAGCCCAGCATCACCACGGTGAAGGCCAGCCAGAGCAGCACGATAATATAGCCGGGAAGGAGGCGGAGCTCCCTGTGCCAGTTGATTTTGGCCCGGTAGGCTTTCTTTTCGTTTTTCATGTTCGCTCCCCCTCTCTCAGTATTCCAGGTCATTGCCCTTGAACAGCTTTTCGGTGACCAGGTAGACGGCGATGATGATCAGGGTCAGCACCACGCCCACCGCGGCGCCCGCTCCGGCGTCCCGCTGGGTGATGCCCTTCCCGCCGAACACCATGTCGTACAGGTAGATCACCGGCACAATGGTGGACGACTCGGTGTCAATGGGGGAGAACATCTTAGTCCACAGGAAGAAGGTGGTGGTGTTGATGCTCCAGAAGGTGATGGAGGTCTTGATGACGCCCTTGAGCAGGGGCAGGGTGATCCGGGTGAACTGAGCCACCTTGCCCGCGCCGTCGATGGTGGCGGCCTCGTAGAGATCCTGGGGGATGCCCTCGATGCCGCTGATGTAGATGAGCATATAGTAGCCCACGCTGCCGAAGATGAAGGAGCCGGTCATAGACCAGAACTTCAAATCGGTGCCCAGCCACTTGACCTTCTCACCGCCGAAGAACTGGACGATATTGTTGAGCATACCGTAGTCGTAATTGAAAATGTACTGGATCCACATGGTGGCCAGGGCCACGGCGCTGATGATGTTGGGCAGGTAGATGACGGCCCGGAAGAACTTTTTGCCCCGGATGCCGCTGGTAACCACCACCGCCATCAGCATGGCCAGCGCCAGGGTGATGATGCCGCCCACGAACCAGATCAGCAGCATATTGCGCATGGAGGTCATAAAGCTGGCGCTCTTGAAGATCTTCAGGTAATTGCCCAGGCCGTAGAAGCTCCAGTCAGCTACGGTGGCGGTGACGCTTTCTACACGGAAGAAGCTCATCAGCACCGTGCGGCACACGGGGTAGACGAACATGATCAGCAGGGACAGCACGGCGGGCAGGCTGAACCAGAAGATCATGGCCTTATTTTTTCTCATAATGCCCTCTCCTTTCGAGCTGGAATGCAAGCCGGGATAAAAGAGGCAGGCGGCGCCGGTGGGGCGCCGCCTGCCAGCGCGACGGATGTAAGCTTATTTATACAGGGCGTCCAGAGCGGCGCAGAAGTCGGCGCCGGTGGCGTACTTGCCCTCGAACAGCTCGGTGCACATGGACTTGATGGTGTCCTTCACATCGGGGTTCGCGCTGATGCCCGCGCACCAAGTCATGGGCTTGTCGGCAGCCAGCAGGGTCTCCACAGTGCCGTTGAGGACGGCGGGAGCGGTGTTGCGGCTGTCGGCAGGGATCTGAGCGGCGGTGTCGGCCATCTTCTGATCCCACTCGCCGGTGGTCAGGAAGATGATGAAGTCAAAAGCGGCCTGGGGGTTCTTGCTGTAGCTGGTGATGGCCAGAGAGTTGGCGCCGGCGTAAGCGGAGGCGTTGTCCGCGCCGCCGTCCACAGCGGGGTAGTTGAACAGGCCCCAGTTGACCTGAGTCTGGGTGTTGTTGTTCACCTCAGCGGTGACGTAGTTGGCGCACACAATCATGGCGGCCTGGCCGAAGCCGATCTTGTTCTCACTGGAGGGGAACTCGTCGGGGGCGCCGTCCACGAAATAGCCCTTGTTGATCAGGTCGATGATCTCATCAGCAGCCTTCTCGGCGGCGGTGCCGCTCCAGCCGCCGTTCATGGTCAGCTCTTCGATCTTGGCCTCGCCCAGGTGGCGAACCAGCTGATGATAGAAGGCGAAGTCGCAGTAGGCGGAGTCCTGCGCGATGGGGGCCACGCCCGCATCCTTCAGCTTCTGGCACACGTCAAGGAACTCGGCCCAGGTCTTGGGCTCGGCGGTGATGCCGGCCTTGGTGAAGGCGTCCTTGTCGTAGAAGATGCCGCCCACCTGGGGCTGCTCGGCGATGGCGTTCAGATAGCCGGCCCACTCCACGGACTGATCGTTGAGGCACTTGTAGCTGAAGCTGTCGTAGTTGACGGCCTTGGCCATGTCGGTCAGGTCATAGGTGAACTTGTTGTAGACGGTGCCGATGCGCTTGTAGTCGTCCTCGATGATGTCGATGTTGTCCTGGGCCTCCAGGGAAGCGGCCAGAACCTTGTTCACGTCGCGGCCCTTGAACTCGATGTTGATCTTGGCGCCGGTCTCCGCCTCGAAGGCGGCCTTGGCCTCCTCGATGACGTTGGCCTGGGGCTCGCCGGAGCTCCACATGGACCACATAGTCAGCTCCACGCCCTCATACTTTTTGTCGCCGCCCTCGGGAGCCTTGCTCTCCTCGGTGCCGGGCTGGGAAGCGGGGGGATTGCTCTCGGGAGCCTTCGTCTCGTTGCCGCCGGAGCTGGAGCACCCGGCCAGCATGGCCAGAACCATGACGGCAGCCAGCAGCAGAGCCATGAGCTTCTTCATTTTCATGTTCTACCTCCTGAAATGATAAATGATGTCTTTGGCCGTTTCCGGCCTGTTCAACTACAAGTATAGCTGTTTCCCCGGCGGGGAAACAGCCCTATTCTTGCTCTGCTTTTTAGAGATATTGCTTATTTTTACCTTGGGCAAAATTCACAGGAGAATTCCCCTTTCTTCTGGAGGAAATCGGTATTCTGTCCGGGAACCCAGGAGCAGAATCAGGGCAGAGCGCACAGAAAATTGGAAGAATAATTTAAATTATAGTAAAGATCGTACAATATCCCCGGAGGAATAACCGGGAATCACAGGAAAGACCGTTTGACGGCTTGCACAAAATTGCGCCGCCCCGGAGCGGAAGGCCCCACCCCTTGGGGGCGTTTCATGAAATTCTGTTGGAATGAATATTTTTTTATGGACGGGGAGCGAAGGGTGTGATACAATGAGGGCAATGACAGTTCCTCCCGGCAAGGGAGGGACATATTTCTGTGGGCAAAGGAGAGGAGTTCCATGGAACAACAGATGGAATGGCAGGACAGCTATAATATTGGGGTGGAGATCATCGATCGGGAACACCAGCGCCTGTTCAGGATTATCAACCGGCTGCTGGCCTATGACGACGACAAGGGCCAGTGGGCCAGCCAGGAGGGGATCAAGTATTTCAAGGCCCATGCGGTCAAGCACTTTGACGAGGAGGAGGAGTACATGGCCTCCATCGGCTACCCGGGGCTGGAGACCCACCGGAAGATCCACCGGAGCTTCCGGGACGGCACCCTCCCCGCCCTGGAGCGGGAGCTGGTGGAGACGGACTACAGCCCCGACGCGGTGAAGCATTTCCTGGGGGTGTGCTCCGGCTGGCTCATCGGCCACACCCTGACGGAGGATCAGGCCATTGTGGGCTCCGGCACCAGCAAATGGGGAAATCTGCTCTCCAAGGACAAAATGGCCGCCCTAACCAAAATCATCACCCAGCTGCTGTTCAATATGTTCCAGCTGGAGTCGGAGCTGGTGAGCGACACCTACGCCGGGGAGCGGTTCGGCCAGGGGGTGTACTACCGGCTGGTTTATGAGGAGGGGAAGAAAAGCCAGGAGATCATTCTGGCCCTGGAGGAAAAGCTGATGGTGAGCACCGTGGGGCGCATACTGGGCCTCCAGACCAGCAAGCTGGATCTGATGCTGATTAACGCCGTCCGGTACACCGCCCGGCAGTTTGTGGATCAGGTGCTGAACTTCTTCCCGGACGCGCCCCGGAAGTTCAAGGCGGAGAGCCTGCTGTCCTATGAGCAGCTCCAGCGGGTGTTCCAGACCAAGAAGCCCCAGGTGAGCCTGCTGTTCAACACCGGGAAGGGGTATTTCGCTTACTGCGCCATCTCCCCCGCTCAGGAGGAGACCGTCACCATCACCCCCATCCAGGCGGACAACGCCATCGAGGAGGTGGAGCGCTACCTGGCCGACCGGGAGAAGGACGCCAACAAGCCCAAGGTGCTGGTGGTGGACGATTCCGTCACCCTGCGGGAGGCCATGCGGAAGCTGCTGGAGGCGGACTACGAGGTGTCGCTGGCGGAGTCCGGTGTGGCGGCCATCCGGGCCATCTCCCTGGACAGGCCGGACATGGTGCTACTGGACTATGAGATGCCAGTCTGCGACGGACGGCAGACGCTGGAGATGCTGCGCTCGGAGAAATCCTTCGCGGATCTCCCGGTGATCTTCCTCACCGGGCGCAGCGACCCGGCGGCGGTGCGGGCCCTGCTGGCGCTGAAGCCGGCGGGCTATCTGCTGAAGTATCTGAAGCCGGAGGACATCAAGCATAAGATCGATGATCTCTTTGAGAAGCTGTGCCGCGGAGGAACGCCCTCTGATCTTTGTGAAAAATAGGGATTGACAGCGGGGTGTACATAGGGTATATAAGGAAGTGCATCCTTCAGAGGGAGTAGCCTGCGCGGATCCTCCGCGTTTGCCGGAACGTCAATACGGCCCCTCCGGGCCCGGACGGCAATGAAAAGGCGAGACTCTGCTGTCTTGTGACGGCGGGGTCTCGCCTTTTCTGTCCATACTAAGCGTAATCCAGTCCGATCACACCACACAGAAATGAGGAGATCAGATGACCATCGCGCAGCTTTCCCTGTTCCTCGTCCGGCTGCTGGCCGGGACGGGGGTGTTCCTGGTGGGCGTGCATCTGCTGACCGCCAACATCGAGCAGCTGGCCACCGGTCGGATCAAGGAGCTGTTTGGCAGAACCGCCGACCGGCGGCTGGTGAACGTGGGGGTGGGGGCGGCGGCCACCGCCCTGATCCAGAGCTCCGGGGTGACCACAGTGCTCATCGTGGGTTTCGTCAACGTGGGGGTGGTGAACCTCCACCAGGCGGCGGCCATGATCATGGGAGCCAACATCGGCACCACCGTCACCGCCCAGATCGCCGCCCTCAGCGCCTTCCCTGTCACCACTTACGTTCAGATTCTCACCTTTGTGGGCATCCTGATGGCCATGGCCTGCAAAGGGGACGGGCTGAAGCGCACAGGTTTAATCCTGGGGGGGCTGGGGTTGATCTTTGTGGGCCTGTCCCTCATGTCCGGCGCCATGGAGGAGAGCCGGGACGCGGTACAGTTCCTGTTCCAGTCGGTGACCAACCCCCTGCTCCTGCTGCTGGTGGGCGTGCTGCTCACCGCCCTGGTGCAGTCCAGCTCGGCCACCACGTCGGTGATCATCGCCATGTCGGTGGCGGGGCTCACCATCGGCTCCGGCGGGAACGAGGTGCTGTATATCATCCTGGGCACCAACATCGGCTCCTGCGTCACCGCCCTGATGTCCTCCGCCACCGCCGGGGCCAACGCCCGGCGGGCGGGGCTGATCCACCTGCTGTTTAACACCCTGGGCTCCGCGCTGTTCTTTGTCCTGCTGCTCCTCTGGCCGGGCTTTATGGACGTCACCTTCCGCCGGTGGTTCCCCGCCCCCGCCACCCAGATCGCCATGTTCCACACCTTCTTCAACGTGGTGTGCACTCTGCTGTTCCTGCCCCTGAGCGACTGGTTTGTCCGGGTCTCCCAGGCCCTGATCCGGGAGAAGGAGGCTCCCGGCGCGGCGGCGGGGGACACCTTCCTGGACGAGCGTATGCTGTCCTCCGCCTCCCTGGCCATCGACCTGCTGGACAAGGAGCTGGTGCGGCTGTCCGACACGGCGATGGACGCCTTCCGCACGGGCTACCGGGCCTTTGCCCAGAAGGACGTGGGCCTCATCGACCCCACCCTGCGGCTCATTGAGGAGGCCAACGAGGTGGAGCAGGAGATGGTGAGCTACCTGATCCGGCTGTCCGCCCAGAGCAAGCTGGCGGACGAGCGGCCCATCTCCAACCTCCACAGCAGCCTGGGGGACGTGATGCGTATCGCCGAGATCGCGGACAATTTCACCAAGTACGCCCGGCGGACGGTGGAGGAGGGGCTGGACTTCTCCGAGACGGTGATGGAGGAGCTGGGCGAAATGACCGGGCGGCTGGAGGAGCTGTACGCCCTCACCCGGCAGGCGGTGCTGGAGAAAAACCCGGGCCTGCTGCCCCAGATCAACCGGGTGGAGGAGGACGTGGACGCCATGCGCCGCCGCCTCATCGACCGGCATATCCAGCGGCTCAACGCCGGGGCGTGCCGCCCGGAGTCCAGCGGGGTGTTCATCAACCTGGTGTCCAACCTGGAGCGTCTGGGCGATCACCTCACTTATATCGCCTGCACGGTGGAATAGCCGCCGAGAAAGATTGCCGAAAAAAACACAATTAGGAATTGCAAACCCGCCGGAACTGTGATAAACTGTTACCCGCGAAACGGTAGCGAAACCGTATGGGTACTCGTTCTCATATGAAAAGGAGGAAAACGCCTATGGCACGCAAGTTCAAAACCATGGACGGCAACACCGCCGCCGCCCACGTGTCCTACGCCTTCACCGAGGTGGCGGGCATCTACCCCATCACGCCGTCCAGCCCCATGGCCGACAACGTGGATCAGTGGGCCGCCGCGGGCCGCAAGAACATCTTCGGCCAGACCGTGAAGGTCATCGAGATGCAGTCCGAGGCCGGCGCCGCCGGCACCGTCCACGGCTCCCTGGCCGCCGGTGCCCTGACCACCACCTACACCGCCTCTCAGGGCCTGCTGCTGATGATCCCCAATATGTATAAGATCTCCGGCGAGCTGCTGCCCGGGGTGTTCCATGTGTCCGCCCGCACGGTGGCCAGCCACGCGCTGAACATCTTCGGCGACCACTCCGACGTCATGGCCTGCCGCCAGACCGGCTTCGCCATGCTGGCCGAGGGCAACGTCCAGGAGGTCATGGATCTGGGCGCGGTAGCCCATCTGGCCGCCATCAAGGGCCGCGTCCCCTTCCTGAACTTCTTCGACGGCTTCCGCACCTCCCATGAGATCCAGAAGGTGGCCATCTGGGACTACGATGATCTGGCCGAGATGGTGGACTGGGACGCCATCAACGAGTTCCGGGCCCGGGCGCTGAACCCCGACCACCCCGTGATGCGCGGCTCCCATGAGAATGGCGACATCTTCTTCCAGCACCGCGAGGCCTGCAACAAGTACTACGACGCCATCCCCGGCATCGTGGAGGAGTACATGGGCAAGGTCAACGCCAAGCTGGGCACCAACTACCAGCTGTTCAACTACTATGGCGCCCCCGACGCCGACCGGGTGATCATCGCCATGGGCTCCATCTGCGACGTGGCCGAGGAGGTCATCGACTACCTGAACGCCCACGGCGAGAAGGTGGGCCTCATCAAGGTGCGCCTGTACCGCCCCTTCCGGGCCGACAAGCTGCTGGCCGCCCTCCCCGCCACCTGCAAGAAGATCGCCGTGCTGGACCGCACCAAGGAGCCCGGCGCCCAGGGCGAGCCCCTCTACCTGGACGTGGTGACCGCCCTGGCCAACGCGGGCAAGACCGATATCTCCGTCATCGGCGGCCGCTACGGCCTGGGCTCCAAGGACACTCCGCCCTCCAGCGTGTTCGCGGTCTATGAGGAGCTGACTAAGACCGAGCAGAAGCGCCAGTTCACCATCGGCATCGTGGACGACGTGACCAACATCTCCCTGGAGGAGAAGCCCTCCCCCAACACCGCGGCCGAGGGTACCATCGAGGTCAAGTTCTGGGGCCTGGGCGGCGACGGCACCGTGGGCGCCAACAAGAACTCCATCAAGATCATCGGCGACCACACCGACAAGTACGTCCAGGCGTACTTCCAGTACGACTCCAAGAAGACCGGCGGCGTGACCATCAGCCACCTGCGCTTCGGTGACCAGCCTATCCGGGCCCCCTACTATATCAACAAGGCCGACTTCGTGGCCTGCCACGTGCCCGCCTATATCGTCAAGGGCTTCCCCATGGTGCGCGACGTGAAGGACGGCGGCACCTTCCTTATCAACTGCCAGTGGAGCGACGAGGAGCTGGATAAGCATATGCCCGCCGTGGCCAAGCGGTACATCGCGGAGCATCACATCAACGTCTACACCATCAACGCCATCGACCTGGCCATTGAGATCGGTATGGGCAAGCGCACCAACACCATCCTCCAGTCCGCCTTCTTCGCCCTGTCCAAGGTCATGCCTGAGAGCGAGGCCATCGGCTACATGAAGGACGCCGCCACCCACTCCTACCTGAAGAAGGGCCAGGACGTGGTGGACATGAACCACAAGGCCATCGACATCGGCGCCACCGCCTTCAAGAAGTTCAACGTGCCCGCCTCCTGGGCCACCGCTCAGGACGAGGACAAGGGCGAGCACCTGGAGGGCCGCCCCGAGCTCGTGGAGATGGTGAAGGACGTGATGGAGCCCATCAACCGCATGGACGGCGACAGCCTGCCCGTGTCCGCCTTCGTGCCCCACGTGGACGGCACCTTCCAGCAGGGCGCTTCCGCCTATGAGAAGCGGGGCGTGGCCGTGTCCGTGCCCGCCTGGAACCCCGACACCTGCGTGCAGTGCAACCAGTGTGCCTACGTCTGCCCCCATGCCACCATCCGGCCCTTCGCCCTCACCGACGAGGAGGCCAAGAACGCCCCCGACTGCGCCCAGATCGTGGACATCAAGGCCGGCAAGGGCAAGGGCGTTTACAAGTACAGTCTGGCCGTCAGCCCCATGGACTGCATGGGCTGCTCCGTGTGCGTGGGCATCTGCCCCACCAAGTCCCTGAGCATGGTGCCCCTGGAGCAGGAGGCCGGCCGTCAGCCCGCCTTCGACTATATGGTGGCCAAGGTGGCCCCCAAGGCCGATATGGAGGGCACCGGCTCCGTCAAGGACAGCCAGTTCAAGCAGCCCCTGCTGGAGTTCTCCGGCTCCTGCGCCGGCTGTGCCGAGACTGCCTACGCTCGCCTGGTCACCCAGGTGTGCGGCGACCGGATGTACGTCTCCAACGCCACCGGCTGCTCCTCCATCTGGGGCGGCCCCGCCGCCACCTCTCCCTACACCGTCAACAAGGACGGCAAGGGCGTGGCCTGGGCCAACTCCCTGTTTGAGGACAACGCCGAGCACGGCCTGGGCCTGCACCTGGGCCAGAAGGCCATTCGCAACGCCCTGGCGGATAAGACCCGCGCCCTCATCGCGGTGCCCCACACCGTTCCCGAGCTGAAGGAAGCCGCCCAGAAGTGGCTGGACACCATGGACGATGGTGAGGCCAACCAGGAGGCCACGAAGGCGTATATCGCAGCCCTGGAGGACGGCCTGATGACGGTGGACGAGATCGTGGCCTTCACCGGCAGCCCCGCCGCCGCCAAGGTCTTTGGGGATCAGCTGCCCCAGTTCCAGGCCCACGCCAAGGAGCTGAAGGACAGCGGCGCCCAGTTCTGCGACTGCGACGCCTGCAAGCTGGCTAAGGAGATCCTGGATCAGAAGGACTACCTGAACAAGAAGTCCGTGTGGATTTTCGGTGGCGACGGCTGGGCCTACGACATCGGTTACGGCGGACTGGATCACGTGCTGGCCTCCGGTGAGGACGTGAACATCTTCGTGTTCGACACCGAGGTGTACTCCAACACCGGCGGACAGGCGTCCAAGTCCTCCAACTTCGGCCAGGTGGCGCAGTTCGCCGCCGCCGGCAAGCAGATGCCCAAGAAGTCCCTGGCGGAGATCGTGATGCAGTACGGTTACGTCTACGTGGCCCAGGTGGCCATGGGCGCCAACCCCAACCAGACCCTGGCCGCTATCCGGGAGGCGGAGGCCTATCACGGCCCGTCCCTGATCATCGGCTACAGCCCCTGCGAGATGCACTCCATCAAGGGTGGCATGGCCAACTGCCAGAGCGAGATGAAGAAGGCTGTGGCCTGCGGCTATTGGAACCTGTTCCGCTACAACCCCGCCAAGAAGGCGCAGGGCGAGAACCCGTTCACCCTGGACTCCAAGGCCCCCGCCGGCGGCTACCAGGAGTTCCTGCTCAACGAGGCCCGGTACTCCTCCCTGACCCGTTCCTTCCCGGAGCGCGCCGACGAGCTGTTCAAGAAGAACGAGGAAGCGGCCATGGCCCGTTGGGAGCACTTGCAGAAGCTTATTGAGCTTTATAAGTAATCTCTGCGTATCATTCCGCATAACAGAGTCCTAAAAGGGGGACGCTTCTTCTGGAAGCGTCCCCCTTTTCCGCGCTGAGCCAAATGGCTGCCTGTAGGGGGTGCACACTGTGCGTTCCATCCATCGGGCAGCGTCTTTAGCTTGTTCTGCTGTAAACCGCGGTTCCTTTACGTCAGATCCTGCTCCAGCAGGGCGCGGAGCTGGCGGCAGCGACGCTGGCAGCCCTCGCTCAGCTCGCCGTACAGCTCCAGCATATCCGGATCCTCCCAGTCGTCCGCCGCCAGGCGGAAGGCGGTCTCCTGCTGCTGCTCCAGCTGGTGGCGGCGTCGCAGGGCCCCCCAGTAGGACGGGATGGCCGGGGCGGACAGCAGCTCGCTGGGCCAGTACCGCAGGCCGGTGATCAGAAAGTACGCCGCCGACAGCCGCCGGGCGCAGCGGTGTAGCTCTCCGGCCAGCGTGTTAAGTACCCGGGCGTCCGCCCCCCTGGCCCGCCGGGCCAGATGCCGGTAGAACTGCCAGCCCTCCAGCGCCTCCATCACCTGGCGGCGCAGGCGGGCGGTGCGGTCGTCAACGGGCTGGGGTTCCTCCCACAGCCTGGGCAGGTCGCTGCCCCGGTGGGGGCCCTCCGGCTGGGGCATGGGCTCCGCCTCTGCGGGGGGCTGCTCCACCTCTGGGGGCTCCGGGGCGGGGGGCTCCTCCGACGGGGGCATGGGCTCGGGCTGGGGTACCGGGGCCTCCTGGGCCGGGACTGCCTCCAGTGTGCTACCGCTTTCCGCTGGGCGGCCGGCGTTCAGCTGCATCAGCTCCTCCAGCCGCTGGCAGGACACATCCCCTTCCATCCCCGGGGGGATGGCCTCTATGGGGCAGTCGCAGTCCTCCCGGCCCGCCATCACCCGCTGCCACACCCGCTGGAATACCTCCTGATCCTTCAGCGAGCATGGAATGATTTTCTCCATGTTCACACCTCCTTTGCCCCCTATTCTATGTCCGGGGAGCAAAACGTGCCAGTTGACCAGGCCTCTGGCAGAATGGACAGCGGGCGGGCAAAACCATAGTAGAAAACTATGATTTATGTTCTTGACAGCCCTTTCCTCCTATGGTATACTGCAAACCATAGAAATAGACTATGATTTCGCCCCGGCGGAATCTGATGGGAGATATGACTATGTTAGAGCTGAAGCACCTGGCCTTTTCCGTGGAGGAGGGGGCGGGGCAGAAGGACATCCTGCGGGATGTGTCACTGACTGTGCCTGACGGCGCGTTCTGGGTGATCACCGGGCCCAACGGCGGGGGTAAAACCTCCTTGGCCCGGGCCATCATGGGGCTGAATAAGCCCACCGGCGGCCAGATTCTGTGGAACGGAGAGGACATCACCGACCTGTCCATCACGGAGCGGGCCAAGCGGGGGATCAGCTACGGCTTCCAGCAGCCCCCCCGGTTCAAGGGCCTGCGGGTGCGGGATCTGTTGGGGCTGGCGGCGGGCAATCCCTTCCTCAGCCGTGCCGAGGGCTGCCAGCTGCTCACCCAGGTGGGGCTGTGCGCGGCGGACTATATCGACCGGGAAGTGGACGCCTCCCTGTCCGGCGGCGAGGTGAAGCGCATTGAGATCGCCAGCATTCTGGCCCGGAAGTCCCCGCTGATGATCTTCGACGAGCCGGAGGCGGGCATTGACCTGTGGTCCTTTGCCAAGCTGACGGAGACCTTCCGCTATATCCACGACAAGCGGGAGGCCACCATCGTGATCATCTCCCACCAGGAGCGGATCATCGGGCTGGCGGACGAGATCGTGCTGGTGGCGGACGGCTTGGTGTCTGAGCAGGGACCCAGAGCGGAGATCTTCCCGAAAATTCTGGCCAACACCCTGCCCGGGTGTGCCTTTGTGGGAGAGGAGGGACGGGCATGAACCATACCGACGCGGAGCTGCTCAAGCAGATCGCCGACATGGACGGCGTGCCGGAGGGGGCCTACAACATCCGCAAGGATGGCGGGCTGGACTCCCGGCGGAGCACCGAGACGATTGAGATCTCCTCCAAGGAGGACAAGCCCGGCATCGACATCCGGATCAAGGCGGGCACCAAGGGGCAGGATGTCCACATCCCCGTCCTGCTCACCCAGAGCGGGCTGTCCGATCTGGTGTATAACGACTTTTTCATCGGCGAGGACTGCGACGTGGACATCATCGCCGGCTGCGGCATCCATAATGATGGCTGCGACACCACCCAGCACGACGGCGTGCACACGTTCTACGTGGGCAAGGGCTCCAAGGTGCGATACACGGAGAAGCATTACGGCGAGGGGGAGGGCACCGGAGCCCGGATCATGAACCCCCACACCATCGTCTACCTGGAGGAGGGGGCCTCCATCCAACTGGAGACCGTCCAGATCCGGGGGGTGGATCACACCAAGCGGTACACCAAGGTGGAGGTGGGCGCCGGGGCGGAGGCGGTGGTCACCGAGCGGCTGCTCACCCACGGGGAGCAGTTCGCCGAGAGCAAGATGGACGTGATCCTGAAGGGGGAGGGGGCCCGTACCCAGGTGATCTCCCGCTCCGTGGCCCAGGACCGCTCGGTGCAGGTGTTCTACCCCCAGGTGGAGGGCAACGCCCCTTGCTTTGGCCACGTCCAGTGCGACTCCATCATCATGGGGCAGGCCAAGGTTAGCTCCATCCCCGCCATCGTGGCCAACCATATGGACGCCCAACTCATCCACGAGGCCGCCATCGGGAAGATCGCCGGGGATCAGATCCTGAAGCTGATGACCCTGGGCCTCACCGAGGAGGAGGCCGAGCAGAAGATTCTGGACGGCTTTTTACGCTGAACGGATAGACGGCAAATACGGGCCCCCGCGGGATGCTCGCGGGGGCCTGCTCTGTCTCGAAAAGGGCGTGGCTCCGGGGATTTGGACGATTTTTCCACCGCCCTCAGGATTACAAGAATATACAAGATAAAGGGGCAGTTACTACTATCGACTTCCTGCCGCGTAGAGTATCATAAATCGAAATGCACTGCGTCAAAACCCGCGTCCTGGCGAGAATTTTTAGATGTTCCGTCCGCGGACGCGAGGGCGCGCCCTTGAAGCCATGCTTCACCGTTTATAGCATAGCAGGGCACAGAGCCCCATTGAAAACCCTGCCCATTGGGCAGGGTTTTTTGCGGAAAAAATTCATATGGAAGGCAGGAGGAGACAGAGACTATGCGCCACTTGATTGATTTTGGAGATCTGCCCCGGGAGGAATGGGACGAGCTGTACGCCAGAGCGGAGCGGATCATGGACGCCCCGGATCAATATCTGGACGCCTGCCGGGGGAAGGTGATGGCGTCGCTGTTTTACGAGCCGTCCACCCGCACCAACTTCTCCTTCCAGACCGCCATGCTGCGCCTGGGCGGCACGGTGTTCGGCTTCGCCGACCCCAAGTCCTCCTCCACCGCCAAGGGGGAGAGCCTGAAAGACACCGTCAAGATGGTGGCGGGCTATGCCGACGTGGTGGTGATGCGCACCCCCTGGGAGGGAGCGGCCAAGGCGGCCTCCCTCTACTCCGAGGTGCCGGTGATCAACGCCGGGGACGGCGGCCATATGCACCCCACCCAGACCACCACCGACCTGACCACCATCACCCGGCTGCGGGGCTCGGTGGACGGGCTCAGCGTGGGGCTGTGCGGCGATCTGAAGAACGGCCGCACCGTCCACTCCCTCATCAAGGCGCTGGCCAAGTTCAAGGACATCCGCTTTTTCCTCATCGCGCCCCCGGAGCTGGCCATCCCCGAGTATCTTCGCCGGTTCATGAAGGACAACGGGATGCCCTTCCTGGAGGTGTCCGGCCTGGATCCCGTCATTCCCCAACTGGACGTGCTCTATATGACCCGCATCCAGCGGGAGCGGTTCATCGACCCCCTGGAGTATGAGCGGTGCAAAGGCATCTACATCCTCACCCGCTCCAAGCTGGCCCGGGCCAAGGAGAATTTGCTGGTGATGCACCCCCTGCCCCGGGTGGACGAGATCGCCGTGGACGTGGACGACGACCCCCGGGCGGTGTACTTCGAGCAGGCCCGGTACGGGATGTACTCCCGGATGGCGCTGCTGGCAGATCTGGCCAACCAGCCCCGCATACAGCCCGGGCCGGTGGAGATTGGCCGTGGCCCGGTGTGCCATAACCCACGGTGCATCACCCAGACGGAGCACTACCTGCCGCCGCTGGTGAAGGAGACGGGGGGCGTGCGGTGCTGCGCCTTCTGCGACGCGCCGCTGGACTAATACATACTGAACCATAAGGAGGGGCCGGCTTGAACCGGAATTACGACAACTTTCTCAACCTCACCCTGGACACCCGGATCAAGGAGCTCCGGGACGGGTGGTACTCCTTTGAGGACACCGTGTTCTACGGGGAGAAGGGGGGCGCTCTGGCGGACGAGGGCGCCATCAACGGCCAAAAGGTACTGGAGCTGCGGTGGGAGGGGGACACCCTCTGGCACCGGGTGGAGGGGGAACTGACCGACCCCGTCCACATGGAGGTGGATCGGCTCACCCGCTGGAACAACACCGCCGTCCAGTCCGCCTTCCATATGCTGGACGGGTATTACGGGCGGCTGGGGCTGCGGATTGTGGCCATCGGCGTGCACCCGGAAAACCAGTGGTACGAGGTGGACACCAAGGAGCTGCCCCCCGGCCATCTAAAGGAGGTGCAGGCATTCCTGGACAAGCAGATTATGGACGATTTCCCGGTGGAGCTGTCCTACATGAAGGGGGCGGACTACCCCAACCCCAAGTACCAGGGCTATGACGAGGTGCGCATTGTGAAGTTCGCCGATGTGGACACCCAGCCCTGCGGCACCCCCCACGTGAGCCGCACCGGGCAGATCCTGTCCTTCACTGTGCTGGGCAGCGAGCACTCCGGCCGGGGCACCAAGATCTACACCGCGGTGGGCCCCGCGGCGGAGGCGCGCCTGCGGGAGGATCACGCCGTGCTGCGCCGGCTGGTGGAGCTGTCCGACACGGGCATACCCGATCTGGCGGACAAGATGGAGGGGCTGCTGGCCTCCTCCAAGGCGCTGAAGAAGGAGAATGAGGCTCTGCGCCGGGAGCTGTGCGGCTATCAGGCGGCGGGCCTGCTGGAGTCGGGGGACACGTTGATCCCCTATGCTGCCAAGGACGCCGGGGATCTGCGGGCCATGAGCCAGGCGGTGCTGGGCAGGACAACCCGGGGCGTGGTGCTCATGGCAGAGCTGGACGGCGGGGTGAGCTTCGCCGCCATCTCCCCGGAGGGAAAGGCCCGGGCCTGGATGGACGCCCTAAAGGGGTTGCTGGAGGTGTCCGGCGGCGGATCGCCCAAGATCGTCAGCGGGAAAACCCCCGCGGGGCCAGAGGAGTTCCGGCAAGCCGCGGCGGGCCTGTCGATTTGACGAATAGACAAACACGGAAAAAGGCCGGAGAGCAGGAAAGAATTTCAGCTCTCCGGCCTTTTTAGGCAATATTCTGACAAAATTTTGACAGTAACTGTGATACTGTTCAAATAGACCGTGGGGCGCCCAAAAAAATTTAGCGGAAATATACAATTTGAGATGGCGAAAGCGTCCATCTTTTTTTCCAAATTTGGGTACTATAAAAGATGGTTAGCATTTGCCTCGCCGGTGCGCGCAGGTGGGGGCAAAAATAATATTTAAGTTGCAATAAGGAGGAGCCATGAAAGGTATTTGTGTCAGAAGCGAGATCAACCCGCTGAAAAAGGTGCTGCTGCACCGCCCCGGCCGTGAGCTGCTGAACCTGACCCCCGACACCCTGAGTGAGCTGCTGTTTGACGACATTCCCTTCCTGAAGGTAGCCCAGGAGGAGCACGACGCCTTCGCCCAGATCCTTCGGGACAACGGCACCGAGGTGGTCTATCTGGAGGACCTGATGACCGACGTGCTCAGCCTCAATCCCAAGCTGGTGGAGCCCTTCCTGCGCCAGTGGCTGTTCGAGGGCAACATCAAGACCCGCCGCTGGCAGGACAAGTGCATGGAGTACCTCACCACCCACTTCCAGGGCAAGGCGCTGGTGGAAAAGACGATGGAGGGCATCACCCTGAAGGAGATGGGCGCCGAGGCCTATACCTACTCCCTCCAGGATCTGGTGGCCCCGGCGGACGACCTGGTGGTCAACCCCATGCCCAACCTGTACTTCACCCGCGACCCCTTCGCCAGCGTGGGCACCGGCGTGTTCCTCCACAAGATGTACTCCGTCACCCGCTGCCGTGAGACGATCTACGCCGACTATATCTTCAAGTATCACCCCGACTTCGAGGGGCAGGTCACCCGGTACTACGACCGCGACCTTCACGCCAACATCGAGGGCGGCGACGTGCTCAACCTCACCGAGGACACCCTGGCCATCGGTATCTCCCAGCGCACCTGCACCGACGCCATTGAAATCGCGGCCCGCAACCTGTTCACCGACCCCGAGGCCAAGGTGCGCACCGTGCTGGCCTTCGACATCCCCAAGAGCCGCGCCTTCATGCACCTGGACACCGTGTTCACCCAGATCGACGTGGACAAGTACACCGTCCATCCCGCCATCCTGGGCCCGCTCACCGTGTACGAGATCACCCCGGGTCAGGACGACCCCGCCGACCTGCGCATCAAGCGGGTGGACTCCGACCTGAAGCACATCCTGGAGAAGTACACCCATGTGGACGACGTGAAGCTGATCTTCTGCGGCGGCGACGACCTCATCGCGGCGGCCCGGGAGCAGTGGAACGACGGCTCCAACACCCTGTGCATCGCCCCGGGCAAGATCGTGGTCTATCAGCGCAACGACGTGTCCAACGCCATCCTGCGGGACAACGGCCTCACCGTGCTGGAGATGCCCTCTGCCGAGCTTTCCCGCGGCCGCGGCGGTCCCCGGTGTATGTCTATGCCCCTGATCCGGGCAGAATAAGGACTGTCCCAAAAAACTTTATTCAACTTAGGAGGAATTTGTAAATGGGTATCAACATTCGCGGCCGGAGCTTTCTGACCCTGCTGGACTTCACCCCCGCCGAGATCAACTATATGCTGGATCTCTCCGCCGAGTTCAAGCGGATGAAGAACAACGGCGTGGAGCACAAGTGGCTCACCGGCAAGCAGGTCGTCCTGCTGTTCGAGAAGACCTCCACTCGCACCCGCTGCGCCTTTGAGGTGGGCGCCCGCGACCTGGGCATGGGTGTCACCTTCCTGGATCCCGGCTCCTCCCAGATGGGCAAGAAGGAGTCCCTGGCTGACACCGCCAAGGTGCTGGGCCGGATGTATGACGGCATCGAGTACCGCGGCTTCAAGCAGTCCGTGGTGGAGGATCTGGCCCGCTATTCCGGCGTGCCCGTGTGGAACGGCCTGACCGACGCCTTCCATCCCACCCAGATGCTGGCCGACATCCTCACCGTGAAGGAGGAGTTCGGCGACGTGCGCGGCCGCAAGCTCACTTTCTTTGGCGACGCCCGCAACAACGTGGCCAACTCCCTGATGGTGGTCTGCGCCAAGCTGGGAATGCACTTCTGCGCCTGCGGGCCCAAGGAGCTGATGCCTGCCGCCGACCTGGTGGACAAGTGCAAGGCCGTGGCCGCTGAGACCGGCGCCACCATCGAGCTGACCGACGACGTGAAGCAGGGTGCCAAGGACTGCGACGTGCTGTATACCGATATCTGGGTGTCCATGGGCGAGCCTGACGAGATCTGGGCCGAGCGCATCAAGCTGCTGAAGCCCTACCAGGTGAACAAGGAAGTCATGGCCATGGCCAAACCCACCGCCATCTTCCTGCACTGCCTGCCCTCCTTCCACGACCGTGACACCACCATCGGCGAGGACATCTACCAGAAGTTTGACCTGCCCGCCATGGAGGTCACTGACGATGTGTTCCTGGGCAAGCAGGCCCGCCAGTTCGACGAGGCAGAGAACCGTATGCACACCATCAAGGCTGTGATGTACGCGACTCTGAAGTAAGAGCATGGGGAAGCGGATTGTAGTGGCCCTGGGCGGAAACGCCCTGGGCAATTCCCCTGAGGAGCAATTGGAGCTGGTGAAGGGCACCGCCAAGCCCATCGTGGATCTGGTGGAAAAGGGCTGCGAGGTCATCATCGGCCACGGCAACGGCCCCCAGGTGGGCATGATCAACCTGGCCATGGAGTTCTCCGCCAACAAAGGCGGCGGCACTCCCTATATGCCCTTCCCTGAGTGCGGGGCCATGACCCAGGGCTATATTGGCTACCACCTCCAGCAGGCCATCCAGGACGAGCTGAAGGCCCGGGGCATCAAGAAAGCCTGCGCCACCGTGGTAACCCAGGTAGTGGTGGACGAGTCCGACCCGGGCTTCCAGAAGCCCACCAAGCCCGTGGGCAGCTTCTACACCAAGGAGGAGGCCGACGCCATTGCGGCGGAGAAGGGCTTCACCTTTGTGGAGGACGCCGGCCGGGGCTACCGCCGGGTGGTTCCCTCCCCCATCCCCAAGCGCATTGTGGAGCTGGAGGTGGTGGATCAGCTGGTGGCCGCCGGCAACATCGTCATCACCGTGGGCGGCGGCGGCATCCCCGTGGTGGAGACCGACAAGGGCCTGAAGGGCGTGGCCGCCGTCATCGACAAGGATCGGGCCAGCGCCCTGCTGGCCCGGGACGTGAAGGCGGATCAGCTCATCATCCTCACCGCGGTGGATCGTGTGTGCGTCAATTTCAACAAGCCCGATCAGCGGGAGTTGGCCTCCATGACCCTGGCTGAGGCAGAGGAGTATATCAAACAGGGCCAGTTTGCCCCCGGCAGCATGCTGCCCAAGGTTCAGTCCTGTATGGAGTTTGTGGAACACAGCGCCAACGGCGGCACCGCCCTCATCACCTCTCTGTCCCGGGCGGCGGAGGCGCTGGACGGAAAAACGGGAACGGTGGTTGAAAAGTAAGCGGAAACGACTATAATATAAGAAGGAGAGATTGTCATGGCAGAGAAGAAAAAGAGACGCTCGATAAGCACATTTGCCATTCTTCTGGCTGTGCTGCTGGTGGTGTCCATCGTCACCTGGATTGCCAGCGGCCAGACCTACACCGGCGTTGACGAGGAGACCGGCGAGGCTGTGGAGATGGCGGTGGAGGGCGCGTCCCTCAGCGACATTCTGATGGCCCCCATCGCCGGCTGGCATGACGCCGGCGACGTGATTGGCTTCGTGTTCTGCCTGGGCGCCTTCCTGTCTATCCTGAACGCCACCGGCGCTTTGGAGACCGGCATTCAGGTGCTGGTGAAAAAGCTGAAGGGCAAGGAACTGGTGCTGGTCTGGATCCTGATGTTCCTGTTCTCCATCGGCGGCACCACCTACGGCATGGGCGAGGAGACCGTGGGCTTCTATATCCTGCTGGCCGCCACCATGATGGCCGCGGGCTTTGACCCCATGGTGGGCGCGGCCACCGTTCTGCTGGGCGCCGGCACCGGCGTGCTGGGCTCCACCATCAACCCCTTCGCCACCGGCGCCGCCGTGGCCGCGGCGGGCGTGGATCTCAACATGGGCATCGTGTATGTGGAGGCCATTATCCTCTGGCTGAGCACCTATGTGATCTCCGCCCTGTTTGTCACCGCCTACGCCCGGAAGGTGAAGGACGGCAAGGGCTCCATCTTCACCGCCGAGCAGATCGGCGAGTGCAAGGCTGCCTACGGCACCTCCACCGAGATCGCGGACGACGTCCGCCTCACCGGCCGTCAGAAGGGCGTTCTGGTTGTGTTCGCCCTGGCCTTTGTGGTGATGATCCTGGGCTTCATCCCCTGGGAGGATCTGAACGAGGGCATCTTCAACGCCTTTGGCTTCTCCGGCGTACTCACCGGCAATCCCTTCGGTTGGTGGTGGTTCGACGACGCGGCCACCTGGTTCCTGCTGATGGGCATTATCATCGGCCTCATCGGCCTGGACGACAAGAGCAAGATGATGCCCTGCATCGTGGCCGGCTTTGCCGACATGATCTCCGTCAACCTGGTCATCGCCCTGGCCCGTGCCACCACCGTCATCATGACTACCACTGGTCTGGGCACCTGGCTGGTGGAGGCTTCCGTCACCGCGCTGTCCGCCTCCGGCCTGCCCGCCCCCATCTTCGGCTTCCTGGATTACCTGCTCCATGTGGGGCTGAGCTTCCTGGTGCCGTCCTCCTCCGGCCTGGCCAGCCTGTCCGCCCCCATCGTGTCCCCCATCGTGGCGGGCATGGGCTGGTCCGTGGAGACCTCCATCATGATCAACGTGGCCGCCAACGGCTTCGTGAATCTGTTTACCCCCACCTGCGGCTTCATCATGGGTGGCCTGGCTCTGGCCCGTGTGCCCTGGGAGACCTGGGTGAAGTGGGCGGCCAAGCTGCTGGCCATCATCGCGGTGGTTTCCGCCGTGGTGCTCACCGTGGCCATGCTGATTCTGAGCTGACCCTGACGTTTCGCAGCGTTTTCCCACAACAGGAAAAGCCGGCCGTATGTGCCTGTCACATACGGCCGGGCTTTCCTGTTCCCCGTGCTCGACATGAGAAAGGCTGAAGGTGATCCGTTTTGAACCGACCTGCGGTATTGCAGGACAACCTGTCCGCATCCAGCGACCCCGCCGCCATCTGCTCCTTTGACTATGAGGCCATTCAGGCCCCTACCAGGCCCCTGATCCACCAGTCCGCCCGGTTTATCTACATCAAGCGGGGCCGGGGCGTCATTGAGATCGGTGGCGAGCCCTATGATATCCGGCCGGATATGTTGATTGCCGTCACCCCCTGGGGCATCACCGAGATCACCCAGGTGGAGCAGACCATGCAGCTGATGCTCATTGTGTATGACTACCATTACATTAACTCCATGCTGAAGGGCATCGCCGGCATGGAGGAGGACAGCTCTGAGCTGCTGCGCTTCCTGTCCATGGAGCCGGTGGTGTATTTGGACTCCGTTCAGGCGGCTTGCGTGGACAATTTGGCGGAGCAGCTCCGAACGGAGCTGGGGGTGGAGTCCACCAGAGTCAATCCCCCCCAGGAGCGACCTCTGTCCCAGCTCTATGTCACCAACAAGATCATCGAGCTGATGATCCTCTACCGGCGCTATGTCATGGCCGTCCGGGGCGAAAAGGACTATGAGAAGGACATTGCCGCGGAGCGCTCTATCCTCAGCTACCTTTATGCCCACTCCGCCGAGCGGCTCACCCTGGCCAGTGTGGCGGGGGCCTTCTTCATCTCAGAGTCTACCCTGTCCAAGCGGATCGCGGAGACCACCGGCACCACCTTCTCCAAACTGCTGTCCAGCATCCGCATTGAAAAAGTCTCTGACTACCTGATCTATACCGATCTGACCTTGGACGCTATCGCCACCCTCACCGGGTTTGTAGATGCGTCCCACCTCTCTAAGCATTTTGTGGCCCAGGTGGGGGTAGCCCCCATCAAGTTTCGCAAGATCTACGCCAAATCCAAGACCAAATTCAACCGCACCAACAAAGACGTGGCCTACCAGATCACCGACTATATTTACAAGAACTACACCACTGAAAAGCTCACCGCCGGACAGGTGGCCTCCCGGTTCGGCATCTCCGTGGCGGAGATGAACCGACTGATGCTCTATCACTCCGATATGAATTTTGAGACTCTGCTGAATTTTGTGCGGGTGAACCGGGCCTGTGAGCTGCTGGCCTCCACGGAGTATTACGTTATTGACGTGGCCTTCGAGGTGGGATACAGCAACATCAAGACCTTCAATACCAATTTCCTGAAGTTTAAGGGGATGACCCCCACGGAATTTCGCAGCCGGATCACCCTCCAGAAGCCGGACGGGAGCGAGACCGGACGGAATAAAAAGTGAATGAAACAGGGAAAACCCGAAAAAATATACGAGATTATACAAAATATTCAGAAGCAACGTATAGCGTTCCCGGAACAGAGGGGATATAATAGCTCCGTTTTTCCATAGCCGCCTGCCCGGAGCGATGACCGGATATCAGGCCCCGGAAGCGCGGCGGCCGGCTTTCGCCGGAGTCCATGCAAAAATATGCAAGAATATACAAGAAAAACCCGATAGAGTGTATAGCGTGCCGGTTGTCACCGGCATATAATTCTCTTTTATGAGATATACGCTCCTTTCACGGGCAACTGAGAAGGGTTGGAAGCAGGCTCATGAAAAAAAACCGGCAAAAGCTGATCCTGGAACTGATCTCCAGGCAGCCGGTGGAGACGCAGCAGCAGCTCCAGGCGCTTTTGGAGGAGAACGGGGTGCACTGCACCCAGGCCACCCTGTCCCGGGATCTTCACGCCCTGGGGCTGGTGAAGCAGGCCGAGCCCAGCGGCCTGATCCGCTACAGCGTCAACCCCCTGTCCATGGAGGACGACGATCTGCGGCGGTTGATGAACATCACCCGGATGGGTGCGGTGTCGGCTCAGGCCGCCCAGAACATCATCGTGATCCGAACGCTGCCTGGGCTGGCCAACGCGGTGGGCTCCTATGTGGACAAGTCGGAGCTGCCAGGGTTGGTAGGGAGCCTTGCCGGGAACGACACCATTTTGCTGGTGATGAAGGATAATGACGCGGCGGGGGAGCTGCTGGCCCGCCTCCAGGAGCTGCTGGAGGGGAAGCACGCCCTGCCGTGATGGAGGTCAAGGCATCATGAATGATTTTGAACAGAAAATTTTCCAGGCTGTCAAGGAGGCCGTCCACCAGGTCTATGGGCTGGAGCCCGAGGACAACCTGCTGACGGTGGAGGTGCCCCGGGACACCAAGCTGGGGGACTATGCCACCGGCGCGGCCATGAAGCTGGCCAAGACGCTGCACAAGAGCCCCATGGACATTGCCCAACCCCTGGCGGAGAAGCTTCAGGAGCTGCTGCCCGAGGCGGAGTCCGTCACTGTGGCCAAGCCCGGCTTTATCAACTTCAAGCTGCGCAGCGGCGCGCTAACCGCCCTGATCAACCAGGTGCTGGACGCCGGGGACGACTTTGGCAAGAACGACTCCGGCAAGGATGTGCACATCCTGGTGGAGTGGGTATCCGCCAACCCCACCGGCGATCTGCACTGCGGCCATGCCCGGGGTGCGGCCTGGGGAGACGCCATCTGCCGCCTGCTGGAAAAGAGTGGCTACGATGTGCTGCGGGAGTTCTATGTGAACGACGCCGGCAACCAGATCGTCATGCTGGGTGAGTCCCTGATCTCCCGGTACTTTGAGCATTTTGGCAAGGAGTATCCCCTGCCCGACAACGGCTACCACGCCGACGACGTGAAGCAGATTGCCAGGGACATTGCGGAGCAGGACGGCGACAAGTGGCTGAACGCCGATCCCAAGGAGCGGCTGGAGTACTTCATGCTGGAGGGCAAAACCCGGGAGCTGAAGAAGATCGAGAAGGATCTGGAGCTCTACCGGGTGCATATGGAGTCCTGGATCCACGAGACGTTCTTCTATGAGAACAACATGGAGCGGATCAACGCCTGCCTGAAGCGGATGGATGAGATGGGCCTGATCTACGAAAAGGACGGGGCCCTGTGGCTCAAGACCACGGACTACGGCGATGAGAAGGATCGGGTGCTGCGCAAGAGCGACGGCACGCTGTCCTACCTCACCCCGGATGTGGCTAACCATGTGTATAAGGTGGAGCGGGGCTATACCACCCTGGTGAACCTGTGGGGCGCAGATCACCACTCCTATGTGACTCGGATGCAGGCCGCCCTCACTGCCCTGGGTTATCCCAAGGGGACGCTGTCGGTGGATCTGATCCAGATGGTGCGTATGGTGGAGGATGGTGCGGAGGTCAAGATGTCCAAGCGCACCGGCAACGCCATTACCCTGCGGGAGCTGTGCGAAGATGTGGGCGTGGATGCCGCCCGGTGGTTCTTCGTGTCCAAGGACATCTCCTCTCAGATGGACTTTGATATGAAGCAGGCCGCCGCCCGGGACAACGACAACCCGGTGTACTATGCCCAGTACGCCTATTCCCGGATGTGCTCCATTTTGAAGAACGAGGAGATCCCCGATTTCCACCGGGAGGACAGCTATGACCGGCTCACCGACGAGAAGGAGTTGCTGTTGCTGAAGATGATGGGCGAGTTCCCCGCGCTGGTGGCCAGGGCCGCCAAGGTGCGCAAACCCAACATTGTGGCGGACTATATCCTGTCGCTGGTGAAGCTGTACCACAGCTATTACAACAGCACCCGGGTGAACAACCCGGAGGATCCCGAGCTGACCAACCAGCGCCTGGGACTGGTGAAGGCTCTCCAGGTGACCCTGCGCAACGCGCTGGATCTGCTGGGCGTGTCCGCGCCGGAGTCCATGTAAAAGTGAATAGAGGGGCGGCCCGCCTGCGGCGGGCCGCCCGTGATACGCGCCCGTAGTTCAATTGGATAGAGCGTCAGATTCCGGTTCTGAATGTTGGGGGTTCGAGTCCCTTCGGGCGTACCACGCAGAAATCCCCGCAAACCGTTGCTACCAGCGGTTTGCGGGGATTTTTTAATGCCATTTTCCGCGCCTGCGAGTGGCAGTTTTTGACCTAATATGCCGGATTTGGTGGTGGAAAAGGTGGTGGAAAAATTTCTGCCAACCCTGAATATATGGGACTAAAGCAAGGCCGGGGATCTCTCCCCGGCCTCGCTCTTTATCTGCCGCCTACGGGTGCGTCGCGGGCTTGACCGGCTCCATATGGCCGGCGTTGGTCGTGTGCTCCGCATAGCCCATATGCTCCTTGTGCTCCCAGTGCTCCTCCTCGGCCTCGTCCGGGTGGATACGGCACAGCGCGTAATACGCGCCGCCCAAGGTGTCCAGGTTGCGGATGCTTTCCGGAGTAAGCGGCTGGCTGCCCTCCTGCTCGATCATCTCCAGCAGCTCGTGCTTGTTGTGCTTTACCTGCATCATGTCACGCCTCCTTGATGTACTCGGCCAGACGCTCGAAGTCCTCCGCGAAGAAGGTCAGCGAGCCCAGAATGGGCACGTCAATCTTCACGCCGGTGTCCGGCACGGTCTGCTTGACCGCCGCCAAGAGCCCGTCCAAGTCCAGGTTGCCGTCCTCGTCCATCGCGCCCATCTGGGCCAGCACGGGGAGGGCCGCGTACTGCTGGACGTTCTTGTGGACGGCATAGGCCGCGCCGGAGAGGAAGGCCACCTTCTTCAATTGTCCGTTGGGCACGTTGACCGGGATCTGGGGCGCCAACTCCGCGTCGATGAACTTGACGGCGCCGGCCTCAATTTGTTTGATGGTTACCATGTCTGCCTCCTAAAGCCTCCGGGGAGGGAGACGGTCTCCCTCCCCGGGCGGGAAATCACTTGTGCCCGAATTGGGCACAAATCTCAGCGCCCGCAGTCGCAGCACTGGGCGGGCAGCGGGTTGTAGGTGGGCTGGGTGCGGGTGGTGGTGCCGGTGGTCACAGAGGCCACCTGGATGGGGTAGAACGTCTGGTTGACGTAGTTGACGATGGTGTCATCGGCGCACTTGCGCTCGCGGCGCTCGCACTCCAGCGCGGCGGTCTGCTTCTCGCAGCAGCAGTCCAGGCGCTCCTGGAGCAGCTGGAAGCTGTCCTTGGTGGCCTGGTTGTTGACGGCCTGCCGGCCCAGCTGCTCCTCGATGGCGCGGAAACGCCCATCGACGTATTTGTACATCTCCAGGGCCTTCTGGTCGTTGTAGGAGTTGGCGTCCCGCAGGGCGATCTGGGAGTCCTTGTTCGCGATCTCCTGCACCAGGTGCATCTCCCGCTGGGTAACGGGGTCGCAGTCGCTGCCGCAGGGCACGGCGCCGCGGCCCCGCAGGTAGTCCGCCATCACCATGGCGGACACCATATCATTGTTGCACCCGGAGTTGCGGTTGTTGTTAAACAGACCGCCCAAACCGGCCAGACCGCCCATGGCGTTGATGACGCCCAGAGACAGACCGGCGATACCCGTACCCAGACCGGCGCCCGCGATGCCCTTGCTGGCGTATTCCTTGTTGATGACCATAGTTATCCTCCTTATGTATTTTGGTTGGATGTGTCCCCAGACGGGGCCTTAGCGCTGCATTGGACTCACCTCCTTTCGGTCGGTAAAGCGTCAGTCCAGCACGCCCAGCTTGTCCAGCGTCGTCATCACCCGGCAATACTCCTCCGAGATGTTGAGCACATTGTCCTCCAAACTGTTGGGATCCGGGTCGCTGCGCCCCTTCAGGGCCCCCCGCTCCATCAGCTTCCGGATGGTGGGCTGGTAGCTGTCCGCCACATCGCCCAGCCGCGCATAGTACACCATGTCGTCGTCCTCCTTGTCATTTCTGTCGTTGCTGCCGTCCACCGCCGGGACGGTCTCGGCCCGCAGATAGGCGGCGCTGACGTACCCCGTGAGCGTCCCGGAGGCCACCAGCAGCCAGTCCCCAGTGCAGTAGCCGTAGCACACCGCCTGGGCCCCGGGGAGCAGTCTGCCCAGCACCTTCTTGTCCGTGCCCGCGCCCGCCCGGACGTTGAGCCAGCCCTCCGCCGTCACCGTATACGTCCCGGCCTTGGCCTTGTCGCAGCCCGCGGCGGGCTCCAGAGCCACCGGATCCGGCTTCTGGCCCAGCTCCGCCGCCACGTCCCGGCGGAAGTCGTCCATGCTCTTGCCAAACTTGGGAAACCAGTGCAGCACGTCCCCGTGGTTGGAGGCGATCCCCCGGCGGCAGCCCTCCTGGTGGCAGATCACCACCCCGTCCGCCAGCGGGTCAAGGCCGTATTCCCTGCACAGCATGGCGGTGAGCTCCACCGCCTCCCGGTACACTTTGCCGAAGTAGACCGGGTCGGTCAGCCCGTCCTCACAGATCTCGAAGGAGATGTGGGTATCGTTGGCGCTGCGCCCGCTGGAACCGTCACCGGCGTGCCAGCCTCTCCAGTTCCAGGGCAGTGTCTGGGCCGTGGCGATGGAGCCGTCCGCCAGTTTCCCGATGAAGCCGTGGACGCAGGCTCTGAGCGGAACCCACTGTCCCTTTACCCACTGGCCCTCCCGGTTCCAGTCATTGGCGTTTTTATTGACGCCCAGCTGGGCCAGCAGCTCTGCCCGCCCTGGGGTGGAGGACACAGGCTGGACATACCGTCTCAGCAAGGGGTTGGGGGCCGCGGTGGAGTGCACCATGACGCCCTTTGGTTTGATGGTGCGTCCCGCCTTATAGCAGCGGTTGGCGGTAAGCAGACACTTCAGCAGCGTCATGTGTCCTCCTCCCCGCCCAGCTTGTCCCCCGCAGCGTCCACCGCGTCCTTACCCATGGCCAGCAGCTTTTTCAGCCACTTGGGTACCGGGGCGCCCATCGCCGCGGCGTTCTCGATCATGCTGCCCAGCTCCGTCACAATGTACCACACCAGCACCACCGGGCACACCAGCCCGGTGTACTCCACCGGCAGCGCCACCAGCGGCAGATTGGCCAGCACCGTGGCCAGCAGAAGATCCGTGCCCGCCGCCACCAGCACCACCACGATCATCCCGCACTTGTGCCAGATGCCGTCCCGGGCCTTCTCACTTGCCCACTCTCCCGCCCTGGTCGCGGCCAGGGAGCCGGTGAGGTAGTCCAGCGCCATGCAGGCCACCCAGCCCACCACCAGCCAGCCCATCCAGCCCCACAGTCCGGTGAGCAGGCCCAGCAGCGCGGCCACAGCCGCTTTGAGCTTGTTTAACTGATCCATTTTCGCTCCTCCTTATCACAAAAGTGTATACCTCGGCCTCTCCCCGCCGCACAGCCAGTAGTCCAACCAATCGAAGCCCACGATCACCGGCCCCGCCAGCAGGCACCACAGCCCCGCGTACAGCGGGCAGATCTGCCCCCAAAGATTGCCCCACTGGTTAGAGTAGTCCCAGACGCCCAACCCCAGCCAGACATTGAGCACCAGCCCCGCCAGCAGCTCTCCGGCGGTAATAGCCAGCCCGCCCAGGACGGCTTGCACGGGCAGAGGCAATGCCCAGGGCATATGCTCGTTGGCCAGATCCAGCGGCACGCACAGCACCGCCGCCAGCACCATCATCGTCCAGTGGGTATGCCCCCGCCAGAACGTCTCCAACAACCCGTACAGCACCCCGCCGCACAGCCAGCGGATCAGGTGTCCCTCCCAGTTACACAGCACCAGCACTACCTCCTGCCGCGGCCAGGATGGCCGCCATATTTGCCGCCAGATCGTCGGGCAGGGCCGCC
>JAETOJ010000015.1 GCA_021768085.1 Bacillota bacterium
CAAATCGTGAACACTCTTTTTGAGCAAGGCAGTACCTGATTTTTGTTACCCCCCGCCGCCGAAAAATGACAAAATTTCTTCGGCGTTTTCTTACAATTTCATATCGGCGTTGACACAATCGATGGACTATTTGCGGAGCAGGAAGCTCTGGCCTGGATCTGCCCAGAAAAGGACTTGACGGGTCGCCCTTCTTTTTATAAAATGTGGGGGAACTCTAATAAACGCAGGAGGTATTTGCTATGAAGGCCAAGGTATATTTCACCCATGAACTCACCCCTGCCGCCATGCTCCGGCTGTACGACGCCCTGGGTGTCCAGCTTCCGGGCAAGGTGGCGGTCAAGCTCCACTCCGGCGAGCCAGGGAACCAGAACTTCCTCCGTCCAGACTTCATGAAGCCCATGATCGACAAGGTGGGCGGCACCATCGTGGAGTGCAACACGGCTTACGACGGTGGCCGGAACACCACCGCCGCCCACTGGGAGACGATGAAGAAGCACGGCTGGTCGGACGCCGCCGCGGTGGACATCCTGGACGAGAAGGAGGATATGGAGCTGGCCGTCCCCGGCGGCAAGGTCATCCAGAAGAATTTCGTGGGGGCGAACCTGAAGAACTACGACTCCCTGCTGGTGCTCACCCACTTCAAGGGCCACCCCATGGGAGGCTTTGGCGGGGCGCTGAAGAACATCTCCATCGGACTGGCCTCCTCCCGGGGCAAGCAGTATATCCACGGCGCCGGCGACATGGACAAGTTCTGGGACTCCGATCACGACTCCTTCCTGGAGTCCATGGCGGATGCCGCCTGGTCCATCCACGATCACTTCAAGGGCAAGGTGGCCTATCTCAGCGCGATGAAGAATATGTCGGTGGACTGCGACTGTTGCGCTGTGGCTGCCGACCCCAAGATCGGGGATATCGGCATCCTGGCGTCCCTGGATCCGGTGGCGCTGGATCAGGCGTGCCTGGATCTGGTGTATCAGTCCGACGACCCGGGCAAGGCCGACCTCATTGAGCGCATCGAGTCCCTCCACGGCGTCCACACCGTGGAGGCCGCCGCCGACCTGGGCATCGGCACCCGTGAGTATGAGCTGGTGACCCTGGACTAAAGCCCGCAACAAACAGCGGCCCCCGGCATTGCGCCGGGGGCCGTCCGCGTGTCGAAACAGTCTTTTCGCCACGCGGAGGGCGAATTTTTGGAACAAAGAACGTTCCAAAAATTCGTTGATTAAACGTGAAAGACACCCCGCCTGGGTTTCTTTCACACTATCTTCCTTCCCGTCATTGGAACAGAAGCGGCTTGTTCGACAGTCTCAGCTGTCATTGGAAAACCTCCGAAATGGTGCCGCCGCCCAGCACTGCGCCGATGTCATCATACACCACCGCCGCCTGGCCCGGCGTCACTGCCCGCTGGGGCTGCTCGAACTCCAGCCGAACCCGATCTCCTTCCAGAATGACCCGGGCGGGCTGCTCCCGCTGGCGGTAGCGGGTTTTCACCAGGGCGGTAAAGGGGGCCACTGGCGGCTCTATCAGCCAGTTCCAGTCCGCCGCCGCACAGCCAGTGGAGTACAGCGCCTCCTCTGGCCCCACGGTGACGGTGTTGTCCGCCATGCACTTAGAGCATACGTAGATCCGCCGGTCTGATGACACCCCCACCCCCCGGCGCTGACCCAAGGTGAGTCCCGCTGCTCCCCGGTGGCGACCCACCACCTTTCCCTCCAGATCTACGATGTCCCCGGGGGAGAAGGGATGGCCGGTGTACCGCTCCAGAAAGGACAGGTAGTCCCCATCGGGGATGAAGCAGATGTCCTGGCTGTCTCGCTTGCCGGCGTTGGCAAAGCCTGCCCGGGCAGCGACGGCCCGGACCTCCGGCTTGGTGAGCCCACCCAGGGGAAACAGGGTGCGGCCCAGCAGTGAGCGGGGAATGGGGTAGAGCACATAGCTCTGATCCCGGGACAGGTCAGCGGCTTTAGTCAGCCGGAAGCCCCCGGCCCTGTCGTCCACAATCCGGGCGTAGTGCCCGGTGGCCAGATAATCGCAGCCCAGCTCCCGGGCCTTGGCGTGGAGCAGGCCGAATTTCAGATAGCGGTTGCAGTCCACGCAGGGGTTGGGGGTCTCCCCCCGCTGGTAGCCCTCCACGAACCGGCGGATCACCTGTTCCTCAAACTCCCGGCACAGGGGGAGAACGTGGTGGGGGATGCCCATCCGCTCCGCCGCCGCCCGGGCGTCGTCCAGCGCCTCGGGCGGGGTGCCGTACAGCTCCATGGTGGCCCCCACGCAGGCATAGCCCTGCTCCTTCAGCAGACACACCGCCGCGCTGGAGTCCACCCCGCCGCTCATGGCGACCAGAACCCGCTTTTTTGTCTGCCCCATAGCTCCGCACCTCCCCGCTAATTCCTTGTATTATAGCCGCCGCATCGCCGGTCTGTCAAGAAGAAGCGCCGTGCCCTATTGTTTGCCCAATTCCTCAAAAAAGGCACGATAGTCCACCTGAAAGATCTCTTTTAGCCCGACTAATTCGCTCTACAGCGTGAGGCCCCGGCGCTCTGGAAGCGCCGGGGCCTTTGCATCTCACAGCGCCCGCAGCATGGCGGGGCCCTTTTTTGCCAGGATCAGGGCGCATGCCACTGCAAATACCGCCAGCAGCACCAGCGGCAGGGCCAGCGCCGCCGCCGGGGCGATGAACCCACCCAGCCAGTACAGCAGGGCGCACACCCCCAGCGCTGCCATGGGCACGAACATCCCCAGGGTGACGGCCAGGGACTGCTTCACCACCACCGTCTCGTTCACCGCGTCCAGCTTGGGGAAGGTTAGGCCCATGAGCACCCCGAAGGCGGCGTGGATCACGCAGAACAGGAGAGCGGCCAACAGCAGCACCGCCGCCTCCCCAATGGGCAGTCGCAGGGCGATGGTGAGGCACACCCCGGCAAGGATGGTGCAGGGCACGGTGAGCAGCAGCTCAAATCCGGTCTTGATCCACAGCAGGGGCTGCTCCCCCACCGGGGCCTCCCGAAGGATCCACAGGTACTTGCCCTCCAGGCTGATGGACGGCGCGGCGATGACGCAGGTGCACAGGCAGAAGCCCATCACCGCCGCCGCGATGGGCATCACGGGCAGCGCGCCCCCCATCATGGCGAGAAACTCGTTCAGCTTCCCCTGCATCACGATGGCCGCCACCCCCATGCCCACCAACATGATGAGGCCGATGCCGGCGTTCCACAGGTACATGGGGGTGCCAAAAAACCGGCGGGCTTCCTTCACCAGCAGGGCCTTTTTCTGGCCGGAGGCGGCCTGGGCGGACAGCTTGTAGTCGTTCCGGGCGGAGCGGGCGGCGAAGGCGGTGACCGCCTGCCGGTACACCTTGCCCAGGCCGAACACCACCAGGGCAAAGGGAACGATACAGCAGGCCGTAAAGGCCAGCAGCTTGCCCCAGTCGCCTAAAATGCCGTCCGCCATCCACAGCATGGGGGCGGCCCAGGACAGGGACTCCTTCACCCCGGCGGCGTTTTCGGCCAGCCCCTCGATCATGCCGTTGAGGTTGAAGGCGAACCAGAACACCGCCGCCATGTAGATGCCCATGACAATGTTCTGCCCCAGCGCCCCGCGGGTGACCCGGGCGGACAAAAAGGCCACCAGTGCCCCCAGCAGCACGGACAGCGCCGTGTCCAGCAGGGGCAGGGCCACCACCGCGACGAGCAGCCGCACCCAGAACAGGAGGCTGTGACCTACGCCGCTCTGGGTCATAAAGGCGCACACCGCCCCAGCGGGGGCCAGCACAAACAGGGAGAACAGCAGGTTCTCCAGATAGATGGCCGCCACCCGGCTGGCCATCAGCGCGGTGGTAGACACAGGCATACTCAGCAGCAGATCGTTGTCCCGCCCGCCGAACACCACGCCCTTCACGGCAAAGGCGGTGAACAGCAGCCCGCCCACCAGCGCCCCCATGCCCATGAAGATAAACACCAGCACTTCCATATGGATGGGGGAGAGCACCTGCATCAGCATGGAGCTGTAGAGTCCGGACATATAAAGCCCTAAAAAGGCGATGAGCAGGATGGCCCCCGCGCCGGTGGCCGCCTTCTTACGGCTGCGGCCCCGGCTATTGGTGGAGGACAACAGCATGGACTTGACGCTTACCTTTAGCAGGGCGAAGAACTTTTTCATTTCTCTCCCTCCAGCTCCAGGAACACGTCCTCCAGAGAGGAGTCGCCCACCAGCTCGGCAGTGGGGCCGGATCGGATCAGCCGCCCGTCCTTGATGATGGCGATCTGGTGGCACAGCTTCTCCGCCACCTCCAGCACGTGGGTAGAGAAGAACACCGCCGAGCCGTTCTGGCACAGTTCCGCTAAGTACCCCTTCATCAGGTGGGAGGCGGAGGGATCCAGGCCCACGAAGGGCTCGTCCAAAATCAGCAGTTTGGGACGGCGAATGAAGGCGGAGATCAGCGCCAACTTCTGCCGCATCCCGTGAGAGTAGCTGCCAATGGGGGAGCCCAGGTTCCCCGTCAGCTCAAAGGCGTCCCCGTACTTGCCGATGTCCTTCGTCCGCTGCTCCGCGGGGACGTCGTACAGGTCGGCGATGAAGTTCAGGTAGTCGATGCCCTTCATGAACTCATAGAGATCTGGGTTGTCGGGTAGGAAGGCGGTGACCCGCTTGGCCCCCACCGGATCTTTCTTGATATCGTGGCCGTCGATGGTGATGACGCCTTCGGTGAAGTCCATCACCCCGGCCACCGCCCGCAGGGTGGTGGTTTTGCCCGCCCCGTTGTGGCCGATGAAGCCGTAGATCTCGCCGGGGCGCACGTGGAGGGACAGGTCGTCCACCGCCTTTTTGCCGCCGGGGTAGGTCTTGGAATAGTGTTCGATACGAAGCATAGCAAGTCTCTCCTTGACGAAACGTGATGTAAGGTTTACTTTACATCGGAAGTATAGCATGCTTAACATTTTGTGTCAAGTGTATTTTACATTTTTGACAGAATAAATTGATTGTAAAAGGTTGCAGCGGGTCAAAGGTTATTTGTACCGCACCGCCGTGCCGTACACCGTGATCTCCGCCGCCCCTTGCATGATGGAAGCGGAGGCATAGCGGATGTTGAGTACTGCGTCCGCGCTCAGGGCCTCCGCCTCGTCCACCATCCGCTTGGTGGCCAGCTGCCGGGCCTCGGTGAGCATGGCGGTGTACGCCTCGATCTCGCCACCCACAAAGGTTTTCATCCCCGCCATAAAGTCCTTGCCGAAGCTCTTGCACTGCACCACTGAGCCCTTCACGATGCCCAGCGGCTCGATCTCCCGTCCGGGAATGTGATCAATATTGAGAAGCAGCATCTTCTTCCCCTCCCTTGATCTGCTTGATGCGCTGGTACAGCGCCGCCAGCACGCCGATGATGATCACCACCGGCACCGCCGCGATGGCGATGACCACCCCGATGGGGGGCGCGTCCGCCGGATCCACGGTAAAGCCCCATATGATCAGGGCGATCACCGCCGCCATCATGGCCAGCACCACCACCGCCGCCCCCACGGGGCTGACATATCGGGTGAGCTTATCCTGTTTTCCAACGTTCATAAACTTTGTCCCCTCCTGTTCCTGCCGCTCCATGCTCTCCAATACCTCGTCGGCGTCCAGGCTGTCCAGCTGACGACCGCTGTCCCGGATCTGGGCGCATACGCCCTGGGCTGCCGCCAGGTTGGCCTGCCTGCGCTGGAGCTGGATGATGTGCCGCCCCATGGCGTCCTCCAGGGTCAGCGTCCCGGCCTTGAGGAGGCGGATCTCCTCGATGGGTACGTCCAGCATCCGCAGCAGTTTGATTTTTTTCAGCCACGCCACGTCGGCGTCGCTATAGTCCCGGTAGCCGTTCTCATGATTGCGACCGGGGGTGAGCAGCCCTTCCTTTTCGTAGAAGCGGATGTTGCCCTTGGTGATGCCCACCAGCTGCTCCACCTGATTGATCTTCATCTGCGTTCCTCCCTCCACGGACGTATCCTACACCTTCCACAAGGTGAAAGGTCAAGAGGCTTCTCAAAATTTTTTTCACCTTCCACTGGGTGGAAGGTGGGGAGCAAACTCCCAATAGGCCCTACAAAGCGGTTCTTTGGCATTGTGTGGCCTTGTGGAGCGGAACTTTACCCCGACGACAAGGGCCCGCTTAAATCCAGCCCGCCGTAGGCCGTCAGTGCGCTGCCTTCCACCAGCAGCCGCACCTGCTCTACCTTGTCAAGGCTGCACAGCGTCTCCACAATGGACGAGATCACCAGCTCCTGTTCTTCAGCGCTTTCCGGCGGGGCGGCCAGCAGGGCGGCGGACAGGTCGGCATAGCACACCCCGTCGTCCACCCAGGCCGCCCGCACCGTCAGATCTGAGGGCAGCAGGGCGGACAGCCCCTCGTCCTCCGGCCCGGCGATCAGCGCCTCCAGCACCGCCTTGGCCGGAGCCTCCTCCTCGGTAAGCCGGAACACCCGCAGCTCATAGCCCAGGGTGCGCCCGTCCGCCCGGCGGAAGTAGAGGGCGGCGGTCACGTCCACCGGCTCCTCCTCCGCGCCGGAGAAGATGGCGTCCCCCGTCCGGAGCAGGCGGCCGCCGTCTCCCTCCCCGGCGGACAGACGCACCCCGTCCACCCCGGGCAGCTGGCACAGAGTCAGAGCCACGCAGTAGTCCGCCAGCGTCCGGTCGATGCCCGCCAGGGCGCTGTACTCCTCCGACAGCTCAACCTGGGCCGTTCGATTCTCCACTGCCCACCGAACCGCCCGGGTGCCCTCCGGTATGACCCGGATCAGCCCACTGTCCTGGGGTGGCCCCGCCAGCAGCGCCGCCAGCAGGGCGGACACGCTCTCCTCCCCGCCGTAGGGGCAGGAGGACAGCGCCGCCGACACCTCCCGGCTTTGCTCCGCCGCCGGGACGGCAAACCACAGGTGCAGGCCGTCCTCCTCCTGCTGGCCCTGGGCGAGGCAGGCCGTGGCCAGCGTCAGCAGGAGCACCGCCGCCAGCAGCGCCCCCATCCGTTTTTTCATGGCCTGTCTCCCTCCTTCAGGGCGGGGAATTCCGCCTCGAACCGGGCGCCCTTCCCCGCCGGGTTGGGCCCCACCTTGATGTCCCCGCCGTGGAGGCGGGCGGTGTCCCGGGCGATGGACAGCCCCAGGCCCGTGCCCCCGGCGGCCCGGGAGCGGGCCTTGTCCACCCGATAGAACCGGTCGAAGATCTTGGGCATATCCTCCGAGGGGATGCCCACGCCGGTGTCGCACACCACCAGGGAGGCCTTGCCCCCCAGGTGCCGCACCGTCACGTCTACCCGGCCCCCGGGTTGGTTGTACTTGATGGCATTTTCCATGAGGTTGAATGCCACCTGATAGACATCGTCCTCCGTGGCCAGCAGGGCGCAGGCGGGTTCGATGCGGCACTTCAGCTCCACCCCTGTGGCCTGGGCCAGAGGGGTGAGCATATGGGCCACCTTTTCTGCCACCGCCCCCAGCTCCACCGGCTCCCGCTGCCGTTCCGGGCCGCCGTCCAGCCGGGTGAGGGCCAGCAGGTGCTCACTGATGCGGGTGAGGCGGTCGGCCTCCTCGCCGATGTCGGACACAAACTCCCGCACGGTGCCCATGTCCACGCTGTCGTTTTGCAAAATGGAGTCGGTGAGCAGGCGGATGGAGGCCAGGGGGGTTTTCAACTCGTGGGAGGCGTCGGACACAAACCGCCGCCGGGCCTCCTCCGTGGTCTGCAACCGGTCGGTGAGCTGATTGAACTCATCGGCCAGCTGGGCCATCTCGTCCTTTCCCCGGGCGTCCACCCGGTGGCTGTACTCGCCCTCCCGCACTCGGCGGATGGCGGACAGCAGCCGCCCGGTGCTCCGGGTGAGGGCCTTGGACAGCAGCAGCACCAGCGCCGCCGCCGCCACGCCGATCACCAGCGAAATATACCGCAGGTTGGACTGGATGGACAGCAGCACCTGGGCCTGCTCTGCGTCGTATTCATAGAGGTACACCGCCCCCAGGGTGGCTCCGTGGTACAGCACGGGCACCGCCGCCCGGCAGCGGATGGCCCCCTCCCTGTACTCGCTGCGGGCCACGTCCTTGCCTCGCAGGGCGGCCACCACCTCTCCCATGAGGGCATAGTGGCCCAGCCGGTTGTCCAGGGTGGAGCTGTCGTACAGGATGAGGCCGGAGGCGTCTGCCACCAGCACCCGGGTGCCCTGGGCCTTCTCCAGCACAGCCATGGTCTGCTCCACCCCTTCCCGGGTGAGGGTCTCAGACACCGCCAGGGCGGAGCCGATGACAAGGGCCTGCCGCTTTAGGTTGCTCTCCTTGGAGGAAAACACCATGTTCTCCACCATCAGCAGAGGGTAGGTGTTCATCACGATCAGGATGGCCGCCACCACCAGCAGGTAGGTCAGGGCGTATTTGGCCTGGATGCTGCGAAAAAAGGGCACCCGTGGTTCCCGGCCCTGCTGCGTTGCCGCTGTAGTCATGGCGGTTCCTCCTTTCCCGGCGCAGGCGGCTTCCCTCAGAAGCGCCTGCCCGCACCGTCTCTCCGCGAGGCAATTGGACGGCTTCGCGGCTTACGAATTATTTGCCAGATAGTATCCCACGCCCCACTTGGTGAGGATGTGCTCCGGGTTGGCAGGATCCGGCTCCAGTTTCTCCCGCAGGCGTCGGATGTGCACGTCCACGGTGCGGAATTCCCCGATATACTCGTACCCCCACACCAGGTTTAGCAGGTTCTCCCGGCTGTAAACCCGGCCCGGGTTCTGCATCAACAGCACCATCAGGTCGAACTCCTTGGCGGTGAGATCCACCGGGCTACCGTCCCGCCAGGCCGCCCGCTCCGCCAGATCCAGGGTGATGCTGCCCTGGGTGAGGCGGTCGGCCTTCTGCTGCTGCTGGGCGGAGGAGGCCGCGCGGCGCAGCAGAGCCCGGATGCGGGCTTTCAGCTCCAGGATGTTGAAGGGCTTGGTGATGTAGTCGTCCGCCCCGCACTCGAAGCCCATGATCTTGTCCGCGTCCTCTCCCTTGGCCGTCAGCATGATCACCGGCACGTTGGAGAACTCCCGGATCTTCATGCACGCCTGGAGCCCGTCAATCTTGGGCATCATGAGATCCAGGATGATGAGATCGAACTGGCCCGTGCGGGCCTTGTCCACCGCCTCCTCTCCGTCGGAGCCGGTCTCCACCTGATAGCCCTCATTTTCCAGATTGAATTTGATGCCCTTTACCATGACGCGCTCGTCGTCAACCACCAGAATCCTTGGCACCGCCTTCACCTCCTGTTGTAATCTGCTCTAAAATTCCGGATAGGATTCCCTCTCCGATGCCCTTCACCCGGATCAGCTCCTCCGGATAGCGGAAGGGGCCGTGTTCTGCCCGGTAGTCCAGAATGGCCTGGGCCCGCACCTCCCCGATGCCGGGCAGGTCCATAAGCTCCTCCAGCCCCGCGGTATTGACATCCACCGCGCCCGCCGGAGCGGACAATGCCGCCGGCGGCGTCCAGGGAAGGGGAATCAGAGGCGCTGTCGTTGTGCTTCGCAGAGCGAAGCACAGGATCATGGCGGCCCCAGCCGCCATGATAACGGCTAACACCCGGCGCGCCGCGCCTGTCTGCTTCATCCGCTGCCCCTCCTTTGCAGAAACCTGTATCCCCCAGTTGCACCGGGGCACACTTTCTGATATAATAACATTAATACGGTCCGCGGACGGGCCGCGCAGCCACACGCCACTCTATTATAGCATAGCTGCAAGCCGTTTTTACGGCTTGCGCGCCGCATCAGCGGCGTGAAAACCGGCATAGCCGGTTTTTCAGCTATACTGTAATAACAGCAATAGGCATTTTGCGGGCAAAATGCCTCCCGCTATGCGGGTTGCCGCGCCTTGCGCGACGATTGCTGTTATTATATCACAGATGACGGGAGATTCCTATGAAAAAATATCGTTTTCTTTCTCTGCTGCTGGCAGGGCTGATGGCCCTGGCCCTCACCGTTCCCGCCGCTGCCCTGGAGGACCCACAGCCCCACGCCCGGGCTGTGGCTATTGTGGACGGCGACACCGGCGAGGTGCTGTACGATTTCAACGCCCACCAGCGGATGTATCCTGCCTCCATCACCAAAATCATGACCTCCCTGGTGGTGTTGGAGGCGGTGGACAAGGGGGAGCTCTCCCTGGACACCCCTGTCACCGCCTCCAGCCAGGCGGTGAACCTGCCCCTGGGGAGCTCCACTGCCGACATCAAGGCGGGGGAGACCCTTACCATCGAGCAGCTGCTGTATTGTGACCTGCTGCCTTCCGGCAACGATGCCTGTAACATTCTGGCCGAGGCCCTGGGGGGTACCACGGCGGACTTCGCCGCCCGGATGAACGCCAAGGCTCAGGAGCTGGGCATGAAGGATAGCCACTTCACCAACCCCCACGGTCTCCACGACCCGGAGCACTACACCACCGCCTATGACGTCTACCTCATGGCCCGGGCCGCCATGGATAACGAGACCTTCCGCACCATTGTGCGCTCTCCGTCCTACACCATTCCTGCCACCAATATGCAGCCCGAGCGCACCATCTACACCACCAACGGCCTACTGGGAAGCTGGTATTTCACGGGCTACCTCTATTCCAAAGCCATCGGCATCAAGACGGGCAATACCGAGGAGGCGGGCCGCTGTCTGGCTTCCGCCGCCGTGGACGAGCTGGGCCGCACCTTCTACTGCGTGGTGCTGGGCTCGGAGGTAGTCACCGACGAGAACGGGAACCGGGATTACAAGCACCTGTCCGAGTCCAAGCGGCTGCTGGAGTGGGCCTTCCAGAACTTCCACCGGATCACCTTGTTGAACCAGGACACGGAGGACGTGCTCCGGGAGGTGGCCGTCTCCCTGTCCGACGAGGGGGACTACGTGCTGGCCCAGCCGGTGGGGGAGATCTCCGCCACCATGCCGTCGGACTACGACCCCAAAAAGGCAGAGCTGATCTTCGACCTGCCCACCGAGCCCATCGAGGCCCCCATCACTGCCGGGGACAAGCTGGGTACCGTCACCCTGAAGTACGAGGGGGTGGAGTACGGCACCCTGGACATGGTGGCGGCGGACAGCGTGGCCCGGTCGGACTTCCTGTATACCGTCCAGCAGATTGAGATCTACTGGGGCAAGTGGTGGGTGAAGGCGGCGGTGATCGGCGGCGTGATCCTGATCCTGCTGCTGATCCTTTACATAGCCGTCCTGCGCCCCAAGCGCCGCCGCGCCAAGCGGTACAGCTACTCCGGCGGTGGGCGGCGGGGGAGTGGGCGCTCCAACTACCGAGGCCGTCGGTGAGGGGGCTTTGGCAGGTTTTGCCGGAATTGTCGCCATAAGGTCGAAGGGGGACGGTCGGTTCTGGGGAATTCACAAATCCTTCACAGAAGGTTCTCAAATTGTCCAACATTCCCCCCTTGCGGTCTGGTATTATCATCATGTCAGGAAGAAAGCCAGACAATCTCTATCCTCCCTCTCTCTTTTCTCAAAAAATGAAAGCCCTCCGGCGTGAGCCGGGGGGCCTTTCATTTTTACGGGGGACAGCCTTCCGCTTTAAGCGGGCTTTGAGGGGAGGGGCAGCTTTTCCTCCAGATGGGCCGCCTTCAGCGCTTTGTGGAGTGCCACGCCCAGGATGGGGGCGAAGATCACCGCCACAATGCCGTTAAAGACCGAGTTGGGAATCCGCCCCAGCACGGCCAGCCACGCCGCGTCGGCGGTGAGGCCCTTGATGAGCAGGCCGTTGTAGAAAAAGCTCTTGGACAGATAGAGGACGATGTAGCTCACCGCCGCCAGGGCGCTGGCCACCGCCTCGTTGACGTAGTTGCTCCTGCCCTTGAACACCTTAAAGAACACGGCCCCAGCCACCAGGCCATATACCCCTTTGGTGATAAAAGTAATGGGCGCTTCGGTGATGCGGATGGGGTCAAACAGGTCAAAAATGGCGGAGCCCAGCCCCGAGGCCAGCGCCCCCCACCAGGGCCCCAGCAATAGCCCCGACAAGGCACACATCACGTTGCCCAGGTGAAAGCGGTCAGTGCCCAAGATCGAGGGGATTTGAATTTCCGCTTTGGAACCTACGGCCACCAGCGCCGCCATCATGGCCGTGATGCAGAGCATCAGCACGGCCTGTTTGCCTTTGGATTGGTTCATCTTACCAGCTCCTTCCGGGACCTTGACGAGCCCCTAATTGTAGTGCTATTATAAACCCATCTGACATGGTTTCCAGACCCAGTTTTCATCTTTTTTATGTGGTCAGTTTTTACGACCTGTTCTGGAGGTGCTCCCATGGCTCAATCGTTTCCCCTCCCGGTGTTCCACAGCGGCGCGCCATTGTACGATCAGCTCTACCGCCACATCGCCGGGGCCATCCAGTCCGGCGCCCTGTCTCCCGGGGCCAGGCTGCCCTCCAAGCGGCGGATGTGTGCCCTGGCGGGGGTGAGCATGAGCACGGTGGAGACGGCCTACTCCCTGCTGGCGGCGGAGGGCTACGTGCTGGCAAAGCCCCGCAGCGGCTATGTATGCGCCGACCTGCTGCCCCCCGCCCCCGGCCTGGCCGTCCCGCCGGCCAGGGCCGCCGACCCGCAACCCTCCCGGTGGGCCTTCGACTGCTCCACCTCGGCGGTGGACGTGTCCGCCTTCCCCTTCTCCTCTTGGGCGCAGATCACCAAGGAGGCGGTGTATGAGAACCCCGGCCTGCTCCAGCGGGGCCACCCCCAGGGGGACGAGCCCCTCCGGGCGGCCCTGGCCTCCCTGTTGGCCCAGTACCGGGGGGTGCGGTGCGATCCGGAGCAGATCGTGGTGGGGGCGGGGGCGGACTACCTGCTGTCCCTGCTGCTCCAGCTCCTGCCCGAGCAGCGGGCGGTGGCGTTGGAGGATCCGGGCTATCCCGCCGCCTACGCCGCCGCCACCCTCCACGGGCGGCAGGCCGTCCCCATCCCCGTGGACGGGGAGGGGATGTGCCCCGAGGCCCTGGCGGACAGCGGCGCGCTGATGGCCTACGTCACCCCCTCCCACCAGTTCCCCCTGGGGGTCACCATGCCCGTGGGGCGGCGCAGCCGGCTGCTCCACTGGGCGGCCTCCGCCCCGGATCGGTGGATCATCGAGGACGATTACGATAGCGAGTTCCGCTGGTCGTCCCGGCCTATCCCGGCCATGCAGGGGCTGGATCGGGCGGAGCGGGTGGTGTATCTGGGCACCTTCTCCCGCTCCATCGCCCCGGCCATCCGGGCGGCCTACCTGATCCTGCCCCGCTCCCTGCTGGAGCGGTACCGGAGCACCTTCTCCCACGGGGCGTGCACCGTGTCCCGGTTCGAGCAGGAGAGCCTGCGCCGCTTCCTCGTCCAGGGGCTGTACGGGCGGCACCTGCGGCGGACGGGGAACCTGTACCGGAAAAAATGCGCCCTGTTCACCGGGGCGCTGTCCGCCATCCCCGGCGCGTCCATCTCCGGGGCGGAGGGGGGGCTGCATTTCTTGCTCACCCTGCCCCGGTTCAGCGAGGAGGAGCTGGTGGCCCGGGCGGCGGAGAAATCCGTCCGCGTCCATCCGCTGAGTCGGTACTGCCACGCCGCCCCCCCGCGGCCGTCCACCGTGGTGCTGGGCTTCGCGGGGCTGGGTATGGAGGAGATCGGCAGGGCGGCGGAGCTGCTGCGGGAGGCGTGGGCATAAAAATTTTTGAAACCCCCTTGACTCTCCCGTTACGTCATGGGGTAGAGTGTCCCTTGGAGGTGAGAAGAATGCGTTATTCCGTGAGCCAGGCGGCGCGGTTGGCGGGCGTCAGCGTCCGGACGCTGCGCTGGTACGACGAGATCGGGCTGCTGAAGCCCACCGAGGTCACCCCCGCCGGATACCGGTTTTACGGCGGGGAGGCCATGGCCCAATTACAACAGATCCTGTTCTACCGGGAGCTGGGCGTGCCCCTGGAGCAGATCGGGCGCATTCTGACTGCCCCGGACAACGACCGGGCCGAGGTGTTGCGAAAGCACAGGAACCTGCTGCTGATGAAGCGGCAGCGGCTGGACGATATGCTTCGGCTGGTGGACGAGACGATTGGAGGGACTATCATGTACGACGAGAGGCCCAAGCCCACCCAGATGGACTGGGAGAAGGTGCGGGATCAGTACGCCCAGGAGGCGGCGGAGCGCTGGGGCAACACCGAGGCGTTCCTGGAGAGCCGGGAGAAACACAAGGACTATACGCCCCAGCAGGAGGAGGCCATCCGGGCGGAGATGGAGGAGATCTTCACCGCCTTCGGCCAATGCGCCGATCCCACGGGGGAGGAGGCCCGGGCGCTGGTGCGCCGGTGGCAGGAGCACATCACCAAGTATCACTATAACTGCACCGACAGTATCCTGGCCTGTCTGGGGGAGATGTATGCCAACGACCCCCGGTTCCGGGAGAATCTGGACAAGTACGGCCCCGGCACGGCGGAGAAGATGAGCGCAGCCATCAAGCGGTACTGCAAGAAGTAAAACGCGAAAATCCCCCGGACGCTCCACCGTCCGGGGGTTTTCTGTCACGGAACATCTTGCAGGGGATTTTTTACCGCCGGGGGCCCCGCAAAGACGCCCTTTCGTCTTTGTGGGGAGAGGAGGCGCAGCGGAACGAAGAAGCTTTCCCCGCAGGGGGAAGCGCCTGAGTGGAGCTTGTGCCGACGAGGGCGGGCTTGAGCACGCTGATTTTGGGCAACAGTTTCAGCAGCGGCGTGCCCAGCACGTAGCACACCAGCGCCTCGGCGGGAGCAAAGGTAAGGGCGTTCCAGCCGCAGGCCGTCCAGAACGCCCCGTTCAACGCGCCTACCTCCGTCCAGGCCCACATGGGGGACAGGATCAGGGCGTTGATCAGGATGGGGGGCAGGGCCGCCAGATACCACTTGGGCATCTTCATGGTGAGCCAGGCGGCGATGGCGGTGGCCAGGGTGCCGAACAGCCAGTCCAGCGGGCCGAAGGGGGACAGCAGATTGGTGAGGAAGCACCCCACCACCAGCCCCGGGGCGGCGGCGGGGAACAGGAAGGGCAGCACGGTGAGGGCCTCGGCAAACCGGCACTGGAACACCAGAAAGTTCAGACCGAAGATGTTGGCGAAATAGCCCATCACGGTGTAGAGCGCCGCCACCATGGCGGCAATGGTCAGATCACGGACGGAAAACCTGTGCATCAAAAAAGCCTCCTTTATCTTTAGAGCGCCATCGCGTTGGCGCAGCGGCGGGCGTTCCTTCCGGACGGGAACGCGCTTTCCCGCCCGCGGCTCTCTGCCCGCCGGTTGGACCGAAGTGGAGGTCGGTCGCGCTTATCCTATCACAGGTTTTGTCATTTGTACAGGCTTTTTTGTAAAGTGCCTCGGTTGACACCGGGTGGGGCGGTATATTATAGTGGGTGGAGGGTAGGCGTCAAAGCCTTTTGACAGGCCAGGGCAAGGCCATGTCAACCCCTTTTGATAGACAAAGGCGGAGGTATTTGAGAGAATGCTTCCGAAAGGAGGACAACCCAATGGAAATAGGGAAGAAGCTGAAGGCGGCTCGGCAGGGCTCCGGCCTCACCCAGGAGCAAGTGGCGGAGCGCCTCTATGTGTCCCGCCAGACCATCTCCAACTGGGAGAATGAGAAATCGTACCCCGACATCGTCAGCGTCGTCCGGCTGTCCGACCTGTATTCCATCAGCCTGGACGACTTATTGAAAGGGGATGCCAAAATGCTGGAGCACCTTGAGGAGAGTACGGATATCGTGAAAAGCAACCAGAAGCTGATCCTGGCGATCCTGGCAAACATCGCGGTGTTTTTGGCCTGCCTGCTGACGGCCGCCCTTCTGCCAGACAGCGTGCTGGTGATCGCCTGCATTTTCTGTCTGGCGGTGGTGAGCGTGGCCTGTCTGCTGTACCAGATTGTCAAACGGATTTGAGGAGGATGGAACATGGGTCATCTTTACATCGTGTCCGCCGCCCTGGGCGGGGCGGCGGTGCTTGTGGGCAGCTTCTTCTGCGTGTACCAGCTCTACAGGCTGGTGCAGGTGGACGCGGAATGCCGGGGGCTGAAGCACCCCAGGCTGTGGGGGCTGCTGGCTGCCTCGGGCAACGGCCAGTCGGGGCTGCTGCTGTACCTCGTCGGCCGCAGAAAACACCCCGTCCTGTCCATGTCGAAGGAGCAAAAGGACTGCATGGGGCGGCGCAAAAAGCGGTTTGGCGTGGGGCTGCTGTTCCTGACCCTGGGGGCCGTGATCTGCGTGCTCAGTATGCTTTTAGGGGGACAAATGGGATAAAAAGGGCCGCCGGCATCTGCCGGCGGCCCTTCATTATGTTAGGATTACGCGAACTTGCCGGTGTTCAGCTTCACGCCGGGGCCCATGGTGGACGCAGCGACGCAGCTCTTGACGTACTGGCCCTTGGCGGCGGCAGGCTTGGCCTTGACAATGGCGCCCATGAGGGCGTTCAGGTTGTCGCTGAGCTTCTCGGGGCCGAAGGACACCTTGCCGATGGGGCAGTGGATGATGTTGGTCTTGTCCAAGCGGTACTCCACCTTACCGGCCTTGATCTCGTTGACGGCCTGGGTCACGTTGGGAGTGACGGTGCCGGCCTTGGGGGAGGGCATCAGGCCCTTGGGGCCCAGCACCTTACCCAGGCGGCCCACCACGCCCATCATGTCGGGGGTGGCAACGACGACATCGAAGTCGAACCAGTTTTCCTTCTGGATTTTCTCCACCATATCCATATCGCCCACGTAGTCGGCGCCGGCGGCCTTGGCCTCCTCGGCCTTGTCGCCCTTGGCGAACACCAGCACCCGGGCGGTCTTGCCGGTGCCGTGGGGGAGGACGATGGCGCCGCGAACCTGCTGGTCGGCGTGGCGGGAGTCCACGCCCAGCTTTACGTGCAGCTCCACGGTCTCGTCGAACTTGGCAGTGGCGGTCTTGATCACCAGCTCCATGGCCTCGTTCACGTCATACTGGGCGGCGCGGTCGATGAGCTTGGCGCTGTCTACATACTTTTTGCCTTTTTTAGCCATTTCTGCTTCCTCCTTTCCCTTATTCCTCCACCAGCACGCCCATGGAGCGGGCGGTGCCGGCGATCATGCTCATGGCGGCCTCCAGGCTGGCGGCGTTCAGGTCGGGCATCTTGGTCTCGGCGATCTTCTGGCAGTCCGCCTTGGACAGGGTGGCCACCTTGGTCTTGTTGGGCACGCCGGAGCCGGACTCAATGCCGCAGGCCTTCTTGATGAGCACGGGGGCGGGAGGGGTCTTGGTGATGAAGGAGAAGGAGCGGTCGGCGTATACGGTGATCACCACGGGGATGATCAGGCCCATGTCCTTCTTGGTGCGCTCGTTGAACTCCTTGGTGAAGGCGGCGATGTTCACGCCGTGCTGGCCCAGGGCGGGGCCCACAGGGGGGGCCGGAGTTGCCTGGCCGGCGGGGATTTGCAGCTTGACATATCCAGTAATTTTCTGTGCCATTTGAAACAGCACCTCCTACATAAAATGTGGTGGTGACGAAATCCACGTCAGGATTTCTCCCACGGGCGGGTCTTACCCGCCTCTTGTTTGTGTTATCACGCCTCGCCTGTTCGCGACGGCTCGGACGCTCAGATTGTCTCGACCTGATCCAGATCCAGCTCCGCGGGGATCTCCCGGCCGAACATGGACACCACGACCCGGACCTTGCCCCGCTCGGCGTCCAGATCCTCCACCGTGCCGAACTGGCCGGACAGGGCGCCGTCGGTGATGCGCACGCTGTCGCCCACGGCGTAGTCCACCTCCACCAGGGGGCGCTTCTCCGGGCGCAGGGCAGCCATCTCGTCCTCCCCCAGGGCGGTGATCTCCTCCTCGTGGGACTCGATGCCCATGGCGGCGATTTCCTCGTCGGTGAGGGGGATGGCCTTGTTGGCGGCGCCTACGAAGCCGGTGACGCCCCGGATGTTGCGCACCAGGTGCCAGGTCTCGTCGGTCATGATCATCTTCACCAGCACGTAGCCGGGGAACACCTTGCGCTCCACGGTTTTGGGGCCGTTGTCGGTGATCTCGGTGACCGTCTCCAGGGGGATGGACACCTCGGCGATCAGATCGTGCATATTGCGGTTCTCCACAGCCTGCTGGATGGACACGGCCACCGTATTCTCATAGCCGGAGTAGGTGTGGGCCACGTACCACTTCAGTTCGTCCGCCATGGCCCGTTACGCTCCAAAGAGCTTGAGCAGGGCGCCCACCACCGCGTGAGCCAGGTAGTCAAACACCCAGATGCACACGCCTACGATCAGGACGCACACGATGACGATGCCCACGCTCTTGATCACGTCTTTGGCGGAGGGCCAGGTGACCTTCTTGAGCTCGCCCTTCAGATCCTTGAGCCAGCGCAGGACGCGGTTGGGCTTCTTGGCGTCCTTCTTCTTGGGCGCCTTGGCCTTCTTGTCGGAGCTTACGGTCTCCTTCTGAGCGGCGTTGTCCCGCTTCTCCTGTTCAGACATTCAGTTCAACCCTTCTTTCGTTGTGAGCGGCGCTCATTACTTGGTTTCGGTGTGCAGAGTGTGCTTTCTGCAGAAGGGGCAGTACTTGTTGAGCTCCAAACGCTCGGTGGTGTTGCGCTTGTTCTTCTTGGTGTTGTAGTTGCGCTGCTTGCACTCGGAGCAGCGCAGCACGACCTTTACACGGTTCCCGGCTTTCGCCATTCTCGGCACCTCCTTTTGAATTTGGCCTGACCGGCAAAAAAGCGCCGGACGGCCTATGCCGATCCGACGCCTTACACTGGGCATAGCATGCCCAGCATATCGCTACGGGGGATCGGCGCATTGCCTCCCTGCGGCCTCCCGGGGAGGATCAGGGTTTTTGTCCGCGTCCCGTAAAAACGCGCGCAAAAAGAAAGCCCTGCACACAGGTGCTGATAGCATATCACACCTGCGGGGGCTTGTCAAGGGTTCTTTTTTTTATTATAATGTGTTAACTGCGTTTCCCGCGCCTGCGGCGCGGAAAACAGGGAACACTTCCTGATTGGAGGGGATGAGATGCGCGTGATGGCCATCGACTACGGCGACGCCCGGACGGGGGTGGCGGTGTCCGACGCCGCCGGGATGCTCACGGGGTACACCACGGTGATCCCCAGCCGCGCGCCGGAGCGGGCGGCGGAGGAGCTGGCCCGGATCGCCCGGGAGCGGCAGGCGGAGGAGCTGGTGATGGGCTTCCCCCGGAACATGGACGGCACGGAGGGGCCGAGAGCAGAGCTGTACCGCGCCTTCGCCGCGCTGGTGGAGGAAAAGGCGGGTATGCCCGTGCGGCTGTGGGACGAGCGGCGCACCACCATCGAGGCCCACCAGATCCTCCACGCCTCGGGGAAGAAGATGAAGGCCCACAAAAAGAATGTGGACGCGGTGGCGGCGTCGCTCATTCTGGAGGGGTATCTGGCCTTCCGGGCGCGGAACCCATAAACGCTACTCTTTTGCCTGAGTTTTTCTGGGGTAGGGGTTCGGATCATCGGTCAGCTCGGCCAGGTAGTCCATGCTGGTTCGCAGGGCCAGTGCGATCCGTTTGCATTGTTCAAAAGACATATTTCGGTATCCACGTTCAATTTTTGAGTAATCACTTTGATCTATCCCAGTCAGCATTTGCATTTTTACCTGGGTAAATTTCCGCTTTTTTCTCAAATCTCTCAAACGCGACATATCATCACCCATCAAAATTATGGCAAATTGACCTATTGAATTTAAGGAGGTGTAGACCTATAATGGCCTTGGGTGATGAGGATGATAGATTATAAAGAGCTCTATATTAAATTGTTCCAGGCAACGGACAGAGCGGCCAACATCCTGATAGCGGCTCAGCGGGAGTGTGAGGAGATGTATGTATCCGCTGAGGACACCCCCATCACGGTACTGCCGGACAGACCGCAGGACAACCCGGGGGATAATTAACAGCGGCGGGGCATTTGCCCCGCCGCTGTCACGTTAATCCTCTAATGTGGTTTGAAGGTCGTTCAAAAGCGCTGCCAGCTTATTCTGCTTCTTTTCAGGGTCGGTTTCCTCAATCGCTTCCTTCAGATCCCGAATGATCACCCGCAAAAAGCCATTGAACTGCTTATCCGTTTGGCTCATGTTCTGACCTCTTTTCCCTCTGCTGCGGTTGTTGTTGCGTTATGCTTTCCTTACGCCAGCGCCGCGGTGTCCAGCGCGATCATCAGCTCCTCGTTGGTGGGGATGAGCAGCACCTTCACCTTGGAGTCGATGGCGGAGATGATGGCCTCCTTGCCCCGGACGTTGTTGGCGTCCGCGTCCATCTTGATGCCCATGAACTCCAGGCCGGAGGCGATGGCCATGCGCTGCTGGCCGTCGTTCTCGCCCACGCCGGCGGTGAAGATGACGGCGTCCACCCCGCCCATGGCGGCGGCGTAGGCCCCGATGTACTTCTTCACGCCGTAGCTGAACATATCCAGGGCCAGGGCCGCCCGGGTGTTGCCCTGCTCGGCGGCGGAGCCCAGATCCCGGAAATCCGACGACACGCCGGACACGCCCTGCACGCCCGACTTCTTGTTCAGCACGTTGAGCATCTCCTTGATGTCCATGCCGTACTTGTTCATCAGGAACTCCAGGATGCCCGCGTCCAGATCGCCGGAGCGGGTGCCCATGGGCAGGCCGGCCAGGGGGGTGAAGCCCATGGAGGTGTCCACGCTCTTGCCGTGGCACACGGCGGCGATGGACGAGCCGTTGCCCAGGTGGCAGGAGATGAGCTTCAAAGACTCGATGGGCTTGCCCAGCATATCCGCCGCCCGCTGGGTGACGTACTTGTGGCTGGTGCCGTGGAAGCCGTAGCGGCGCACCTTGTCCTGCTCGTAGTACTCATAGGGCAGGGCGTAGGTGTAGGCCACGGGGGGCATGGTCTGGTGGAAGGCGGTGTCGAACACGGCCACCTGGGGCACGTCGGGGCCCATGACCTTGGTGCACGCCTTGATGCCGGTGATGTTGGCGGGGTTGTGCAGGGGGGCCAGGGGGATGCACTCCTCCAGGGCGGCCATCACCTTGTCGTCGATCTTCACGGAGGAGGCGAAGGTTTCGCCGCCGTGGACGACCCGGTGGCCCACCGCCTCGATCTCCTGCATGGAGCCCACCACGCCGTTGGCTGGATCCACCAGGGCGTCCAGCACGGCCTGGATGGCCTCGGAATGGGTGGGCATGGCCACGTCCTTGGCGTCGATGGTCTCCTTGCCGGGGGCCTTGTAGGTGAACTTGCCGTCGATGCCGATGCGCTCGCACAGGCCCTTGGCCAGCACTTCCTGCGTGTTGGTGTCCAGCAGCTGGTACTTCAGGGACGAGCTGCCGGCGTTGATTACCAGAACTTTCATGTTCCGCACTCCTTTGAATCATGATGCTTTGCAGAGACGATCCGCACAACCCTCTCTCCACGGAATTATGCGGTTTTACTTTACTTCGACCAGCCTTTTGGATTATAATACCTGCAGGCGCCCGAAGGGGACGAATTGAATTCGCCCCATACCGGACATATTATACTACGGGAGACAGAATATCGCAAGTATTTTTCTCAATTTTGCCAAAAAGAGTCTGTGGAAAGGGGGATGTGCCATGGATGCGGTGGGAATTGTGGCGGAATATAACCCCTTCCACGGCGGGCACGCCTACCAGATCGCCCAGACCCGGAAGCTGCTGGGGGAGTGCGCGGTGGTGTGTGTGATGAGCGGACACTTCGTCCAGCGGGGGGAGTGCGCCGTGCTGGACAAGTGGGCCAGGGCCCGTGCAGCCCTGGAGGGGGGCGCAGATCTGGTGCTGGAGCTGCCCACGGTGTGGGCGGTTTCCTCGGCGGAGTCCTTCGCCCGGGGGGCGGTGGACGTGCTGGAGGCCACCGGCATCGTCACCCACCTGTCTTTTGGCAGCGAGTGCGGCGATGTAGACGCACTCCAGCAGGTGGCGGCCTGTCTGGACAGCCCCCGGTATCCCGACGCGTTGCACCGGTTTTTGGATCGGGGGCTGCCCTTTGCCGCCTGCCGTCAGGCGGCGGTGTCTGAGCTGCTGCGGCCCGGGCTGGCCCAATTGCTGGCCCAGCCAAACAACAATCTTGGAATTGAGTATATACGGGCGCTAAACGCCGCGAAAAGCGGAGTCCGGCCCATCACCATCCCCCGGGCGGGAGCGGAACATGACGGGGGAGAGCACCCGGATTACCCCTCCGCCTCCTTTGTGCGGGAGGAGATGCTGTCCGGGCGGCTCCCGGCAGACAACCCCGCCAGTCTGAGGTGGGGGGAGCGGTGGGCGCTGGGCCGCCTGCGCGCCCTGGACGAGGGGGACTTTGCCACCCTGCCCGACTGCGGGGAGGGGCTGTCCCACCGTTTGTACCGGGCGGTGCGGCAGGGGCGGACGCTGGAGGAGGTCTACGAGCTGGCCAAGACCAAGCGGTACGCCCACGCCCGCATCCGCCGGGCGATGCTGTGGGCCGCCCTGGGCCTGAAGGCGGGGGATAGGCCAGACAAGCCCCCCTATCTCCGGGTGCTGGGGGCCACGGAGCGGGGGCGGGCGCTCCTGCGGGAGATGAAGGGGAAGGCCACCTTGCCCGTGATCACCAAGCCCGCCCACGGACGGGGCATCCCCCTGCTGGAGCTGGAGGGGCGGTGCACCGACCTGTACCAGCTGTGCCGCCGGGAGCCGGGTCAGTGCGGCCTGGAGTGGACGACGAACCCGGTGATGCTTTAAGCCCCCAGGCTCCCCAGTTCCATTCCCAGCTTCAAGGCTGCCATATCTTTTTCAGTTTGTTGCTCCAGTTCAGTTAAGATTGCCATTTTAGCGATTGCCAACGCACGGAGTTTTTCCTGGTGGGCCGATGAAATCGTAATTTGCTCGTTGATTTGTGTATAAAGCTCGGTCATTATTTTAGTCATTTCGGAATCCTCCAATCAGAATAGGAAATCTAAATCCTGTTTTGATTATATAGGAAATATAAGTCCTTATCAAGAGGGTTATTATGCGAGGTTTTAGCGAAGTGCTCCGCCAGCTGCGGGCGGAGAAAAAGGTGTCCCAAAAGGCGCTGGGAGAAATCCTGGGCGTCAGCGACCGCAACATCCGTTTTTACGAAACCGGCGAACACCGTCCCGATTTTGAGGGCCTGCTGATTTTGGCCGATTATTTTCAGGTCTCGCTGGACTATCTGGTGGGCCGAAGTGAGGAAAGGAAGTCTTGACAAATGAGAGCCTGTGAACGCCTGCTGAAGTATGTGAAAGTCAACACCCAGTCCTCGGAGGGGACGGGGGTTACCCCGTCCACCCCCGGCCAGTGGGAGCTGGCCCGGCTGCTGGTGGACGAGCTGACCGAGCTGGGGCTGGAAAACCCCTCCGTCAACGAGTTCTGTACCGTCACCGCCTGGCTGCCCGCCACCCCGGGGCTGGAGCACGCCCCCGCCCTGGGTCTACTGGCCCACCTGGACACCGCCCCCGCCTTTTCCGGAAAGGACGTGAACCCCATCGTCCATGAGCACTACGAGGGCGGTGACATCGTTCTGCCCAAAGAGGGCCGGGTGATCCGGGTGGCCGACTTCCCCTGGCTGTCCCGCTTCCAGGGCAAGACCGTCATCACTGCTGACGGCTCCACCCTTTTAGGCGCGGACGATAAGGCGGGTGTGGCCGAGATCATCACACTGTGTGAGCAGCTCCTTGCGGAGGGCGTCCCCCACGGGCGGCTGTGCGTGGCCTTTACCCCTGACGAGGAGATCGGCGAGGGCCCCGACCACTTCGACGTGACTGCCTTCGGGGCCAAGTACGCCTACACCGTGGACGGCTCCACCCCCGGCGTCATCGCCTATGAGAACTTCAACGCCGCCGCCGCGGTGGTGGACATCACCGGCGTGTCCGTCCACCCCGGTGCGGCCAAGGGGATCATGGAGAACGCCCTGCTCATCGCCCAGGAGTTCAACGCCCTGCTGCCGGCGGACGCCATCCCCGGCAAGACCGAGGGCTATGAGGGCTTCTTCCACCTGGAGGCCCTGGAGGGCACTGCCGCCGCCTGCCGAATGGAATATATCGTCCGGGATCACGATAAGGGGGAGTTTGCCGCCAAGAAGACCCTGCTGGAGCAGGCTGCCGCCCAGGTACAGGCTGCCCACCCCACCGCTAAGATTGAGCTGACCCTGACGGACAGCTACTACAATATGAAGGAGAAGCTGGCGGACTGTATGCACCTGGTGGACAATGCCAACAAGGCGGCGGAGCTGGCGGGCCTCACCCCCGACGCCGAGGCCATCCGGGGGGGCACCGACGGGGCGCGGCTCAGCTTTATGGGCCTGCCCTGCCCCAACCTGGGCACCGGTGGCTACAACTTCCACGGGCCGCTGGAGCTGTGCTGTGCGGAGGAGATGGACACGGTGGTGGAGATTCTGCGGAACATCGTCCGGCTGTATGCGGAATGATTCACAGTTTATTGATTATTTTCCCAGCGGGAAGGGCTATAATTACCCAATAACCCAGTCCTCATAAGGAGGGAGTTCCCTTGATGTACCGAAATGACCACTACGGCCCCATCGACAAATTCTGCTCCCGGCACCCCAGGTTCGGCGTGCCCAACCTGATGATGTACATCGCCTTGGCCCAGGTCGCCGTGTTCTTTGTGGATCTGCTTTTTCGGGGCTGGGGCAGCGGCGTTCTGTGCTTCTGGGGCCCGGATATCCTCCGGGGGCAGGTGTGGCGGCTGTTCACCTTTGTGCTGGTGCCCAACAGCGGCAACCCCTTCTATCTGCTGCTGGGCTGCTATTTCTACTACTGGATCGGCTCCATGCTGGAGCGGGAGTGGGGCACCGCCAAGTTCAGCCTGTTCTACCTCAGCGGCATTGTGCTGTCCGCCATCCTGGCCATCATCCTCACATTGATCAACCCGAGAATGGCCGCGGCCCTGGAGCAGATCGGCCTGTCCTACGTAAACCTGGGCTATTACCTGAACCTGTCCATCTTCCTGGTCATCGCCACGCTGTACGGCGAGATGCAGGTGCTGCTGTTCTTCATCATCCCGATCAAGATGAAGTGGATGGCCATCATCGACGTGGCGCTGATCCTGGTGGAGGTGGTGCAGTACGCCCAGGGCGGGTTCTGGCTCTTTGCCCTGGCGCCCCTGGCCAGCTTTATCAACTACTTCATCTTCACCTGGCCCTTCTGGTCGATGAAGCTGGGCTTCGTCCGCCGACGTGCGGATCCCCAGGTGATCAACTTCAAGAAGGCCCAGAAGCAGGCCCGGAAAAAGGCCCAGGAGACGGGGGGTTACCTCCACAAGTGCGCGGTGTGCGGGATTACGGATCAGGACGACCCCAGCATGGAGTTCCGCTACTGCTCCAAGTGCGACGGGTACTACTGCTACTGCGCCAACCACATCAACAACCATATCCACATCCGCCAGGATTGACGTGAAGGGCCCCGCGGTCTATGACCGCGGGGGCCCTTTCTGCCTCCCCCACGGGGGAGGCTTTTCATTCCCAATACGCTACGGCATAGCAGCCGTACCTGTCCACGGCAAACCCTGCCTGTGCCAGCCCGTCCGCCCAGTCCCCGTCCTCCACCAGGTAGACGCAGGCCGGGTCAGGCTCCCCCAGCCCGGTGAGGAACCGGAAGCGCCCAAAACCCTCCACATCCAAAAAGGCGCTGGGGTAGTTTTTGTAGGCCACTGTCTCCCGGTACTCCTCCGGATCCTGGCCGCAGTCAAACAGCACCCGGGCGTAGTTGGCCCCCCGGGCCACCCGGATCTCCCCCTCCCGGGCCAGGGCCGCCTCCACTGCCTGCTCCAGCCCGGCGCCGAAGTGGGTCCGGGACTGCTGGGCGTAGTCAGTAAAGTAATAGCCCGTGAACCGGACGAACAGCGCTCCGAAGATCAGCAGGGGCACCAGCAGTGCCCGCACGTCGAAGCTGCACAGCCACCGCGCCCCCAGCGCCGCCAGCAGTACCACCGGGATCCACAGGGTGTTCACCCGGTTCACGTTGGCGTCCAGAGTCAGCCCCTGCAAAGCCCCCGCCAGCAGCTGGATCAGCAGGAAGGCGGCCGGGCGGGGCTCCCGGCGGGACAGGCCCTGGGCCGTCTCCTGGACGGCCCACACCAGCCCCGCCAGAGCCAGGGGCAGGGCGCCGAAGTAGAACAGCCCGAACCGATCCGTCCCGTTCCACAGCAGGCCGTCCCCCTGGCGCAGCACCAGGGACAGCAGGTTGGCGGCGTGCTCCGGGATGCGGGACAGGGAGAATTCGCTGTCCCGCATCACCACTAATTTGGGGACGGTGAAGGGGCCCAGATGCAGCTCGGGCAGCAGGCCCCAGTTCACCAGCAGGAACAGCACCAGCGGCAGGGCCAGCGCCAGCAGCAGCGCCGCCGCCCCCAGCAGCCACGCCCCCTCCCGGCCCGATCGGCGCAGCTTGCCGCACCAGAACCCGTACCCTGCCTGAAGCAGCAGGATCAGGGGCACGAAGGGCCAGATGGCGGCGTAGCAGTACAGGGATAGCCCGTACATCAGGGCGGACAGGGGGAGCCAGCGGCAGTCCTCCAGCCCCCGCAGGAAGAAGTACAGCCCGAACAGCAGAAAGCCCGGGGCCAGGTTGGACTCCAGCCCCCACCGGGACAGCATCACGTGCCACGGGCACACCGCCAGCAGGAACAAGCCGCACAGCCCCGCCCACTTGTCCGCCATCCGCTTGCCCACGCCGTAGGCGGCGGGCAGGGACAGCAGGGACACGATAAGCTGGGGCAGCCGCACCGCCAGGGGTGTCCGGCCCAGCAGGGCCAGGCAGGGGATCATGAGGTAGCTCTCCAGGGCGTTCATGCCGCTGCCCCAGGCGGTGAGGTACACCGGCAGGGAGTGGCCGAAGGAGTCCCGCCCCGTCTTGAGCAGGCACCACGCCTCGTAGGCGGCGAAGGCCTCGTCCTGGTTCAGCCCCTCCGGTACCGCCCCGAACCGCCAGAGACGGAGGGCGGCTCCCACAAGCAAAAACAGCACCAGCAGCACACGGATCAGCCAGTCCTCCCCCTCCCGGGGGCGCGTGCGGCCTGTCATGGGCGATCCTCCCTTCCACTGGGGGGACGGATGCGAAATCCGACCCGCCGCCCCATGTTTTTCCTTATTATAAGGGGAATTCCGGCGGAATGTCAAGCCAACCGCCCTGGACCGGGCGGCTTTCCCGTCAAAAGCGGGCACCCCGCTGCGGAGCCCGCCATAGGATAACTTGCAGGCCGTCCGCGGGGCGGCCCGCGCGGGAAAGGAGCATCCATTATGTATGAGACATTGTGCCTGTCCGCCCTCCCCGAAGGGGAGAGCGCTTATGTGACCGAGGTAAACGCCGCACCCGCCATGGATCGGCGGCTCACCGACCTGGGGCTGGTGCGGGGCACCCGGGTGACCTGTGTACTGAGAAGTCCAGCGGGGGATCCCTGCGCCTACCTGATCCGGGGGGCGCTCATCGCCCTGCGCCGCTCCGACGCGGAGGGGATTACCCTGGAGCGCCGTGCCCAGGAGCAGCCCGCCCGGGCGGTGGCCACATGAACCGGGTGGCGCTGGCGGGCAACCCCAACGTGGGCAAGTCCACCCTGTTCAACGCGCTGACCGGGCTGCGGCAGCACACGGGGAACTGGGCCGGCAAGACGGTGGCCACCGCCCGGGGAAGCTATACCTATGAGGGGCAGGAGTACCAGCTCATTGACCTGCCCGGAACCTATTCCCTGGCCGCCCACTCCCAGGAGGAGGCGGTGGCCCGGGACTTCATCGAGAGTGGCCAGGCGGACGGGGTGGTGGTGGTGTGCGACGCCACCTGCCTGGAGCGGAACCTGATCCTGGTGCTCCAGGTGCTGGAGCTGACGGGGAAGGTGCTGGTGTGCATCAACCTGATGGATGAGGCGGAGCGGCTGGGCGTCCAGGTGGATCTGCCCGCCCTGTCCCAGCGCTTAGGCGTGCCGGTGGTAGGCACCGCGGGAGGCCGCCAGGACGGCCTGGAGGAGCTGAAGGGGGCCGTGGCCACCCTGGTGCGGTCGGACGTCCCCGCCGTGCCGGAACGGGCCCCGGCCGAGCGGGTCACCCTGGCGGAGCGGTACGCCGACCAGGTGGTGCGAAGCCGGTCGGCCCAGCGCCTGCGCCGCCAGCGCCGGATCGACCGCTTACTTACCTCCAAGGCCACCGGCATCCCGCTGATGCTGCTGCTGTTCGGGCTGGTGGTGTGGCTGACGGTGGCGGGGGCCAATTTCCCCTCCGCCCTGCTCACCGAGCTGTTCGCCCGCGTGGGCGCGGTGCTGGAGGGCTGGCTGGCGAATATCCCGGCGTGGCTGCGGGGGCTGCTGCTGGACGGGGTGTACCGGGTCACCGCCTGGGTGGTGGCGGTGATGCTGCCCCCCATGGCCATCTTCTTCCCCCTGTTCACCCTGCTGGAGGATCTGGGCTACCTGCCCCGGGCGGCCTTCGTCATGGATCACGCCTTCCAGAGGGCCAAAACCTGCGGCAAACAGTGCCTGACTATGTGCATGTCTTTAGGCTGCAACGCCTGCGGCGTCACCGGCTGCCGGATCATTGACAGCCCCCGGGAGCGGCTCATTGCTATTCTCACCTCCTCCCTGGTGCCCTGTAACGGGAAGTTCCCCACGCTGATTGCCCTGATCACCATCTTCTTTGTGGGCGGGCGCACGGGGCTGCTGGCCTCGTTGGAGGGGGCGGTGCTGCTCTTGGGCACGCTGGTGCTGGGGGTGGCGGGGACGCTGGGGTGCTCCCGGCTACTGTCCGCCACGGTGCTCAAGGGGGTGCCCTCCTCCTTCGCCCTGGAACTGCCCCCCTTCCGGAAGCCTCGGGTGGGGCAGGTCATCGTCCGCTCCATGCTGGATCGCACCCTGTTCGTGCTGGGGCGGGCGGTGTCGGTGGCCGCACCGGCGGGGGCGTTTATCTGGCTGATGGCCAACCTTACTGTGGGGGATGCCTCCCTGCTGGCCCACTGCACTGGGTTTCTGGATCCCTTTGCCCGGCTGTTTGGGCTGGACGGGGTGATCCTGATGGCCTTCCTGCTGGGCTGGCCCGCCAACGAGATCGTGCTGCCGGTGATGCTCATGGCCTATCTGGCCACCGGCAGCCTGGTGGAGTTCGACGATCTGGCGGCGCTGGGCGCGCTGCTGAGCGAGCACGGCTGGACGTGGCTGACGGCGGTGTGCACCATGCTGTTCTCCCTGTTCCATTGGCCCTGCTCCACCACCTGCCTGACCATTTATAAGGAGACGGGCAGCGTGAAGTGGACGGCGCTGTCCGTGGTGATCCCCACCGCCCTGGGGCTGGGGTTGTGCTTATTGGTGAGCACGGCGGCCCGGTTGCTGGGACTGGCGTGAAAAAGCTCCGCCGCCGGTGGTTCGACCGGCGGCGGAGCTTTGTTGAAACGTCTTTGCGGGGGGCCTCGATATTACAGGGCAGCCTTGAGCTGCTCCGCCATATCCAGCTTCTCCCAGGGCAGATCCAGATCCGGGCGGCCGAAGTGGCCGTAGGCGGCGGTCTGCCGGTAGATGGGACGGCGCAGGTTCAGCTGGTTGATGATGGCGGTGGGACGCAGGTCAAATACCTTGTCAACCGCTGCCTCCAGCGCCTCGTCGGGGGCCTTGCCGGTGCCGAAGGTGTCCACCCGGACGGACACGGGCCGGGCCACCCCAATAGCGTAGGCCAGCTGCACCTGGCACTTGTCCGCCAGCCCCGCGGCTACCACGTTCTTGGCCACCCAGCGGGCGGCGTAGGTGGCGGATCTGTCCACCTTGGTGGGATCCTTGCCGGAGAAAGCGCCGCCGCCGTGGGGGGCGCTGCCGCCGTATGTATCCACGATGATCTTCCGCCCGGTGAGGCCGGAGTCCCCCTGGGGGCCGCCCACCACGAAGCGGCCGGTGGGGTTCACCAGGATACGGGTATGCTCGTCCAGCAGGGCGGCGGGGATGGTGGGCTTCACCACCAGCTCGATCATATCCGCCCGGATCTGCTCCAGGGACGCCTCGGCGGCATGCTGGGTGGACAGCACCACCGTGTCCACCCGGACGGGCTTGCCGTCCGCGCCGTACTCCACGGTGACCTGGCTCTTGCCGTCGGGCCGCAGGTAGTCCACCAGCCCCTCCTTGCGTACCTGGGCCAGCCGCAGGGCCAGCTTGTGGGACAGGGAGATGGCCAGGGGCATCAGCTCCTCCGTCTCGGTGCAGGCGTAGCCGAACATCATGCCCTGATCCCCGGCGCCGTTGTCCAGCCCGTCGCTGAGCTGGCCCTCCTTGGCCTCCAGGGCCTTGTCCACGCCTAAAGCGATGTCGGGGGACTGCTCGTCGATGTTGGTGATGACGGCGCAGGAGTCGCCGTCAAAGCCGCCCTGGCCGTCCACGTAGCCGATGTCCTTGACCACCTGGCGAGCGATCTTGGGTATGTCCACATAGCAGGAGGTGGTGATCTCGCCCATGATGTGCACCAGACCGGTGGACACGGCGGTCTCACAGGCCACCCGGGCGGTGGGATCCTTTTCCAGGATGGCGTCCAGGATGGCGTCGGAGATCTGATCGCACACCTTGTCGGGGTGGCCCTCGGTGACGGACTCAGAGGTGAATAGACGTTTTGCCATAATACGTTCTCCTTTCTTTGTGAGGGAAACAGGGGTTGAAAAAACCCCCGCCGGGAAACGGCGGGGGCTGGAAGCTCCAGTGCTTTCCTCATCTCGCGTTTCCGCCGGACTTGGCACCTTGCAAAGCAGGTTGCCGTGGCTTCATCGGGCCGGTCCCTCCGCCACTCTTGATAAGGGATTATTCAGTTGATACCTTTATTATAGCGTTAGGACGCCGCCCTGTCAATGACACAGCCATAAAAACTTTAAAAATTTTATCGCCGTTTCGTCGCCGTCGCAGTAGGTTACGGTTTGTGCCTACGTCTGTCAGCGAGCTTCAAGCGCTTCCAGGTACTTTTTCTCTCGAGAAAAAGTACCTACCCTTTGGGCTTGGGCTTGAAGATCAGGGCCACCAGCACGCCCAGGAAGATGGCGGCGGTGATGCCGCCGGCGGCGGAGGTCACGCCCCCGGTGAGGGCCCCCAGCAGGCCCTTTTCCGCCACCGCCTCCTTGACCCCCTTGGCCAGCAGATAGCCGAAACCGGTGAGGGGCACCGTGGCCCCTGCCCCGGCCCACTCCGCCAGGGGCTTGTAGACCCCGATGGCCCCCAAAATTACCCCGGACACCACGTAGGCCACCAGGATCCGGGCGGGGGTGAGTTTGGTCTTGTCGATGAGGATCTGGCCGATGATGCAGAACAGGCCGCCCACCAGAAATGCCTTCAGATACTCCATTTATTTCCCCCCTTCCAGTGCCAGGGCGTGGCACACGCCCGGGATGGACTCCCCTTGCATGGTGGCGGTGGGGGAGTGGAGCGCCCCGGTGGGGCAGAACAGGATCCGCCGCCACCGCCCCGCCAGCAGCCCCGGCAGGATATAGCCGCACAGCACCGACGCCGAGCAGCCGCATCCCGACGCCCCGGCGTGGACGTCCTGCTCCTCCCGGTCAAAGAGGATCAGGCCGCAGTCGTTGTAGTTGGCCAGCTTTACCCCGTCCCGGTCAAAGAGGTCGGTGACAATCTCATGGCCCAGCTTGCCCAGATCCCCGGTGAGGATCAGGTCGTAGTAGTCCGGGGTGAGGCCGGTGTCCTCAAAGTGGGCCTTCAGCGTCTCGTAGGCGGCGGGCGCCATGGCCGCCCCCATGTTGTTGGCGTCCTTGATGCCCTTGTCCTTCACCCGGCCGATGGTCACCCGGGGGATCCGGGGACCGGGCCGCAGCTCCCCGGTCACCACCACCGCCCCGGCGGCGGTGGCCGTCCACTGGGCGGTGGGGGTGCGTTGGGAGCCGTACTCCAGCGGGGTGCGGTACTGCCGCTCCGCAGAGCAGAAGTGGGAGGAGGTGACGGCGGCGGCGTAGGTTCCGTACCCGCCGCTGAGCAGCAGGGTGGCCAGGGCCAGGCTCTCCCCCATGGTGGAACAGGCCCCGTACAGCCCGAAGAAGGGCACGTCGGCGGCCCGGGCGGCGTAGCCCGATCCGATGCACTGGTTGAGCAGATCCCCCGCCAGCAGGAGATCCAGATCGGTTGTGTGCAGGCCCGCCCGCTTCAGCGCCGCGTCCATCGCCAGCCCCTGCATGGCGGACTCCGCCTGCTCCCAGGTCTTGCAGCCAAACGTGTCGTCCTTGCAGGTGTGATCGAAGTGCCGGCCCAGGGGGCCCTGGCTCTCCTTATTGCCGGCGGCAGAGCCGAAGCCAATGATCACGGGGGGCGAACCGGGCTGGAAGGTCTGCCGCCCCAGCTTTTGATTTTCCATGGATGTGACTCCTTTGGCGTGGTTTGCCCTTAGTGTGCCCAGGAAGTGAGGGTTCATGCATGGGAAAACTATGACACTCTGGGAACTTTGTCTCTGGAAAATCGAGTAAAATGGTGGTATAATCTCCTTCGGAATTTGTGAGGAGGGATCCCCATGCCTGAAGAAACCCGCTCCATCGGATACATCTGCCCCGTGTGCGGACAGGCGGTGATCGCCTCCCGCACCGCCTTTCAGCTATGCGCCGGGGACAGCGCGTTGCCCTGCCCCTGCGGCAAGTCGGAGCTGCGCTTCACCCAGATGGGGGATCGGTGTGAGATTACCGTGCCTTGTCTGCTGTGCGCCCGGGATCACACCGCCGTGTGCTCCAACGACGCAATGCTGACCCAGAAGCTGCTGGCCCTGTCCTGCCCCAAATCCGGGCTGGGTTGCTGCTACATCGGGGAGGAGGGGCCGGTGTTCCGGGCCATGGAACAGCTGGAGCAGGCGGTGGACAAGCTCCGGGCGGACGATCAGGGGGAGCGCCGGGGCGCGTTCCTCAACGACGGGGTGATGGCCGAGGTGCTGGCCGAGCTGCGGGACGTGGCCCAGCGGGGCGGCGTGACCTGTGGGTGCGGTTCCACGGAGTACGGTGTCAAAGTGGGCTACGCCGCGGTGGATCTGGTGTGCGCCATCTGCGGAGCGGCCCTGCGGCTGCCCGCCGCCACCGCCGACGATCTGGATGCGCTGTGCGCCCGGTATACCATCACTATCCCCGGAAGGAAGGAATAGAGCAATGGGCACCTTTTACGAAGGACAGTTCCGGGTGGACTCCCGGGACGTGGATCTGTTCAACCAGTGCCGCCCATCGGCGGTGCTGGGCATTTTGCAGGAGGCCGCCACCCAGGCCGCGCTGGCCCTGGGGGCCTCCGGCCCCCAGGTTTTGGCCAAGTACAACTGCCTTTGGATGGTCACCCGGAGCTGGGTGGAGCTGGACGCGCCCCTGCGGTGGAACGACCTGGTGGACGTGAAAACCTGGCACCGGGGGGCCTCCGGCGCGTCCTCCTACCGGGACTTCGACCTGTTCCGGGACGGGAAGGCCGTGGGCCAGGGCTCCACGCTGTGGGTGATGGTGGACGCGGACAGCCGGAAGCTGTTCCGCATGAAGGAGCTGGCCGAATTCCAGGGCACCGACGGCGGCGAGCTGTGCAAGAGCGTGAAGCTGCACCGCATCCCCATGCCGGAGGAGTTTGACAACCGGGTGCGCCGGGATCTGCGCTACTCCGACACCGATATCAACGGCCATGTGAACAACATCCATTACGCCGACTTCGCCTGCGACAGCCTCCACCTGGAGGAGCTGGGCCGGGGGAAGTTTGTCCACTCCCTGCAAATCGGGTACGTGAACGAGTGCCGGGCGGGGGAGACCATCTGGGTGGACACCGCCGCCCGGGGGGACGAGCTGCTGGCCCGGGGGTCGGGGGAGGACGGGGTGGAACGGTTTGAGTTTTCCCTCACCCTGGCGGATCTATAAAAAATCTGAAAGCCCTCCGCGGTTATGGATCGCGGGGGGCTTTCTTCAAACTATCTTAAGCTGCGCTTTACGAAGCCTTGACCCCTGGGCGGTACAATGCGGACGAACGGATGGGAAGCCCATCCCAACAATACCGCGACTGGAGGTCATATTGATGAAAAAAACGTGGTTTATCTGGCTCGGGGCCGCCGCCGTGATCCTTGCGGGGGCCATTCTCTGCTACACCGTATTCTTCACCGGCATGAGGGATACCGCCTATTATACCCAGGTGGACAACACCAGGATCTCCCGGGCGGGGGGCCAGGGGGTGATCGACCTGTCCGGCAGCGGGGGGATGGACTTCTCCTATACCCTGCCTTCTTACCGCGAGGACGGCGGGCAGGAGGATATCACCTTCGGCGTGCCCCGGGAGCTGCGGGAGGGCGCGTTCCTGTGCCTGACCGTGCGGCCTGGGCGGGGCGTGATGACCTGGGCCGAGGTGCAGTATGACGAGCTGCCCCCGGCGGTGCGGGCACATTATGCCGCCCCGGAGGATGGACAGGAAGCCCTCCGCGATCCCTGATCGCGGAGGGCTTCCTCCTGTTTCGATACGAACCTGTATGGGGCCTGTCTCAGCAGATCCCCTGCCACAGCATGGCGTCCGCCACCTTCAGGAACCCGGCGATGTTGGCCCCCGCCTGGAGGTTCCCCTTCATGCCGAACTGCTCCGCGGCGGCGGCACAGGCGGCGTAGATGCCCTCCATGATGCCCTTCAGCTTGGCGTCCACTTCCTCAAACGTCCAGCTCAGCCGCTCGCTGTTCTGGCTCATCTCCAGGCCGGAGGTGGCCACGCCGCCGGCGTTGGCGGCCTTGGCGGGGCCGAAGAAGATGCCCGCCTTCTGATAGGCGCTGATGGCCTCGGGGGTGGAGGGCATATTGGCCCCCTCAAACACGCCCTTGCAGCCGTTGGCGATGAGGGCCTTGGCGCTCTCTCCATCGATCTCGTTCTGGGTGGCGCAGGGCAGGGCGATGTCGCAGGGCACCGTCCAGATCCCGGAGCAGCCCTCCACGTACTTGGCGGAGGGGACGTAGTCCAGGTAGGTCTTGATCCGGGCCCGCTTGACCTCCTTGATCTCCTTGATGATCTTGTAGTCGATGCCGTTCTCGTCTACAATATAGCCGTTGGAGTCGGACATGGCGATGACCTTGCCGCCCAGCTGATTCACCTTCTGGTTGGCGTAGATGGCCACGTTGCCGGAGCCGGAGATGACCACCTTCTTGCCCTCAAAGGACTGGCCGTTGTCCCGCAGGCAGGCGTCGGCGAAGTAGCACAGGCCGAAGCCGGTGGCCTCGGTGCGGGCCAGGGAGCCGCCGTAGGTCAGGCCCTTGCCGGTGAGCACGCCGGTGAACTCGTCCCGGATCTTCTTGTACTGGCCGAACATAAAACCGATCTCTCGGGCGCCCACGCCGATGTCGCCGGCGGGCACGTCGGTATCCGGGCCGATGTGGCGCTGAAGCTCCGTCATGAAGGACTGGCAGAAGCGCATGACCTCGCCGTCGCTCTTGCCCTTGGGGTCGAAGTCGGCGCCGCCCTTGCCGCCGCCCATGGGCAGGGTGGTGAGGGAATTTTTGAACACCTGCTCGAAGCCCAGGAATTTGATCACGGACAGGTTGACGGTGGGGTGGAAGCGCAGGCCGCCCTTGTAGGGGCCGATGGCGGAGTTGAACTGGACGCGGAAGCCTCGGTTCACCTGCACCTTGCCGCTGTCGTCCACCCAGGGCACCCGGAACATCACCACCCGCTCGGGCTCCACAATGCGGCCGATGATGTTCTGCTGTTCGTAGCGGGGGTCGGCCGCCACCACGGGCTCCAGGGACTCCAGCACCTCCTCCACGGCCTGGAGGAACTCGGGCTCATGGGCGCTCTTTTTCTTCAGGTCGTCCAGCACGGACAGGAGATACGCATTTTGAATCGACATACCGTCAACATCCTTTCCTCATTGAAAGTGTCGCTTTGACGCGATACTGTATTCTACACCAGGTTCGGCAATTTTGCAAGTCCGAGCGTGAGAAATTGCAAAAACGAAGTTCACAAATTTTTTTGGCGAAGGGGGGAACCTTTTTGACACTCCCCGCGTCTATAGGATGTCCGGACAACAGACCCACCCACGAGGAGATGAGACAAGGCATGGATTGGACGCGGGAGGAATTCGCCGCCGCCGTCACCCAGCACAGCCGCCGGATGTTCCGGGCGGCCCGGTCGGTGCTGGACAGCGACGCCGACGCGGAGGACGCGGTGGGGCAGGCGATTTTGCAGGCGTGGCAGTCGCTGGACCGGCTGCGGGACAAGGAGGCCGCGGGGCCCTGGCTGGTGAAGATCGCGGTGAACTGCGCCTGTTCCCAGCGGCGGAAGCGGGGGAGGGTGGTCTACCTGGACGACCTGCCCCAGGAGCCCGCCGCCCCTCAGCCCCGGCGGTACGACGGCCTGTGGGAGGCGGTGTCCGCCCTGCCCCCGGAACGGCGGGCGGTGGTGACGCTGTTCTACTACGAGGACATGACGGTGGGTCAGATCGCCAAGTGCCTGGGCGTCCCGGCGGGGACGGTGAAATCCAGGCTTGCAAGAGCCCGTACGCAGTTGAAGGAAATGCTGCAAAGTCAGGAGGGCGAATATGGAACAGTTTGACGAGCTGCTGAGAAGCATGGCAAAAAAGGAGGAAATCATTGTGCCGAATGGATTTGAGGAACGGACGCAGGACGTGCTGGACAGCCTGCCGGCCAGGGCAAAGAAGGTGGGGCTGGGCGCGGTAAAGACGGCGCTCCTCGCGGCGGCGGCCTGCGCGGTGCTGCTGGGGACGGCCTTTGCCGCCTCTCCCACCCTGCGGGAGCTGATGGGGAGCTTTGCCCCCTACGCCCAGGAACAGGAGGACAAAACCTATACCATGGACGGCTTTGAGGTGAAGGTGCTGTCCGCCCTGTCGGACGGCTCCACCATCCGGGCCTGGGTGCAGGTGAAGGATCTGGAGGGCCACCGGCTCAGCGCGGACATGGTGCCCTACGGCGAGGTCAACGTGATGACGGACGAGGAGCTGGATGGGCTGGCCGCCGACGGGGTCTACTGGTCGTTCAGTTTTGATTCTGGGTACGCGGTCTACAACGAGGAGGACGAGACGGCCCTGCTGGTGTTCACCGGCTGGGGGCAGAACTTCGGGGATCTGTCCAACGCCACGCTGCGGATCCGGCATATCTATGACTATCTGGATCCTTCCCAGCGGGAATATGTGCCGGATGAAAGCCATCCCGGCCACCCCGGGCAGGGAAGCGGTGATATTGAGATTGTTACTGTAAAAGATATTTCCGGGTTTACGCTGAACGACGTGCAGCTCACCATCCCGCTGACGGTGGAGTCCACGGACAAGCTCACGATGGAGAAGGATTCGGCGCTGGCCAAGGCCCTCAACGCGGAATGGGTGGAGCTGTCCCCCCTGGGGCTCACCGCCGCCTTCGAGCACGGCGTGCCGGACGCGCTGACCTTCAACCCCATCCGGGTGCGGATGAAGGACGGCGCGGAGCTGGACTGGGAGAAGCAGGGGGAGTGGAACCCCTCTGGTGGGGCCACCTATTACGACCGGGAGCAGCAGATCTACGGGCAGATCGAGATCTGGAACTTCGCCGACGCCATCGACCTGGAGCAGGTGGAGAGCGTCTACGTTTGCGGGAAGTATTTCCCCATCCGGTAATCCCGCCCCGGCAAACCATATAGCGCCCGGCGGTCTGAAACAGGCCGCCGGGCGCTTTCGCGTCGGCGTGTTGCCGTCCTGCCCGGGGACGGCGGGGCTACGCCACCCCCAGCGCGGCCAGCGCGTCCCGGAGGGCCCGCCACTGCTTCAGCAGCCCGCCGTACCGGCCCATGCCGTCGTCGGTGAGGCGGTAGTACTTCCGGGCGGGGCCCGCCGAGGTGTCCCCCTGGTACTGCTCCAGGCAGCCGTCCCGGCACAGACCCCGGAGCAGGGCGTAGATGGCGCTCTCCTGGGTGTCGGGAAAGACGGCGTGGAGGCGGCGCAGCAGGTCGTAGCCGTACTGATCCTCCTGGGACAGCAGGTGGAGGAGGGCCAGCTCCACCAAGTCTTTTTTCAGCATAGGGCCACCCCCGCGCCCACAAAGCCGACGGCGGCCTGGATCGTCCAGATCCGGAAGTGGGACAGCCCCCAGCCCGGGCCTGCGCCGTCCAGCGACATATCGGTCATAAAGGTCAGGGCCTGCCAGGACACCAGTACGGCGGTGAGGGCCAGAACGTAAACCGCGGCCCACCGGCGATCCCCCGTCCGGGCCTTCACCAAAGCGTACACCGCCAGCAGGGCCATGGCGAGGCAGCCGCCCCACGTCAGGGCGTCGCCGAGGAGGAGGACTGTGAGCGGCCTTGTCCAGCCCAGGCTGACCCACAACACGCGCACAGGCACTTCTCCCAACAGGGCCGAAAAACCCATGGGGTCGTTCAGCCAGAGCCAGTCGGTAAACAGCACGCCCGCGATCCAAACGACCGCCACTGCCAGCAGGATGGGAACCGCCCTGGGGAGCTTCCCCGGCTTCCGGCCCTTCCAGCGGAACCAGACCAGCGCCACCACCATGCCCAAAGGGGGAAAGACATTGCCCAAGGTAAAGAGAGCTCTGTCATTCCAGATAACAGAGTTGCTGAGAAGCCGCCAGAGCCGGTTCCCGCCGGGCAGGGGGCTCAGGCCGAGGAGGAGGGCGCAGGCCGCCATCACCGCGAACACCGCCAGCCATGCGCGGTACGGCTTTTCCTGCGCCAGGGGGCGGATGGCGTCCCGGGGTTTGCCCAGGTCGCGGAGCAGCTCCTCGTAGCTCCGGGGCGGGTTGCCCACAATGTCCCGGTAGTCGGCGATCACGTCCTCCGCCTCGGCCTGGGGCAGCATCCAGCGTGCCCAGCGCTCCAGGCGGGCCATGTAATTCTTTTTCACAGAACGTCACTCCTTCCACTACTATATAATTTACTACTGCTAAAAATATAGTAGCACAGCCGAAGGGGGCTGTCAAGGGGGCGGGGGCAAAAAAAGCCCGCCGGGGGGTTCCCGGCGGGCTTTGATGTATGGAAGCCGTTCCGATCAGTAATTCTCGGCGTTGACCTCGAAATAGGACTGGGGATGGTTGCAGGTGGGGCAGATGTCCGGCGCGGCGGTGCCCACCACGATGTGGCCGCAGTTGCGGCACTCCCACACCTTGACCTCGCTCTTTTGGAAAACCTCCATGGTCTCCACGTTCTTCAGCAGGGCGCGGTAGCGCTCCTCGTGGTGCTTCTCGATGGCGGCCACCAGACGGAACTTGGCGGCCAGCTCGGGGAAGCCCTCCTTCTCGGCGGTGTCGGCGAAGCCGGCGTACATATCCGTCCACTCGTAGTTCTCGCCCGCGGCGGCCTCCCGCAGGTTGTCGGCGGTGCCGCCGATGCCGTCCAGCTCCTTGAACCACAGCTTGGCGTGCTCCTTCTCGTTGTCCGCCGTCTTGAGGAACAGCGCGGCGATCTGCTCGAAGCCCTCCTTCTTGGCCTTGGAGGCGAAATAGGTGTACTTGTTCCGGGCCTCGGACTCCCCGGCGAAGGCGGCCATCAAATTCTTTTCGGTCTGTGTACCGGTATAGCGGGACATAAGCAAGTCCTCCATATCTGTATATTCCCCCGGGAGGAACCCGGCGGTCAATCCATTATAACAGGGATATCCTGGAAAAGCAAGACGAAAAGGTTATGCCCTCAGCAGCGGCGTATTTGAGGTAATACTTGTTGATGTGGCGGCCAAAGATCATGACAGGGGCTCCGCCCCCCAAGGAGCGCGGCCCCCGGACAGATTGTTGGGCTTGGTGCAGTAGGCGCCGCTGGCGGTCACCAGCAGCTTGTCCGGCTGCCCGGCGGGGTACACCTCCGCGCTGAGCTGTCCCGAGGTGGCCCCGCAGCGCACGGTGCGGGTGCGCACCACGATGGAGGCGTTCAACGGCACCGGGCGGGCGTAGTTCACCGTCATGGAGACGGTGGGGGTGATGAACCCGCACTGGACGCCGCAGGTGATGCCCATGCAGGAATCCACCAGGGCGGCCACCACCCCGCCGTGCACCACCCCCCAGATGTTGGCCATCCAGGGCTTGGTGTCATAGCTCAGCGCCAGGGAGCCGGAGGGGCCGTCGCAGTCGATCAGGGTGAGGTCGGCGGAGGGATCGGGCATACCCCCGGGGGTTTCCTCTGCGCGCCGCTTCAAAAAGGCCAGCGCCCTGCGGCGCAGATCCTCCGTGGTCAGTTGTGTCGCCATAGCAATTCTCCTCACTTCTGTTTCCGCTCCCGCAGCGTCCGCACCAGCTCCTCGCTGGGGGTGACGTACAGGGTTTGGTAGGTGTTGTAGATCACGTAGCCGGGCTTGGCCCCGGCGGGCTTTTTTACGACCTTTACCGGGGTGTAGTCCACCGGCACCTGGCCCGACTCCCGGCCCTGGGAGAACCAGGCCGCCAGCATGGCCGCCTCGGTGAGGGACGCCTCGTCCGGCTGAGCTCCAGCCGTTTTCAGGATCACGTGGGAGCCGTGGAGCTTCTGGGCGTGGAGCCACAGATCCCGCTTGTCCGCGTCCTTCAGGGTGAGGCGGTCGTTCTGGCTATTGTTCTTGCCCACCAGGATGGTCAGCCCCCCGGAGGACGTGAACTCCATGGGCTTGGAGCGGACGAGCTTCTGGCGGCCCTTGGCGGTCATCTTCCGCTTGTGCTGCTTGAGGTAGCCGTTGTCCATCAGCTCCTGGCGGATCTCCTGCAAGTCCCGATCCCCCTCGGACAGGGTGATCATCTGGAGCACGCTGTCCAGGTAGTCCAGCTCGGCCCGGTTCTTCTCCAATTGGATGGTGAGCATCTCCTCCGCTTTCTGGGCTTTCTTGTACTCCTTATAATACTTGGCCGCGTTCTGCTGGGGGGTGAGGAGGGGATCCAACGGTATGTCCACCTCCGGGCAGTCCGGGTCGTAGTAGTCCTGGGCCCGGAGGACGGACTGGCCCTTGGACATCTGATAGAAGTTGGTGGTGAGGATGTCCCCGTACCGGCGCAGCTTGTCCCGATCGGCGGTGCGGGCCAGATCCCCCTCCTGGTTGGCGATCTTCTTCGCCGTGCGGTTCCGGGCCTGGGTGACGGAGCGGATGAAGTCCTGACCCCGCTGCTTCACCCGCTCCTGGGCCTCCTTCTGCTCGTAGAAGTCGTCCAGCAGGGCGGAGAAGGTGGGGTAGCGTTTCAGCTCCACCGAGGGGCCGTATTGCAACACGGCTTGGAAGGTGAAGTCTATAGGCTTGCCGTCCCGTACCAGCACTGTAGGTGTAAAGTCCCCCGCCCGTACCCGATCCATGAGCTGCGCAAGACGATCCGCCAGCCCGTCCTTCGTCCCCTCCCCCTGGAAGGCCAGCTCCCGGGCGGTGAGGGGGGACAGGCCGTTGAAGGTATCCAGCAGCCATTTGTCCTGACCGTCCCCCTCGGGGGCGTTGGCGAGGACGAAGGAGCGCAGTTCCTCGGCGGGCATGGCGGAGGGATCCAGCCGCCCGGTGGGCTCCGGGGGGGCGTAGAACAGCCCGGGCATCACGGGACGCTTGACAGACAGATCCCCGTCCGCCCGGCGCATACAGTCGGTGATCCGGCCCGCGCCGTCCAGCATGATCAGGTTGGACTTGCGGCCGATGCACTCCAGCACCAGCCGGCGCTCCACCCGATCCCCCAGCTCGTCCAGGGCCTCGAACCGGAAGTCCAGCAGCCGCTCCATAGAGGGCTGGGACAGCTCCAGCAGGCGGGCCCCGGTGAAGTGCTTGCGCAGCAGCATACAGAACATGGGGGGCGTCTCCGGGTTCTCCCGGGGCACCTTTGTCAGCTGGGCCCGAGGGTGGGCGGGGCTGGCGGACAGCAGCAGCCGTACGTTATCCCGGCCCGCCCGCATATGGAGCACCGCCTCGTCCCGGGCGGGCTGGTAGAGCTTGTCCACCTTGCCGCCTACCAGGGTCTCCCGCAGCTCCCCCGCTAAGGCTGTCATAAAGATTGCGTCAAAAGGCATAATTTACGTTTCCCTCCAAGCAGATTTCGGGGCCCCCGCGAAAGCGCCCTTCCGCTTTCGTGGGGAGAGGAGGCACAGCGGAACGGAGTCGCTTTCCCCGAAGGGGGAAGCGACTGAGTGCAGCTTGTGCCGACGAGTCAAACGGCATTGCTTGCCTCCTCCATCATGGCGTCGAATAACTCGTTGAGCCGGTCGGTTCTGCCCTGCAAATACAGCCAGCCGAACAGGGACTCCAGCGCTGTGGCGGCGTGGTACTCCCCCACGCTGGCCCCCTTGGGGACGGCGGCGGTGCGGCTGTTGCGGCCCCGGCGGTAGACGGCCTGCTCCTCCTCGGTCAGCAGGGGAAGGATGGCGTGAATTAGCTTGGCCTGGGCGGGGGCGGCCACGTATTTCACCGCCGCCTTGTGCAGCCCCGCGTTGGTGGCCTTGCCGTGAAGGCACAGCCAGGAGCGCACCATCAGTTCGTATACTCCGTCCCCCAGATGGGCCAGGCCCAGGGCGCTGATTTTTTCGATGGCGTCCGGTTGGGCGGACAGGTGAAAGTAGTCCATGGGAAGCTCTCCAATCCTGGGGGGTGTCAATATGAAGTCGGGAGCGGGGCCGCATTCCGGTGCGGCCCATCGCGGGCCGATACGAGCCCATATTATATCACAAAGGTCAGAAAACGCAAGGGGAAAGGGGAGGGGGGCTTCCCTCTTGACTTTTTCCCGGTTTGGCAATACAATATGGAAACCAGTTGCTGCTTTATATCATTGTATTACCATATAGAAGGATGGAGAGGACATGGCACAGGACAAGAACAAGCAGGTGAGCCAGATCACCGATATGGACGTGGACTTCGCCCAGTGGTATACCGATGTGTGCACCAAGGCGGAGCTCATCGGTTATGCCAAAACCAAGGGAATGTTTATCCTCCGCCCCTACGGTTACGCCATCTGGGAGAATATCCAGGCGTATCTGGACCGGCGCTTTAAGGAGACGGGCCATCAGAACGTCTCCATGCCCATGCTCATCCCCGAGTCCCTGCTCCAGAAGGAGAAGGATCACGTGGAGGGCTTCGCCCCCGAGTGCGCCTGGGTGACCTACGGTGGCAGCGAGAAGCTGGACGAGCGGCTGTGCATCCGGCCCACGTCGGAGACCCTGTTCTGCGACCACTGGGCGGATATTGTCCACTCCTGGCGAGATCTGCCCATGCTCTATAACCAGTGGTGCTCCGTGCTGCGCTGGGAAAAGACCACCCGGCCCTTCCTGCGTCACCGGGAGTTTCTGTGGCAGGAGGGCCACACCCTCCACGCCACCGCCCAGGAGGCCATCGAGGAGACGGAGCGGATGCACCGCATCTATGCCGAGCTGTGCGAGGACGTGCTGGCCATGCCGGTGGTGATGGGCATGAAGACCGACAAGGAGAAGTTCGCCGGGGCGGAGCGCACCTATACCATCGAGTGCATGATGCACGACAAGAAGGCCCTCCAGAACGGCACCAGCCACTACTTCGGGGACGGGTTCGCCCGGGCCTTCGGCATCTCCTTCGCGGACAAGAACAACCAGCAGGCCACCCCCTTTGAGACCTCCTGGGGCATCACCACCCGCACCATCGGCGGCGTCATCATGACCCACGGCGACAACCGGGGGCTGGTGCTGCCCCCCAAGGTGGCCCCCGTCCAAGTTATCATTATCCCGGTGGCCCAGCACAAGGAGGGCGTCCTTTCGGCCAACGAGGCCGTCATGGAGAAGCTGAAGAAGGCGGGCTTCCGGGTGAAGATGGACGCCTCCGACAACTCCCCCGGCTGGAAGTTCGCCGAGTACGAGATGAAGGGCGTACCCCTGCGGCTGGAGCTGGGGCCCAAGGATATGGAGAAGGGCCAGTGCGTGCTGGTGCGCCGGGACTCCGGGGAGAAGTCCTTTGTGCCGCTGGAGGGCATTGAGGACACCGTGGCCAAGATGCTGGACGACATCCACGCTGGGCTGTACGCCAAGGCCAAGAAGAACCTGGAGGAGAACACCTATCCCTGCGCCACCCTGGCGGAGGTCAAGGAGAAGATGGAGAGCCGGGGCGGCTTCGCCAAGACCATGTGGTGCGGCGATGTGGCCTGCGAGGTGAAGATGAAGGAGGAGGCGGGGGTGTCCTCCCGGTGCATCCCCTTCCAGCAGGAGAAGCTGGGCGACGTGTGCGCCTGCTGCGGCAAGCCTGCCAAAAAGATGGTTTACTGGGGCGTGGCGTATTGAGCCGTGCGTAGGGGCGGATACCATCCACCCGCGCTTCCCAGAGGGATCTGCTGACCGAGGACGGATGATATCCGCCCTTACAGACGCCCCTGTCTCACGACGGGGGCGTCCTTTTGTGAAGTTGCACAGGGGTTCTCCCGGCAAAAGGCTGAAAACCGTGAAAAAACTTTGGGATAGGGGCAAAAAAGTGCTTGACTTCCAGAGACTCCTGTTGTAAAATAGTCAAGCGCCTGTCAAAGGGTGCACTGCGATGATGCGGGAGATTGCTCGCGATAAGCGAGGTAACTTCCGCGGAGTATGTCCGTATAATCGGGCGGCTGAGAGACTCATGCCATGGCGTATATCGCCCTGGGTGGGTAGAACCGGCTCGCTTTGCGCCGGTTTTATTCATGCCGGGGAGTGATACGCACGGAAACGTGGATGAAACGTCTCTCACCGTACGAAGCAAGGACAGCCTTACCGTCAACTTCGTATGTTAAGGAGGAAAACACATGGCAGCTCAGAAAGAAATGATCCGCATCCGGCTGAAGGCCTATGACCATCAGCTCATCGACCAGGCCGCCGAGAAGATCGTGGACACCGCCAAGCGCAGCGGCGCCGAGGTCTCCGGCCCCATCCCCCTGCCCACCAAGAAGGAGATCGTCACCATCCTGCGCTCCGTCCACGTGAACAAGGACTCCCGGGAGCAGTTCGAGCGCCGCACCCACAAGCGGCTCATCGACGTGGTGAAGCCCTCCCAGAAGACCGTGGAGGCTCTGATGTCCCTGGAGCTCCCCGCCGGCGTGGATATCGAGATTAAGCTGTAAGTCTCGCGCAACCAAGTTTGTACCGCAGTCCGCCGCGTTTTGAGGCGGACGGGTCACGTTGGAAAACCAATGGGAGCCCAATGCCCACGTTTTTCAACCAATAACCTAACAAGGAGGAATACACATGGAAAAGGCCATCATCGGCAAGAAGGTGGGTATGACCCAGATCTTCGACGAAGCCGGTAAGGTCATCCCGGTCACCGTCATCCAGGCGGGTCCCTGCACCGTGGTGCAGAAGAAGACCGAGGAAAAAGACGGCTACACCGCCGTCCAGCTGGGATTTGAGGAAGTCCCGGAGAAGAAGCTGTCCAAGCCCGAGGCCGGGCACAGCAAGAAGGCCGGCAAGTACCTGCGGGTGCTCAAGGAGTTCAAGCTGGACAAGGCCGACGAGCTCAACGTGGGCGACCAGCTCACCGCCACCGTGTTCGCCCCCGGCGACCGGGTGGACATCACCGGCATTAGCAAGGGCCACGGCTACCAGGGCGCGGTGAAGCGCTGCGGCGGCCACGTCCAGAAGAAGTCCCACGGCGGCGGCCCTGTCCACCGCCACTCCGGCTCCATGGGCTCCAGCACCGACCCCTCCCGGATCTTCAAGGGGCACAACGGCGCCGGCCAGATGGGCAACGAGCAGGTCACCGTCATCAACCTGGACGTGGTGCAGGTGGATGAGGAGCTGGGCGTCATCGCCGTGCGCGGCGCGGTGCCCGGGCCCCGGGGCGGCGTTGTCGCCCTGCGTACCAGTGTCAAGAAGGTCGCCGAGAAGCACGTCACCGAGGCCGGGCGCGTCAATCCCCAGAAGCAGTCCGCCCGCGTCAACCCGCAGAAGGCCTCTGCGCGTAACAAGTGAGAAAGGAGAGAATGACAAATGCCTAAAGCGAACCTTTATAATATGGCCGGTAAGCAGATCGGCGAGGTCGAGCTCTCCGAGGCCGTGTTCGGCATTGAGCCCAACCAGTCCGTGGTGCACGACGTGGTTAAGAACCACCTGGCCAACTGCCGCCAGGGCACTCAGAGCAGCCTGACCCGGGCCGAGGTGTCCGGTGGCGGCCGGAAGCCCTGGCGCCAGAAGGGCACCGGCCACGCCCGTCAGGGCTCCACCCGGGCCCCCCAGTGGACCCACGGCGGCATCGTGTTCGCCCCCAAGCCCCGCTCCTACCGCTACACCCTCAACAAGAAGGTGCGCCGGCTGGCCCTGAAGTCCGTCCTGTCCGCCAAGGCCGCCGCCGGCAACGTGCTGGTGGTTGACAAGCTGGAGATGGGCGAGATCAAGACCAAGACCTTCCAGGGCTTCCTCAACGCGGTGGAGTCCAAGAAGGCCGTCGTTGTCACCAGCGACTCCAATGTGGTGCTGTCCGCCCGGAACATCCCCGGCGTGGTGACCAGCCCCGCCAACCTCATCAACGTCTACGACATCGTCAACGCCAACCAGGTCATCATCGACCAGGCCGCGCTGGCCGCCATCGAGGAGGTGTTCGCCTGATGAAGACCGCATACGACATCATCAAGCGCCCCATCATCACCGAGCAGTCCATGGCCGCCGCCGCTGAGAAGAAGTACACCTTCGAGGTGGCCAAGGACGCCAACAAGATCGAGATCGCCAAGGCATGCGAGGAGATCTTCGGCGTGAAGGTGGCCAAGGTCAATACCCTGAATATGCAGGGCAAGGCCAAGCGCATGGGCCGCTATCCCGAGGGGCGCCGCCCTCACTGGAAGAAGGCAATGGTTACCCTGACCGCCGATTCCAAGTCCATCGAGTTCTTCGAAGGCATGGTGTAAGGAGGAGATTGAAGAATGGCTATCAAGACTTATAAGCCCACGACGCCCTCCCGCCGCCACATGACCGTGTCCGCCTTCGAGGGCATCGACAAGAAGGCCAAGCCGGAGCGTTCGCTGCTGGAGAGCCTGAAAAAGAACGCCGGCCGCAACAGCTACGGTCGGATCACCGTCCGCCACCGCGGCGGCGGCAACAAGAAGAAGTACCGCATCATCGACTTCAAGCGGGACAAGGCGGGCAAGGCCACCGTGCTGAACCTCCAGTACGACCCCAACCGCTCCGCCAACATCGCCCTGCTCCAGTATGAGGACGGCGAGAAGCGGTATATCCTGGCCCCTGTGGGCCTGAAGGCCGGCCACACCATCATGACCGGCTCCGGCGCGGACATACTGCCCGGCAACGCCCTGCCCATCGCGGAGATCCCCGTGGGCGAGACCATCCACTGCATTGAGCTCTACCCCGGCAAGGGCGCCCAGCTGGTGCGCTCCGCCGGCACCGCTGCCCAGCTCATGGCCAAGGAGAACGGCATGGCTCAGGTGCGCCTGCCCTCCGGCGAGGTGCGGCTGATCCGGGAGAACTGCATGGCCACCATCGGCCAGGTGGGTAACACCGACTGGGCCAACATCCACATCGGCAAGGCCGGCCGGAAGCGTCACATGGGCTGGCGGCCCACCGTCCGCGGCTCCGTGATGAACCCCAACGACCACCCCCACGGCGGCGGCGAGGGCAAGAGCCCCGTGGGCCGTCCCGGCCCCGTGACCCCCTGGGGCAAGCCGGCCCTGGGCTACAAGACCCGGAAGAAGAAGAACCGCACCGACAAGTTCATTGTCAAGCGCCGCAACGGTAAGTAAGGAGGGAGAGTAAGAGATGAGCAGAAGTATCAAAAAGGGCCCGTTTTGCGCTCCCGAGCTGCTGAAGCGCGTGGACGAGATGAACAAGAAGAACGAGAAGAAGGTGCTCAAGACCTGGAGCCGCGCCTCCACCATCTTCCCCTCCTTCGTGGGCCACACCATCGCCGTCCATGACGGCCGCAAGCACGTGCCCGTCTACGTCACCGAGGACATGGTGGGCCACAAGCTGGGCGAGTTCGCCCCCACCCGCACCTTCAAGGGCCACGCGGGCAGCAAGACCGGCAAGTAAGGGAGGAGAGGGAATATGGAAGCGAAAGCAAGCGTGAAATTTGTGCGCATCTCCCCCCGCAAGGTGGGCATCGTGTGCGAGCAGATCCGCGGCAAGAGCGTCAAGGACGCCGAGGCCATTCTGGCCCTGATCCCCAAGGCCGCCTCCGACCCCCTGGCCAAGCTGGTGCACGCCGCCGCGGCCAACGCGGAGAACAACCACGGCATGGATCCCGAGAAGCTGTATGTGGCCGAGGCCCTTGTCAGCCCCGGGCCCATCATCAAGCGGTTCCGCCCTGTGTCCAAGGGCCGCGCCCACCACATCATGAAGCGCACTTCCCATATGACCATCGTGGTCAAGGAACGCTGAGAAGGAGGTCGAGAGTAAATGGGACAGAAAGTGAATCCCCACGGCCTGCGCGTGGGCGTCATCAAGGATTGGGACTCCCGCTGGTATGCCCGTGACGAAAAAGTGGGCGACCTCCTGGTTGAGGACTACAACCTCCGCAAGGAGCTGAAGAAGAAGCTGTACGCCGCCGGCGTGCCCAAGATTGAGATCGAGCGCGACAACGCCAAGATCCGCATCTACGTGCACTGCGCCCGCCCGGGCATGGTGATCGGCAAGGGCGGCGAGGACATCGAGAAGCTCCGCGTGGAGCTGGAGAAGAAGCTGGGCAAGCCCGTGGCCCTGAACATCGTTGAGGTCAAGAACGTGGACACCAACGCCCAGCTGGTGGCGGAGAACATCGCCCAGCAGTTGGAGAAGCGCATCGCCTTCCGCCGGGCCATGAAGAACGCCATGGGCCGCGCCATGCGGATGGGCGCCCTGGGCATCAAGGTTCAGGTGTCCGGCCGCCTCAACGGCGCCGAGATCGCCCGCACCGAGCACTATCACGACGGCACCATCCCCCTGCAGACCATCCGGGCCGACATCGAGTATGGCTTCGCCGAGGCGGCCACCACCTACGGCCGACTGGGCGTGAAGGTGTGGATCTACAAGGGCGAGGTGCTCACCCAGACCCTGCGCACCACCCCCCGCACCATCGACACCAAGAACTACAAGGAGCGCGAGCAGCGGCCCCGCCGCCGCGACGGCGACCGCCGGGGCGGCTTCAACCGCCAGGGCGGCGACCGGCGTCAGGGCGGCTTTAACCGCGACCGTCAGGGCGGTCCTCGCCCCGCCGGGAACGGCCCCCGTCCTAACAACGGCCCGCGTCCCTCTGCTCCCAAGGAAGGAGGCGCCCAGTAATGCTGCTGCCTAAAAGAGTGAAGTACCGCCGCGTTCAGCGCGGCCGCATGACCGGCACCGCCACCCGCGGCAACAAGGTGTCCTACGGCGAGTGGGGCCTCCAGGCCTGCGAGCCCGCCTGGATCACCGGCAACCAGATCGAGGCCGCCCGTGTGGCCATGACCCGTCACACCAAGCGTGGCGGCAAGGTCTGGATCAAGGTGTTCCCCGACAAGCCCATCACCAAGAAGGCGCTGGGTACCCGTATGGGCTCCGGTAAGGGCGCTCCCGAGGGGTGGGTGGCCGTGGTAAAGCCCGGCCGCGTCATGTTCGAGATCGCCGGCATCCCCGAGGAGACCGCCCGGGAGGCCCTGCGCCTGGCCAGCCACAAGCTGCCCATCAAGTGCAAGATCGTCAAGAAAGAGACTGAGGAGAAGGGTGGTGAATGAAGATGAAGGCAGTCGAAGTGCGTAAGATGAGCGCCGCCGAGCTGGACGCCAAGCTGGTGGAGCTGAAGAAGGATCTGTTCAACCTCCGTCTTCAGCACGCCACCAACCAGCTGGACAACCCCATCCGCATCGCGGAGGTCAAGAAGGACATCGCCCGCGTCAAGACCATCCTGCGTGAGCAGCAGGGCCGATAAGGAGGAGTAAACGATGAGTGAAGTGAGAACCTCTTCTCGTAAAACCAGAGTCGGCCTGGTGGTTTCGGATAAGATGGACAAGACCGTTGTTGTCGCCATCGCCGACCGCGTGGCCCACCCTCTGTATAAGAAGATTGTAAAGCGGACCTACAAGCTGAAGGCCCATGACGAGAACAACCAGTGCGGCGTGGGCGACCGCGTCCGCGTGATGGAGACCCGCCCCCTGTCTAAGGACAAGCGCTGGCGCGTGGTTGAAATCCTCGAGAAGGCGAAGTAAAAGGAGGTGCCAGTATGATTCAGGAAGAAACCTATCTGAAGGTGGCCGATAATACCGGCGCCAAAGAGATCAAAACCATCCGCGTGCTGGGCGGCTCCAAGCGCCGGTTCGGCAACATCGGCGACGTGGTGGTGGCCTCCGTCCGGAAGGCCGCGCCCGGCGGCCAGGTGAAGAAGGGCGAGGTTGTCAAGGCCGTCATCGTCCGCTCCGCCCGGGGCGTGCGCCGCGCCGACGGCAGCTACGTCCGGTTCGACGATAACGCCGCCGTCCTCATCCGCGACGACAAGAACCCCCGTGGCACCCGTATCTTTGGCCCGGTGGCCCGCGAGCTGCGCGACAAGGATTACATGAAGATCCTGTCTCTGGCTCCCGAAGTGCTGTAAGGGGGGAGCGAGGTATGAGTATGAACGTGAAGAAGAACGACACCGTGGTGGTGCTGTCCGGTAAGGACAAGGGCAAGCAGGGCAAGGTTCTGTCCGTAGACCCCAAGGGCGGCAAGGTCATCGTGGAGAAGGTCAACGTGGCCCAGAAGCACCAGAAGCCCCGCCAGCAGGGCCAGGAGGGCGGCATCATCTCCAAGGAGACCCCGCTGTACGCCTGCAAGGTGATGACCGTGTGCCCCAAGTGCAATAAGCCCACCCGTCCCGCCTACAAGGTGGAGGGCGGCAAAAAGACCCGCGTGTGCAAGCACTGCGGCGCCGAGATGTAAGGGAGGAGGAGCGTAACATGGCAGAGAAAAAAGCGCCTAACCTGAAGGCGAAATATCAGGCCGACGTGGCTCCCGCCCTGATGCAGAAATTCGGCTACAAGTCCGTGATGCAGATCCCCCGGATCGACAAGATCGTGGTGAACTGCGGTTGCGGCGAGGCCCGGGACAACGCCAAGGTGCTGGACAGCGTAGTGCGCGACCTGGCCGCCATCACCGGTCAGAAGCCCGTCATCACCAAGGCCAAGAAGTCCGTGGCCAACTTCAAGCTCCGCGAGGGGATGCCCATCGGCGCCAAGGTCACCCTGCGCCAGGACAAGATGTGGGAGTTCATGGACCGCCTGTTCAACGTGGCCCTGCCCCGCGTCCGCGACTTCCGGGGCATCAACCCCAACGCTTTCGACGGCCGGGGCAACTACGCCCTGGGCCTGAAGGAGCAGCTGATCTTCCCCGAGATCGAGTACGACAAGATCGACAAGATCCGCGGCATGGACGTGGTTATCTGCACCACCGCCAAGACCGACGAGGAGGCCAAGGAGTTGCTGACGCTCCTGGGCGCCCCGTTCCACACCAACGGCTGAGAGAGGGAGGAAAACTGCTATGGCCAAGAAGTCCATGATTCTCAAGCAGCAGGCTGAGCCCAAGTTCTCCAGCCGCCGCTACAACCGCTGCAAGATCTGCGGCCGCCCCCACGGCTACCTGCGCAACTACGGTATCTGCCGTATCTGCTTCCGGGAGCTGGCGTATAAGGGGGAGATCCCCGGGGTCAAAAAGGCCTCGTGGTAAATTTATGGTAACTCGTCCAAAGGCGGGAGCTTGCTCCCGCCTATGGGCCTGTTATATGGCACTGTCAAAACGTGCCGAATTAAGAGACCCCCAGCGAGGGAAAAGGCGGACAACAGGTCGGGGGACGATGCCTAACCTCCGATACCTTTCCGTCTGTACCGAGAGAAGCGCGCAGAAGCGTGACAACTCCGGTAATCTTAATAGGAGGTAACATCTCATGCAAATCACTGACCCCATTGCGGATATGCTCACCCGCATCCGCAACGCGAACAAGGCCAAGCATGACACCGTGGATATCCCGGCGTCCAACATGAAGAAGGCCATCGCCCAGATCCTGCTGGACGAGGGCTATATCAAGAACTTCCAGACCATCAACGATGGGACTCAGGGCGTGATCCGCATCACCCTGAAGTATATCCAGCCCGGCAAAGAGAAGGCCATCACCGGCCTGAAGCGGGTGTCCAAGCCCGGCCTGCGCGTCTATGCCGGCGCCGACGAGCTGCCCCGGGTGCTGCGCGGCCTGGGCATCGCCATCGTGTCCACGTCCAAGGGCGTCATGACCGACAAGAAGGCCCGGGAGGCCCATGTCGGCGGCGAAGTCCTGGCATTCGTCTGGTAAGGAGGGTTATAGGAATGTCGAGAATTGGCAGAGCTCCTATCGCCGTCCCCGCTGGCGTGGAGATCAAAATTGAGGACAACAATGTTGTCACCGTGAAGGGTCCCAAGGGCACCCTCACCCAGCAGTTCCATCCCAATATGACCATCAAGCAGGATGGGGCCGAGCTGCACGTCACCCGGCCCAACGACCTGAAGGAAAATCGATCCCTCCATGGGCTGACCCGCACCCTGCTGCACAACATGGTGGTGGGCGTCACCGACGGCTTCAAAAAGACCCTGGACGTGAACGGCGTGGGCTTCCGCGTCGCCATGGAGGGGGGCAAGCTGGTGATGAACCTGGGCTTCTCCCATCAGGTGATCATGGAGGTGCCCCAGGGCCTCACCGTGGAGACCCCCACCCCCAACCAGATCGTGGTTTCCGGCTTCGACAAGCAGCTGGTGGGCCAGTTCGCCGCCGAGATCCGCGAGAAGCGTCCCCCGGAGCCCTATAAGGGCAAGGGCATCAAGTATTCCGACGAGGTCATCCGCCGCAAGGTCGGTAAGACCGGTGTCAAGAAATAATAAGGAGGTGTGCCGATTATGATTAACCGTCCCAATACCAAGGCTCAGCGCCTGCATCGTCATAAGCGCGTTCGCGGCAAGGTGTCCGGCACCCCCGAGCGTCCCCGCCTGAACGTGTTCCGCAGCGGAACCAACATCTACGCCCAGCTCATCGACGACACCAAGGGCGTCACCCTGGTTTCCGCTTCTTCCCTGGAGAAGGGCTTCGAGGGCCCCGGCAGCAACTGCGAGGCCGCCAAGAAGGTGGGCGAGGCCATCGCCCAGCGCGCCAAGGACAAGGGCATTGAGGCCGTGGTGTTCGACCGCGGCGGCTACCTGTACCACGGCCGCGTGAAGGCTCTGGCGGAGGGCGCCCGCGAGGGCGGCCTGCAGTTCTAAAGGGAGGAGGAAAAAATATGGCTCGTTTTGAAAGAGAACCCAAGGAGTTCGTGGAGAAGCTGGTGTACCTGAACCGGGTCTCCAAGACCGTGAAGGGCGGCCGTGTGGCCAAGTTCTCCGCGCTGATGGTAGTCGGCGACGAGAAGGGCCGCGTGGGCTATGGCCTGGGCAAGGCCGCCGAGGTGGCCGAGGCCATCCGCAAGGGCATCGAGGACGCCAAGAAGAACATGGTGAACGTCACCCTGTCCGGCACCACCATTCCCCATGAGGTCATCGGCGAGTTCGGCGCCGGCCGCGTCCTCCTCAAGCCCGCCAGCAAGGGTACCGGCATCATCGCCGGCGGCCCGGTGCGTGCGGTGATGGAGGCCGCGGGCGTGTCCGATATCCGCGCCAAGTGCCTGCGCACCAACAACCCCCAGAACGTGGTGGCCGCCACCATGGAGGGGCTCAAGTCCCTGCGCAGCCCCGCCGAGGTCGCCAAGATCCGCGGCAAGAGCGTGGAAGAAATCTTAGGTTAAGGAGGCTTGCGACAATGGCTAAAACGATTGAGATCAAGCTGGTCAAGAGCCTGAACGGCCGCCTGGCCAAGCATAAGGCCACCGCCGAGGCCCTGGGCCTGCGCAAGATCGGCGACACCACCGTGCAGCCCGACAACGAGGCTACCCGGGGCAAGATCGCCCACATCGGTTACCTGCTCCAGGTGACCGAGAACGCCTAAATGGAGGTGCTGACCATGAATCTGCATGAACTGTCTCCCGCCCCCGGCTCCACTCAGGTGGCCAAGCGCAAGGGGCGCGGCCCCGGCTCCGGCAACGGCAAGACCGCCGGCCGCGGCCACAAGGGCCAGTGGGCCCGTTCCGGCGGCGGCGTCCGCATCGGGTTTGAGGGCGGCCAGATGCCTCTGGCCCGCCGGCTGCCCAAGCGGGGCTTCCACAACATTTTCGCCAAGCGCCTGGAGGCCATCAACGTCTCCGCTCTGAACAAGTTTGAGGATGGCGCCGTTGTCAATGTTTGCGATCTGCTGGAAAAGGGTATCATTTCCAAGTGTGAGTACGGCGTCAAGATCCTCGGCAACGGGGAGCTGACCCGTAAGCTCACCGTCCGGGCGTCCGCTTTCTCCGCCTCGGCCAAAGAGAAGATCGAAAAGGCGGGCGGTACGGCGGAGGTGATCTGAGCATGATTCAGACCATCAAAAACGCCTGGAAGGTGCCGGAGCTGCGGGGTAAGATCCTGTTCACCGTGTTCGCCCTGCTCATCTTCCGGGTGGGCGCCGCTATCCCGGTGCCCTTCATCGACACCGAAATGCTGAAAACCTATATCGAGGCCCAGTCGGGCAGCATCTTCGGCCTGCTCAACGTGATGAGCGGCGACGCCTTCGCCCAGGCCACGGTGTTCGCCCTGTCCATCCAGCCCTATATCAACAGCTCCATCATCATTCAGCTGCTGACCATCGCCATCCCCGCCCTGGAGCGCCTCCAGAAGGAGGGCGGCGAGGAGGGCAAGAAGAAGCTGGAAGCCATCACCCGGTACGCCACCGTGGGCATCGCCATCATCCAGGCCTTCGGCTACTACACCTTCCTCCGGGTGGGCACCAACGGCACCAGCCTGCTCACGGTGCAGGGCGTGTGGCCCGCCATCGTGATCATCACCGCCTTCGTGGCTGGCTCCGCCTTCCTGATGTGGCTGGGCGAGCAGATCACCGAGTTCGGCATCGGCAACGGCATCTCCATCATCCTGTTTGCCGGCATTGTGGCCCGGGGCCCCGCCATGGTGAACACCATTTACCACGGCGTGACCGCTTGGATCGGCAAGGCCGACCCCACCACCACTGTGGTGATGCACCCGGTATTTATCCCCTTCGTCATCGTCGGTATGCTGCTGCTGGTGGCGTTCATCGTGTTCATCACCGACGCCGAGCGGCGTATCCCCGTGCAGTACGCCAAGCGGGTGGTGGGCCGGAAGATGTACGGCGGTCAGTCCAGCCATATTCCCATCAAGGTGAATATGTCCGGCGTGCTGCCCATCATCTTTGCCCAGGCCATCGCCTCCATCCCCGCTACCATCGGGATGTTCGTGCCCTCCGCCCAGACCAAGGGCAGCGGCTGGAACACCTTCCTGACCATCTTTGATACCTCGGGGTGGGTGTACAGCATTGTGTATTTCCTGCTGATCATCCTGTTCAGCTATTTCTACAACACCATCCAGTTCAACCCCGTTGAGGTGGCCAACAACCTGAAGAAGAACGGCGGGTTCATCCCCGGCTTCCGCCCGGGCAAGCCCACCAGCGACTTCCTGTCCAAGGTTATCTCCCGGCTGACCATCTTCGGCGCCATCTACCTGGGCATCGTGGCCCTGCTGCCCACCGTGGTGGGCAACATCATGGGCGCCTTCGGCAGCAGCGCTGGGCGCAGCCTGGGCATCGGCGGCACCTCCATCATCATCGTGGTGGGCGTGGCGCTGGAGACCGTAAAGGCCCTGGAGGCCCAGCTCATGATGCGTCACTACAAGGGCTTCCTTGAGTGAGAGCAGGGGTGACTGAGATGAAGCTCATTATGCTCGGCGCCCCCGGCGCCGGTAAGGGGACCCAGGCCGCCATCTTCAGTGAGCGGCTGGGCATCCCCACCATTTCCACAGGGAATATCCTGCGGGCTGCCGTGAAAAACGGCACGCCCGTGGGACTCCAGGCCAAGAGCTACATGGACGCGGGCAAGCTGGTGCCCGATGAGGTGATCATCGGCATCATCGCCGAGCGGCTGGGTGAGGCGGACTGCCAGAAGGGCTATATCCTGGACGGTGTGCCCCGCACCATCGCCCAGGCCGAGGCCCTGGAGGCCGCCGGAATTCGGTTTGACTGCGTGCTGGATATCGAGGTGGACGACCAGGAGATCCAGCGGCGTATGTCCGGCCGGCGGGCCTGCACCGCCTGCGGCGCCACCTACCACGTGGAGGCCGCCCCCCCCAAGGTGGAGGGCGTGTGCGACGCCTGCGGCGGGACGCTGGTGCAGCGGGACGACGACAAGCCGGAGACCGTGCAGGATCGTCTGCGGGTGTACCACGCCCAGACCGAGCCCCTCAAGGACTTTTACGCCCAGCGGGGCGTCCTCAAGGTGGTGGACAATCAGCCCACCATCGAGGACACCTCCAAGGCCATCGCGGCCGCTCTGGGTGTCTAACCATGGAGCTGATTACGCTGAAATCCCCCCGGGAGCAGGAGGCCATGCGCAGGGCCGGACGGATCACCGCCCAGGCCCGGGCGCTGGCCGGAAGCATGGTGTGCCCAGGGATCTCCACCAAGGAGATTGACGACGCGGTGCGCAGGTTTATCCGGGGCAAGGGGGCGGAACCCTCCTTTTTGGGATACGGCGGCTTCCCTGCCTCCACCTGCATTTCAGTGAACGAGGTGGTTATCCACGGGATCCCGTCCAGAAAGACCGTTCTGCGGGAAGGGGACATCGTCAGCGTTGACGTGGGGGCTTTTATTGACGGCTTCCACGGCGACTGCGCCGCCACCTACCCCTGCGGGGAGATCTCCTCTGAGGCCCAGCGGCTCATTGACGTGACCCGCCAGAGCTTCTGGGAGGGTTTCCAATTCGCAAGGGCGGGCCAGCGGGTGTCCGACATCTCTCACGCGGTTCAGCAGTACGTGGAGAAGCACGGCTATTCCGTGGTGCGGGATTTCGTGGGCCACGGCGTGGGGGCCAAGATGCACGAGGCCCCCGAGGTGCCCAACTTTGGCCCCGCCGGGCACGGCGCCCGGCTCCAGCCGGGTATGGCCATCGCCGTGGAGCCCATGGTGTGCGCCGGAGACTGGCCGGTGAAGGTGCTCAAGGACGGCTGGACTACCGTGTCAACGGACGGTTCACTGGCGGCCCACTATGAGAACACCATCCTCATCACCGAGGACGGGCCCGAGATCACCACGGTCACCGAGGACGGGGCCTATGAGTGAGTGCACAGGCTGGATCGTCCGCTCAAACGCCGGACGGGACAGGGACGGGCTGTTCTGCGTCGTGGGCATGGATCAGGAGGGAAAGCGGCTGCTGCTGGCCGACGGCAAGCGGCGAAAGTGCGCGCGGCCCAAGGCCAAACAGCCGGGGCACGTCACCGTGCTGGCCGGATTCCCCCAGGGATATGATCACCCCGCCATTCAAAGGCTGAAGCAGGGCGAGGCCCTGAGCGACAAGGAATTGAGAAGGGCGCTGGCCGCGTTCCGAGATCAACTGGAGGTATGACGCTTTGGCAAAAGACGACATGATCGAGTTAGAGGGCGTCGTCACCGAGGCCCTGCCTAACACCACGTTCAACGTGGATATTGGAAATGGACACATTATTCTGGCACACATTTCCGGGAAGCTGCGGATGAACTTCATCCGCATTCTCCCCGGCGACAAGGTCACGGTTCAGATGTCGCCCTACGACCTGACCCGGGGCCGGATTACCTGGCGTTCCAAGTAAACTATCAACGACCGAGTTGAAACGGACTGTCACCCGTTGGGGCCTTGCCTCCACAGGTGCGCCGAAACTGGCGGCCGGAGGCCGCCCCAAACCGAAGCCCAGCGAAGCGGGTTCGGTTTGGAGAGGAGGAGCGGCGGAGTGAACGAGCCCTCGCGTTTGCGCGGGGGTGAGCGATACGCAGCCCGCGACGACGAGGGGCCATCAGGCATTAACAGGAGGTTAAACGATATGAAAGTCAGACCGTCTGTCAAGCCCATGTGCGAGAAGTGCAAGATCATCAAGCGCAAGGGCAAAGTCATGGTCATTTGCGAGAACCCCAAGCACAAGCAGAGACAAGGTTAAAGGAGGGACATAGAGTATGGCACGTATTGCCGGCATTGATCTGCCGAAGGAGAAGCGAGTCGAGATCGGACTCACCTATATTTATGGCATCGGCCGCACCAGCGCGAGCAAGATCCTGGAGAAGGCGGGCATCAACCCCGATACCCGCGTGAAGGATCTCACCGACGCCGAGGAGGCCAAGCTGCGTGAGATCATCGGCCACGAGTACACCGTGGAGGGCGACCTGCGCCGCAACGTGGCGATGGACATCAAGCGCCTGACCGAGATCGGCTGCTACCGGGGCATCCGCCATCGCAAGGGCCTTCCTGTGCGCGGTCAGCGCTCCAAAACCAACGCGCGTACCCGTAAGGGTCCCAAGCGCACCGTCGCCAACAAGAAGAAGTAAGGAGGGATCATCACATGGCTGCTAACAAGAAAACCATCAAGCGCCGCCGCGAGCGCAAAAATGTGGAGAAGGGTCAGGTGCATATCCGCTCCTCCTTCAACAACACCATGATCACCGTCACCGATATGCAGGGCAACGCCCTGTCCTGGGCTTCCTCCGGTGAGATGGGCTTCCGGGGCTCCCGGAAATCCACCCCCTTCGCCGCCCAGACCGCCGCCGAGACCGCTGCCAATGCCGCCATCGAGCAGTGCGGCCTCAAGAGCGTCGAGGTGTATGTCAAGGGTCCCGGCCAAGGGCGCGAGGCTGCTATCCGGGCGCTCCAGGCCGTGGGCCTGGAGGTCACCCTCATCAAGGACGTGACACCCGTGCCCCACAACGGCTGCCGTCCCCCCAAGCGCCGCCGCGTCTGATCTGGAAGGAGGAAAACCGATATGGCTAAGAATATGCAGCCCTACCTGAAGCGCTGCCGCACGCTGGGCATCTCCCCCGCCGTCATGGGCGTGAACAAGGAGTCCAACCGGAACCCCGGCCCCCAGCGCCGCCCCAAGAAGAGCGAGTACGCGCTCCAGCTCACCGAGAAGCAGAAGGTGAAGTTCGTCTACGGCGTGCTGGAGAAGCAGTTCCGCGCCTACTACGAGAAGGCCGCCCGCATGAAGGGCAACACCGGCGACGAGCTGATGACCCTGCTGGAGCGCCGGCTGGACAACGTGGTGTTCCGTCTGGGCCTGGCCGCCACCCGGCGGGAGGCCCGGCAGCTGGTCAACCATGGCCACTTTACCGTCAACGGCAAGCGGGTGAATATCCCCTCCTACCTGGTCAAGACCGGCGATGTGGTGGCTGTGCGGGACAAGAGCCGCTCCTCCGCCAAGTTCAAGAAGATGGTGGAGGACGACCGGTTCGTGGCCGCCCCCAAGTGGCTGGAGAAGGCGAAGAACGCGCCGCTGGAGGGTAAAGTCATTGCCATGCCGCAGCGGGACGACATCGACTTCGATGTTGCTGTTAACCTCATCGTGGAGTTGTACTCCAAGTAATGCCGGCCATCCGTCGGTATTACCGGGAGGCCCGCCGTCCGGCTGGGCGGCGGGTTGCCCGGCGTACAACGACCCTACCGAGCGATTCCCGGCAACAAACGCCACTGTAAAAGGAGGGTAACACACGATATGGTAGAAATCCAGAAGCCGCGTATCGAATGTATCGAGAATGTGGGCGACGATTCCTACGGGAAATACGTGGTCGAGCCGCTGGAGCGGGGCTACGGCACCACCATCGGCAACTCCCTGCGTCGCATCCTGCTGTCCTCGCTGCCCGGCACGGCGGTCACCACCGTCAAAATCGCCGGCGTGCAACACGAGTTCTCCGTCATCCCTGGCGTCAAGGAGGACGTGACGGAGATTGTCCTCAACATCAAGGGCATCATCGCCAAACTGTACAGCGAGGGCGTCAAAACGGTCTACATTGAGGCCGCCGGCGAGGGCGCCGTCACCGCGGGGGATATCAAAACCGACAGCGACGTGGAGATCTTGAACCCGGAGCACCACATTGCTACCCTGGGGCCCGAGGCCACCCTCAACATGGAGCTCACCCTGTCCCAGGGCCGGGGCTATGTCACCGCGGATCGAAACAAGCCTTCCCAGACGATCATCGGGGTCATCCCCGTGGACTCGGTATACACCCCTGTGCGGAAGGTGAATTACTTCGTGGAGAACACCCGCGTGGGCGACGCCACAGACTACGATAAGCTGACGCTGGAGGTCTGGACCAACGGCACGATTTCCGCCCGGGATGCCGTCTCCCTGGGCGCCCGGATTCTGGTGGATCACTTTACCCTGTTCACCGATTTGTCCGAAACCATGGGCTCCAAGGCCACTGTGGTAGAGAAGGCCGAGGCCCAGCGCGACAAGGTGCTGGAGCTTACCATCGAGGAGCTGGATCTGTCCGTGCGTTCCTTCAACTGCCTGAAGCGGGCCAATATTAACACCGTGGAGGATCTCATCTCCAAGACTGAGGACGAGATGATGAAGGTGCGCAACCTGGGCCGCAAGTCCCTGGAGGAGGTCATCAACAAGCTGGCGATGATGGGACTGTCCCTGGCCAGCGACGAGAATCTTTAAAACGGCGCAAAGCGCTGTTTTGGGGCCCCACGAAAGCCCAGCGAAGCGGGTTTCGTGGGGAGAGGAGGCACAGCGAAATGAGTGAGCTTTCAGCGAAGCTGGAAGCGAAGGATATGGAGCTTGTGCCGACGAGGCGGCGCGGAAGTATGTAACGTTCCTGTCCGCGCACACAACCGTGTTCCAACAGGTCCAACCTGTTCGGGCGTCAGAACGAATTTCAAACACCCCGCCAAGCGGGGCCAAAGGAGTGCTTTACAATGGCTAAGAACCGTAAGCTGGGCCGCACCAGCGACCAGCGCCGCGCCATGCTGCGCGCCATGACCACCTATCTGCTGGAGAATGGGCAGATCAAGACCACCTACTCCCGGGCCAAAGAGGTCGCCCCCATCGCGGAGAAGATGATCACCCTGGCCAAGAAGAACAACCTGGCCGCTTACCGGCAGGTGCTGGCCTACGTCACCAAAGAGGACGTGGCTAAGAAGCTGTTCGACCAGATCGGCCCCAAGTATGCCGACCGCAACGGCGGCTATACCCGGGTGCTGAAGCTGGGCCCCCGCCGCGGCGACGCGGCCGAGATGGCCATCATTCAGCTGGTGTAAGCTCCTTTTCTTGAGAGAAAAAGGAACCGAAAAGGGTCTTAGACCCGTGAGCTTTATGCCGCTACCGCCCCGGGCGGTTATCCGGCATTTTCTCTCGGTAACCAGACAAAAGCCCTCTGCCAGACGGCAGGGGGCTTTTGTCATGCGGCGATGCGTACTTTTATTACTATAACTGCCCGATGGGCTAATGGCCACCCGACAGAGGAAACAGCCTTGAAAACATAGACAGGATGGAGGAAAAAACAGAGCGCTTTGAAGCGGTTTGCGGGCATGAATGATAGGAAGTTCCCCCCCATGGACGGGGAAAAAGAGGAGATTTTGCCCTCTTGCGGCGATTTTTCGATTTGACAAGACCATTGCGCTGCCCTATACTATAAGCTGTAATCCGCAGGCGGGGGAGGGGGTGCTGGGAAAAGCGTTTTGAGCTTAAAGGTTCGCGATTTGGTTATTTTTAAGCATTTTGCACTTTTTTGTGCCGCTTCGGTCTTTGTTACAGTTATGTTACACTTGGGCTTGACCCATTGACTTTGACGGTGGGTGGAGCTATAATGCGATTAGCCTAAGGGAGGAAGCTCCGCGAGGGTGAGAGGATGACCCATCCTATCACCTAAAAACAGCGGATTTTGCCTCCTATACGGCCAAAAAATAGTAAGGAGGAAACATTCCAATGAGAAACTTGAAAAAGTTCCTCGCGCTGGTGGCCCCAAGAAGGACATCACCCGTGCCGAGGCGGCGACTATCGTCTACCGTCTGGCTACCGGCGATGTGGCGGGCGACAAGGCCCACCTGTATAAGGACTATGCCACGTTTACCGACGTGACGTCCGACCACTGGGCCGCCGGCTACATCAACTACTGCGCCAACGCCGAGTGGATTGCCGGCTACGGCAACGGCAAGTTCGGCCCCAACGACAAGGTGACCGGCTACCAGGCCGCCGCCATGATCCTGCGGGCTGTGGGCTACGGCAAGAACAACGAGTTCAAGGGCTCCGGCTGGCAGGTGCAGGCCGCTAACTTCAGCCGCACCCTGGGTCTGCTGGACAACGTGAACAAGACCAACTACACCAGCACCCTGAACCAGCCCGCTACCCGTGAGCTGGTGGCCGAGATCCTGTTCCAGGCCGGCCTGATCCCCACCGTGACCTGGACCCCGATGAACGGCTACCAGCCCGGCGACAACTCCATCCAGGGCCAGGGCAATAGCCTCGGCCTGGCTTGGCAGAACTTCAAGCTGAACGTTGGCAACTGGACCAACATCGACAAGTGGGGCCGTCCCGGCTACTACTGGTACAAGAACAACAGCAACACCGCCGCCAACCGGGTGGCCACCATTGAGCTCGAGGCCGACCTGGATCTCAATGGCAAGGCTTGGAAAGAGTGCGACGTGTCCCACGAGCTGGACATTGATGAGCATGACGATTTCACTCTGTTCGTCAACAACAATGTGGCCAGCACCAGCACCTATCGGATTGAGTCCACCGATACCGTGACCAACGTGGGCGGCCAGGGCCGTATCACCGAGTTCTACGCCGTCGGCGACATGACTCACCCCTGGGCGGGCCTGTATGGCAGCACGAACAAGGGCACTCTGACTCAGCGCGTGGTTATGATCGACACCTACCTGGCCAAGGTCACCCGCGTGACCGAGCGCGTGCTGGATCGTCAGGGCCACGTCATCACCCCCGCTTACCTGTACCTGGACGTGTATGACGGCCATGGCGTTGGCGCCTCCGCCAAGACCGGCGTGTTCCACGCCGCCGGCAGCGCCGCCAAGGTGAACACCAGCGAGCACCGGCTGTCCGACAAGGACGCCAACTGGGCCTATGTCGCGGGCGACATGATTCTGGTTCGCGGTTACAGCGATAAGTATCAGTATGCGTACGACACCAATAACGACCAGATCACTGACGCCGCCGGGAATGACAATAGTGGCATCGGCACTTTCGCCAACCTCTCCGGTCTGAACCACACCGGCTCTCAGGCCGCCATTGAGAAGTCTGCTTTCCAGCCCAACTGCCTGCTGCCCGCGCACAAGAACGCTGGTGATTACTGGTGGGATGAGCAGGGCTACACCACCGCGGGCTCCACCGCTCTGGAGGTCGTGGGCAAGGCCACCGCTCAGAAGGCCGAGTCGAAGCTCGGCAAGCAGACCGTGACCTACTGGAGCGAGGACAAGCACACTGTGGACGGCACCGACTATAACGATGCCATGACCCTGTACCTGGATGTGGCCGGCACCAAGACCGGCACCACCTTCGCCTGGTACTTCGATACCTTCAACAACATCATCGGCATTGACAACGTGCCCGACACCGTCAACTATGGTGTGATTGAGAGCATCTACAGCGCCTTCGTGCAGGGCGAGAACAACACCACCGGCGCCGCTAAGGCTATTGCCAACGTGAAGTACGCCGACGGTTCCACCGGCACCATCACCATCGACAAGTTCTATGTGAGCAGCACCTCTAATGGCACTTGGGGTACTGGTGCGGCTCACGCTCAGAACACCGCCATGACCGGCGCTGCTGCCAACACCCTGGATCTTGTCCCTGTGTACGACAACTCCACCGGCAACGTCATGACCACTTCTGGCCCCCGGGCCGGCGCCACCGCCACCAACCAGGGCTGGCTGCACGTGGCCCCCGTGACCGCCGTGAACGCCATTGAGAACGGTAAGCAGCAGGGCGTGAATGGCGAGGCTGCCAACGGCTACTTTGGTGTGCTGCGCGGCAACCTGTACAAGTTCGTGGCTTCCACCGACGGCAGCATGACCGCCATTGAGGTGGCCGGCCAGTGGGCCAACAACACCGGCGCTTTTGCTGGGCATGAGAACAAGGCCGTCACTTCCGGCAAGCTGCTCAAGAACCTTGGTTACATCGACGTGACCACCGGCAACGGCAATACTGTCGATGTGCGTCTGGACAGCGATGCCATCATCATGATTCGCTCCAGCGCTACCTCCACTGCCGTGGCCTGCTACAACATCGACACCCTGCCCGGCGATGTGACCCTGGCCGCCAACAGCGAGGTTGACTGGGCTGATACCAACGGCAACGGCCGCGCCAACTACGTGTACGTCACTGGCACCACCGTGGGCACCCAGACCTATGGCCTGTTCTACTACAACGGCGGCGCTGCTGTGTGGAACGGCGTGGACAAGACCGGCACCCTCACCGGCTGGCTGAACGGCGATCCCGCTACCCTGACCTTCCAGGGCGAGACCACCTTCACCGCGGTGCGTGACAGCCAGGCCTACGCTGGCCACCTGTTCGCCGTGGAGCTGACCAACGGTGTGGTGAGCGCCCTGATGCGGAATGGCGCCACTGAGAGGCTGCTGAATACTGCCGCGATCTCTGCGGTCGGTCCGTTCACAGGCTTTACCAATCCTGCTCCTGGTGGTGCCAATTTCAAGGTGGGCACCGTTGACGGCAACCCGTACAATGCCGATACCGAAGCCGTCTACATCAAGGATGTGACCACCACGCCCACGGGTGCTGAGGGCAACGTGACCTATAACACCACACTCAATACGGTTGATGTTGCTGCCGGGACCCGCTACTTCCTGAACCCGAACTCCAAGGTTGTGGGTCTGGGTATGGGCGTGACTGAGGATGGCGCCATTCTGGACTACCTCAACAAGTCCACCACCAACGACGTGACCATCGTCTACGATAAGTACTCCAAGGCTATCGTGGAGATCTATGTGGCCACCGACCCGAACGTGACCCCGAGCGATCCCACTCCGGGCACCATTGGGTTGACCATCGGCTCTATTGCTCACTCTGGCGGTAAGTTCACCGTTAATGTCATCAGCGGCACTGCCCTGGCGAACCCCGCTGACTATGACAGCATCAAGGTGAGCTTGTCGAAGTGGAACGGTGCGGCATACGTTCCCGTTGTGAGCGGCGTGGCGCCTGTTGTCCTCGTTGACCTTACGACGGCCCCTGCGGGTATCTCCCTTGATGTTACCTACGCTGCCACCAGTGCTGACGGTACTTACGCTGTCACTGTGCAGTACCTGAAGGGCACTACGGTTGTGGCTCAGGGCTCCGGCATCGTCTACTGCGCCTAATCCGCAACTCCAGCAAAGACCTGAACTCCATAGCACAAAAGGCCCCCCGGGATTTTCCCGGGGGGCCTTTTTTCTGATTATTCGGCGGGCTGTTCCCTTCTTCGGAAATACTCATCCAGCACTGCCCACTCCGAAAAGGGCCGGCGCACGCCGTTTTCCTCAATGTACCCCTCATGGCCCTTGCCCGCCAGCACCACCGCGTCCCCCGGCTCCGCCAGATCCAGGGCCCGGACAATGGCGGCGGCCCGGTCTGGGATGGTTTCCGTGGGGATAGACCCGGCGATGGCGCGTTCAATATCCGCGCAGATGTCCTCCGTCCGCTCGGAACGGGGGTTATCCTCCGTCAAAATGGCGTAGTCCGCCTCCTGGGCAGCGGCCCGGCCCATGTCCGTCCGGCGAAGTTTGGGGCGGTCACCTCCCGCTCCGAACACCAGCAGGATCCGCTGGGGGTGGCACTCCCGCAAGGCGGACAGCAGGGAGCGCAGGCTGTCACCGTTGTGGGCGTAGTCGATAAACACGGAGAAGGGGGCAGGGGCAGGGTATCGCTGGGCCCGTCCGGGCACGGAGAGGTGGGCCAGCCCCGCCCGGATGGCGCCGTCGTCCAGGCCCAGGGCCCGCCCCAGAGCCACGGCAGCCAGGGCGTTTTGGGCGTTGAACCGCCCAGGTAGGGGGATGTGATAGGGGGCGGCGCCCTCCGTTTCCAGGCGGACAGCAAAGGGGCGATCCGGATCCGGCCCCGCTGCCAGCCCTCGCACATCCGCCCCCCAGCCGAAGCCGAAGGTGAGGACAGGGGCGGAAGCAGGGGGCTGCTGTGCCATTACAGGCCAGCTGGGGTCGTCGGCGTTGCCCAGGGCCAGGCGGCACTGACGGAATAGGGCGGCCTTGCAAGCGCGGTACTCGTTGAAATCGGCGTGCTCAGCCCCGCCGATGTGGTCGGGGGTGAGGTTGAGGAACAGGGCGGCGTCAAAGACAATGCCCTCCACCCGCCGCAACTTCATGGCCTGGGAGGACACCTCCATCACCACATGGCTGCACCCGGCGTCCACCATCTGCCGCAGGGTGCGGTGGAGGGCGGCGGGCTCCGGGGTAGTGTTGGGGGTCACCAGTGACACGTCCGCCAGCGGCGTACGGCCAATGTAGGAGCCCAAGGTGCCGATCATGCCGGTCTTGTACCCGGCAGCGGAGAAAATCTCCCGAAGCATATGGGCGGTGGTGGTTTTGCCCTTGGTTCCGGTAATGGCGATCAGGGTAAGGTTCCGGGCGGGGCGGCCGTAAAATTCGGCGGCCATCCGGGCAAAGGCGGCCCGGGGATCCTCAAAGGCTGCGCCGTTCACCCCCTCCGGCAAGGGCGGGGCGCAGATCACGGCGGCCGCCCCCTGGGCCAAAGCCTGGGGGATGAAGTCGCGGCCGTCGGCCCGGGCCCCAGGCAGGGCGGCGAACAGCGCCCCGGGGATCACCTCCCGGGCGTCGCAGGTGAGGGCGGAGATGTCCGCTTCCCGGGGACAGTTCGCCCCGGCGGCGGCCAAAAGCAGAGACAGCTTCATGGAGAGAGCCTCCTTACAATTTGCTGTCCCAGTCTATGGTTTTGCGCAAAAAAGTGTCCCTTCCTGCATGGGAAGGGACACTTTTACCCAATTCAAAATTTTCTCTGTGTTTCGTCACCGTCGCAAAAAGGATTGTTTCGGGAGACGGAACGAAGCGAGCTTCAAGCTCTTTTTGCCTACTTTTTCTCTCGAGAAAAAGTAGGCCGAGAAAAAGGAACTCAATAACCGGGGTTTTCCACCTTGGTATAGGTCTTGGCCTTCTCCTCGCCCCGCAGCACCCGCAGGCCGCCCAGGGCCAGGGAGAGCATCTCGTCCTCCCCGGCGTACACCACCACGGGGGCGATGAACTCCACCCGCTCCCGGATGTATTCGGTGACGTACTTGGAGTAGGCGATGCCGCCGGTGAGTAGGATGGCGTCCACCTTGCCGCACACGTTGGGGGCGCACTTGGCGATGTTCTTGGCGATGTTCAACGCCATGGCGTCGTAGATGAGCTTGGCGTGCTCGTCGCCATCCTGGATCATCTTCTCCACCGCCCGGCTGTCTGTGGTGCCCAGGTGGGACATGAGGCCGCCCTGGCGCTTCACCAGCTTCATCATGGAGTCGTAGGTGTGCTGGCCGTCAAAGCACATCCTGATCACGTCGAACATGGGCAGGCCGCCGGAGCGCTCCGGGGAGAAGGGGCCCTCCTCGTCGTTGATGAAGTCCTCAATCCGCCCGTTGTGGTGGAGGTTGACGGAGATGCCGCCCCCCAGGTGGGCCACGATGACGGTAATGTCCTCATATTTTTTGCCGCTCTCCCGGGCGTAGCGCATGGCGGCGGCCCGGGTGTTGAGGTTGTGGCCCATGCCCTTGCGCCGGAACTGGGTGATGCCGGTGATCTTGTTGATGGGCAGCAGCTCGTCTACGGTGATGCCGTCATAGATGAAGGCGGGGATGCCGTACTCCACGCTGATGGCCCGGGCGATCATGGCGCCCACGTTGGAGGCGTGCTCGTTCTGGGGCTTGTTCTTGAGCTGCCACACCATGTCGTCGTTGACCTCATAGGCCCCGGCCTCGATGGGGGTGAGCAGACCGCCCCGGGACACGATGCCGGTGAGGCTGTCCAAGGCCACGCCATGGGCCTGGAGGGTCTTGACTATTAGCTCCTTGCGGAATTCATACTGCTCGGCCACGTGCTCAAAGGGGGCCAGCTCCTCGGGGGAGTGGACGATGGACTCGGTGAACAGCGGGGTCTCGTCCTCAAAGACGGCGATCTTGGTGGAGGTGGAGCCGGGATTCAAAATCAGCAGCTTTTCCATGGGTGCCTCCTTACTGTTTGGCCGCGGCGGCGGAGATGACGATGGACAGGTACTTCTCCAGCGGGGTGGAGCCCCGGCTGGTCATGACGATGGGGCACTTGGCGCCCACGATGAAGCCGGCCATCTTGGCCCCGCAGGTGACGGTGAGCATCTTGCCCATCAGGTTGCCGGCGTGGATATTGGGGGCCACCAGCACATCGCAGTCCCCGGCGCAGGGGCTCTCAAAGCCCTTGAAGTCGGCGATCTCCTTGCTGACGGCGCAGTCGTAGGAGATGGGGCCCTCGATAATGCAGCCGGTGATCTCGCCCCGCAGGTTCATCTGCTTCAGGGCGTCGCCCTCCACCGTCTCAGGCATCTTGGGGTTGAGCTTCTCCACGCAGGCCACCACGCCCACCTTGGGGCACTCGTAGCCCATGGCCCGCAGGGCCCCCACGGTATTCTCAATGATGCACTTTTTCTGCTCCAGGGTGGGGTAGGTCACCATGCCGCCGTCCACGGGCACCAGCAGCTTGTGGTAGGAGGGCACCTCAAAGGCGGTGAAGTGGCTCATGACGCCGCCCTTGCCCAGGCCGTGCTCCTTGTCCACCACCGCCTTCAGCAGCACGGAGGTGTCCAGTTTGCCCTTCATGAGGAAGTCGGCCTTCCCCTCCCGCACCAGGCCCACAGCGAACCGGGCGGATTCGGCCAGGTCGGGCACGTCATAGATGTCCTCGGGGGCGACGGCCTCGCCCAGATGAGCCAGGGCCTCGTCGATCAGCGTTTTGTCGCCCACCAGGATGGGGTGGGCGATGCCCTCCTTCCGGGCGTGGAGGGCGGCCTCAATGGTGTGCTCGTCCCCGGCGGCGGCGATGGCCATGCGGGACATGGCAGGGTGGCCCTTCTGATGCTCGATGAGCTGATCAAAGGTTTTGAATACCATGGCGGAGCTTCCTTTCTGTGTTGTGATAGGGGACAGGCGGGGAAATTTCCCCTTGCAATTTTTTGGGATCCCGGTATAATATACTTTGCAAGATATAAAATCATGTGACGGATGGGAGCGTTGCGCAATGGCACGAATCAAGAAGGCGTCTCTGGTGGATCAGATCTACTCCAGACTGCGGGAGGACATCATCACCCTGAAGATCCCCATGGGCACCCGGCTCAACGTGAACGAGCTCCAGTCCGAGCTGGGGGTGAGCTGCACCCCCATCCGGGAGGCGGTGAACCGGCTCCAGCAGGAGGAGCTGGTGATCTACGAGAACAACGTGGGCGCCCGGGTGCTGACCCTGGACGAACACGATGTCCGGGAGATCCATGAGCTGGCCCTCACCCTCCAGCAGGCGGCGGTGCGGCTGGCCATGAAGAACGGCGACGCGGACGAGATGCTGGAGGCCATTGAGGAGCAGCTTGACCGCTATGAGAACGCCCGCTCCCCCCGGGAGGGGGTGAAGGCGGTGCACAACCTCATCGGGGTGTTCTACCACCAGTGCGGCAACCGCCGCCTGGATCGAAGCATGGTAGCCATCCAGGGGCAGATGCTCCTGCTGCGGCACATCTACGCCGAGTGCCCCGGCTGGAGCGGCCACCTTCCCGACCTGACGGCGGTGCGGGACGGGGTGAAGAACCAGGATCCGGAGGCGGTGTGCACCGCCCTTCAGTCCTATATGGAGGGATCCGCTCCCGCCATCCTGGAATGGCTGAAAAACCACGAATAGCTTCTGCCCGGAAGGGCCGGTTCGCGCCGCGAACCGGCCCTTTTTCCTGCCCTGGGCCCTTTGCCTGATTTAGAACCTGTATCCACAACCTCAAGGACGGGTCTTTTTCCGCCATACTACGTTGCATTTTCTTGAAATACACAAAGTATTCCTGCGAGAATGCGCCTTGTCTGGCGAAAAAATCCCTCGCCCAGCCAGCATCTTCGGCTGTGAATACAGGTTCTTACTTCTGCGCCCTGCCCAGCTCCAGGCCCTTCTCGAAGGCGGCCTTGTTCAGGGGCAGCAGCTTGGGCTTTTTGCCCAGCTTGTGCTCGATGGTGTCCCACACCACCTCGGGGGGCACCACCTCGGTATAGCCCACGTACACGCCCAGCATGATGACGTTCAGCACCTTCGCGTTGCCCATCTCCAGGGCCAGTTCGGTGACGGGGGCCTTCACCAGCTTCACGTCGTCCCGATCCACGTCCTTCTCATCCACGATGGAGCTGTTGATGAACAGGGTGCCGCCGGGCTTCAGGGTTTTCAGGAACTTGCTGAGGGAGGGGCCGTTCATGACGATCAGATCGTCCATCACGTCCCCCAGGGGGGCGCCGATCATGCCGTCGGAGATGACCACGAAGCAGTTGGCGGTGCCGCCCCGCTGCTCCGCGCCGTAGGAGGGGAAGAAGGTGACGTTTTTCTCAGTGGCGTCACAGGCGGCGCTGGCCAGGAACTTGCCCAGCGTCATAACGCCCTGCCCGCCGAAGCCGGCTACACACAGATTGGTTTCCATATCCGTACCCCCTTATCTGTCGCGGACGACGCCCAGCGGGAACTCGGGCAGCATCTTTTGCTCGATGAAGTCCAGGGCGTCCAGCGGATCCAGGCCCCAGTTGGTGGGGCAGCTGGTGACGATCTCCACCATGGAGAACCCCTTGCCCTCGATCTGGTTCTTAAACGCCTTTTTGATGGCGTTCTTGGTTTTGATCACGTTCTGGGGCGTGTTGCAGCTGGTGCGCTCCAGGTAGCAGGGGGCGGTGAGCTGGTTCAAAATCTCGCACATATGCATGGGGTAGCCGTGCTCCTCGGCGATGCGGCCCTTGGGGGCGGTGGACGCCTTCATGCCCAGCAGAGTGGTGGGGGCCATCTGGCCGCCGGTCATGCCATAGATGCCGTTGTTGATGAAGATCACGCTGATATTTTCCCCCCGGTTGGCGGCGGAGATGGACTCGCCCAGGCCGATGGAGGCGAAGTCGCCGTCCCCCTGATAGGTGAAGATCAGGCTGTCGGGGCTGGTGCGCTTCATGCCGGTGGCCACGGCGGTGGCCCGGCCGTGGGGGGCGGTGATGGTGTCGTAGGCGATGTAGTCCATGTGGAGGCCGCAGCAGCCAATGCCGGTGACCATGACCGCCTTATCCACCAGGCCCATCTCATCCAGCACCTCGCCGATGAGCTTCACCACGGTGGAGTGCATACAGCCGGGGCAGAACCCGGACACCTTGTCCTCCTGGATGGTAGTGGTGCGGGAATAAATCTTTTCCATGTCTGTCTCCCCCTTACTTGTCCAGAATGGCGTCCACGGCCCTGAGGACGGCCTCTCGGCTCATGATGTTGCCGCCGGAGCACAGGCAGGTCTCAACGGGACAGCGGCCCTTCACGCCCATGCGCACGTCCTGCACCAGCTGGGCGGGGATGGACATCTCCACGTCCAGCACGGCCTTGCAGACGCTGTAGTTGATGTGATCGAAGGCGGCGTAGGGGAAGGGGTGGACGGTGATGGGCCGGATGAGGCCCGCCTTCTTCCCCGCGGCCCGGCAGAGATCCACCACGGACTTGCCGATGCGGGCGGACACGCCGTAGGCGGCGATGACCACCTCCGCGTCCTCCACCAGGTACTCCTCCACCTGCACGTCCTTTTCCCAGGAGGCGTACAGGGCGGCGGCCTTCTCGTTCTCCTGCTGCATGATCTGGGTATTCCACTGGCCGGGCTGGATCCAGGCCCGGTTTGCGTAGTCCAGCTGGTGGCCGGTGCAGGCCCACTTGGCCTTGCCCGCCTTGATGGCGGCGATCTCCTCGTCGGTCTTCATGGGGGGCAGCTCCACCGGCTCCATCATGGTGCCGATGACGCCGTCGGCCAGAATGAGGACGGGATTGCGGTCCCGGTCGGCGTAGTCGAAGGCGGCGTAGGTGAGATCCACTGCCTCCTGCACGGTGGAGGGGGCCAGCACCAGCATCTCAAAGCCGCCGTTGCCGCTGGCCTTGGTGGCCTGGAAGTAGTCCTGCTGGGCAGGCTGGATGGCGCCCACGCCGGGGCCGCCCCGGGAGATGTTGGCGTACACGATGGGGATGCGGGCGGCGGCGCAGTAGCTGATGCCCTCGCTCTTGAGGGCGATGCCGGGGGAGGAGGAGGAGGTCATGCTCCGGGTGCCGGCGGCGGCGGCGCCGTACACCATGTTGACGGAGGCCACCTCGGACTCGCCCTGGACAAAGGTGCCGCCCACCTCGGGCATACGGCGGGCGAAGTATTCGGGGATCTCGTTCTGCGGGGTGATGGGGTAGCCGGCGAAGAAACGACAGCCGGCCCGGACGGCCGCTTCCGCAATCGCTTCGCAGCCCTTCATCAATACTCTTGCCATAATCGTTCCTCTCCTTTTACTTGTAGACTTCGATGGCGCCGTCGGGACAGATCCGGGCGCACATACAGCAGGCGATGCACGCGTCCTGGTTGACGGGCTCGACGTACTCGTAGCCCTTGGAATTCACGTGCCTGCCCACCGCCAGCACCTGCTTGGGGCAGTACTTGACGCAGTACCCGCAGCTCTTGCAGCGCTCGGCGATCACCTTGATCATTGCCATGGAAAGCCCTCCTTTCTCCTCGTTTTGGGAAGCATATCAACTACGGGGCCCGATTGTCCCCGTGAGTTTCCTCAATGATCCAGCCAGGGATAGGTCAGCGTCAGCTCCAGGGGAAACACGGGGAGGGAAAGCGCCTTGGCCGCCTCCCCGGCCAGCTCCTCCCGGACGCAGGCAAAGGACAGGGGAAGGTATTCCCCCACCAGCGCGTCCGTCCGGCGGCAGCCCTCCACCACCTCGTCCAGGGTGGTGGACACGCCGTTGTTGGGGTTGGCCACCAGGAACAGCTGGGTGAGCTTTACGTGGGACACGCCCAGGATTTTGCCCAGCGTCCCGTCGATGTGCTCGATGGTGTCCGACCAGGGGCGGTAGGCGTTGATCACATAGAATACGGAGGTGGAGGGTTGGTTCAGCTGGGGCGCGAAGCCGCCGATGGAGCGGGCGCCGATGTAGTCGCCGCCCACATCCAGCACCGTCAGGCAGGTCTCATCCCGGAGCAGCGGGGCCACGCCACCCACCAGGGTGGGGGCGTCCATAAACTGCTCCTGATAGTGGACGGTGACCCCGGCCTGCTCCAGCTCCGCCCCCGCATCCCGGGAGCGGAACAGGGGCTTTGTCATGTCCAGATCGAAAAAATGGACGGGGCGGGGATCTGTCCGGGCCAGAGCACGGGCGAAGCTGATGGCGATCTCGCTCTTGCCGCTGCCTGTCTCTCCCAGAAAGAGGAAATTATGCCGTGTGCCGTCCAGCCAGGGGCCTTCCGGCAGACCGGTGAGTTTGCCCATGGGTTCGCACCTCCTTATCACTGACTCGAGTATACTTCATTTCACAGCAAAACGCAAGAGTAAATTATGCATTTTATAAAAGGTATTTTACATTTTGCAAGATTATAAACGACAAAAGCCGCTCCCCTTTGTCTCTTCAAAATTTCAGCCGATTTGGCTGTTTTGGGGTAGACAAATCAAAACATTTTTAGTAAGATATATGTTGCAAAATTTTAGGGGCGTCCCATTCCGGGGCGTTTCATCCATTCTATGTGAGAGGTGTGGGATATCATGAATCAAAAAAGTCTGACCGTCCGCTGGCTGTACCTGGCGGCGGGGGTCATCGCCCTGCTGTTCGCGGGCATCATCTACGGCTGGTCTATCCTCAAGGCCCCCCTGGCGGCGGACTTCGGCTGGACGGCCGATCAGCTGGCCCTGAACTTCACCCTGACGATGTGCTTCTTCTGCCTGGGCGGCATGGCCGGAGGCGTGCTGGCAAAGCGGATTGGCGTCCGGATCTCGCTGATTCTGGCGGGCGTGCTGTCCTGCCTGGGCTTCTTCCTCACCGCCCGGCTGGACGGCGGCAGCGTGGTAATGCTGTACGTCAGCTACGGCCTGTTGGCGGGCCTGGGCATCGGCATCGCCTACAATGTGATCATCTCCACCGTCAACGCCTGGTTCCCCGACAAAAAGGGCACCTGCTCCGGGGCGCTGATGATGGGCTTTGGGGCCTCCGCCCTGGTGGTGGGCAACTCGGTCAGCGCCCTGATGGAACACCCCGCTGTGGGTTGGCGGGCTGCCTTCACCGGGTTGGGCGTGGTGCTGGGGATCATCCTGCTGGCCGCCGGGTTCCTCCTCCGGCTCCCCCCCGCCGGGCTGGAGCTGCCCAAGCCGGAACGCAAGGCGGGCGCCGCCGCCGAGGACTTTGAGTCCCGGGACTACACCCCCGGGGAGATGGTGCACCGCTTCACCTTCTGGCGGGCCTTTGTGTGCATTGTGTTTCTGGCGGCGGTGGGCAACACGGTGATCTCCTTTGCCCGGGATCTGGCCATCTCTGTGGGGGCGCAGGCCACGCTGGCCACCACCCTGGTTGGCGTGCTGTCGGTGTGCAACGGCCTGGGCCGTATCGCCACCGGCGCTGTCTTTGACAAGATCGGCCGCCGCAAAACCATGCTGCTGGCCAATGTGGTGGCTATCGCCGCCGCCGGGGTGACGCTGCTGTCCGTGCTGATTGGTTCCGTCCCCCTGTGCGTGGCGGGCCTGTGCGTCACCGGGTTCTCCTATGGCTCCTGCCCCACCATCTCCTCCGCTTTTGTGTCCGCATTTTACGGCTCCAGCCATTTCCCCATGAACTTTTCCATTATGAACTTCAACCTGATGGGGGCGTCCCTGCTGGCCACGGTGTCCAGCATGCTGCTCACCAGCGCGGGCAGCTACGTGGCCCCCTTCGCGCTTCTGCTGGTGCTGTCTGTTGTGGCGCTGGTGTTGAATTTCAGCGTGAAAAAACCCTGATCCACATAAAAAGCCCCCCTGTCCAGTTGGTGGTGTCATAGAACGGTATTTTTAAGGTACGGCGTGGCCTGGGTCACACCGTACCTTTATTTTTGGTTCGCTGGCCGTCATCGCCGCGTTTTTTATGGGCAGTTGCAGATGCAATGAACGTTTGCGGCCACGCAACGAACCCTTTCTTGTTTTTTCCTGGGAAGTTGGGTAGAATGGGTACAAACCAGGGGAAAGGAGAAATAGAGGTGAAAAATTCGTTTGGTACTAATTTGTCGGCTTTGCGGAATCATGCTGGTTTGTCACAGAGTGCGCTGGCGGAGCAGCTGGGCGTTTCAAGGCAGGCCGTCTCAAGCTGGGAGAGAGATCTGAGCGAGCCAGACATTGGATCGCTCGATCGGATCGCGGAAGCGCTTGATGTTCCGGTCTCCGATCTCATAGACGGCCCGACAGGGGAAAAAGCGGTGGCGGACGTCAAGATCAATCCCATATTTACGATTGTCAGCACCCTGCTGGCCGCAGCCCATGTAACGCTCGGCATATGCGGTCTGGTGAATATCTTTGCTGCCGTGTGCCTCCCTGTGACGTGCGCCTTTATCACAGCGACGATCTACGCTGCGTTTACGATGATGTTCAAGAGCGGCCATTATGATATGCTGGCGGGGTTTGACCCCAAAAAGGATTCTGTCAAAAAGACACAGATGCAAATGTGCTGGATTGCGATCCTTACCGGCCTCAGTTCGATCTTGTTTGAGGTCCTGTTTACACTGGTCTATTTTACACAGCGGGAAAAGCAAATGAACGTTACGACAATCATGCTGCTTTCTTATTGCGCCGCCATTTTGATTAGCTGCGTTGCCGTAAATCAAAAGGTGAAGTCTCGAAACCGGTAAAGTATTTGTTGATGTAAAGAAATTAGCCCGAGGGACACAGCGGATTGGAATTGGTTCAAACAGAAAAAAGCCCTCCCGGCAGTTGCCGGGAGGGCTTTTTGCGTTGGTTTTGCGTGGAAGGCTCAAATCTGCGCGGCATCGCCCGGGTCGCCGCCGAAGGCCCGGATTGCCGCATCGTCCGCCGCTCTCCGCTCCTCCAGAGCTTCAGCCAGTAACATATCCTTCACCTTCATCAGCCGGGTGGTGGTAGACCGGTCGTTCTCGTCCAGCTTCATGGTGATATACCGGATGTTCTCCTGGGTGTTGGGGATCACCACGTACTCCAGGGCGTTGACGCGCCGGCGGGTCTTTTCGATCTCCTCCGCCATGAGCTGGGCGGCCTTTTCTGTCTCGGCCAGCTTCAGCATATTCTGGAACACCTCGCCCAGGGCGGACACCGCCGCGTCCAGCTCGCCGCTGGTGGCGGCAAAGCCGTAGGGGAAGATGTCCCCGGTGTCGTCGGTGCGGGTCTGGTAGTGGTACACCGGCACGTTCACCGACATGATGTTCTGGAACGTCATGGTCAGCTCCACGCTCTGCTTGGGGTACATCAGCGCCTGCTCCATGGCCTGGGCGCTCATCAGGGCGGAGGCCACGGTGAAGGAGCTGTGGGCCCGCATGAGATCCTGCTCTACCTGTGAGCGCAGGGCGCGCAGCTCCCGCACGGTGTCCAGGAACTGCTTCATCAGCTCGTCCCGCTTGTCCTTCAGCAGCTTATGGCCCCGCTGGGCGGTTTTCAGCTTGCCCTTCAGCCGGGTGAGCTCCATTCGGGTGGGGTTTACCACGGTGTTTGCCATGACCTACCCCTCCTTTACTGATCTTTCTTGGGCAGATACTTGTCGATATACTCCTGCTTGATCCGCTTCAGCTCGGCGGTGGGCAGGATGGACAGCAGCTCCCAGCCCAGATTCAGCGTCTCCTCGATGGAGCGGTTCTCCTCATAGCCCTGGTTGACGTACCGCCGCTCGAACTCGTCGGCGAACTTGGCGTACAGCAGATCGGTGGGAGTCAGCGCCGCCTCGCCCAGGATGGACATCAGCTCCTTGTTGTCCTTACCGGTGGAATAGGCGGCAAAGAGCTGGTTCATGGTGTTGGCGTGATCCTCCCGGGTCTTGCCGGGGCCGATGCCCTTGTCCTTCAGACGGGACAGGGAGGGCAGCACGTCCACCGGGGGATTGATGCCCTGGCGGTACAGGGCCCGGGACAGGATGATCTGGCCCTCGGTGATATAGCCGGTCAGGTCGGGGATGGGGTGGGTCTTGTCGTCCTCGGGCATGGTGAGGATGGGGATCATGGTGATGGAGCCGGACTTGCCCAGCTGGCGGCCGGCCCGCTCATAGATGGTGGCCAGGTTGGTGTACAGGTAGCCGGGGAAGCCGCGGCGGCCCGGCACCTCTTTTTTAGCCGCGGACACCTCGCGCAGGGCCTCGGCGTAGTTGGTAATGTCGGTCAGAATGACCAGCACGTGCATATCCTTCTCGAAGGCCAGGTACTCCGCGGCGGTCAGCGCCATCCGGGGGGTGGCGATACGCTCCACGGCGGGGTCGTCGGCCAGGTTGGTGAACAGCACCGTACGGTCAATGGCGCCGGTACGCTTGAACTCTTGGACGAAGAACTCGGACTCCTCGAAGGTGATGCCGATGGCGGCAAACACCACGGCAAAGTTGGCGCTCTCGTCCCCCAGCACCTTGGCCTGACGGGCGATCTGAGCGGCCAGGTTGGCGTGGGGCAGGCCGGAACCGGAGAAGATGGGCAGCTTCTGGCCGCGCACCAGGGTGTTCAGGCCGTCGATGGTGGAGATGCCCGTCTGGATGAACTCGTTGGGGTAGTCCCGGGCGGCGGGGTTCATGGGCAGGCCGTTGATGTCCCGGTACTCCTCCGCCAGGATGGCGGGGCCGCCGTCGATAGGCACGCCCATGCCGTTGAACACCCGGCCCAGCATATCGCTGGACACGCCCAGCTGGAGGGGATGGCCCAGGAAGCGCACCTTGGACTGGGCCAGATTGATGCCGGCGGCGGACTCAAAGAGCTGCACCACGGCGGTGTCGCCGTTGACCTCCAGCACCTGACCCCGGCGGATGGTGCCATCGGGCAGCTCCACCTCGGCCAGCTCGTCGTAGGTGACGTGATCCACCATCTTGACCATCATCAGCGGGGATGCGATCTCCTGGATCGTTTTATATTCCTTGATCACAGCTCCTCACCTGCCTTTCTGACGACCTCGTCGATCTCCTTTTCCATGGCGTCGGCAATGTCAGCGTAGACCTTGGGGTACTCGTCGGCGGGCACGCTCTTGGCGCGGCCGATGCGCTCACGGGCGGGGATCACGAACAGGTCGGCCACCGGCGCACCCTTGGTGATGGCGTCCCGGCACAGCTTGTCGTAGTCCAGAATCATGGCCAGCAGCTTCTCCTGCCGGTCGTAGGTGGAGAAGGAGTCGATGTCCACGAAGGAGTTCTGCTGGAGGAAGTCCTCCCGCACCATACGGGCGGTCTCCAGGGTGAGCTGATCGTTGGGGGACAGGGAGTCCTTACCAACCAACTGCACGATCTCGTTCAGGCTGGCCTCCTGCTGAAGGACGCTCATGGCCTTCTCCCGGTTCTGGAGGAACTCCTTGCCCAGATTCTCGTCAAACCAGGGCTTCAGGGAGTCCAGGTACAGGGAGTGGGAGGTCAGCCAGTTGATGGCGGGGAAGTGGCGCTTGTAGGCCAGGGAGGCGTCCAGCGCCCAGAACACCTTGACGATCCGCATGGTGCCCTGAGACACGGGCTCGGCCAAATCGCCGCCCGGGGGGGACACGGCGCCCACGGCGGTGAGGCTGCCCCGTCTGTCCTCCTCGGAGCCCAGGCAGGACACGGAGCCGGCCCGCTCGTAGAACTGGGCCAGGCGGGAGGCCAGGTAGGCGGGGTAGCCCTCCTCGCCGGGCATCTCCTCCAGACGGCCGGACATCTCGCGCAGGGCCTCGGCCCAGCGGGAGGTGGAGTCGGCGATGACGGCCACGTCGTAGCCCATGTCCCGGAAGTACTCGGCGATGGTGATGCCGGTGTAGATGGACGCCTCACGGGCGGCCACCGGCATATCGGAGGTATTCGCAATCAGGACGGTACGCTTCATCAGCGTCTCGCCGGTGCGGGGGTCAACCAGCTCGGGGAACTCCCGCAGCACGTCGGTCATCTCGTTGCCGCGCTCGCCGCAGCCGATGTAGACCACGATGTCCACGTCCGACCACTTGGCCAGGGCGTGCTGCATCACCGTCTTGCCGGAGCCGAAGGGGCCGGGGATGGCGGCGGTGCCACCCTTGGCCACGGGGAAGAACGTATCCACAATCCGCTGCCCGGAGGACAGGGGCTTGATGGGGGGGTATTTGTGCTTGTAGGGGCGGCCGATACGCACGGGCCACTTCTGGCTCATGGCCAGCTCCACCTCGGTGCCGTCCTCCTTGGTGAGCACCGCCACCGTCTGGTGGACGTTGTACTGGCCGGCGGCCGCCACGCTTTTCAGCGTGCCCTTCAGGGTGGGGGGCACCATGATCTTGTGGAGCACCACCGGGGTCTCGGGGACGGTGCCGATGATGTCGCCGCCCACCACCTTGTCCCCGGCCTTGGCCACGGGGGTAAAGTCCCACAGCTTGTCGGGGTCGATGGGGGGCACCTCCACGCCGCGGGGCAGGTTGTTGCCGTGCACCTTCTCCATGATCTTTTCCAGCGGGCGCTGGATGCCGTCATAGATGTTCTCAATCATGCCAGGGCCCAGCTCCACGCTCATGGGGGAGCCGGTGGTGACCACCTCGGTGCCGGGGCCCAGGCCGGAGGTCTCCTCATAGACCTGGATGGAGGCGGAGTCGCCGTTCATGGTGAGGATCTCACCGATGAGGCGCTCGGGGCCCACGCGCACCACGTCGGACATATTGGCGTCCGCCATGCCGGTGGCCACCACCAGGGGTCCGGAGACCTTAACTACTTTTCCCATAGGCTTTCAAAACCTTCTTTCTTAAAGGTTATCGTTGTTACAAAATGTCCGCGCCGACAGCCCGTTCCACGGACTTCTTGATGTTGGCCATGCCCAACCCCAGGCTGCCCTCCTTGCCGGGAATCAAGATGATCGCCGGGGTGAGCTCGTCCTTGTAGCGGGCGATGTCCGTCTCCATCTGGGCGGCCAGCTGCTCGGTGAGATACACCACCGCGAAGTCCTCCCGGGCAATGCGGTGGAGGGTGTGGCGGGCGTCCTCCACGTTGTCCACGGGGAAAACCGTCAGGCCCAGGGCCTTGAAGCCCATGACGCTGTCCTTGTCGCCCAGCACGGCGATCTGATAGCTGTTTGCCATAAAGTCTCCCCCCTTAACAGTAGGCCCGGCGCAGGCGCTGCCGGATGGTGGTGCCGTCGATGCCCGCCATGCGTCCGGTGAGAATGACGCGGATGGCGGTGGCCTCCGCCTCCCGGGCGTACAGGTAGGCCGCCACGGGCTGCTCCCCGAAGGGGATCATGCGTGCCTTGGTCATATAGGCCATCAGCGCGTCGTCGCACAGGCGCTCAAACTCGGTGAGGGGCCCGCCGTTGGGCGCCGCCAGAGCGGCCCCCGCCTCCGCCGCGGCCTGCAAGGGCGAGCCGTGGTACAGCCGGGCCAGATCCGGGCCGGGGGTGACGGCGATGTCCGCCGGGGGCACCGACCCCCCCTCCACCAGCACCAGCCGCAGAAAGTCCGGGCCCTTGTCCAGCCGGGCGCACCGCACGGCGGAGCGCAGGTTGGCCCCGTCGATGGCCAGGGTCACATAGCCCTCCAGGAACTTGCTCCCGGACGCCTTGGCCAGGGCCGCCAGCTCCTGATAATAGGCCCGATCCAGCACAAAGTCCGCCTGCTGGGGGTCGCCGGAGGAGCCCAGCAGCTCCCGGGCGTGGGCCACCGCCTCCTGGAACACCGGGGCGCAGGAGCGCAGATCCTCCCGGTGGAAGTCCTCCGCCAGCTTCTCCGGATCATACCGCCCGCCCCGCAGGAGCAGACGCTTCTGATCCAGGCCCAGCGCCGCCGCCTTCACCAGGGTCTTGGCGTTGTGGTAGTCGTACCGGCACCGGAACACGTCCAGCAGCGGGGGATCGTCCACCGCCTTGCCCAGATCCTCGAACAGGGCGCCCTGGGCCTGGGCCAGCATCTCCTCCACCGCGGCAGGGGTGACCTCGTTCAGGTCGGGGTAGCCGCACTCGCCCAGCACCTTGGCGGCCTCGGCGGCGTCCCGGGCGTCGATCATCCGCTCCATCCGCTCCGCGGTGAGCAGCCGGGTCTCCATCACCCGCACCCGGGCGGAGATGGACAGAAAATCCGTTTCCTTGATTTTTTTAGACAAGTCGTTTCCCCCTTTCACTTCTCAGCTTGAAAGGGGCGGGTCATTCAAACAGCACTTTGGCCACCTCGCCGGCCAGCGCGCCCCGCTGAAGCCGGATCAGGGTGTCAAAGGTGCAGTTGACCTCCACCGCGCCGTCGGAGAGGATGAAGCCGCCGTCCATAGGGCGGGCCTCCTCCGCCAGGGTGAGCATACCGGTGCCGTTCAGCACCGCAGAGGCCCCGGCCACCACCTTGTCCAGGATGGCCCCGGCCTTAGAGGCGGTGACCTCCTCGGGCAGCTTGGGGGCCACGGCCTCGGCCAGCTTTTTGTTGGCCGCCATCACCACCGCCTTGCCCACCTGGGCCCGGTCGCTGGGGGAGAAGATCAGCTTTTCCTTGCCGGTGGTGGACGCCTGCACAGCCAGGTCGGCCAGCAGGGCCACATACTGCTCAGTGGGCAGGGCCAGCAGCTTCTTGTGGGCCAGCTGGAACGCCTCCTCGATGACCTCCTGCTTGGCGGCCAGCATGGCCTTGCGGCACTCCATCTGAGCGGTGGACGCCATGCGATCCTCCCGCTCCGAGGCGGCCCTCCGGCCCTGGGCCAGAACCTCCTCGCCGGCGGCCTTGGCCTCCGCCTGAGCCTGGGCGGTGATCTCCGCGGCCTTGGCCCGGGCCTCGGCCAGAATGGCGTCGATCTCCTTCTGGCTGTCCTGCTGTATGCGCGCGGTAATCTTTTCAATTCCGTTCATGTGTTTGGTTTACCGCCTTTCCGAATTTAAAAGGGTGGGCCTTACAGCTGGTACATCATGACCAGCAGGATGGTGGCCACCAGGGACAGAATGGCGTAGAACTCCACGATACCGGCCAGGATGATGCCCTTGGAGAACTGATCGGGGCGCTTGGCCACGATGTTGATGGAAGCGGCGGCCACGCGGCCCTGGGCGATGGCAGACAGCAGACCGCCCAGCGCCATGGGAATGCAGGCCCAGAAGATGGCCACGCCGTCCTGGATGGTGAGGGGAGCCATGGTTCCGCCGAACACGTTGATCTTCAGCAGCACCATGAACCACGCTACGATGCCGTACAGGCCCTGGGTGCCGGGGAGCACCTGGAGAATCATGCACTTGGAGAAGTGCTCGGGGGTTTCGCTGATGACGCCGGTGGCGGCCTCACCCACCATGCCGGTGCCCTTAGCGGAGCCGATGCAGCACAGGGCCACCGCCAGGGCGGCGCCGAAATAAGCCAGGCCGATGCCGCCAAACGCATTGAAGAAAGCTTCCATTTTAATTTTCCTCCTTGATTACTTCATGATATGTGGTGTCGATAGACAGGGGTTGATAGGGCACTCCGCCCTCTTTATAAAATCGCCCGAAGAACTCCAGACACTGCAGACGGAGATCGTGGACGTAGGCGCCCAGCAGGCTCAGGGCCAGGTTCAGGGCGTTGCCCAGCAGGGAGATCACGATAAACACCGGGACGATCCCTGTGGTGGCTCCCAGGGTGTTAAACACGGAGGCGATAACGCTGCCGGACACCATGAGGGCCATCAGCCGGATATAGGACAGAATGTCGCTGAAGAAGCCGGTGACGCCGTTGTAGACGATACCGATGAAGCTGGTGAACTTGCCGAAGCCCTTGGCCTCCCGGGTGCCGCCCACGGCCAGCATCAGCCCGCCGACAATGAGCAGGACGATGCCCACGGTGCCCAGCACAGCCGGGACGCCCGCCAGCAGCTTGCCGCAGATGAACAGAGCCAGACCGCCCAGCACAATCCACCAGGAGATCTCGGCAAATAGCGCGTCGATAAACTCTCCGTCCTTGGTTTTCTTCACCACGCTGATGGCCATGCCGGTAAAGACCTGGATCACGCCCAGCACCAGCGAGCCGATCATGATGGCCACGATGTCGTCCAGCGCCGTAAAGAGGGAGGGCATGACGAAGGTGCTCTCCGGGTTGATCATGGTGATGAGCTGGGGGATCATATCCCCGAAGAAGCCGCCGCTGGCCGCGCCCCACAGCACGGTGCTGATGCCGCACCAGAAGATCATCTCCATAAAGTTGGGGTTCTTGGGCCGCTTTTTCAGCAGCATCACCGCCGACGCGATGATCATCAGCAGGCCGTAGGCCATGTCCGCCATGATCATGCCGAAGAACAGGATGAAGAAGGGCGCCATCAGGGGGTTGGGATCCACGCCGTCATAGGCGGGCAGGGAGTACATCTCCGTGATGGTGTTCATGGAGCGGGTGACCACGTTGTTCTTCAGCTTGACGGGCACCTCGGGGTACTCCTCGGGGGTGGGATCCGCCGTCTCCCAGGCGCAGGTGAAACCGCCCAGTAGTTGGGCCAACTCCCCCTCCTTGTCAACGGGCACCCAGCCCTCCAGCAGGTAAGCGGAATCGGTGTCGATCAGCCGGGCCTCGTTCTCCTCCCGGGAGATCTCCTGGGCCGCCCGGTCGGCGCACAGCCGCAGCAGCTCCCGCTTGTCCCCCTGGGCGGCCAGATGGGCCTTGTGCTCCGCGGCCTGCCGCTCCAGGGCGGCGATCCGGTTGTCCAGCAGGCGAATGTTGTCCGCCGCCGTCCCCGTCCAGCCCCGCAGGGCCACTCGGGAGAAGCCGAAGGGCCGCATGGCCTCCGTGCAGGCGGGCAGGACGGAATTGTGACAGATCAGCAGGAAGTATTGCAGCTCCCGGTCGCTGCCCGCGGGGAACAGCTGGGCCTCCTCCGCGGCCTGACCCACTGCCCCCTCCAGGGCGGCGAAGTCCACCTTGGAGGGCGCCGAGCAGAACAGGATGGACACCGTGGCGTCCCCCTCCGTCTCCAGAGGCACGTCCAGGGGCACCCAGGGCTCCAGGGACGCCTTCTGGCTCTGGAGCTTGGCCTGTTCCGCGGCGCAGGCGGCCAGGGCCCGCTCCCCGTCGGAAATCTGCCAAGCGGCGGCCAGCCCATCGGCGTATACCCCGTCGTCAAACAGCTGCTTCTCCGTGAGGGTGGGGCGGGGAGAGAGCAGGCCGTCCTTGGCGGGGGCGTACTTGCGCAGGGTTTCCAGGGCGGCGTCGATGGTCTGCCGCTCCTCCCGGGCCTTGGCAAGGCCAGCTCCTTCGGGCTTGGCCAGCGCGGCCCATTTCGGGTCGGACAGGTCGATGGCGGGCTCCCGCACGTCCACGCAGCCCAGGCTCTGCAAGGGACGCAGCAGCCGCTCCCGGTCGGCCCGCAGGCCCAGCAGGCGCAGCCGTTTCATTTTGACGATTGCCATCAGCTGTTCCCTACCCTTCCAACAATCAGGCCGGCGGCCTGCTCCAGACGGCCCCGCGCGGCCTGCTTCAGCGCCTCACACTGGGCGGCGCTGTCGCCCAGTGTCCGGGCGGACTGCTCCCCGGCCCTGGCCTCCGCTTCGGCCAGCATGGCCTTCACCGTTTCCTCGGCCTGGGCCCGGGCATCGGACACAAGCTGCCGTCCGGCCCGTTCGGCCTCCGCCACAATGCGCTTGGCTTCGTCGGCGGCCCGGGCCTTCTGCTCACGGACGGCCTGTTCGGCGCCGGTGATCGTTTGGATGGCCTCTAAAGACATGATTCCTCACCTCTTTCACTTTGTAGGAGTTAAGTCAGAATATCTGCCTTAACTCCCATATGGATTTAATTCTACCACTTCTTCCCCGAAACCGCAAGCCTTTTCATCGGGAAATGAACATCGTTCTCCGTTCTCTCAGAATGAGATCCAAAGATTGGAATAAAAAACCGCCCCCGCCTGGACAGGGGCGGGGACGGCTTGGTTGCCAAAGCAGATTTGGGCTTGGCTGGGTCAGGGCTGCGCTGCGGGCTCCACGTCCAGCTCCCGGCGATAGCGGGCCATGGACTGGGCGAACAGCTCCCCGTTGGTGGGAGGTGTGTAGGTGATAGCGTTGGCCCCGGCGTGGATAGTTTCCAGGATGGTGTCGTCGCTGGGGCCGCCGGTGGCGATGATGGGCACGTCGGGGAACCGCTCCCGCACCCGACGGACGAGGGCCGGGGTGTGCTGGGCGCCGGAGATGTTTAAAATGTCCGCCCCCGCCGCCAGCCGCGCCGCCACGTCCGTCTTGTCCGACACCACGGTGACCACCACGGGGATGTCCAGCACCTGCTTGAGCAGGCGGACGATCTCATTGCTGGTGGGGGCGTTCACCACCACGCCGAAGGCCCCCTCGTGCTCCGCGTCGTTGGCCAGGTTCAGCACCCGGGGCCCCCGGGTGACGCCGCCGCCTACTCCGGCGAATACCGGCATATCCGCCGCCTGCATCACCGCCCGGTGGATGGCGGGCTGGGGGGTGAAGGGGTAGACGGCGATGATGGCGTCGGCGTTGATGTTGCGGATGATGGCCACGTCGGTGGTGAAGGCCAGGGATTTGATCCGCCGCCCGAACACCCGGATGCCGGAGCACTCGGAGATGCAGGTTGGGATTTTGATCATGTGGCTGCGCAGGGTGCCGTCGTACTCCGGCACCGCCTTGCGGATCCGCAGTTCAGTTGACATGGGCCGCTCCTTCCGTACTGTGTGTGAACCGGGCCACGCCCCGGGTCAACGATACCAGCTGCCCTCCCGACCGGAGGCGGCGGGGGCCACGATCCGGGCGGAGGGGTTGTCCAGGCCGGCGGCGGTGAGGACGCTCTCATAGTGCTCCGGTTCCACCCGCTGATCCAGCCATACCCGGCCCGCGTTCTGGGCCAGCACCGCGGCGGTGAGGCCGCTGTAGACCTCCTCGCCGGGCAGCAGCTTCTCATAAGCGTACACCGACAGGGTGACCTCCCGGGCCCGCAGCTCCCCGGACAGCCGGGTGAGGAAGGCGGACACCGGGACGGTGCGATCCTCCGGGCGGTTGTCGCTGGTGGCCAGCACGTTCACCTCACCGTCCCAGGGATAGCCGGCGTCGTCCAGCAGGATCTCGTCAAAGCCCATGTCCGCCAGCTCCAGGCACAGGGCGGACAGATAGTCCGCCGCCTGTTGATCGGCGGGGCTGCTCCAGCAGACGCCCCGGCGGTCATACCAGATCTTTCCCTTCTTTGTCCGCAGGGAACCGATCTTGCCGTTGGACAGGACGGGATCCCGGAAACAGTGCACCCGGGCCACCAGGTACAGATTGCCGCTCTGGGCCAGATCCCGCACGGCCTGGGCGGTCTTGTCATCGGCGGCGTTCACCCCCAGGGTGGCTGCCAGCTCTGCGCCGGACTGCCATGCTATCTTGCCATTGATCCCCTTCATTTCCACCACGATGGTGTCCGCCCCGGCGGAGGCCGCCGTCTGAGCTGCCGAGCCGTCCCGCAGCTGGGCGGCGGTCACCGTCACCGCCCCGATGGGGGTGTACTGGGGCTCCGGTGTGGGGGTGGGGGTGGGCTCGGGGGTGGGCTCCACCGTCACCACGTCGTCCGTCTCGATGACTACCGGGTCGCTGGCGATGGGGGGCGGGGTGGGGCTGCTCCGCCAGGGCCAGTCGATTTCGATGCCGGTGGGCGTATATTTGATGTAGTCGCCCATGAGTACCATGAACGCCACCCCGGCCGCCAGCAGTACCGCCAGCAGCACAATGATAAAGATCAGCACCGGGCGGGCGCCGCTGCGCCCCCGGTATTCGTGGTAACCGTAACGATTTTTCCGTCCGGCCATAGGCGGTTCCTCCCCAGCGGCTGTTATGGGTTCAGCAGGCGCTCCGCCGGTTGTCCGGATCGGAAGCCCTGTAACATTCCAGCTTGTATCATACCACAGCATCGGGAAAGAATCCAACAGAAACTTTTTGATATTTTATTAAAATATTGTAAATATTCCCCGGGATAACCAGGGCGGTTTGACGAATCAGCTAATGTACGGCCCACTGGGTCATAAGGAGCAGGGCAAACCCCGGCAGGCCAAGGGCACCCAGGATCAGGCTGTTGAGCAGATTGACCCCCAGATTGATCCCCAACAGGCCGCCCAGCCCCTGGAACAGCCAGAGGAATACCAGCCCCAGTCCCGAGCGGACGGCCAGGCGGCACAGCGCCCCCAGCGGGCGGCGGAACAGGGCCAGCGCCACCAGCGCCGCTCCCGCCGCCGCCCACCAGCCCCAGCCGGTCATCCGACGTCCTCCTGGGCCTCCATCTGCTTCATCTGCCGGACATAGTAGGAGTAACGGCTCTGTAGGGCGTTGATCTCATAGACGCAGGCGTCCACCAGATCCGGGTCGCTGTAAAAGTTGAATTGGGCGTAAGCGTGGTTGAGCTGGGTGCGGGTGGCCCGCATTCCCTCCATCAGCTGCTTGCGCTCCTCCTCCCGGGCCGCCGCCTGACGGCGGCTGGATCGGACTGCTCCTGCCATGGACTTCACCTTCCTTTCCTTACCAAAACTCTATGTCCAGTTTGGACAATTATTCCAAATCCTATACGGCAAAGAAATTTTTCATTTCCCCTTGACAAATGCCCCAATTCTTGTTACAATCCCTTTTGTTGTTGCGAGTGTAGCTCATCTGGTAGAGCGCCACCTTGCCAAGGTGGAGGTAGCGAGTTCGAGCCTCGTCACTCGCTCCAAAAATAAAAGGACTGCCTAAGGGCGTGCCTGATAAAGAAGTTTTCTTTGTCGGGCGGCAACCGCATGATACTACGGTGTCATGCGGTTGTTTTTTTGCTATACCGGCTAAATTCCGGCGAAAAATCAATCTCCCCGATGAAGTTATAATGTACGTCGATGCGCTGGACGCGATGGCCGCTGGACTTATCGGGGGCATGGACAACGATTTTCTCCACAAACTCCCGCAAAAGCGCCGGGGTCAGTTCGGTGGGCTGGGTGTACTTCTTCACAATCTTCAAAAAGCTCTGGACATTGACCGCCTGCGTCTGAGCAGCGTATACGATAGCGGACAGATCCTCTATGGACTGTTTCAGCTCCGCTTGCTCCTGCTCATAGCCCTCGGACAGCTTGGCAAAGCGTTCCTCACTCAGCTTACCTACAACATGATCTTCGTAAAGCCTCTGAATGATGGCATCCAGCTCGTTAAAGCGCCGCTCTTGCTTTTCCAGCTTGCGCTTGGCCTTTTCCTGCTCGGTGCGCTGTAATGCCATCTTGTTTTCCATGATGCGCCGCACAAACTCGTCCTCGTCCTCCTGAGCATAAGCTACCACCCGTTGCAGATTTTGGAGTACAAGCTGTTCCAGCACCACCGCCCGGATGTAATGGGCGCTACAACCTTTTTTGTTGCGATAGGTGGCGCAGGTGTAGCACTCCTGTTCATGCGTCCATGAAGTAGTCCGGCAGTGATACAGTCTCGCTCCGCAGTCGGCGCAGTAGGCCAGCCCGGAGAACATTCCCATTTCTCCCATTTTGGTGGGGCGGTGGCGCTGTTCCCTTGCCTTTTGTACGATCTCCCAGGTTTCCGGGTCGATGATTGCTTTATGGGTATCTTCAAATACCACCCACTTGTCCGGCGTATTCTCAATGGTTTTTTTGCTCTTGTAGGACAGCTTGGTGGTTTTGAAGTTGGTAGTACGGCCCAGATAGGCGTCCTGCTCTAAAATATTGGAAATACTACTTTCATTCCACCCGCAGGGATTGTCCGGATGATAGTTGCGCGTCCGGCCCGTGCGCTGGAACTCAATCGTACCCGGTGTGGGGATGCTCCGCTCTTTCAGCATACGGGCGATTTTGCCGGGGCCGTTGCCCTCCGCGCAAAGTTGAAAAATCAGCTCTACCACCGGGGCCGTTTCTTCGTCTACCAACAGATGACCGTCCTCCCCTCTTATATATCCGTAGGGGGCGTTGGTGGACAGCCGCTGGCCTGACATTCCCTTGTTACGGAAAACCGCTCGTATCTTCTTCGAGGTGTCCTTGGCGTACCACTCGTTAGATAACCTCGCATAAAGAAGTACAGATTTTAGAGTTCCACATATCCGACAAAGTTGTAGTAGATTTTAATGTCCCGGTGGGTCTCCCCGGCGATTTCGTACTTCTCCCCGACCTCGATGCGCTTCACAAGCCGCAGGAGGGTGGGGCGATCCAGTTCCTCAAGCTGGGCATAGTCCCTGATGACGGCCAGCCATTCGTCAGTGGCCTGCTCGTCCTCCTGCGTGGCCTCCAACTGGGCGGTGAGCTGCGTCCGCTGTTCCAGCTTGCCCCGGCGTTCGTCCTCGTAGCGGTTCATCAGCTGGACGCACAGGGCCTCCGGCATGACGCCCTTCACCTTGTCCTCGTAGGCCGCCACCACCAGCTTTTCCAGTTCTGCCAGCCGCTTATCCACCGCCGCCAGCGTTGCCCGGAGCGCCTTTGTCTGCTCCAGACTGGCGGCGTTTTTCTGGGCGAGGATTTTCTCCTTGAGGGCGGCGGGACTGTTTTGGGCCAGCATAGCTTTGGCGTGGATGTCCAGCAAGAGCAACTTCGTCAGCACCTTGCAGTTGATGTAGTGCGAGGTGCAAACCGCCTTGCCGCCATTCATATACCGGTTGCAAGTGTAGGCTTGAAACTCACCAAAGTGTCCATCGGCGTGGCGCTTCCGGCTACGGTAGTCCCTCTGATACCGCATAGAGCCGCCGCAGTCCGCGCAGTAGAGGACACCGGCGAACAGGGAGATCACCCCATCACTGCCGGAGCGCCCCTTTGACGGATGATTGTCCAGCCTTTGAACGGCATCCCAGACCTCCTGAGAGACAAGCGGCTCATGAGTATGCTCCACCTTGATCCAGTCCTCTTTCGGCTTGCTCACCTGCTTGTGAACCTTGTAGGAAACGGTGCCGGTCTTGTTCTGCACCATGTGGCCCAGGTAGACCTCATTCCGCAGAATGGTCTTGACCGTCACATCGTTCCAGTAGGGTGTCTCGCCCCGCAGGTTCGGCCTACCCTCCGCCATGTAGTAGAAGCCGCGGGGCGAGGGTATGCCCTCCTCGTTCAGCGTCCGGGCGATTTTCCGAAAGCTGTCCCCCTGCAAGCGCATATCGAAGATGCGGAGAACAACGGGGGCAGTCACCGGGTCGATTTCAAGGATGTGCTTGTCCGCCGGAGATTTTCGGTAGCCGATGGGAGCGTAGCAGCCGACATACTTTCCCGTCCGAAACGTGGACTGTTTCACCGCCCGGATTTTGCTGCTGGTGTCGCGTGCATAGAGATCGTTCATGACGTTCTTCAAAATGACCAGCATCTCATTGTTCTTGTGAATGGTGTCCACGCCGTCATTGAGGGCGATGAACCGGCAGCCCATCGAAGGGAACACGATGTCTGTAAACCGTCCGGCCTCGATGTAGTCTCTGCCCAATCTGGATAAATCTTTGCATAAAATCAGATTGATTTTCCCAGCTTTGGCATCGGCAATCATCTGATTGAACATGGGCCGGTCAAAGGTTGTCCCAGAGACCCCGTCATCGCAGTAAGCGGCGTAGAGGTTCCAGCCCTGCTCCTGCACATAGCGGCTGAGCATGATTTTTTGGTTTTCGATGGATACGGACTCCCCGGTTCTCTCATCGTCCCGGCTAAGCCTGCAATAAATTCCAACATTGTATTTTTCCTGCATCTTGTTTTTTTACCTCCCTGGACGCAGGAACATAGCATCTGTTACCTGCTCCCATTATAGCCGCTTTAGCACTGTAAA
>JAETOJ010000016.1 GCA_021768085.1 Bacillota bacterium
CCTTTCCGGGCACTTTTTCTGCCCTATGGGGAGTCTATCTTTTTTCCCTCCTCTCCGCCACATAATTACATTTTTTCCTCGGCGTTTTCTTACATTTTATCACTGGCGCTGACACTGAACATAGACAACAACCTCGGGCATGAGATCATGGAGCATGTGCACAAAACGTGGAACGCGCTCATGCTCCAGAAGCACCGGACTGCCTGAAACTGGCCTGACTATAGTGTTTCCGAGACGGTAGACAGCATGGGAGCAATGTCTGCCATTCGGCGGCATCTTTCCATCCCCGTTTCATATCACAATTATATGTGAAAAGGGCTGTGATTTCAACCATCACAGCCCTTTTCACGCTTTATATGGGTACAATGGATTTGCTCAAAAGATACTAAAATTCTTTCTCGCTGATTTCCAGTACTTTCCCTGTCTGTCCCTCTGGCCAGGGACATGTTCCGCTCTGTGTTTTCCTTGCAAAAATCCCTGCCCGTCCTGAGACACGTACACGCTGCCGTCGTAGGGGTCATGCTTCAGATAGTACCGCACGATAGCCGTCAGTCCGTCCACCTCTGTATACATACTGGTGTTCCGCACCATTCGCACCTCTCCTCTACATGGGTCTGATCCAACGCCAGCAGAACCGGCTGCCATATTTCCTGCCTTGATGCTTCCCTATCAGCTCCGCCACGTACGTCCGGCACTCATTGCTGTACTATTTCTACTGCGTGATATGGCACGTTGGAATAGAACTCCTTCCGCAATCCTCGCAGTTCAGTTCTCCTGCCCCCACCTCGGCCCGCCAGCGCAGCTCAGCCATTGCCGTTCTCCCGAGCCCTCAGCTGCCGTCCGATCTCCTCCACCCGTTGGTCGGTGAGGGTGAACTTCTTTCGGAACAGCGCCAGGGCTACTGCCAGCACCACCATGGGTAGCACCGTCATCATCAGCCGCAGTCCCAGCAGGGTTTCAGCGCTCTGGACGGCGATGGGGCCCGTCTCGTCTGTATTGCCCACCAGCCCGATGAGATCCAGCCCGATGCCAGTGAGAAACACCGCCACGCCGGAGGCGGCCTTCACCACAAAGGTCTGCATGGAGAAAATGACGCTCTCCTCTCGCCGTCCAGTCTTGAGCTGGCCGTAGTCCACGCTGTTGGACAAAAACAGGGTGGTGAGGACGGACAGCATCCCGTTGCAGGCGAAAACCACCACCCCGGGGACGCACAGCAGGGGCAGGCTGCCGGAAAAGCCCGCCAGGCAGAGCCCCAGCAGCAGGGCATAGGCCCCCAGGGCCAGCCCGATGCTGAGGGTGAACACCCTGGTGTTGGACAGCTTTTTGCGAAGCAGGGGGTAGAGCACCATCATGCCCAAGATCTGGGCGGCCCCGCCAATGGTGGAGAACAGGGTGAAGTCCCCTTTCCAGCCCGCGCCGCCGAAGTCATACTTGAAGAAGTAGATGACAAAGTTGGAGGTGAGGTAGAGCGCCGAATTGATCAGCACGATGGAGGCCACCACCACCATGGCCTGATCGTTGCGCACCAGGGCGGAGAACATCTCCCTCACCCCGGCGGTCTCCATCCTGGTCTGGGAATTCTCCTTGAAAAAGGCGCAGCACAGGATCTCCGCCACCACAAATACCACCGACACGATAAGGGCGAACCGGCCGAAGCCCACCCGCTCGCTGTCGCCGCCCAGCACACCCACCATCAGCACGGTGAACATGGCGATGAGGGCGCTGCCCACCCCCGCGCAGGTGCGGCCCACCACGGACAGATTCTCTCGATCTGCCGGGGTCTTGGTGACGGCAGGGATCATAGACCAGTAGGGGATGTCCATCATGGTGTAGGTCACGCCCCACAGGATGTAAACCACGGCAAAGTAGATCATCAGCCCTGCGCCCTCGATGCGGGGGGCTGCAAACAGGGCGTACAGTACCACCGCATTTAGCACCGTGCCACTGAGGAGCCAGGGGCGGAACCGGCCCCAGCGGCTCTTGGTTTTTGCCACCAGTACCCCCATGAAGGGGTCGTTCAGTGCGTCGAACACCCGGGCGATCATGAGGATCAGCCCCACGAAGGTAGCGCTGAGGCCCAGCACGTCCTGGTAGAAGTACATCACATAGGAGGCGGACAGAGCGTACACCATGTCCTTGCCCACGGCGCCGACGCCAAAGGCGGCTTTCTGCTTCAGGGTCAGTTCCATCTTGCGTCCTCCCCAATCTCAATGGTAAAGCCGACATGCACATCCTCCGTCTGTTCTGTGTGGACGGTGAGGGCGGCGGTACCCGCCCGGCCCAGGGTGCGCACATAGGCGCCGCACATACCGCCCTCCGCCGTGGAGACAGCGGGGCCCACCAGCTCCAAGTCTCCCGCAAGGGTAAAGACCACCGGGAGCTGGACATAGGGGGCCGGATTCCCGTTCTCGTCCAGCACCCGCACCCGAACGGCGGCCATATCATAGCTCACCGCTTCCCGCAGGGCAGTGCGGCTGGCCGTTACCTCCAGATGGAGCTTTGCCGAGGGGCAGCAGGTGACGCTGGCCACAACCTGTCCGTCCCTGAGCCCGTCAAAGCGCCATACGGTGGCCTCGCCACCCCAGTTGGCCACGTACTTGCCGTACAGATCCACGCCGTCCTGAAGCTTCAGACCGTACCGGGCCATGCACCACAGCAGTTTCGCCTTGGCGGAGGCGGACAACCCCGCCAGACCGCCGCAGTCCCGGGCGGCCAGCAGGCACTCCCGGATCACCTTGGCCTTGGCGGGCGGGAAGCCCTCCTGGCTCTCCAGCAGCTGGCCGATGGTGTCGTCCACCACAAAGGGCGGGTGGGGCAGGGCGGCCCACCGGGAGCGGTGCAGCTTGGTGACAAACACGCCGTTTTTATACAGAGCCACCTCATCCGCGTTGGAAAACACATACACCTGCCGGATCCGCCCGGCGGGATAATCCCCGATGTCCATGGACGAGCCCACTGCCAGCACCGGGGTCTCATCCCCCTGGCTGGCATAGGCCGCCGCCGCCAGTTTGGGGTTGCGGAAGGCGTCCAGCACCCCGTGGTAGCAGATCCGGTCGCCGGAGCCAAAGTCCTTGTGGGTGGGGTAGTCGAACATACACCAGCCGAAGCACCCCGCGTGCTCCTTCAGCGCCGCGTTCTGCACCCGGATGTGGCGCAGGGCATGCTCCTGCCGCCGGGCCCAGGTGTCCCAGGGCTTGGTGGGGAACATATGGCCGTTGCACTCGGAGATCAGCAGGGCCTTGCTCATGTCCGGAGTCACTGCTTTTTTGGGCTTGGCCCCGGGGGTGCGCCCGTTGTGGGAAAAGTCGTTATAGGCGTACACGTCCTCTAAAAGATGGCTCTGCTCCAGGTAGCGCACGCCGGAGGTCTGGCGGCTGGGATCCAATTCATGGGCGGCGGCGTTGGTGCGGGCGTACAGCCCGTCGTCGTCCAGGCTCTCGTTGATCCGCACCCCCCACAGCACCACGGAGGGGTGGTTCCGGTATTGCAGCACCATCTCCCGGACGTTTTCCACCGCCTGCTCCTTCCAGGCCGCGTCCCCGATGTGCTGCCAGCCGGGGAGCTCGGTGAATACCAGCAGGCCCAGCCGGTCGCACTCGTCCAGGAAATACTGGCTCTGGGGGTAGTGGCTGGTGCGCACGGCGTTGCAGCCCAGCTCCTCCTTCAAAATGCGGGCGTCCTCCCGCTGGAGGTGCTCCGGGGCGGCATAGCCTACGTAAGGAAAGCTCTGGTGGCGATTCAGCCCCCGCAGGAAGGCCTTTTTGCCGTTCAAATAGAAGCCGTCCGCCGCAAACCGCGCGGTGCGGAAGCCGAACGCCGCCTCCTGCCGATCCAGCTCCGCCCCGTCCGGGGCCAGCAGCCGGACGGCACAGCGGTACAGGACGGGGTGCTCCGTGTCCCAGGGCTTGGCGGAGGGGACACCGGCCAGCCCCGGCGCGCCCGTCCACACCGTCTCCCCGTCTCCGTCCAGGATGGCCGCCTCCAGTCTGGAGCCCTCCGGCGCGCCGTCAGTGGAAACCTTGACGTCCGCCGTAGTCAGGGACGGCGTGGTGACGTAGATGTCGGTGATGTATCCGCTCTCCCGCACGTCCAGCCACGCCTCCCGGTACAGTCCGCCGTAGGTAAGGTAGTCCACCACGAAGCCAAAAGGCGGGATGGCCGGATTCTCGCTGGTGTCCAGCTCCACCGCCAGCAGGTTCTGCCCCGGCTGCACCAGCCCGGTCAGCTCCACCCGAAAGGCGGTGTAGCCGCAGCGGTGGACGGAGGCCTCCACGCCGTTGACATAGACCGTAGCGATGTGGGCCGCGCCATCCAGCTGGAGGAACAGCCGCTTCCCCTCCAGCTCCGGCGACACCTCCAGCCGCCGCCGGTAGCCGCACACCATCTGGTAATCCGCCGGGTCGATGCAGTGCAGGGGCAGCTCCCGGTTGGTGTGGGGCAGGCGGACGGGCTGGGCCGTCCCCTCCTCCGCCGCAAATTCCCTGCTCCATCGGGGGGTGAACTCCCAGCCGTCACATAAACTATACCTCATTGTCCCGCCTCCTAATTCCGTTCATAATGATGTCGATCATGGCCGCCAGGGTATCCGCATAGCTGGTTCCATCGTCGCCCCTGGTGAGGAAGCATTCGATGGAAGCGGTAATCATCTGCCGCAGTACCGGGATTGACACCGGGCGGATGCGCCCTGCCGCCATCCCCTCTTCCAGGAGCGTGATGGTGGGTTCCCAGTTGCTCTCCAAGTGCTCCCGCACCCGGTGGGCTGCGGCAGGGTATTTTTCGTCCAGCGTGTCAAGCAATCGGAAATCCAGCGCCCGGTACTGTTCGGGCAGAGCCACAATGACGGCGCGTATGCGCTCCTCAATAGGGATGGACGCGGCCCTCAGCTCTCCCTTCACCCGATGAATGTCGGCGAACAGGGCGTCCACCATGTCCACCAGCAGCGCCTCCTTGGAGGGGTAAACGGTGTAGATGGTCTTCTTGCTGATGTGCAGGGCGTCGGCTACCTTCTGCATGGTGAATTGCAAGCCTTCCACCTGAAACAGTGTGGTGGCCGCGTCGAGCATGCGCTGGCGCAGATCCATCGGCGATCCCCCTCCTTCACGGAAACCAAGTTCCTCTATATAGTTTCCATGATAGCATAGGAAATCACATTGTTTCAAGCGGTTCCCAGAAGTTCTATTATCCCAACAATTAGGGACTTGCTTTTTTGTATATTTTGCCGGTTTAATAGCGGGGTGTTTTAGAAATCTCCCATATTGTGGGCCGAAAAAGGTTTGGCGGTGACCTATGACAAACAGAGTAAAAAAATCCTGCAGCCCTGGAAGCATAGGGCTGCAGGTTCGCTGATCATGTCAGCAAGGGAATAGACCTGTACTCTACTCGCGGCATTTGCATAAAAGTACAGCATCATGCAGAGTGTTCAACTGTTTCATCTGCGGTCAGATAGGCCCGGAGCAGATCTTCCAGCAGATCGTATCGGTCAACCCCTGCCACCAGCTGCCTTGCACCGCTATGATTGGTGATGTACGTGGGGTCACCCGTCAGGATATAGCCGGTAATCTGATCCATGGGCCGATATCCCCGCTCCGTTAAGGAGGCGTATACACGCTCCATTACCGCTCTGCGTTCCGCTTGGTTCATGATAGTTCCTCCTCGAAGGGAAGCTCCGCGAACAGTTCGCCCTCCACTTCCAGAATGCCCTCAATCGGGATAGTGGTTCCATCGGCGAGGGTCAATCGACCTTCCAATGGCTCCAGTTTTTTCCGTGCCCACGGCAGTGACTTGGTGGTCAAGGGCTCCAGGCCGCGCTCAATGCATTCCACCGAGGCGTAAAAGCTTTTGAGATCACGGGTGATGTAGACCCTGTCCGGCATAAGTCCGCGCCTCTCCAATGTTGATATGGGTTGATATTAGTATACACCACAGAAAATGATTTGTCCATACGTTCGAGTGTGGAAATATAATCAAATATTTGTTCCCTATCTGTTGGCGGGGCTTCCACTCTTACGCAGCAAGTTCTTTCCTGATTGAATATGTTTGTCTCGCCAGCCCCTCTATGGTATACTGCACTTAGAGATAACAAGGCGGTGACAGATGAAAGGAAAAGCGTGCTATACTGATGGACGGAGTCTGCGAAACAGGCGATAGAAAACGCGCGATCTGCTCCTGCAATTTGAAGGACAGATGGCTATAATGATCAACAGGAAATGAAGTTCTCCCTTGGGAAACCTAAACCGCTTATGAAAGCTGATGACTTCTGTGATTTGACATCGCAGAAAGCATCGGCTTTTCTGCGTGATCGCGTATCTTCCAAAAGCGACTGTCCAAGCGGCAATCGGCTCCGTCCCCCTGGCGCTGGGACTGCCCTGTGGAAGCATCGTCCTGTCTGTTGCTGTGCTGTCTATTCTAATCACCGCGCCGTTGGGGGCAATTGGGATGGATTTGTCCTATCAAAAATTACTAAAGCAGGAGAGCACATAGGAAAAAGCGGTTACTGTCACGATTCCTGGCACTGGCTCTGACGAATAGGACCGGTTATCCCGGCAGTTGCGGCAGGCAGCACCGCAAGCGTACAGATGAAAACGGCTATTCTCACCCACACCATCGACGGACACAATTTTGAGGGTTTTGACGGAATTGATGTAGTTTATGCGTAGAAGCTGAGCCAGTGGGACAATGATTCCGACTATGAAAAAATCATTGTGAATGGCTCCCTTTTCTGGCTGGAGGGGGCGGTAGTGATCCCTGAATTGGGAAAACGACTGGAACAGCACCTGCGAAAGCTGTTCAGGGACGGGAAATTCATAGATGTTCCGCTAACCACCGAACGGCGCAGTGTGCCAGACAGGCGGTGCCGATGGGGCAAACATCCTCGTTAAACTGAACCTTCGGGTTGTGGGCGGGGGCATCACCCCGTTCGTCCATATATCCTGCCGAAAGATACATGAATACGCTGGGGACTTTTTCCGCAATCGTGGCAAAGTCCTCAGAGGCACTGGCCGAAGTGTTTGGGACGGGGGTCAGGCTGGGAATCGGCAGTTCCTTCATATATTGCACCATCTCATCCGTCATGACCGGATCACAAACCAGCGGCGGCACCTCGGAAATCATCTCAACGTCTGCCGAACCCCCATATACTTCTGCGGTCTTTTGGGCGACTTCCTTTAAGCGACAAACCAGCTTTTCCCGGCTGGCGCTGTCATTGGTGCGCAGGGTTCCCTGGAGAACGGCGGTGTCGGGAATAATATTGGGGGCCGAGCCAGCGGAGAAATTACCGATGGTCAGCACACAGGCTTTACTGGGATCCGCCTCGCGAGCAATCAGCGCTTCCAGGGCGAGGTATATGTGAACGCCAATATTGATGGGATCAATGGAGTTGTGGGGATAGGCGCCGTGGGCGCCGCGGCCGTGAACCGTGATCCGAAAGCCGTCCACGGAGTACATCATCGTGCCGCCGCTGTTATACATGAACAGGCCCACCGGCATTCTGCCAGAGCCCACATGATAGGCCAGGGCCCCGTCCACGCCCTCTAAGATCCCGTTTGCGATCATATCCTTCGCGCCCTCAAAGGTCTCCTCGGCGGTCTGGAACATGAACCGAACCCGGCCGGACAGCGCGGCCTCGTTTTCCTTCAGCAGCTTTGCCGCCGTCAGCAGCATGGCGGCATGGAAATCGTGGCCGCAGGCATGGGCCTCTGTGCCGGTTGGGCAGGCAAAGCTTTCGCCGCTCTCCTCTGGCATGGGCAGTGCATCCATGTCCGCCCGGAGCAGGAGCGTTTTGCCTCCCTCCCGGCCCAGCTCGGCGGTCACGCCATGCCCGCAGGGCTGAGGTTCCAGACCATAGTTTCTCAGCTGCTCCATAACATAGGTTTTCGCATTTGGCATATCCAGGCCGACCTCCGCATGGCTGTGCAGCCAGCGGCGGTGGGCCACCGTCTCCTCACGTAATTCCAACGCCCGTTTATAAAAGTCCATAGCCGTACCTCCTCGTTTCTGAAAAATGTGATGAAGTATAAGATGGCTAAATTGTAGCAAAAGGATTTGACACCGTCAACAGCATTTACATTTTTAGGAGGAGTATGTGTGGCTGTCACAAAAATTTTGGCTCGAAAGGGCCGTCTGGACATCGGCATCAACGAGGCCTTCAACGGGAACAAGACCGAGGAGCTTGTCCTCACCGCCCTCCTGAACTGCGACCCTGGCCGGGAGTGCTACCAGATGCTGGACGCCAAACGGGATATGGGTAAGGAGGACAGTGTGCAGTATTGCTATATCATCCAGTCCTTCAAGCCTGGAAAGGTCACGTCGGAACAGGTACTGGAGATCGCCAGGAGAGTTTACCCAGGAGCATCTGCCGGGGCATGAGACGGTGATCGGTGTCCATGCGGATAAGGGAGCATATCCACGCCCACTTGGGTCTCAATTCCGTCAACGCCGATACCGACGAGAAGTACCATGGCGATGCCAGAGCTGTTACCGACAGATCTGGGTGATCTTGAACCGGCGGGCCTGGAGCATGGCCTGTCAGTCATCATAGAAGGCAACTGCGGCAAGGCAAGTCGGCAGCAGTATCTACCCAGGGCCATGCCCCAACTCGGCCAGGAGGTGATGGAGGCGGAGCAGTACCGGGTGCAGTCCGCTTTTCTCCACCAAACGTGGGCGCCGGGCAGGGGGATCATCAAGTGCGGTTGTCGTATACCAGAGGCACCAGGTCATGTGGCCGTCCACCATCCCAACGGTCTGCATGAATGAATTGACGATAGTGGAGCCTGCAAGTTTGAAGTCCTGCCTGCATTCCTTCCAAAATCAGCACTTCAAGCAGTTTATTGTTGTCATGGACTGGCCTGTCCCATTTTTCATCATTTGCTCGGGCAGATGGGACCGTACAGGAAATGGTGAAAATGGCAGCCGGCACGCCCGGGAAAACAGCCGGCGCAGTCAGGCGAGTCGTACAGTGTATCACCTGCGACAACCTACAAGCCCAGCGGTGGGCTGGACAAGGCCGCTGCGGAGTGAAACGTGGCCAGAGCCGCGGCATCGGCCCTGCGTGGGGCCATGTTGGCCAGACGCTCCCGATGCTTTAAAGAATATAGCGTTATTAAGATATCAATGCGCAAAGGAGATAGTTACTTCCACATCGTTGGCATAAGACCCCAGTGCCTCAATCCCTGCCTGATCCATCCGGGCGATGACCTCCATCCCGGCGGCGTTTGTCCCGCAGGCGGCCAGGGATAGCGCCATTGCTCCCGCGAGGAGCAGCGCGTAGAGTTTATGTTTCATCATCAAAATCCTTTCTGTGTGATTGTGAGGGATGTCCCCTCCGCATCTTGTCACACTTTACCGCCCATTTGTGAGAAAAGTTTGAAGGAAAAAGCAGGATTTTGTGAGGAAATAAAAATCACAAATCCGTCTGGAAGGACAGATGAGCAGTGGAAATTTCTCCGAATTTGCGTTATAATCAAACAACAATGAAAACGGTAGGGTGAAATGACATGAGGGATACGGTCTGCCGGTTACAACATCAAGTGCGCGCGCTTCTGGAAACGGACAACAGAGGGATTCCTGCCGTAACGCTATACCGATTTACAGCGGAGTATATCCCCATGCCCCAGACGGAGCGTCCCTATCTCTACCTTGTGCTGGATGGTGCGCTCCGGCTGCACACGCCGTCGGGAATGCTGGATTACATGGCTGGACAGTATTCCATATCCCAAATCGACACCCCACTACGGGGGACGGTGGTTTCCTTTTCCGACCGGCAAGATTTTTTGGCGGTTTGCGTGGAGTTTCTGTCCAGCGAGGCAATCCAGACGGTCTTAGGCCTGGACAACGATCTCACAGAGCGGATCATGTCAGATCAGATGGGAGAACAGGAAATGTCCGCAGCCGATCGGGCTGTGCTGGAATCAACCGGCAGGCTTCTGAGCGCTATGACAAGCGCCGTTCCATCGGACTTCATCCGCGGGCTTATCCTGCGGGAAATCATCTACTACGCCCTGTGCGGCTCCTGCGGGAAGCAATTCATCCAGAGCATCGCAAATGTCCGGCAGGCAGACGAGATCTACAAGGCCAACAGCTGGATCAAGGAGAATTTTCGTGATTCCTTTGCCGTGGAGGATCTGGCGGGGCAGAGAAACATGAGTGTGTCTCTGTTTCACCAGAGGTTCAGGAGCGCGGTGGGCATGGGCCCGCTGCAATGCCAGAAGCGGCTGCGACTCACCGAGGCCAGGCGGTTGATGCTGGATGAGCGCAAAAACGTGACCGAGGCCTCCGCCGAGGTGGGCTATGAGAGCCTGTCTCAGTTCATCCGGGACTATCGGAGGATGTTCGGTGCGGCGCCCAGGGAGGACATTATGAATTTGCGAAAAGGTCTAAAGAAATAGGCAGATTTCCTGGAGAAACGGGCAAGTATTACAGGGGAAATCTCTGCTATACTGCGGTTGCCGCACAAGGGGAGGCACCCTGGCGGCAAATTGCAGAACGGAGGTTTTCCAAATGATTTTGACGGATGAACTGTGTGACAAATTGTGCGCTGCCGCGTGGGAAAAGAGCCGGGAGCTGGGCATTGACATCAGTTTTGCTGTCTACGATGAGCACGGGCTACCCCGAGTATACCGGAGATATGGCGAGGCGCTGGTACTGAGCGTGACCCTGGTTCCTGGGAAGGCGTATACCGCCGCTGTGACCCAGTGCAAAACCAAGGACGTGGCGGGGGCGGCCGCGGAGGGCGCCCCGCTCATGGCGATCCAGACAAACGACCCGCGGATCACGCTGGTGGCCGGGGGATATCCCCTGTTCGTGAAGGGCAGGATCGCCGGAGGGATCGGAGTAGGCGGCGGTACGGAAGCGCAGGACTGCGAAATTGCGGAATATGTCCTGTCTGTGTTCGAGGGACTGACCGCCTAAAATGGTGACAAAATGAGCCGCCCGGACCGGGCGGCTCATTTTGTCATCTGCAAAAGAAAAGCGATCAAATTTTTTGATTTCCTCACACTTTCCTCACAACTATGCTGTATCCTATGGTATCATATCGGCAAAAGGGGGTTGCTCCATGCCAAGTATGCTGATTGTAGACGACGATCTCCACCTTCGCAAATTGGTGCTGACCTACGCGCAAATGGAGAGTTACCAGTGCCGGGAGGCGGAGAATGGGGAGCAGGCCCTGGCCCTGCTCCGGGAGGCCGAGTCCGACATCATCATTTTAGACGTGATGATGCCGGGGAAGGACGGCTTTGAGACGCTGGGAGAGCTGCGGCAGTTCACCCAGGCCCCGGTCATCATGCTCACCGCCCGGGGCGAGGAATATGATAAGCTGCTGGGCTTCAATCTGGGGGCGGACGACTACGTCCCCAAGCCCTTCAGCCCCAAGGAGCTGATGGCCCGGGTGGGCGCGGTGCTGAAACGGGCGGGAGGGCAAAAGCGTCCCGCCGGGCTGGCCTTCGGCGGACTGACGATTCAGCCAGAGGCCCGCGCCGTAACGGTAGACGGCAAAGCGGTCAGCCTGCCGCCCAAGGAATTTGACCTTCTGCTGAAGCTGGCGGAGAATGAGCGCATGGTCTTTACCCGGGATCAGCTTTTGGATCAGGTGTGGGGCTTTGACTACTTCGGGGACGCCCGGACAGTGGATACCCACGTCAAGGCCCTGCGGGAGCACCTGGGGCCGTACCGAAAATTGATTGAAACCGTATGGGGGGTAGGATATAAATTTGAGTACAAAGAGTAAGAAAAAATGCCGCTGCGTCAGCATGGCCATCCTTCTGTGGGGCATTATGATGGTGCTGGTGCTGGTGACGGTGGCCTTTATGTGGGTATTCCAGATCCACTTTATGGAGCGCAACTACATCGAGTCCAACATCACCGAGGTGCAGGCCCAGGTGGAGGCGGTGCTGGACGATTTAAAAACAGAGGATCTGGCCTATAATGAGCAGCTTCTCTCCTCCCTCAGCCATGCGGCGGACGGGAAGCTGCTGATTGTCAACGGCAGCGGCCAGCTGATCGACCTCTATACCCTGGGACATCCGATTGACTTAAAAGAAAACCGCACAGATATTTTAGTGTGGGAGCGGATCGCGGACGGGGAGAACTACGCCGCTATTCTGGCGGGAGAGACCTATTGCCATGAAACGGTGGAGGGAAACCGCATCGTCTCCTATGAGCAGGGGGTACCGGTGCGGTATTACGGCGAAGATGCTTACCTGATCCTCTACCACTCGTTCAGCGAGCTATATACCGTGCTGGACATGAACCGCCAGCAGCTGGTGATGCTCACAATCCTGCTGACGCTGATCTCCGCGATTCTGGCGGGGGTGCTGTCCAAACTGTTCACCAGCCCCATCCTAACCATCAAAAAGACGGTGGACGCCTTGGCGGCGGGCGATCTGACGGCCAAGCCGGGGCTGAAGCGGCGGGACGAGATCGGCCAGCTGTCCTGCTCGGTGGAGAAGCTGGGGCAGGCTCTCCAGCGGGTAGATGTTCTGCGGAAGGAGGTCATCGCCAACGTCTCCCACGAGCTGCGCTCCCCGCTGGCGCTGATCGGCGGCTACGCGGAGATGGTGCGGGACATCACCTGGAAGGACGACGCCCAGCGGGAGGAAAACCTGAACCTGATCATCAGCGAGGCCAACCGTATGAGCGTGATGGTTAGCGACATTCTGGACTATTCCCAGCTCCAATCCGGCTGTCTCCAGTTGAACCGGGGGGAGTATGATCTATGCGAGATTGTGGAGCATGAGGTGCGCCGTTGTGAGCAGAGCGCCCAGGAAAACCACCTTGCACTGTCCTTTGAGGGCCCGGGCGAAGAATTGAACGTCCAGGTGGACGCCCTGAAAATCAGCCAGGTGGTGCGCAACCTGCTCAACAACGCCATCAATCACACCAAAGACGGGGAGACGATCACGGTCTCGGTGGGGAAAGACAGGCAGGGCTATCTGGTGCGGGTGGTCAATCCCGGCGAGCCCATCCCGGAGGAGGACCGGGCGATCATCTGGGAGCGCTACCAGCGCAGCCAGCACCAGGCCGGGCGGCGGCAGGGGACGGGCATTGGCCTGTCCATCGTCAAGACGATCCTGGACGCCCACGGCATGACCTATGGTGTGGACTGCCGGGACGGGCTGACCTGCTTCTGGTTCCGTTATCCCGTGAGCCCTTTATCATCAAATCAATAATAAAACAGGAGGAATCACAACTATGGCGAAAAAGCAGACGGCGGGCCGGGACAATCTGGGGGATCTCGCCCCCAAATTCGCGCAGCTGAACGACGACGTTCTCTTTGGCGAGGTGTGGTCACGGGAGGAGCAGCTTTCCCCCCGCGACCGCAGCATGATCACCATCGCGGCGCTGTTCTCGGCGGGCCTGTATCCCCAACTCAAGTCCCATCTGATGATCGGGAAGGAGCACGGCATCACCAAACAGGAGGCCGTGGAGATCGTGACACAGCTGGCCTTTTACTGCGGCTGGCCCAAAGCGTGGAGCACCTTTCCGCTGATTCGGGAGGTCTATGGGGACGGAGAGGCCGAAGTGACCGATCCCGCCAAGCTCTCCGCCTTTCCTGTGGGGGAGAAAAACGACGCCTTTGCACAGTATTTTATCGGGCAGAGCTACCTTGCCCCGCTGTCCACCCGGTAGGTGCCGGTGTTCAACGTGACCTTTGAACCCGGATGCCGGAATAATTGGCATATCCACCACGCCTCCAAGGGCGGCGGTCAGATGCTGATCTGCGTCAGCGGCCGGGGCTGGTATCAGGAGTGGGGCCAGGAGGCTCGGGAACTGCACTCCGGTGATGTGGTAAACATTCCAGCCGGGGTTAAGCACTGGCATGGCGCGGCCCAGGATTCCTGGTTTCAGCATCTGGCCATTGAGGTTCCTGGAGAGGATACCCATACTGAGTGGTGCGAGCCGGTGGACGGAGAACAATACAGCAAAATAGGATAGCGAAAAAAGCCGGTTATCAACATGAAAGAACTGATAACCGGCTTTTTATTTCTCACAGAATCCTGTGAATTTCCTCACATTCTCTCACAAATTCGAGGAGCTGCGGCAGAATGCCCGCCCGGAGCTGTCCAGTGCGATTGAAAACCTGGACAACTACAACGTGATCTTTCTGGGCTATCCCAACTGGAACGCCGACTTGCCCATGCCCCTCTATACCTTCCTGGACACCTATGATCTCTCCGGGAAAAATGTTGTCTACTCTCTGGTAAAGATTTTGGCAGACGCGGAGCATGGAGCGGCTGGGGGTGTCTGACCCTGTCCCATAGCCCCACGGCATCACCTGTCCCATCGCGAAAATCGGTGTGGACAATATGGTTCTCACAAAAAGAAGAAGTATGTCCTATAAACGCAAAGAGGCGGACGCAGCCGTGTTTTCACGGTGCGTCCGCCATCTTCGTTCTTATTCTGTTTTGACCGTCTGTTTTTTCCCGACATTCAGCATACTGATTTCAGAAATAGTGGCTGGACATCAAGAATTTTAGGATCGTTTCCATCCACTGTCCATTGACTTTTTTGATTCATATCTCATGTCAGGATAATTCGCCATTTGCCGGAACTTATCCCCGCGCAATGCCCTGCTCCCGGGCCTCGGCGGCTACGGCTTCGGCTACGGCTTCGGCCACAGATTTGTCCAGGACAGAGGGAATGATGTATTCCGCGCTGAGCTTGTTCTCAGGCACCAGGGCCGCCAGAGCTTTAGCAGCCCTGACTTTCATGCCCTCGGTGATATCGGTGGCCCGCACAGATAAAGCGCCCTTGAATACACCGGGGAACACCAACACATTGTTGATCTGATTGGGAAAGTCGCTCCGCCCGGTTCCCACGACGACGGCGCCTCCCCGCTTGGCCTCATCGGGCATAATCTCGGGCACAGGGTTAGCCATTGGGAACACGATGCCATGATTCATGGTTTCCACCATCTCTGCGGTAACCAAGCCGGGACGGGATACACCAATGAAGGCGTCCGCCCCCTTCAGCGCATCGGCCAATGAGCCGTGCTCATGGCCGCGGTTGGAGATGTGGCTGATTCCCTCCTGGCCAGCGTTTAGGCCCTCGTCGCCCTCACAGATAATGCCATTGATATCGCACATCACTACGTTGCCAAACCCCATGGAGATGAGCAGCTTTCCAATGGCGCATCCAGCGGCACCTGCACCGTTGATGACGATTCTAATCCTGCCCATTTCTTTTCCCGTCACCTTCATGGCATTGATAAGAGCGGCGGCGACTACGATGGCAGTGCCGTGCTGATCATCATGAAATACCGGGATATCGCACAGCTCCTTCAACCGCCGCTCCACCTCGAAGCACCGGGGGGCGGCAATGTCCTCTAAATTAATGCCGCCGAAGCTTTTGGAGATCAGATAAATGGTCTCCACCAACTTGTCCACATCTTTTGTGTCCACGCAGATGGGGAATGCATCTACATCACCGAACTCTTTAAATAGGGCACATTTGCCTTCCATGACAGGCATACTGGCGGCAGGGCCGATATCGCCCAACCCCAGCACAGCGGAGCCGTCGGTAATAACCGCCACCAGGTTGCTGCGGCGGGTGAGGGCAAAGGACTTGTCATAGTCCGCCTGGATTTCCCGGCAAGGCTGGGCTACGCCGGGGGTATAGAGCAAGGACAGGTCATCCCGGCTCTCAACGTGTTTGCGGGACACCACCTCAATTTTACCGCGGAGCGCGTAGTGAAGGGCCAGAGACCGCTGGCTAATTTCGTCCAAAGAAATAACTTCCTTTCTTGTTTAATAAGGAGGCAGAACGTGGATCTATACCATCTCCTCTGGGTGGAACACTTCGTCAAAACGATCTGCGGTTAAGAAACCCTGCTTGACGCACGCTTCTTTCAGGGAAATACCTTCTTGATGGGCCAGCTTGGCGGTTTTGGCCGCGTTGTCATAGCCGATGTAGGGATTTAGCGCGGTGACCAGCATCAGAGAATTGTGCAAGTTATGGAGGCAGCGCTCCCGGTCGGCCATGATACCGCTGCAACAGTTGATGTTGAAAGACTCGATACAGTCAGCCAGCAAGCGGGCCGATTGGAGGAAATTGTAGATGCACACAGGCATAAAGACATTGAGTTCAAAATTTCCCTGGCTGGCCGCAAGGCCCACTGCTACGTCGTTCCCCATCACTTGGACCGCCACCATGGTGACGGCTTCACATTGAGTTGGATTGACCTTGCCGGGCATAATAGAGGAACCCGGCTCGTTTTCTGGGATATGCAGCTCGCCCAGGCCGCACCGGGGTCCGGAGGCCAGCCAGCGTATGTCATTGGCGATTTTCATCAGGTCTGCCGCCAGAGCCTTCATAGCCCCATGGGCAAACACCAATTCGTCCTTGCTGGTAAGGGCGTGGAACTTGTTGGGATCTGTAGTAAAGCCCTTGCCTGTCAGCTCCCGCACCGCCGCGGCGACCTCTTCGGCAAACCCAGTTGGGGCGTTGAGGCCGGTGCCAACGGCAGTGCCTCCAAGTGCCAGCATCTGGAGTCCGGACAGGCTGGCCTCAAGCATTTTGCAGTCCCGCTCCAAGGAGGCCCGCCAGCCACTGATCTCCTGCCCCAGGGTAATGGGCACCGCATCCTGAAGATGGGTGCGGCCTGATTTTACAACATCAGCATTTTCCACCTCCAGCCGTTGGAAGGTTTCGATCAACTGCTTTAGGGCGGGGAATACCGCATCTTCCAGTGCCAGCACCGCCGCGATATGCATTGCGGTGGGGAAGGTATCGTTGGAGGACTGGGACATATTTACATGGTCGTTTGGATGAAGCAGCTTTTTTCCGGCCAGTTCGTTTCCCCGGTTGGCAATGACCTCGTTGACGTTCATGTTGGACTGGGTGCCCGAGCCGGTCTGCCACACCACAAGGGGAAAGTGACTGTCCAGCGTGCCTGCCGTTACCTCGTCCGCTGCGGTGCAGATGAGGCGGAACCGCTCCTCATCCAGCTTACCCAGCCGGTGGTTGGCCATTGCCGCGGCCTTTTTCAGTATGCCAAAGGCATGGATGATCTCCTGCGGCATCCGCTCCGTCCCGATTTTGAAATTTTGATAGCTGCGCTGGGTCTGGGCCGCCCAGTAGCGGTCCGCCGGGACTTGCATTTCACCCATGCTGTCCCGCTCGATGCGATATTCCATCATAGTTTCTCCTTCCGTAGTGCTTTACGCCGGATAGCGTGCGGCAATTTGCTCCAGAGCTGCCTTCCGCAGGTTGGCATAGATGCTGTCTCCATGGGTATCCATACCCACCACCAGAGGGCCGAACTCCCTGGCCCGGAGGTCCCAGATGGCTTCAGGCATTCCCATATCCAGCCAGGTCACATCTTCAATGCTTTCCACCCCCTGGGCCAGCTTGGCAGCACAGCCGGGGGCTGCCTGAAGATACACATAGCCGTATTCGCCGCAGGCGCGCAGGGTATCCTCCGCCATGCCGCCCTTACCAATCACGGCCCGAAGACCCAACCCGCCCACCATTGCGGCGTAGGGCTCCATCCGGATAGAGGTGGTGGGACCGATGACGTTCAACCGCCAAGAGCCGTCGCTGTTTTTCAGCGCTACAGGCCCGGCGTGAAAGACCGCCGCACCGGCAAAGTTCTTAGGCGGGGGGGTTCCTTCTTTCAGCAGGCCCTGAATCCTAAGATGGGCCATATCTCGAGCGGTAAAGATATGCCCGCTGAGGTAAACCACGTCGCCCACCTTCAGGCTACGTACGTCCTCCTCCTTTAAAGGTGTCGATAGATGATAGATAGCCATATCATATTCTCCTTTTGCCGCAGCGGCGCTTATAGCAGTCTTTCGGTCCGGCCGTCTGGGTAGATTCGGACGCCTGCCCGACGGGCCACCCAGCAGTGGAAATTGATGCAGACGGGGGCGATGGCGGTATGGGTATGGGCACACTCCATTTTCACGGCCAAACAGACGGTATCTCCGCCGGTGCCGGCGGCACCCAGACCCAGCGCATTGACAGCGTCTTTCAACTCGTGCTCCAATTCAGCCAGTTGAGGGTCAGGGTTTACATCATCCCAGCGGCGGGTGGAAATGGCTTTGCGGCTGAGTTTGGCCGCCACATCCATCTGTCCACCAATACCGATCCCGATGCCATAAGGAGGGCAGGGCTTCCCACCGGCACCGACGGCGGTTTCGAGGATAAAGCGCTTCAAACCGACCAGATCTTTCCCCAGTTTAGCGGTGGTCATGATCTGCATGGCGTTTCCTAACTCGGCTCCACAGCCTTTAAAGCTAATGATAAAATCCACATACTCTTGGTTGGGAACGTATTCCAGTTCGATGTTAGGTACACCCTTGCCGGTGTTGTCTCCGGAATTGACGCGGGTCAGCGGGTCTACGATGCTGGGGCGGAGGTAGCCCCTTTGGGTGGCCTCGGCCACCGCGTCGGCCACCGCTTGCTTGATACATGGGTGAGGGCCGTCTTTTCCAAACCACACCCAGGCAGTCGGATAGCCAGGAGATTGACACACCGCCTTATCCGCCTGCTTGGCGATAGACAGGTTGTCCACCATGGATGAGAGCATACTCTTTGCCGTCTCATTACTTTCTCGGGCTAACGCCTCATCTAAAAGCCCTTTTACGTCTGCTGAGATCTCCGTTACCGCCCGAAGGACGGCCTGATAAACCTCAGTATAGATCAATTCTTCGTATTGCAGCATGGTGTTTTTGCTCCATTTCTTCTTCGGAAGGACGAGCAAATGGCCTGCAACAGGGCAGGCCAAAGGAACTCACAGATCAAACAGCTGTGAGATATCTTCAAGCTTGTCCAAGTTGTGGATGCGACCGCACAACGCCTCAGCATCTGTAGGGGGAAGGAGCTGTCCGGTCACAGCGTGAAATTTTTGATCGATCTCTGCTTGACTGAATGGGTTGCGGGCGTCTCCTGGCGGATCGTCTACCCGTTTTTGCAGAACCTGTCCATTTTGAAGGGTCACTTCTACAATATGGGGCCAACGGCTGGGATCCGCCAAATGCTCCGCTTCCAATGTGGGGTCCAACACCACAGATATCCGAGCCATCAAAGGTGGAAGTCGGGAGTCGGATGCGAAAGGTTCTTGGAACGCCTCCTCCAGCAGCTTGCTCCCCAAGAGCAGGGCTGCAATGCAGTATTGGGCGCTGAACTTACACGCATAGAGGGTTGCCGGACGGGGGGTGTCCACCACCTGCTTAGCCGCAGCATAGGTTCGGTCGGTAATGTGAATAATGTCTTCTGGCCGGACCTGCTGGTGAGCCATCAGATCCGCCGCAGCGGCGGCAGCCCCGTGAATGTGCCGGCAGCAGGCGTAGGATTTGAATGAATTTTCCTGAATCTTCAAGTTTGCACAATCCAAGTCCCGAACCAGGGCCTCCATATGCGGCTCTTGAGTCAATGCTCGGAGCAGGCCTCGCTTGCCCTCCAGAATTCGGCTGGCACCCGTCAGTCCCAGAGCGGACAGCCGGGCGGAACGGATGCCACACAAGGCGGCATTGGCGGTATGGAGCGCCTTGCTCATAGCGCCGTCTTCTAAAAACTCCCACAATCCGGCGGCCTGAGTTCCGGCGGAGCCCAAGGCATTCAAATACTGCTCCTCGTCCAGGCCCATCAGCTTGCCACTGACGACGGCGGACGCCAGAGCGCCCACAACGCCGGTGGTATGCCAAAAGCGGTAGGACTCGGGGTTAATTGCTTCTCCAACCCGGGCACCCACCTCGTAACCCGCTGCTACAGCAGCAAGAACCGCACGCCCTGAGCAGTGGAACGCGCTTCCGACCGCTATCGCAGCGGGGATGGTGACAACGCCCAGATGAACGATGGACCCGTTGTGGACGTCGTCCAGGTCCAGCAGGTGGCCATATGCGGCGTTCAGGGCCGCCGCTTGAGGATATGCAATGCGGGGAAATTGGGGTGTCCAGGCAGCGGCCTGCTTGGGCTGGATGCCGGAAGCGAAATAGTTGTGCCAAATATGTGCCTGCGGGCTGGCCGAACCGGCGAGAGCAACGCCGATCAGGTCCTCCACGCATAGCTTGCCCAATGCCACGGCTTGAGGAGAAAGATCCTCATAGGTCAAAGCGTGGGCAAATCGTGCCAATTGTTTTGTGTACATGGCCGCCTCCTTTTTGCGGTTTGACGCAAAGGCAGCTGGCAGAGAGGTATTAACTGACCGAATGGGCCTGGGACAGCTCGGCTGTCTCGGCATCGGCCAGAGTGGCGTTGAGTTTTATGCGCACCTCGGATAGGTGCTCTTTCATAGACTGCCTGGCTCCTTCTGCATCCTGTTGGATGATGCGGTTAAAAATTGCCTCATGGGCCAGGATTGAGTCGTAGGAGATACCACTGGTATCAATTGTAAACTGGCGCGAGATATCTAACAGCTCATAAAGGTTTTCATAAACACTGGTCAGCACAGCATTGTGGGCGGCCTGTACCAGGCATCGGTGGAATTGGTGCGAGAGCTGGCGGAGTCGGGCAATTGTCTCGCCATCCGGCGTGGAATTCCGCTTGGCCTCACGCATATCCAGCAGCGCCTTGCGAAACAGGGCAATGTCTTCGTCTGTCCGGCGCAGGGCGGCATAGTAGGCCGCAAAGCATTCCAAGTCGATTCGCAGTTCCAGCAGGTCCATGATGGTGTCCGCCGTGCCGGTGACGATAAAATTCATCCGTTCGATCAGATCCGGCACCGTAAAATTCCTTACATAAGTACCGTCGCCCTGGGTACTGTCCAATATACCCATGTACTCCAGGATTTTCAGCGCTTCCCGGATAGGGACGCGGCTGACGTTAAAGCGCTCGGCCAGCTCCCGCTCGGATGGGATCTTTTCCCCCTGCTTCAGCTCGCCCCGGATGATCATGCCTTTGATGTTATCAATTACATATTCGTAATAACGCACATTGGTTGATTTTGTCTCTGCTTTCACAAGCGTAGCACCTCACTCAAATGGTATACGTTTATTGCATTCTAACACAGGTTTTAGGAAAATGGAAGCTTTCTTTGAAATTTTGGTGAATATCAACAGTTTTTTTTGCCTGACTTGAGCGTTTTTACCAATTGAGTTGGCCTGAAGTCGAACACTTTTGAGAGAACAGGAGGGAAAATCTGCAAAACATATAATCAGATTTCAAAATGGAATACCAAAATGACGTGCGGCGCACAAATAAGTAACAATTTCCATTTATTTGCTGAGCATTATGCACATATTTTAGAAATAATTTTTGGATATTTCATCAATTTTTCAAGTGAGGTATTTACAAAAGAAGAAAAACATAGTATGCTTTAGCTCGCAGAGGTATACCAATATGGTTGTGCTGGCAGCAAAGAGCAAAAGGGCGCCGGCTCGATGCCGGGTGAAATGAGAGCAACATTTTACCCCATTGTGCCGATCAACAACGATTGAAAGCAAGGAGGAAAACCGATGACATACGACTTTGAGACAAATGTGGACCGAGATCCGATCCTTCGCGGTACTGGCAAGTATAACATCATGCGCGACTCCAAGGGAAACAAGCCGCCCAAAGGCACTGTGCCTCTTTCTGTGGCGGATATGGAGTTCCGCACGGCCCCATGCATTATTGACGCCATCAAGGCGGAAGCTGATTTTGGCCTGTGGGGCTACCATATGGTTACGGACAGCTTCCGTCAGGCCTGCTGCCAATGGATGGCGGACCGGCACAGCTGGCAGATTCAGCCGGATTGGATTGTTCCCATTGAGCAGGTGGTACCCTCTCTTTATGTTTCTCTGTTCGCCTTCACGCAGCCCGGTGACGGTGTAATCGTTCAGACGCCGGCATACCACCACTTTATCGGTGCTACGGAGCACACCGGACGCAAGGTTTTGGAAAACCGCCTTCTGGTAGATGCGAATGGGCGGTATACCATTGATTTTGACGACCTGCGGAAAAAGGCCGCGCAGGCCAAGCTCATGTTCCTTTGCTCCCCCCACAATCCCAGCGGCCGGGTATTCACTCCCGAGGAACTGCGGCAGATTGGTGACATCTGTTTGGAAAACGGGGTCCTGGTTGTATCGGACGAGGTTCACCACGATTTGATCCAGAAGGGATACACTCACACGGTCTATGCCTCTTTGGGGGACAAGTATGCCCAGAACAGCGTGATCTGCACCTCTCTGAGCAAAACCTTCAACTTGGCTGGGCTGTGCTTTGCCTCCATCATCATCCCGAACCCGGAGCTGCGCGCTACGTTCCAGAATACCATGTCCACCCACGGCTTTAAGCACACCAGCCGATTCGGCCCGGTAGCCCATGAGGCAGCTTACCGCAGCGGCGCCCCCTGGCTGGATGAGCTGCTTGACTATATCAAGGGGAACTATGACTATTTCCGCGCATTCATGGCGGAGCATTTCCCAAAGGTGGTCGTCACAGAGTTGGAAGGGACCTATTTGGCCTGGTTCAACTGCTCCAGTTTTGGCCTGAGTGATGCTGATCTGGCCGCGTTCCTCACGGATGAGTGTCTGCTCTACCTGGACAATGGTTTGGAATTCGGTCCGGCAGGCTCCGGCTATCAGCGCATCAATTTGGCCTGCCCCAGAAACATTTTGGCCGATGCCCTGGGGCGGCTTTATACCGGCTGCAAGGCCCGGGGGCTGGCGCAGTAACATAACAGCCGTTGTCCAAGCAGAAAGGAGGACCCACTTTTATGGATACGCTGGATCGAAAGTCCGGCCCAGTGAAGGTTGCTGAAGCTGCCTTCCTCATCATCTCAATTGCGTTTGTCCTGTTCCATATGTATACAGCGCTGTTTGGCGCTTTCCCTGGCGTGGTTCAAAAGGGAATCCATCTGGGATTTGTACTCGTCCTTTTCTTCCTGGGGGAGATTTCTGCCAAAGAGACCCCTATCCCCCTGCGGATTCTCTTTGGCGTTGCGCTGGTGGGCGGTATCTTAGGCTGTGGCTACTACGTATTGGTGGATGAGCAGCTCCAGAACCGCCTGGGCATCATTACCCAGCCGGATATTATCTTCGGCATCCTCCTGCTGGTGGTCATCTTTATCGCGGCCCAACGGTGTGTAGGCAACGCCATGGTGATTGTGACGCTGATCTTCATCGCCTACGGTTTTTTTGGCCCCTATTTTCCAGGCTTCCTGGCCCACCAGGGATTGAACCTGCGGCGATTCATCAATCTGGTTTTTGTCACCAGTGATGGTGTGTGGGGCACGCCTCTCTATGCCTCCGCTTTATACATTGTGCTCTTTGTCATTCTGGGGGCCGTCCTTCAGGAGACCGGTGTTGGCGACTACCTCACTGACCTGGCCACCTGTGCCTTTGGCAAATACCGAGGCGGTCCAGCCAAGGTGGCCGTGGTAGCCAGCGGTTTCTTCGGCTCCATCAGTGGCAGCCCTGTGGCCAATGTCATTGGCACCGGAACCTTCACCATCCCGCTGATGAAACGCAACGGGTTCTCCCCGGAATATGCTGGCGCGGTAGAGGCGGCCGCCTCCACCGGCGGACAGATCATGCCCCCCATCATGGGTGCCACCGCTTTCATCATCGCAGAAATGTTGGGCGTGCCCTATTTTGAGATTGTGGTTGCCGCCTTGATCCCCGCTGTGCTGTACTATGTGGCATTGCTGGTGGCAGTGGACATGAATGCGATGAAAAATGGCCTGCGGGGGGTTTCGGCTGCGGAGCTACCCAAGTTCCGCGATCTGGTAAAGCGCATCTATTTAATTGCCCCCCTGGTCTTCCTGGTACTGGCTCTGGGTGTATTCAAGCTGACCATTGCCCGCACGGGATTTTACACCATCCTCATCACCATTGGTATCACTCTACTGGACTCCAAGGTCAAGCTGACCTGGGAGCGGTGGAAGGCCATCTTTATTGGGGCAGCCAAAGGCGTTATCCCGGTGGCGGTAGCCTGTGCCATGGCCGGCATCATCAGCGGTGTCATTGTGGGTTCCGGAATCGGCTTCAAGCTCTCCTCCTCCCTCATTGAGATCGCCGACGGGCGGATGATCGTGCTGTTGGTACTGACGATGGTGGTGTGCCTCATTATGGGCATGGGGGTGCCTACTACGGCTGCCTACCTGGTGCTGGCGATCCTGGTAGCCCCCGCCCTGACCGGAATGGGTCTGGAGCCCAAGGCCGCGCATCTGTTCATCTTCTATTTCGGGATCATCTCCGCAGTCACGCCTCCGGTGGCCCTTGCCGCATATGCTGGCGCAGGTATTGCCAAATGCAGCCCCAGCAAAACCGGCTTTGTAGCTTTCCGTTTGGCGATCTCCGGCTTCCTGCTCCCCTATATGTTTGCCTATAACAACGAGCTGCTCATGATCGGTTCCTGGTATGACATTCTGCTGGCTGCGTTGACCTCAGTGATCGGCGTCTACTGTTTGGCAGGCGTGGTGGAAGGCGTGATCTTTAAGTGGAAGATCCCGGCCTGGGAGCGGGTCATCCTGATGGGCGCGGCCCTTTCCCTCATCAAGCCCGGCGTTTTCACCGATGTCCTGGGCGTAGGCATTCTGGTTTTGCTCTACCTTTGGCATTCCATCCGAACCAAATACGGCAAGGATGTACCATGCACCCATGTTCCTGACCCTGTCCCAACACCCCAAAATGAAATGTAAAATGAAAATGTAAAATGAAAAGGAGAATGGACACATGAAAAAGACACATAAGTTGGTAAGTATGCTGGTGGCTCTGATCATGCTGCTGGGCATTGCCACATCCTGCTCCAGCCAGAGCGGCACCCCTTCCACACCTCCGAGCAACGCTCTTGAAACCGACAATCCAGCGAAACCCTCTGGGAACAACCCCTCCACCCAGAAGCAGTACCTGCGTATGAGCGCCGGTCCCTCCGGCGGATACAACTACACCTTGTTTGCCGGCATTGCTGACTTGGTGGCCAAGGAATACCCCGGCCGCTATGACATCCAGGTGGACATCTCTACCGGCACCTCGGAAAACGCCCGCAACATCATGATGGGCGAGGCCCAGTTCGGCATGGTGGGCCTGGACGTAGTAAAGGACGCCTATGACGCCACCGGTGAATTCGAGGGAATGGAAGCGGGACAGATTCAGCACATCATCTCGGGCCCCGCCGCCGTAGTCCACATCTTGACGGTAGAGGGCTCCGGCATTGAGACTGTGGAAGACCTGGTGGGCAAGAAGGTTGGCGTAGGCAAGGGCGTCATGAGCACCTATCTGCCCATCCTGTTTGAGGCCATGGGGCTGCCTACAGATTCCACCAGCATGACCCAGTTGACCATCACTGATATCTGCAACGGTCTGGCAGACGGTACCATTGACGCGGGCCTCTACGGCACCCCCTATCCCACTTCCTCCATCTCCGACTTGTCCATGACCAGTGCGCTCAAGCTGATCCCCATCCCTGTGGAGACTGTGGAAAAGGTAGCGGAGCTTTACCCCTTCTTCTATGCAGATACCATCCCCGCCGGCAGCTATAATGGTGTGGACTATGATACGCCCACCATGTCCCGCCGCAGCGCTATCATGACAAACCCCGATGTGCCGGAGGATGTGGTATATGACATCCTGAAGGTCATCCTGGAACAAAACGACGCTCTTGTCCAGATCCATGCCGACTCGGCCAGCTTGAATCTGGACAACGCCCTGAGCGGCCTTCAGACGCCGTTGCATCCTGGCGCGGAGCGGTACTATCGGGAAGTCGGCCTGATTGACTGAGAGAGGGGGAGCGAATCATCCATGGAACGCGTGATGCCTTTCTGCCTGGACCATTTCAGCATCATCACCGACAAACGCCGGCAGGCTTCCGAGGTGCTCAAAGGCTTGGGCTTTGTTACGTCAGACACCCACAAGAACGGATCTACCCACTTTATTTTTGACAACGCCTACTGTGAGGTGTTCTACACTGCCCAGGGCGGAGACCTGAAATGGCTGACCAACACCATCCCGGCCGGTGCAATGCCACGGGTGGGTTCCTACCGCCTGAGCGTAGGGGGCAGGGATGCCAGCCGGGTCCGCAAGGCGCTTCTGGCCGGAAATGTGGACGGTGTGGGCGAGGTCAACCCTGTATTTCGCCAGCCCGTCCGATACGGCGAGGAGTCCGGCGAGGCCGGTTATCAGACCATTTTCGTTATCGGCCAGGAGCCCTTTACCGATGTGCTTTTTGGAGCCACAACCCACCTGAATAAGGAGTATATCGTGGCCCTACCCAGCAAATTCCGCCATGTGAACGGCGCCAAACGCATCTCCAGTCTCAGCTTTTTCTGCGAGGACCAGGCCACCTGGGATCAGGCTGTTGCCAATGTGGACAAAGTCTATCGCGCCATGGAGGCTGTTACCGACCATGAGCACTGCCTGGATACTGTGCGCTTACTGGATAAGTCTGCTTATGAGGACGAGTTCGGTGTCTCCTGTCCGGAATCCGGCCATTTCCCTGCGGCAGCTGCGACCTTCTCCGGTTGTGTGCTCCACTATGTGGAGGAGCAGGCCAGCGACTGGGGCCTGCATTGGTTCCGGCGGGATGAAAAGGTGTATGTGGATACCCGGGCTGAGCTGGGCATCTTCCTCATATTTGAACCGTAATTAAGGAGGTCATTTACCTATGTCTAACCAGAGCAACAAGATCGACTGGGCATTGGTGCACGAGATGAGCGCCCAGTATGGCCATATTGTCCCCAATATGCGTTTTGGCAAGGAGAACGTAGTTCCGTCTGGAACCAATTTTGCCCCAGGCATTGACATGACCCCCAAGTGGGCCATTCCTGAAAAGGTTGTGATCAACACCACGGTCACCGGCGGGTTTTTCAGCAAGAACATAAACCCGCAGCAGCCCATCACCACCCAGGAGATCTACGAATCCCTGCGGGCCAGCTGCCAGGCGGGTGCCCCTATGGTTCATGTGCACGTGCGGGACGCTCAGGGCTTTAACGGTCTGGACATGGATCTCTACCACCAGGTCCTGGACCCTTTGCGGGAGGAATTCCCCGATGTGGTTGTTGACGGCTGTGTAGTCTCTTATAAAGAGGGCTACTGGGATCGGATGGTGGAGATACTGAAGGCGGGCCTGCTGGACACCACGCCCATAAACACTACGGCCAACTATGCCAGTGACCGGCTTTTTGCCCCATATCCGCACCACATTATTGAAAAATGTGAGTTGGTGCAGACCTATAATGTCCATCCTCAGCTGGCCATCTTCACGGACGGCGATGTGGATAATGCCTATCGCTATTTGATTGCCCCCGGCCTGTTGGAGGCTCCCTACACGTGGTGTGTTGTCCCTGGCCTGCCCGGGTGCAGCCCCACCAGTAGCCCTGAGGTGATGATCGAAAGCGTTATGCACATCGTCCATCGCATCCGCGAGATTTCCGATCAGCGCATTATGATCTGTTCAGGTGGACGGGGCAGCAGTTACATGGTTACCCTGGCGCTGCTCCTGGGTCTGGATATCCGAGTGGGCATGGAAGACACGATTTGGAAGTGGCCTCATAAGGACGAGCTCATCCAGACCAATGTGGAGTGCTTTGAGAGTATGCGCACGATCGCCCATCTTCTGGGTCGTGAAGTATATACGGCCCAGGAGCTTCGGACCGAGTTGGGCCTGAAGGCCAGGTAAGCCATAAAGCGCAGAACAAAGTAACTGTGAACCATCTCAACATCTCACGCCAGATAGAGCAGAGTGAGAAAATGCAATAGAGTTAGCTTGTCGAAAAGCGGCCTGCCTGGCTTCTTGCCAGGCAGGCCGCAAAGCAATGGGAATATAAACACAAAGGAGGCAACGGCAGGGAAGGAGCGAAACGGTATTCTTGTGTTCTATTTGCGCTATTGCGTCTGGGTTCTTTAGCGCCGCGCCGCCCGTTTGGGCGCGGCCCGCTTAGGACGTTCGCCGCTCCGCCGCTGGGCCATCAGGGCCAAGGCCGCGCTGCCCCACTCAAAAGCCCGCTCAAAGACGAAGATCACCGACGGTGTCAGCATCAGGAATACCAAGATCACCAGCCCCGCCTGGAAGTCCAGAGGGACGAGCTCAAACATCTCGCCAAAGGCCAGCACCGCCACGGCAAAGGCCGCCGTCATGGTGCCCAGCAGCGTCCACCGCTTCCAGTCCAGCGGCCGGGAGATGTAGTACAGCACCAGCAGGCCCACCTCGCCCATGATCACCGTGGCCAGGGTGGACAGGGTGACCCGCTCAAAGGCGAAAGCGAAGGTGAACAGCTCGATGAGGATCATCAGCACCACGTTGGCCAGCCCTCCCGGCAGGGCCCGTCGCAGCACGTTTGTCATAAAGCGGCCCTTCACGATCTCGTGGTTGGGCTCCAGGGCCAGCACGAAGGAGGGCGCGCCGATGGTGAGGGCGCTGATGAGGGTGAGCTGGATGGGCACGAAGGGGTAGGGGAACCCGGCGAACAGGGTGACCAGGGACAGGAATAGAGACATGATATTCTTCACCAGGTACAGCGCCGCTGCCCGCTGGATGTTGTTGATCACCCGCCGGCCCTCCTCCACCACCTGGGGCATGGAGGCGAAGTTGGAGTCCAGCAGCACCACCTGGGCCACCTGGGCCGCCGCCTCCGCGCCGGAGGCCATGGCGATGCCGCAGTCTGCGTCCTTCAGGGCCAGCACGTCGTTGACGCCGTCCCCGGTCATAGCCACGGTGTGGCCCGCCTTTTGCAGGGCCTTCACCAGCTTGCGCTTCTGATCCGGCGTCACCCGGCCAAACACGTTGTACTCCCGCACCGCCCGGGCGTAGTCCGCCGGCTCCTTCAGGGTGGCGGCGTCCACGTATCTGTCCCCGCCGGCGATGCCCGCCTGAACCGCCACGGCGGACACGGTGGAGGGGTTGTCCCCGGAGATCACCTTGACGGTGACCCCCTGCTGGGCGAAGTACTGGAAGGTCTTGGGGGCCTCCGCCCGGATGGGGTTGGAGATCACTGCCAGGGCCAGGGGCTCCACCCCGCCCACGATGCCGCCCTCCATGGTGGGAGCGTTGGCGCATCTGGCCAGCAGCAGCACCCTGCAGCCCTGCTCCTGATAGGGGGTGACCATATGCTGTAAATCAGCGTACCGGGCCTTCATGATGAACTCAGGCGCGCCCACCACGTAGGCCCCGTAGGCCTTGAACACCACCGCCGACCACTTGTTGGCGGAGGTGAAAGGCACCGTCCGCTCCACCTGCCACAGGGAGGACTTGGAAAACCGCTGGGCCATGGCCCGGGCGGTGTCGTTGTCCGCGTCGATGGCTCGATAGTAGGCGTTGAAGATCTCCTCCACCCTGCCGGCGGGGCAGCGATCCTCATCCAGGGGGACGATCTCCTGCACGGACATCTCCGGCTGGGTGACGGTGCCCGTCTTGTCCACGCAGAGCACGTCCACATGGGCCAGGGTTTCCACGGCGGACAGCTCATGCACCAGGGTCTGCTTCTGGGCCAGCCGCATGACGGACACCGCCAGCGCCACGCTGGTGAGCAGATACAGCCCCTCGGGGATCATGCCGATGAGTGCCGCCACCACCGCGGGGACGGCATCGGAAAACTCGTTGCCCTGCACCATCAGCTCGTTGTAGAACAATGCCGCGCCGATGGGGATCAGGGCAAAGCCGATGAACCGGATGAGCTTGTCCAGCGACTTCATCATCTCCGAGCGGCCCACCCCCTGATCCGCCTTGGCCTCCAGGGACAGCCGGGAGGCGTAGCTGGCCGCCCCCACCCGATCCAGCCGGGCCCGGCATTTGCCGGACACCACGAAGCTGCCGGACAGCAGCTCGTCGCCGGGATCCTTGGTGATGGGGTCGGCCTCGCCGGTGATGAGGGCCTCGTTCACCGTCACCTGCCCCGACATCACCGGGCCGTCGGCGGGGATCTGATCCCCCGCCCCCAGCTCCACAATGTCCTCCCGCACCAGCTTGTGGACGGGGACGGTGCCCAGCTGCCCGTCCCGCACCACCTTCACCCGGGTCTCGCTGATGAGGGACAGCTTCTCCAGGGTGGCCCGGGAGCGGAGCTGCTGGATGATGCCGATGAGTGAGTTGACCAGGGCGATGCCCAGGAACATCATGTCCTTGAAGTCTCCGGCCAGGATCAGCAGGGCGGCCAGCACCACAAACACCAGGTTGAAGAAGGTGAGGGTGTTCTCCCGAATGATCTGCCCGGTGGACTTGGAGGTGGACCCCACCGCCTCGTTGCCCATGCCCTGCTCCAGAAGGCGGGCGGCCTGGGCGGCGGTGAGGCCGGTTTTGGGGTCGGGGAACAGGCGCTCCGGCTCCCTGGGCGAGCGGGCGGCCCGCTCCTCCCGGCGGCGCTCCCGCTGCTTTTCTTCCCGTCCCCGTTTGGGGGGCGGGGCCTGTTGTGTCTGCGACGATTGAGCCATAAGAAAGCTCCTTTTTGTCATAGTTTGTAGCTTGCTGTGACTTCTATCATACCATAAGAAAGGGCTGGCGTAAACCGCCAACCCTTTAACGTTTTATTAAATCAGACAAAAAAGAAGTGCGGAGGGCATGAGCGTGACAAGGCTGCGGTTCCTTTAAAGGCTCCATCTTACCTCAAGGGTGAACACCCCGCCCTCCCACCGGGCGGCGGCGGAATGGCCCATCCGCTCCGCCAGGGCCTTGACGATGGCCAGCCCCAGGCCGGTGGATTGGCCGGTACGCATTTTGTCGGCGGTGTAGAACCGCTCGAACACGTGGGCGGCGTCCTCCTCGGTGAGCCCCTCCGCCCGGTTGGAGAAGGCGGACACGATGGCGCCGCCCTCCCGGTACAGCCGCACCGTGAGGGTGCCGGTGCCGTGGCGCAGGGCGTTGGTGAGCAGGTTGGAGAAGATCCGGGTCACCGCCCCGCTATCCGCCCACACCGGGGGCAGGCCCTCCTGGATATCCACCGCCATGTCCAGTCCCGCCTCCTCGATCTGCCCATAGGAGGCGGCCAGCTGATCGGACAGGGCGCGGCCCAGATCCACCTGCTCCCGCTCCAAGGGGAGCTCGCCCCCCTCGATCCGGGACAGGTCGTAGAAGGAGGCGATGAAGGTCTGGAGGGTGCGGGCGCGGCCCTCGATCACCGTCAGGTACTCCTCTTTTTTTTCGGGGGACAGCCCGTCCCCCTCCAGCAGCTGGAGATAGCCCAGGATGGAGGTCAGCGGCGTGCGGAGATCGTGAGATACGTTGGCGATCTGCCGCCGCAGCTCCTGCTCCTTCCGGCGGTAGAGGGCCCGCTCCTCCTGCCGCAGCTCCAGCAGCTGGTTTAGGCAGGCCAGCAGCTCCTCCGCCCCGGCGCTGGGGCAGGGGAGGGACAGCCGGGCCGTCGTCTCGTCGGCCATCTGCTCCCGCATCCGGCGGGCGGCCCGGTGGAGGCCCTGCTCCAGGGTATACTGCCGCCAGATCAGGACGGCGCAGGCCAGGGCCAGGAGGACAATGAGGACAATCTGCATGGAGGGCACCCCTTCCGGCGGTCACAGAATTCTGAACAGGACAAGCAGCAGCAGGGCCAGCAGCGCAAGCAGGGCCGCCTTGACATACCAGGGAGAGCGGTCACCCCGGGCCAGCCAAAGCCCTGCCGCGATCAACAGGATGGGGCTGAAAATGCCCAGGGGGCCTCCGGCAAAGATCAAAAACCATTCCATCCGAACAGCACCATATAGAGAAGCATAAGAAAAACAACGATAGGGATCTTCATAGTGCACCTCTTGTGAAGCCGTCCAGCCGGGCCTTTCGGCCCGGCTGAACAGGTCTTATTTTTCCCGCTTTTGCAGGATGCAGCAGAGCCCGGCAATCACGGACGCCGCAAGGACAATACCAAAGGCGATGCCCATCCGTTTTTCTCCTCGTTTCATTTGATCTCCTTTCTGTGGAACCCGTACAGGCCGATGGCGGTACACACGACCACCCAAAAGGCTCCCACCAGCCACGACTGGCCCAGATAGACCGGGTCGCCCACCACGGCCTTGACGTTGGACAGCATGGTATTGGGGAAATAGGCGTGTACCTTCAGCAGCAGCTCCCCGATCCCGCCCTCAAGGAGCAGGCCCGCCACCTCCACAACACTGGGCGCCACAAAGATCAGGCCCACATGGAGGAAGGACGCCGCCATTTCCCCGTGGATCAGGAACAGGCACATACAGGCCGCCGCCTGGGCGCCGATCCACAGGGGCAGGCCCGCCGCCAGGAAATAGCCCACAATGGCCATGGCGTCTGCGGCAGAGTAAAATCCGGCGGACGGCTCCATGGGCAGCACAATGGCGCACAGGCCGATGAAGAAGCCCATCATCACCGCCAGATATACGATGGAGAGCAGGGTCTGGGCGATGAGCTTGCCCAGGTAGATCCGGGTACGGCTCAGGCCAAAGGACACCTCATTTTTCAGGGTGGAGTTCTTGTACTGCCCTGCGAACACAATGTCCCCGGTGAGCAGGCAGACGCATAAGCCGATGGCCCCCATCACCACGATGCTGACGACGGCCCCGCCGAAGGGGGTTGCCATGGAATGGGAGTTGTGGAAGGCGAACATGGAGGCGTACAGCCCCTCCAGGGCCAGCAGGACACCCAGGGTGATATAGGTGTAGGGCCGGCGCAGCAGCTTGTAGATCTCGGCGCGGATGTAGTTAAGCATGAGGGCCACCCCCGATCAGGTTGAGGAAATAGGCCTCCAGATCCGCGCCCTTCTGCTCCATGGCCAGCAGGGCCACCCCGTTCTGGGCCAGGGCGTAGGACGCCCGCTTGGGGTCGTCCAGGCAGTCGTAGAGCTGGATCACGTTGCCAGGCAGCACCTCGAACTTGTCGGTGCCCAGCTGGGTCTGGAGGATGGCGGCGGCCTTGGCCGCGTCGTCCACCTCTAAGCGCAGGCAGGTGCGGCACTTGTCGTGCAGCGCCTCCGCCGAGATCTCCTCCAATAGCTTTCCCTGCTCCATGAAGCCGTACCGGGTGGCGATGCTGGACAGCTCGGACAGGATGTGGCTGGAGATCAAAATGGTGGTTTCCCGCTCCACATTGAGCCGGCGGAGGATCTGCCGGAACTCCGCCACCCCCTCGGGATCCAGGCCGTTGATGGGCTCGTCCAGGATGAGGAAGTCCGGGTGGTTCATCAGGGCCAGGGCCAGCCCCAGCCGCTGCTTCATGCCCAGGGAGAACGATTTGAACTTCTTTGTCCCCGCAGCCGTCAGATTCACCAGCTCCAGCGCCTCGTCCACCACGCCCTTGCCGGGGATGCCCCGCTGGAGGCGGTAGTACTCCAGGTTCTCCCGGGCGGTGAGGAAGGGGGAGAAGGAGGGGATCTCGATCATGGCCCCGGTGCGGGATCGCTGGGCGCGCAAGTCCTTTCCCGAGGCGCCGAACAGCTCCAGCTCGCCGCCGGTGGGGGTGGACTGGCCGGTGGCCATCCGCATAAAGGTGGTCTTGCCTGCCCCGTTCCGGCCCACCAGGCCGTAGACGTCCCCCCGGCGCACCATCAGGTTCAGCCCGTCCAGGGCCAGGCAGCTCCCGTAGGCCTTGGACAGGCCGTAGGCCGCCAGCACCGCTGTATTTTCCGTCATAGCGTTTCCGCCTTTCTGTTTGAACTGTCCCTATGATACCGCCGAAAGGCCAAAACTCCTGAAAGGAAATCTAAAGAAAACCTAAATTCCATCGCACGCATTTTCCGAGGAAAAGCGGCGTACCCTGTAGGGGAGGGGCTTGCCCCTCCCCTACAGGACGTCTCCCAATTTGAAGCCAATCCCCCAGACTGTTTTAATATAGCTGCGATCCGGATCGGCTTTGGCCAGCTTGGAGCGCAGGTTGCTGACGTGGACGTTCACCGTGTTGTCGTCCCCGATGAAGTCCTCCCCCCACACGGCCTCGTAGATCTGGGCCCGGGAGAAGGCCCGCCGGGGGTTTTTCATCAGCAGGGCCAGAATGTCGAACTCCCGGCCGGTGAGGGGCACCTCCCGCCCGTCCACCAGGGCGGCGTGGCTGTCCAGATCCAGGGTCAGCGGCCCCGCGGACAGGGCCTCCGCCGCCGGCACGCTGAACTGGCGGCTGCGGCGCAGCTGGGCCTCCACCCGGGCCAGCACCTCGGCATTGTCAAAGGGCTTGGGGATGAAGTCGTCCGCCCCCAGCTTGAGGACGTTCACCCGGTCGGACACCCCCAGCTTGGCGGACACCACGATGATGGGCATGGTTTTCCCCCGGCGCACCCGCTGGATGAACTCCTCACCGGTGACCCCGGGGAGCATGAGATCCAGCAGCACCAGATCATAGTCGTATTTTTCCGCCCAGAGCAGGGCCTCACTGCCGGAGAAGGCGGCCCGGCAGGTGTAGCCCGCCCCCTCCAAAATGGCGCACAGCAGGCGGTTGATGTCGGCGTCGTCCTCGACGATCAGGATGTTGGCGTGTTCCACGGTGCTCCCCCCAGTTCATTACTTGGATAGTATAGCATAAAAGCCCCCGGCGTTTCCATACGCCGGGGGCAGACTTTAGGATTTTTTCACTTTTCCGGCCGGGGCCTTGGCCTTGCGCAGCTTCAGCACGTCCTTGTAGAAGGCGTCCAGCCCCCGCTTGGTGGGGAAGACGGCCACGTACATCTGGTTGCCCATGGCGTCGGACAGCACGTCGGGGATCCGGCCCATTAGCTTCAGCTGGGCGCCGTACTTGACCAGAATGTCCGCGTGGCTCAGGGCGAAGTCCTTGCCGTCCCGCCGCCCGGCATAGGCGCAGAAGGCGTGCTCCCCGTCCTTTAGGGTGGAGCGGTCGAAGGCGATCATGTCCGCCCAGATCTTGTAGACGTTGGTGGAGTTGGCAAAGTTCATCATGTCCGGGCTGAACCCGCCGCAGGGCCGCATATTGACCTCCAGGGCCACCACGTCCCCCTCTTTGCCCATGCCCTCCTGATCCTGGGTGAGGCGGAAGAACTCGAAGTGGACGAAGCGGCTTTTCACGCCGAAGCTTTTGACGGTGGCCCGGCCCGCCTTCCGGGTATCGGCGGGGAGATCCTTGACGATATAGTAGATGGAGTTGTCCTCGTCGTTGACAATGTCCATGATGGACATGGGGGTGACATTGCCCGTCTCAAAGATGGGGTTCCCTTGGGAGTCGATGATGGCGTCGTAGGAGTTGACCTCCGCGTGGATGAACTCCTCCATGATGTAGGTCACGTCCTGCCTGGTTTCCAGGAAGCGCTTCAGATCCGCCTGGCAGGACAACTTGTGGGTGTCGGAGGCGCCCACGCCGTTGTCCGGCTTCACCACCACCGGCCAGCCCACCTCCTGGATGAAGGCCAGACAGCCCTGCTCGTCGTCCACAATATGCCACCGGGCCACAGGGATGCCCGCCTTCTGATAGAACTCCTTCATCCGGGACTTGTACTTGATTCGGGGCATATCCTCTGTCTGGAAGCCGGAGGTGATGTGAAAATCGGTGCGCAGCATGGCGTCACGCTCCAGCCAGTACTCGTTGTTGGACTCCAGCCAGTCGATGCGCCCGTACTTGAAGATAAAATAGGCCACGGCCTGGTACACCTCGTCGTAGCTCTCCAGGCTGTCCACCCTGTAGTATTCGTTGAGGCTATCCTTCAGCTCACCGGACAGCCCGTCATAGGGCGCGTCCCCGATGCCCAGCACGTTCATGCCGTTGTTTTTCAGCTCCCGGCAGAACTGCCAGTAGTTGGTGGGAAAGTTGGGGGAAATGAAGATGACGTTTTTCATGGGGATTCCTTCTCTCTTTTTGTTTCGCGGTTCGGACGGTCGGACGCGCCGGATCGGGCAGAGCGGCCGCCTTGTCCGCCGCACCCTGACGGGCGCGGGGAAAGGGCTTCCTCAGAGCTTACCTCTGATCCAGCAGGTAGGGCACGAAGTAGGCCACCTGTTTATACCACCAGTCCCAGTCGTGGGACACGTCCCAGCCCCAGAAGTCCACCCAGAGGTGGATGTTCTTCCGGAAGCAGATATCCGCCAACTGCCGGGTGGACTCCGGGAGCTCCCAGGGGCCCTGGCCCACGCAGACGACCCCTTTTTTCTTATTGTACAGCTCAATATACGGGTGATCGTTGGGCATACCCGCCAGATAGTGCACCGGGGAGTTGCGGTACACGACCTCGTCCATATAGCCGTCGAAACCATAGTCCGCAGTGTAGATCCCGCTGAGGGCCAGCAGCCGGTCGAACAGATCCGGGCGGCGGAAGAACAGGTTAGCGGCGTGGGTGGCTCCCAGGCTGCACCCGAAGGCCATCACCCCAGGCTCTCCCGTCCAGCCGTTGCGCTCATTCACCATGGCCCGCATAAAAGGCACCACCTCGTCGGTGATATAGGCGATCCACTGCTCGTACCGGCGGATGCGCCAGTAGGGGTCGCCTTCCTTGTCCGACCAGCTCTCCTTATCTATGGTGTCGATGGAGAACACCATCACCTGGCCGGAGTCGATCCAGACAGACCATGCGTCCGTCATCTTGAAGTTCTCAAAGTCAAAGAACCGCCCGTCCTGGCAGGGGATGAACAGCACGGGCCGCCCCCGGTGGCCGTATACCTTCATCTCCATGTCCCGGCCCAGGGCGGAGCTGTAGTGCTTAAAATACTGTGTCTCCATAGGTGTTCCTCCTGTCGTCTGTTTTGCCCGCGGGGCGTTCAGCTCTCTCTACCATAGAGCAGGGTGCGTATAAAAAATGGGATCTGCCGCTCCCAGCTGGCCTCGCAGTGCTCCCCGCCGGGGATGATGCGAAAGTCCAGCCCGATGCGCTTTTCCGAGAGCAGGGCCGCTGCCCGTCCCAGCTGCCGCAGCTGGGTGGGGTGGTTGTCCAGCTCCAGGGAGCCATAGTCCATATACAATACCGTGTCCGGCGCCACCCGGGCAGAGCGGATCAGGTTTTCCACCCGCCCCGGGGCCACCCACAGAGAGGGGGACAGCGCCGCCGCCCGGGAGAACACGCGGTTATACTCCAGCAGGGCGTACAGGCTCATCAGCCCCCCCATGGAGCTACCGGCGATGAAGGTGTCCTCTCGGCCGGGGAGGGTGGGGAACGCTCGGTCGATCTCGGGTTTAAACACCCGGGTCATCCACTCCATGGTGATCTTCCCCCGGCCCGTCACCTTTTTAAACTGGGGGGTGCGGAAGGTAAAGGGGGAGTACTCGCTCAGCCGCCCATTGTCCGGGTGGTGGTTGCACTCCACCGCCGCCACCAGGATCTGGGTCTGGGTGGCGTCCAGATAGTCCCCCAGACCCCAGCTTTTGCCGTAGGTGGCGTCCTCGTCAAAAAAGACATTGTGCCCGTCGAACATATAGAGCACCGGGTAGCGCAGGTCGTGGTTCTCCTCCCAGGAGTCAGGCAGGTAGACATAGGCCCGGCGGGGCTCGTCGCCGGTGAGGGCGGGTATGGTGAGGTTCCATTGATCGATCATGAACAAGGCGTCCTTTCCTGCTTCAAAGCGTTGATGGATTACAGTTTAGCACAGCAGCGGGGAAAAATCAACCGGCGGATTGCGTGAGGCCCGCCCTGGGCCCTATTTTAGGCAAAATGATGGACGCCCACCCTGGTCTCGCCCCCTGCCGCTGGCCTTTTTTTGAAAAAACGGTTGATAATTCCCGCCGGGCGTGATAAAATAACCGATAGCCTGCCAAGCGCCTCAGCGCGGGGTAAGGCCGCGATAGTCGGGGAGATAGCGGTGCCCTGTACCTGCAATCCGCTACAGCAGGGATGAATCCCGGCCCCCGGAGGCGGGATGTGCCGCCTGCCCCATATAAGTAGCGATGATGGATCGGTCCCGCGCAACGCCCACCCGTGAACCGTGTCAGGCGGGGAACCGAGCAGCACTAAGCGGACCCGGACGTGTGCCGCGGGGCTGCCGATCCTGAGCCGGCTGTATGGGTAACGGGCATATGCCGTCCTTCAAAGGCCGGTTCGCGGTCTTACCATGCGCTGAGACGCCTTGCCCCGGCGGGGGGCTGGCCGGTCGTTTGTTTCTTGTGAAAACGGATGGAGCGCGGCGCGGACGTGGCGCTGCGCATTTCTTTTATGCTGAGGTGGTTTTCCATGTACCAGGCGCTGTACCGCAAGTGGCGCTCCCGCACCTTTGATCAGGTGGTGGGGCAGGAGCACGTGACCCAGACGCTGAAGCGGCAGGTGGAGACCGGGCGGCTGTCCCATGCCTACCTGTTCACCGGTACCCGGGGGACGGGCAAGACCTCCTGCGCCAAGTTGCTGGCCCGGGCAGTGAACTGTGAACATCCCGTAGAGGGAAGCCCTTGCAATCACTGTCCCTCCTGCGTGGGCATTGAGAACGGATCCATCCTGGACGTACTGGAGCTGGACGCCGCCTCCAACAACCGAGTGGACGACATCCGGGCCATTCTGGATGAGGCGGTGTATACCCCCGCCACAGTGAAGAAGCGGGTTTACATCATTGATGAGGTGCATATGCTCTCCGCCCAGGCGTTTAACGCCCTGCTGCAAATCTTGGAGGAGCCGCCGGAGCACTTGATGTTTATTCTGGCCACCACCGAGATCCACAAGGTGCCCGCCACCATCAAGAGTCGGTGCCAGCAGTTTTCTTTCAAACGCATTCGGGCCGAGGACATCGCCGCCCATCTGCTCCATGTGGCGGGGGAGGAGGGCTTTGCCCTCACCGAGGGCGGGGCGGCCCTCATCGCGCGGCTGGCGGATGGCGGAATGCGGGACGCGCTGTCCCTGCTGGATCAGTGCTCCGGTGGAGGGGCCGGGGCGGTGGACGAGGAGCGGGTGTACGCCTGCTTGGGGCTGGCGGGGAATGTGGAGACCGCCCGGCTGTTGATGGATGCGGCCCAGGGGGATACGGCTTCCGCCCTGGAGCGGTTGGATGGGCTGTACGCCAACGGTAAGGAGATGACCGCCCTGGCGGGAGAGCTGTCCGCCCTGGTGCGGGATCTGCTGGTGCGCAAGACCGCGCCTAAGGCAGGTTCCGCTCTGATGACCGGCGGCTTCGACGGGGAGACCCTGCGGAAGCTGTCCGCCCAATTCGACGTGCCCCGGCTGGTGCAGATGCTGGCTTTGTTACAGAGAACAGCGGCGGATCTGGCCCGGTCCGCAAATCGCCGCACCGATCTGGAGCTGTGCGTGGTGACGCTGTGCGATCCCACGCTGGATCCCTCCCCGGCGGGGCTGGCCGCCCGGATGGCGCGGCTGGAGCAGGGGGGCGTACTCGCCCCGGTTCAGGCCGCGCCCCAGTCGAGGCCCGCCCCAAAACGGGAAGTGCCCTCGGCGGCTCCACCTGTGCCCCGGGAGGAGCCGCCCTTACCCGACGAGCCGCCTCTGCCGGAGGAACCCCCAATGGAGCGGGACGTACCCCTGCCGGAAGAACCCCCGGTGGAGCGGGAGGCTCCCAGACCCGTACCCGCGCTCCGGGAGGAGAAGCCCCTCCAGTCCCCGGCGGCGGAGCCGGAGCCCGTCCCGGCCAACGTCCCCGGCTGGCCGGGGTGGGCCGCCTTTGTGGAGCGGCTCAAGGGAGTGCTGGACATCGGCGACTACAGCTTGATCAAAAATCCTGCCATGGCGGAGGGGCGTTTTGACGGACACAAGCTCACAATCTGGACGAATATTGAGGTGGTGCGCACCACGCTGGGTAAAGCGGAGGTGGCCCAGGCCATGGCCCGACTGTGCCAACAGCTGACCGGCGTTGCCCGACAGGTGGAGGTCAAGGAGGGGCAGGCCCCGGCTGAGGAGCTACCTGCTGCCGCAGAAGGGGCAGCGGATCCGCTGGACGCATTTCTGGTGGACGCGGGGCCCAACATCATCGTAGAGTAGTGTGACACAGCGTCCCCGCCCCGGCGGAGGACGGGAAAAATCCATACAGGAGGCAATAAACATGGCAAAGGGATTCAACAGCCGCGGCATGGGCGGCATGGGGGGCGGCAACATGAACAACATGATCCGCCAGGCCCAGAAGATGCAGCAGGATATGCTCAAGGCCCAGGAGGAGCTGGAGAGCAAGACCTACGAGGCCGCCGCGGGGGGTGGCGTGGTGTCTGCCGCGGTGTCTGGTAAAAAGGAGCTGGTGTCGGTCACCATCGACCCCGAGGCGGTGGATCCGGACGACGTGGAGATGCTCCAGGATCTCATCGTGGCCGCCGTCAACGAGGCGCTGCGCAAGGCTACCGAAGACGCCGCCAGCCAGATGTCCCGGCTCACCGGCGGGCTGAATCTGCCGTTCTAAAAGGGCACCGGATATGTACAACAGCACGCTGTGTTATCTGGAAAATCCACAAGGAGAGTACCTGATGCTTCACCGGGTGAAGAAACAGGTGGACATCAATAAAGGCAAGTGGATCGGCATAGGCGGCAAATTTGAGGAGGGGGAGAGCCCCGACGAGTGCCTGCGCCGGGAGGTTCGGGAGGAGACGGGCCTGACCCTGACTGAATTCCAGTTCCGGGGCGTAGTCACCTTCCTGTGCAATGACAGCGGCTCGGATCAGTATATGTACCTGTTCACCGCCACGGGCTGGACAGGGGAGCTGAACCCGGACTGTAGCGAGGGCGACCTGGCCTGGGTGCCCAAGGGGAAGGTATTGGATCTGCCCATCTGGGAGGGGGACGAGATCTTCCTCAAGCTGCTGGCGGAGGACGCCTCGCCTTTCCTGCTCACCCTGGACTACCGGAGCGAAGGTGAGCGCCTGGTACGGGCCGTGCTGAACGGCAAGACCATCGGATCAAATGGATAAGGAGATGGATGTCATATGAAATTTTCCGAGATGCCCTATGAGCGCCCCGATTGGGAGGCGTTCAAAGCGAAGCAGGCCGAATTTACCGCCCGCCTCAAGGCGGCGGAAAGCTATGGCGAAGCCAGGGCCGTCTTTCTGGAAAAGGAGAACACCGACAAACACACGGAGACGATGTCCACGCTGGCCAGCATTCGCAACTCCATCGACACCCGGGACAAGTTCTATGATAGCGAGATGGATTTCTGGAACGCCGCCCTGCCTGAGTGGGAGGAGTGCGAGCAGGCGTGGAATATCGCCATGCTGGAATCTCCCTTCCGGAAGGAGTTCGAGGCGGAGTACGGCGGTCTGATGTTCCTCAACACGGAGATCGCCCTGAAAGCCTTCTCCCCAGAGATCGTGCCCCAGTGTCAGAAGGAGAACAGCCTCACCCAGGAGTACCAGAAACTCATTGCCTCCGCCAAGGTTCCCTTTGAGGGCAAGACCTACACCCTGGCCCAGATGGGCCCCTTCCAGAATGACTCGGATGACGCCCGCCGCCTGGCTGCCTGGAAAGCGGTGGGGACATGGTACAAGGAGCACCAGGCCGACCTGGATCGCATCTATGACGAGCTGATCCACCTGCGGGACGAGATGGGCCGCAAGCTGGGTTATGAGGGGTACACCACCCTGGGCTACTACCGTATGAAGCGCAACTGTTACGGCAAAGAGGATGTGGAGCAGTTCCGGGCCGCTGTGCGCAAGTATCTGGTGCCCCTGGCCGAGCGGATCTTCCGGGAGCAGGCCCGCCGAATCGGGGTGGAGTACCCCTTGAGCTATGCCGACAACGCCCTGAAGTTCCGCTCCGGCAACCCAAAGCCCCAGGGCACGGCGGACGAAATCATCGCTCAGGGCAAGAAGTTTTATAACGAGCTGTCCCCGGAGACCTCTGAGTTCTTCCAGACCATGCTGGATAACGAGCTGCTGGACGTACTGGCTACCGAGGGCAAGGCCGGGGGCGGCTACTGCACCTCCATCCCGGATTACAAGGTGCCCTTCATCTTTGCCAATTTCAACGGTACCCAGGGGGATGTAGAGGTGGTGACCCACGAGGCGGGGCATGCCTTCGCCTGCTGGATGAACCGGGATCGGGTGCCCGCCAGCTACATCTGGCCTGGTATGGAGGCCTGCGAGGTGCATTCCATGTCCATGGAGTTCATGGCCTGGCCCTGGGCGGAGGGCTTCTTCGGCCCGGACACCAAGAAATTCCTCTACAGCCACCTGGCCGGGGCGCTGACCTTTATCCCCTACGGCACCCTGGTGGACCACTTCCAGCATGAGGTCTATGCCAATCCGGACATGACCCCTGCCCAGCGCCACGCGGTCTGGAAGGAGCTCCAGCACCAGTATATGCCCTGGGTGCGGCTGGACGGGGACATCCCCTTCTTTGCCGACGGCGAGGCATGGCAGCGGCAGAGCCACATCTATGAGGCTCCGTTCTACTATATCGACTACTGCCTGGCCCAGACGGTGGCGTTGGAGTTCTGGGCGCTGCTCCAGAAGGACAAAAAGGCGGCCTGGGAGAAGTACATGGCCTACACCCGCCAGGGCGGCAGCTGCACCTTCACCGACCTGTTGAAAAACGCTGGGCTGGACACCCCCTTCGACGAGAAGTGCCTGCGGGAGGTGTGCGAGACCGCCGGCCAGTGGTTGGACGGCTTCGATCTCACCGGCATCGCGTAAGAGAGCAAAAAAGAAGAACCCCCGGGACGAGCCTTCGTCCCGGGGGTGAGTTTGTCGAAAAAACCGCTTCTGTCCCGATTTCGGGAAGGAAGATAGTGTGAAAGAAACCCAGGAAGGGTGTCTTTCACGTTGACCCCCGGGACGAGCCTTCGTCCCGGGGGTTTGTGCTGCTATTTCGCGATGTTCTTCTGGAAACGCATGAGGATAGCGGCCACCTGGGCCCGGATGGCGGAGCCCTGGGGCTGGAGGAAGGTTGTGCCGCCGTTGGCTACGCCGTTGATGAGCTTGGCCTGGTTGGCCCAGGCCAGGGCGTCGGCAGCGTACCCGCTGACCCTGCCCGCGTCGGGGAACAGGGCGGACAGGTTGGCCCTGCCGCTCACGTCGTAGGCCTTGTACTTGGCGTAGTTGAACAGGATGGTGGCAAGCTGCTCCCGGGTGATGGCGGCCTCGGGCCGGAACGTCCCGTCGGTGTAGCCGTTGACAATGCACTCCGACGAGGCCCAGCGGACGGCCTCGGTGTACCAGCTGGCGGGCACGTCGGTGAAGGGCATCAGGTAGTTCACCACCGGCTCCCCCTCCAGCCGCCAGAGGATGGTGACGATCATGGCCCGGGTGGTGGTTTTGTTGGGCTCGAACAGGGTGCCGCCGGTGCCATTCATCAGCTGGGCGGCGTAGACGTAGGCCACCGCGTCGTGATACCACTGGCCCTCGGGCACGTCGGTGAAGGGCAGGGCCACGGTGGGAGAGCCCACGCCCACCGTGGTGTAGGACAGCTCCCGGCCGCCCCCTGCCTCCAGATCCAGCAGCTTCACGCCGGTGGCGGCGGTGATCCGGAAGGCGCTGTCCGCGGTGAGCACGCCCAGCAGAATGGCGTCCCCCTGGTTGATCTGGTTGCGGGAGGTGACATAGAGGGTGACGCTGTTTCCGCTGACGGTGAGGGCAGTGTGGGTCTCGCCACCGGACAGGGCGGGGGCAAACTGAAAACCGACGGGGGCTCTGTCCAGGGTTAGGGTGATCTGCACAGAGTCGAAGCTGCCGGACAGCCCTCGGAGGGTGACGGTCTGGCCGGCGGTGCCCTGGCCGTCCACCTGTACCCAGAGGGGGGAGGCGGCGGAGGCCGGGCCGATGAGCAGGGCGGCAGCCAGCGCCGCGGCCAGCAGCAGGGAAAGAATGCGTTTCATGGTTGGCCCTCCTTTATTGGACGCCCTCGCCCGTCAGGACGAGCTGGGGCAGGGTGTGGGTCTGGGGGAAGCTGATCCACAGCGTCTCGCTGGTCACCCGGCGGCTGGCGCTGGAGTAGGGATCGTCGGTGCGGTAGAGCACCGCCCGGAACTCGGTGGGATCGTCGGCGGTGACGCCGGTCTGGGCATTGAGGGCCTCCTCCGCCTTCCAGTCGGGGACAAACACCCAGAAGCCGTCGCTGGTGTCGCTCACCTGGCCGTCCGCCGGGATCTCGGCGAAGAACAGGGCAAAGCCGTTCAGGGCGCGCTCCACGCTGGTGACGCCGTTCTCTTCCTGGGCCTCGGGGGTGGTGTTGTAGCGGGCCTGGATCTCCAGAGTATTGTAGACGGGGTCGCCCCGGTAGGTGCCCACCACAACCACTGTGCCCGCGGGCACCACGCCGCCGTCATAGGCCAGAGGCTGGGCCAGCTTGCCCACCGACGCCCCCGGGTAGAAGTCCACCCGGTCGCCGGGGTAGTCCAGCAGCTCCACCTGCGCCCCGGCGGACAGGCCGGAAATCCGCAGGGCAGACACATCGTACGTCCAGATGCGGCTGTCGCCGGGGGCGCCGGGCTTGGCGAAGTAGACCACGCCGCCGTTGTCCGGGCCCAGGGCCACTGGGCTCCAGCTGCCGCCCAGTAGGGCGCTGACGGTACAGCCTGCCAGACTGCCGCCGCTGACCTTCAGCCCGGTGACGGAAACGGCCCCGGTCCGCATGGTGATCTCCACGTCCGCCCCATTGCGGGTCAGGGTGTAGAGGCTGGGGGAGACGGTCTTGTCATAGGCCACCCGCACCTGTCCGGCGGACACGGCGTCCCCCCGGTTGCCCAGCCTGTCCACCGGGATGACGGAGTAGGAATAGGTCAGGTTGTTGGCCGCGCCCAGATCGTCCACATAGGCGCTGCCGGTGGTGAAGCCGATGGGGTTGCCGTTACGCAGGATCTCATAGCCCAGCACCGTGCTGTCCCCGCCGGAAATGGACACCGTGGCGTGGTTCTGGCTGACGGAGGCGGAGGCGGACACCCTGCCGCGGAAGGCGCTGCCGTTTTGCAGGCGGTAGGCATAGGAGTCGTCGTTCAGATACCAGATGGCCCGGGTTTCGGTGGGCAGCCTGGACAGGGTGGCCTTGGCCTCCTCCCCCAGGATCAGGCCCCAGCGGGTGAAGAACTCGGTGAGGTTCCGGCCCGCGGTCTGGGAGGCGATGAGGGCCACCCGCTCGTCGTAGGAATACCCGCTGTAGCTGCCCGACTTCCAGGCGGTGAAGAAGCGGTTATAGAAGTCCAGCGGCTTGGCGGCGCCGTCATAGGCCAGGTGGAGCTGCCAGTACATACCCAGCTGGACGAACACATTTCCGGCGGAGCCGGGACGGCCCTGGGCGGTCTTGTCATAGACGGCGGGCCAGATATTGCTGAGGGTGAGCCGGGTAGGCCGGGCCATGGAGCCGCCGTCCCAGGCCTGGACGGCCAGAGCGTAGATGTTATTGGTGATCTCGGCCCGGCCCAGCTTGTCCATGTTGTGGCCGATCTCGTGGGCGATGCCCCAGCCGAACAGGCCGTTGGCATTGCCCGCACTGGTCTGGGACACGGGCCGCCCGCACACCATGCCCTGGGCGGAGCCGTAGCCGATGCCGATATGGTTCCCGGCGGCGTACATGAAGGCCCCGGCGAACATTCTCATGTAGCGGATATTCTGACGGGTGCTCATGGGATAGCAGTAGGAATCCGTCCGGGCCCCGCCGGCGGGCACGATGCCCTGCACCTGATTGGCCACGTACAGCACATCCTCCCAGGCCAGCACGTTCTGGTACATGGCCTGCGTCATCTCATCCACCGACGCGCCGATGCCGGACAGGCCGGCCAGCGCCCGGTCGGCGGGGATGGACAGCAGTACGCTGGGAGTGGAGATCTCGGTGGCGTTGCGGATATCGGTGCCCGGCATGGAGAGCTTGAGGGCGGCCACATAGGTCTGAAGCTCGGCGACATAGGCGCGGATGGTATCCCGGCGGACGGCCTCGCCCATGTTATACCAGCCGGACAGCTCCAGCACGGGCATGGCAAAGCTGTTCTGATCCAGCCGCACCTGGAGCTTGATGGCCCCGGGGCTGCCCCCGGCGTAGGACAGGTACAGCGGGCCGCCCCGCTCGTCGGTGAGGGAGCCGATCTTGGGCACATAGATGTAGTTGCGGCCGTTCTCCAGTTTGACGGCAGTGCCCCGCCAGATGCCGGACTCGCCGTAGAACTGGGTGGGGGTGACATATACCGGCGCGTCCCCGGGCAGGGAGGCGTACACCGCCACCACCGAGCCCGCCCGGGCGGTGACGCCCAGGGGCTGGAGATCGCTGGCGCTCTGGCCGTAGGCGGCGTCCTTGGCGGAGCCCCGGCTCTGGAAATCGCCCTTGATCAGGCCCAGGGCGGAGGTGTTGCCGGCCAGCAGGGCGGAGGCCAGATCCAACTCGTCCCGCAGGCGGGCCGGATCCAGGTAGAAGTCCGCCTTGGCGTCCAGCCGGGCGGAGAGGGCGGCGATGGCCCCGGCGGTGGCCCCCGGCCGCAGAGAGGTGAAGCTGCCGTCGGCAAAGAGGGAGGCGATCTCGTCGGGCAGGGTGTCGCTCTTGTAGAAGGCCATGTCCGAGATGCTCACCCGGCAGCCGTTGCCCTCCCGCTCGTTGAGGGTGAAGGAGAGCTTGGTCACGTCCTCCAGCAGGGGGAAGGTCAGCACCAGGTAGTTCTTGCTGGGATCCATGGAGCGGGCGGTGTACTGTGTCTCCTCCAGTACCTGTTCCCCATTGCTGTTCCAGGCGGTGACGGTGTAGGTTCTGAGGGCGTACTTGTGGTTGCCACCCAGGTAGGGCACCAGGATGGCGTAGTTCATGTCCTGGGGCTCCCGGAAGGTGTAGGTGAAGCGGCTGCTCACCCACCACTGATTGGCCACCCAATAAGTGGCCGCGTCGTTGTCAATGACGTGCTCGGTCTTGAAATTGGGGCACAGGGAGCGGTTCACATTGTTGGGGTTCTCCATCACCACGGAGGTCACCATGCTGTTGTCGATCCGGCCCTCCCGGGGCAGGTCGGGCATGACCAGTGCCTCCTGCTTGGGGGTGCCCAGGGCGGTGGCGGAGTAGGGGCCGGTGCCCCGGGCGTTGCCTGCCTTCACCGCCACCTCATAGGCGGTGCCGTTCACCAGCCCGGTGATGGTGGCGGAGGTGGCGGTGATATCGCCGCCGAACTGTTGGAAGGCGCTCTGTCCCGCGGGGCGGTAGAACACCTGATAGTAGGCCGCGTCCTTGGTTTTGCCCCAGGTGAGCCGCAGGGACTGATCCGCCTCGGTCAAGCCGAGGTTGGAGGGGGCCCCGGGCACCCCGGCGGGCTGGGGCATGGCGGACACCGTCCGGGAGGGGGCGCCCCGCCAGTCCCCGTTGACGGCGGTGACCTGGAAGTAATAGGTTTTCAGATTGTCCAGCCCGGTGATCACCGCCCGGTTGGTGTTGACCGGGAGAGTCTGGGTGAGGGCGGAGGCGCTGAGGCCGTAGGCCACGGTGTAGCCGGTGACGTTGCGCACCGCGCTCCAGTCCAGGGTGACGCTGCCGTCGCCGGGGGTGGCGGCGAGGCCCTTCACCCGGTCGGCGTCGTTGATCGGGTTGTCGGGCACGATGTCCTTGAGGAACTCGATCTTGGTGACGGTGGCGAAGCCGCTCCCGCTGCTGGCGGCGGTCACCTGGATGGTGACCTTTTTCACCGCCACCTTGCGGCCCAGGTCGATGGTGACCACCCGCTGGCCCTCCTGCTCCCCGATGGCGTACACGTCTGCCGGGGCGGCGGCGTCAAAGGGGACGGTGAGGGTGGAGCCGTCGGCCAGCTCGGCCAGCACCGTGCCGGCCTCCACGCCGCCCTGGCCCACCCCGTCGGGGCAGGTGATCCGGATCTGGCTCATCTCCACGCCGCGGCTGTCGTCCAGGGTGATGGGGAGCTCCACCGACCCGTTGGAGGGAAAGACGGTAACAGAGCCCTCGTCCCGAAACAGATCGTCCGCGTTTCCTTGCAACAGGCCGGCGGGCACATCCACCCGGGGGGCGACGATGGCGGCGGCGTCCAGCACCTGGGCCTGGCCGGCGGCGTTCCGGGCGTGGTTGACGTAGGCCAGATCGGTCACGTCCACCTTGCCATCGCCGTTGAGGTCGTAAGGGCCAACCTGGGCGGTCTTGCCCAGGCGGACGTCCAGGGCGGTGAGATCGGCGCCATCCACCGCGCCGTCCCCGTTCACATCTCCCAGGGAGAAGGTGGCGTCGCCGGTGCCCACGATGATGTGCTGGCTGTAGCCGTCCAGGGTGACGGTCTGGCGGAAGGGTTTGTACCCCACGCCGGTGAGGGTCAGCTCATACCGGCTCCCGCCGGCGGGCAGGCCGGACAGCTGGGCCTCGTAATAGCCCACCTGGGTCTCGTGGGTGAGCTCCACGCCGTCGGTGTTCTTCACCGAGACGGAGGGACCGGCGCCCAAGCTGTTCTCCAGGGGAGTCCCCTCGGGCAGGGAGATCCGGGCGGTTCCGCCGCTCCCCCGCACCTCCAGCCGAATGTCCCGTCCCGCGGCGGAGGCGGCGGTCTGGGGCAGATCGAACCGGAGGGTGAGGCCGATGGAGCCGGTGAGCGGTTCCGCGCCCGGCGCGGCATAGGCGGCGGGCAGCCCCCCGGCCAGCAGGGAGAGGGCCAGGAGCAGGCCCAGCGCCCGGTCGATCAATCGCTTCGCAGGTTTCATTAGGTGACATCCTTTCTGTTCTGTCAGAGTGGTTCCTGTTGTTATGTCAAACAAAACAGTTATGCGGAAATTTATTGTAATCTCCCCAGGAAGTTCTGTCAACCATAATTCCGGATTCTTTCCAAAAGGACAGCGAAAAAGGGCGTCCCTTATGGGACGCCCGGAGACTGTCGAAAAAGCCGCTTCTGTTCCGATGACGGGAAGGAAGATAGTGTGAAAGAAACCCAGGAGGGGTGTCTTTCACGTTCAATCAACGAATTTTTGGAACGTTTTTTGTTCCAAAAATTCGCCCTCCGCGTGGCGAAAAGACTTTTTCGACACGCGGAGGGCGCCCCTTATGGGACGCCCCGTTCCGCGCTGTTACATTTTCAGCGAGCGATCCAGGTGCTCCACCACGTCGCCCACGGCCTTAATAGCCCGGCCCGCCGCCTTCTGGGCGGAGTGCTTCTTCTTTTTGGGCATCATCATCATGCCCAGGGCGGCGGCCCCCGCCACCATGGTGGCTCCCGCGATGGGCAGCACCGCCTTTTTGTCCATTTTCATTGGAATCCCTCCTTCGCCGTGTTAGCTTGCCCGTTTTTCGGCGAAAGAGTGGGATGGATTCATGGAAATTATTTCAAAATCAACGACACCGGGCAGTGATCGCTGCCCAGGATGTCCGGGTGGATGGCGGCCTCGGCCACCTGAGCCCCCAGCCGGTCGGACACGATGAAGTAGTCGATGCGCCATCCCGCGTTCTTCTCCCGGGCGTGGAAGCGGTAGCTCCACCAGGAGTAGGCCCCGGTCTCCTCGGGGTGGAGCAGGCGGAAGGTGTCGGTGAAGCCGGAGGACAGCAGCCGGGTCATGGCTCCCCGCTCCTCATCGGAGAAGCCCGCGTTGCCCCGGTTGGTTTTGGGGTTTTTCAGGTCGATCTCCTCATGGGCCACGTTGAGGTCGCCGCAGTACACCACCGGCTTGGCCTTGTCCAGCCCCTTCAGGTAGCTGAGCAGATCGTCCTCCCACTCCATGCGGTAACCGATCCGGGCCAGCCCATCCTGGGCGTTGGGGGTGTAGCAGTCCACCAGGAAGAAGTCCGGGTACTCCAGGGTGATGAGCCGCCCCTCATGATCGTGCTTGTCCAGATCCATGCCGTAAAAGACGGACAGGGGCTCCCGCCGGGCGAATATGGCGGTGCCGGAGTAGCCCTTCTTGTCCGCCGAGTTCCAGAACTCGTGGTAGCCGGGCAGATCCGCCTCTGCCTGCCCCCGCTCCATTTTCGTCTCCTGCAGGCAGATGAAGTCGGCGTCAAGCCCCAGCATGGACTCCGCAAAGCCCTTTTTCAGGCAGGCCCGCAGGCCGTTCACATTCCAGGATACAAATTTCATATGGCATCCAGCCCCTTTCGATGATCTCGCAGTTCCCGAATCAGCATGACGGCGGAGAATGCCAGCGCCCCCAGCATAGCCGCCGTCTCCAGCGGCATGACGTAGAACTTCCCGCCGCTGGTGAGGGTGAAGTTGAATTTCAGCCGCAGATAGAGGATGTAGCTGGCCAGGGAGGAGGCCTCTGCCAGCACCGCGGCGGGCAGGCGGCGCCAGTTGGCGCAGGCCCAGCACAGGGTAAACACGTCCGCCAGGAAGAAGTACCGCTCGTGCATATAGGGCAGCAGGAAGGGCACCCCCAGGCACAGCACCACCGCCATGGCCATGGCCAGCCGGTTGTCCAGCCTGCCCCGGAGCAGGAAACCCAGCGCCAGCAGGGCCAGCACCAGCGCCCCGGCGGCGGCCACGCCCAGCAGGGCGAAGTACCCCGGATCCTCGGTGCCGTAGGGCAGGAGCTGGTACACGGAGGGGGCGTTGAGCACCAGACGGCTGCTGTACTCCCCCATCTGGTTGAAGTAGATGCCCACAATGTCCTTCAGGGGCTTGCCCAGCAGGAGGGCGGGGATGATGGTGATCAGGTAGGTGAGGGGGAACACCCACAGCTCTCGGAACTTCACCCGGCCCGCCAGCCACAGCACCCCCCACAGCGGCAGAACGAAAATAGCCTGGAGCTTGAAGGAGAAGGCCAGGGCCATCAGGGCCACCGAGGTCTTGTTTTTCCCCTCCAGCACCGAGGCGGCGGCGTGGATACACAGCGCGCCGTAGATCCCGTCGCACTGGCCCCAGAGGGCCCCGTTGAGCACCACCGTGGGCAGCAGCAGGGCAGCGGCGAAGGCGATGAGGGGAGCGGCGCGTCCCTGGCGTTCCCCGGTGAGGGAACGCACCAGCCGGTAACAGCCCCAGGCCAGGATCACGTCGAACACCAGGGAGAACAGCTTGATGAGGTACAGATCCGGTACGGATAGATAGGAGATGAAGGCCATGAAGTAGAGGTAGGGCACGTTGTAGTCCCCAACCGAATGGGCCACGGCCCCGAAGCCCCCGTTTTCCTGGAAATATTGATACCACCCGGACAGGAAGTTGTTGTAGTCTGACCCGGCATAGTCCAGACTCAGCGCCCGGAACAGCATGGCCGCCCCGATGGGCAACAGCATCACCAGCAGCGTGTCCAGTCGGCAGCCCTCCCGCCGGAGGAGCAGCAGCGCCAGCTCCGCCAGGATCAGCAGCGACGCCGCCAGCGTGATGTGATCCGCCCTGCCGCCCCGCTCCAGCGATAGACAGGCCCATACCGTGCCGGCCAGTAGCAGGCCCCCCACTCCGGCGCACAGGGGCGGCAGGTATTTTTTCCAAGGCTCGTTCATGAGAGTTCCTCCGGGTCATGGTTGTCCGATGATGAATGTGCCTTTCATCATACCACAACTGCCTACGCTTTTCAAATCCCAATTCCCGCGGCAATCTGCCAAATGTCAAGACTAAATTACAAAAAATTATAAAAAGTTTTTAATGGCCTTAAAAACGGGGGTCCCGCTCCATGCGGGATCCCCGTTTTCCACGCCTCCACAACGCTGGCGGTGCAAAAATGGCGCAAAGAATTGGCCGGCGTCCCTGGGCGGTTCCGGCCTGGTCGTTTTCCCGTGTTCAGCTGGTCAGGCCGCCACGGTCATGTATTCGTCATAGAGCATTTGCGGCGTTTTCCACTCCAGGATCCGGCGCGGATAGTTGGCCAGCCACTCCTCCACCTCCGCCACCTCCGCCGCGCTCACATTGTCAAAGTTGGTCCCCTTTGGAAAAAACCGCCTTATGATCCGGTTCATGTTCTCATTGGATCCCCGCTCATAGGCAGAATATGGGTGACAATAAAAAATCTTTGTGCGCGGTTTCCTGGCCCGCTTTGATCTCTCCATCCCCTCGCAGTCCTGGAACTCACACCCATTATCTACTGTGATAGACCGGAAAACCTCCCGGAACTTTGCGCCCATGCGCCGCTCCATGCGGTCCAGCGCCCGGACCACGCTTTCCATGGTGTGATCTGGCACCCGTACAATGACGGGGTAACGGGTCAGCCGCTCGGTCAGGACCACCAGGGCCGCCTTGCTGCCTTTGCACCCCATAACGCTGTCCATTTCCCAGTTCCCAAACGTGTCCCGGCTGTTGATCTCCTCCGGGCGCTGTTCGATGGTGTCCCCCTTTGCCGGTCTGGCCCTTTTCTGGCGGTCCCGGTCCTCCGGTTTCCGGTGGTCGCCTTTATATAGCAGGTCCTCCTCTGTCACGTTCAGGAAAATGTCCCCCCGATAAATCCAGTTGTAAAGAGTAGTTTCACAAATTTCTGTATCAAACTTTTTCCCGTCAATCTTGATTTGTGCCAGGGCAGCGCCGGGGGACCGCTTTTTATTTATGATCTGGTCCTCTATGTACTCCACAAAAGCAAAGTCTTTGCCCAGCTTAATGTCCGGCCCCTTTGCCCTCAAATTCTCCTGGTATTTCCGCTCCGCCACGTCCGCGCAGTATCTTTCCACAAATTCGTATTCACTGGTTTGCTGTACGCACATTCCCCGCTTGATCTCATTGTATATAGTTTTCTTGCATACCCCTATTTCCTGTGCGATTGCCTCCGGTTTCGCCCCTGTCCGCAGGGCACCCTCTATTTTCAGGCGTTGCTCCCACTGGATATGATGATAGCCCTTGTAATTCATAGCAGCCTCCTTTTGGCATGACAAAACCGGCGCGGTGCAATACCACGCCGGTTTCACTCTCTCCCCAGCAGCCACAACACGGAAACGTCCAAAATATCCGCTATTGTGGTAACTTCATAATCTGCCACATACCTGCTGCCGCTCTCAATCCTGCTTATGCTGTCCCGCTCCATGGGGATCCCTGTTAGTTGTAACTGTCTGCATAGATCAGACTGTGAAAAGCGTTTCGCCAGGCGGGCCAGCCTTATGCGATCACCACAAATATTTCTTTTTCCGTGAAATGTGTATGCCCTCATGGTTTCCTCCAGCCGCCGAAATAACCAACACTTTTCTTGATATTACCACGGTTTTTTCAATAGACCCGTTGGAATATCCAGCATTTGAAAAAATAGTTGTTTCAGCTTATGGAGGAGGGCCGAAAGTGTCCCGGCCCTTTTCCTTTACTCCTCGGACAGTTTGCCCATGTCCGCCTCGATCAGCGCAATAATATAAGCGTTCAGGCTTTTTCCGCTTTCCATGGCGTGGGCCTTGATTTTTTCCAGCCCTCCCTTTGGAACATAGAACACACCCCGATCCAGTTTTGCCATATACCGCTTGTTTCCCTCTAAATGTGCCTTTGTGGCCATGTTCATCACCTCACTGTTACTATAACACTTTTTTCTTCATGTGTATATGTAAAAACTAAACAAATTCATGTGTATATGTTTGTATCATTTGTCTATTGCAATTCATGTGTATATGAATTATAATATAGACAGTTCAAGAGGAAAGGGGGTGGACAGGTGGCAAAGGGCAAGAAAAAGCGCCGTAGGCGCAAGCCCACGGCGCAGCCCAAAAGGTTGGAAGTCCTGGCAGACACAATCCTTGCGGGCACAGTTTCCGGCCTGATAGTTTTAGCAATCCAGAAATTGCTTGACTGGTAAAGGCCAGGGGTGTGGGGTCCCAAAACCCCACACCCCAAATATAAAATAATATCCACCCATTTGTCAATAGGAGGGCGCAAGAATGAAATTTTTAATTTCCCTGGCCATTTTCGTGGCCGTGTTTGTCCCTGTTAGATACGGGATCCGGGCAATCCGTGAATATTTCAATAGGAGGAATGGGAAATGAAACAGTTTGAGATTGGCCAGGAATACAAAACCCGCAGTATCGGGGACTATGATTGCATTTTCACCATTCATGTCACCGGGCGCACGGCGAAAACCGTTTCTTATAACTACCTGGGCCGGTCCCGCCGCTCCATGGTCCACGTTGATCAGGATGGCGAATGGATCCAGCCGGATCGGTACAGCATGGCCCCCACGTTCCGGGCCAGCCGCACGGCATAGCATAGGACCCCCGGCACGTTGCCGGGGGTCCTCCCTTTATCATTTCTTGTTTTCCAGGTGGTTGATCTGCTCCAGCATTTGCCGGAATTTATCAAACCCGAACATGGCCGCAAATGCCACGAAAAAGCCCAGGGCCACGGCGGCGGCCACCATGTACCAGACAATGGGCACCCCCTTGATCTGGCACACGGCGAAAAATACCAGCATGGTCACGGCCATGGCCACGATAAAGGCCAGCAGGTTGGTGGGCACCTTGTCCCATGTCAGTTTCTTGACCACCTGCACAATGATATTGGTGATCACCATAAGGATCAGCACCGCCAGCAGGATGGCCGAAAAAATGGCGGGAATGTTCTGCAGAATGGTTTCCATGTTCATGTCCTCCACAAATTTATTTCACAGCCCCGCCCAGGGCGCACAGCAGCGCGTCCAGACTGGGGAATGTGTTATAGTTGGCCAGCCAATAGTCCGGCGTGTCGATTACGCCAGCGGCCACCAGGGCACCCACGGCGTTGGCCACGGTGCTGGAGCGCAGCCCGGCCTTGGTGATTTTCGCCGCCGCTTTGATCAGCAGGCGGTCCAAATATTTGACCTTGCCGGACGCGGCGGCCCGCTGCCAGTAGTCCGGGGAATTGATCACGCCCAGCTTGGCCAGCTTGGCCACAGCTGCCGCCGCCTCGGTCAAATAGATCACCTGGCCCACCCGGATCAGGTTCTTGTTTCGGATCCCGTTGATGGCCGCCAGGGCGTCCACGGTGGTGCCGTAGCGGGCCGCGATCTTGCCCAGGGTATCACCCGCCGCAACGGTGTGGGCGGTGCCCTGGACCGCGCTGGAGGCCCCCGTGGCTGGCGTCGTGGTGCTGGTGGTGGTCCCGCCCATCTTTTTGGCAATCGCCGCAAAGTCCGGGCAGATAAACCCGCGTATGTACCGGCCATTTATGGCCATGGTCCGGGTGCCCACCTTGCCGCCGCTCATGTTGCCCTCTGTCACCACAAAGGACCCGGCGGAAACCTTGGTCACGATCCCGATGTGGTCCCCGGCTCCGGTGCAATCGCCCTTGCCGTTGTCCTGCCAGTCATACACGCAGGCGTCCCCGATCTTGGGCGTGTGGGCGTCGTTCTCCACCCATATTCCCTTGGCTTTTGCCACCAGCGTGTATTTTTCCACGCCGCACTCTGTCCCGGTGTACTCCGCGATCCCGGCCCGGATATAGGCCGCGCTCACCGTGGTGGCACAATAGGCGTCTTTCACCTGGACTTTGTACCCCCGCGCCAGGGGGCGGTAATTGTTGTAAACCTCCAGAATGTCCAGGTGTTTGGCGCTGCCCTTGGTGGCCCCCACCCATGCGTTGATGGTGTCCGCCACTTTCTGGCGCAGTTGGTTCTCTGTCATTTGTATGCTGCCTCCCTTACAGGCCCACGTCCGGGGGTTCCTCCCGCTCGGTGGGCGGGTCCATTGGCGCGGCCTGGTGGCCGCTCCCGCTTGTTTTGGCGGCCTCTGCCGCCTTGTCCTTGTTGGTCTTGATCCAGCCCATGACGCCGTTTTCCAGGCCGCAGACGCCGAACACGCAGGCGGTCAGGGTGGCCGGTTCGCTGCCCGTGTGCCAGAACACGATCAGGTCCGCCGCCGTGTAGGCCACCAGGATCACCGCCTCCAGGATCAGCACCTTGTCCATGACGCCCATTTTTCCCTTGTCCCCGCCGCCGTCCGGTTGGAGGCGGCGGGGACGGTACAGACGCGGCCACACGATCCGGCACAGCAGGAAACCCACGGCGGTCCCTGCGGCCATGGCCAGCGCGGCCACCACTACGGTGCCTGTCATGGTGTCATGGTCAGCAGGTGGATCAGCCCAGCGCCCAGGGCGGCGGCCAACACCCCCAGCACCCCATAAAACAGTTTTTCCACCATGCCGTCCCACCGTTTGCCCGGTTTCTTTTCAATGGCGTCCACCTTGGTCCCCAGCGTGTTCACGTCTGTTTTGATCTCCGCCATGGTTTCCGTCTGGTGCTTTTGCTCCGTCGCCATAACTTCCACGGCGGTGGCCAGCCGGTTCAGGGTGTCCACCTTTTCGTCCATTTCATCCAGGCGGTGGGTGTTGGATTTGCTCCGGGCCTCCGTTTCCACCAGCCGGACCGCCATTTCCTCCTGGGTCATGCCTCACACCTCCAATTTTTCAACGGGGCCGCCGATGGCCTCCGCGTATTTCTGCCGCAGGGCTGCGATCTCCTCCGCACGGGTCAGGGCGTCATGCTGGGCCAGTTCCATGGCCTGGGCCTGTATGATCACATTTTGCTGGTCGATGATGGCGCACAGGTCCGCGATCATTTCCACCTGGTTCACCGCCGCCGCGCCCCCCTTCCGCCCAGCCCGATCAGCGCGGCAATATGCCGCAGGTCCTCCACGGGGGCCTCGAAAAAGGCATGGGACCAAACCCAAAAATCCGCGTGATCCTCCCGCCGGTATCGGCAGGCCAGCGGATCCGCCCACAACTTTTTCCACCTGTCCGCGTGGGCCTTGTCCCGTTTGGACACAGTGGCAATGATGGAGGCGGTCAGCTGCCCGCGCTCCAGGCCGTTCCCGTCGCTGTCCCTGGCAAAATATTTATGGGCGCTTTCAGACGTGACCGCGCACAGGCGCAGGCCGTCCCGCTCCAGGAAACCGTCCACCGCCTCCACGGTGGTGCCATAAGGGATATTGACCGGGCCGCAGATGGCATTAAACCGCGCCCGCCTGGCCGCTATGTATTGCACCCGCTCCATGGCTTACTCCTCCGCCGCCTCGGTCCAGCCGTACACGCCCGGCTCCCACACGTTGCCGTCCAGGTCGCTGGTCCAGTGTTTCCCGTTCCGGCTCACCTTTGCGCCCTTGGCATAAGCGTCCTGCGCTCCCACCGGCTGGGACCACTCCGGCCATTCCTCCGCCGGGTCCGCCACCCGTTTCCACAGGCTGGGGGAGGCGTCCGGGGTCCAATCCTCTTGTGAAGTGTGGTCCTGCAGGCATTGGTAAAGCTGGCCGTCCGTGTACCGGCGGATCTGCCCGGCTTTGTAGTTCACAGGCACGGCCCAGGTGGCGAACAGGTCCGCGTGTTCCGCCGCCGTGGTGACGTCAATGCTCCCGGCCTCCGCCAGCGTTACAAACATGATCCCGCCGGTTTCCGCCGCCCTGGTGATCTCTCCGCCGGCGTCGGTTTCCTCCAGCATGACGGTGGCCGCCGCGCCCTCCATGTCCGGGCGGCCCAGCAGGTGGAAAACCTGGCCGCCGTGTGCGATCCCCTCCGCCTCCGCCTCCCGGCACAGGGTAAAGCACCCGTTTTCAGCCCTACGGACATAGTTGGGGGCCTCGGTCATGGCCACGGTTTCCCCGTCCCTGGTGATCTTATACATTGCTTTTTCCTCCCTTGTAAATCGCATAGAATAGACGGCGCAGGCGCAAAACACGCCCGTGGTCATTGAATTTTTCAAAATAGGCAATTTGCCCCTGCAGCCATTCCTCCACCTGATTGACGGTCATTTCCCCGGCGTCCACTTTCCCCTTGAATTTTTTCAGTTTTCGCCTGGCGCGTTTCATGCTGTCCCTGCACCCATGCGTGATCACCCGCCCGGTTTCGGTCAGCTGGAATTTTACTTTGCAAAACCGGAACGGTTTGGCAATGCTCACCACTTTGGACTTTTTGCGGTTTACTTCTATTCCCATGCGTTCCGCCCGCTCGGTCACGTCCTCCATGGTCTGCCGCGCCTCCTCCATGGTTGGCAGCTTTATACGGACCGCGAAAAGCACCAGACCGCCGGTAGAGCGGCACCAACACAACGGGACATTTTCAAAGACACACCCAAAAAATATTTATTTTCGCTTTCTGTCGCTCTCCATGACCTCCCGGATCTTTCCGTCCAGCTTGTCGATCTTCTCCCCCAGGCTTTGGGCCATATTATCCAATTTCTTTTTGGCCTCCTCCGCCTTTAGGACCCGCCCGCTGGCCGTGGTAAAGCACCCCTCCGGGTTTTGCCACATGATGATGTAACAATGGGTCAGGCGCACGTCCAGGGCCGAAAGGCTGGCCTGCGCCTCCAGCAGATGGCCTTTCCGCAGGCTTTTCCGCTGTTCGTCGGATGGAAAAATTTTGTTTGCCTCCTCGCAGTTGTCCATAACCTCGCCGGCCAGTTTCGCCACCGGCTCCGCCAGCAGGCGGGCGTACCGGCTGGACAATCGCGTTAAAAACGCGATTGTTTCCATATAAATCTGGTTGGCGGTGTTCACATACTCCGCTTTGCTGTCGGTCCGCTTGTATTTCAAAACAGACAAGTTTTTCCCTCCTCTTTCGGCTTTGTGCGGCCCTTTCATCCCACCCCATTTTCATGGGGTGGGATTAGGCCGGATACGCTGCGGCGGATTAGACGGTAAAGCCGGGCGCCTCACCCCAGGAAAGGCTCGCGCCGCTGTAGGTGGCGGTGCCGTTGGTGCTGACAAGGCAGAAAATGTGGCTGTACCCGATGTAGACGGAACGGCACCAGTGATTGGCAGCGGTCCCGGTTTCCCCGTGCTTATACTTCACCTTGCTATTGCCTGCCTTGTAGTAGGCATATTGCAGCTGGTAATTTTTCTCCGCGCTGTTGGCGTAGGTCCTGGCCCCGTGGTATTCAAACTCCGCCAGGTTGAAAAGATAGTCCGTGGTGCTGGTGACATAGCTGGCATTATCGGACCCGCCGCCGGTGTTGTCGCTGTACTTGGTAACTGGTTTCATAACGGCCCGCAGGTCAGACGGCAGGGCGGCCAGCAGGGAGTTGGCCGGGGGGCTGGAGGGGGTCCCGCTGTTGCCCAGCAGGGTCTTTCTCATATAGCTGTTGCTCCACCCGCCGCTGTTGGTGTTGCTGGTGTTCATTTGGAAACGCCCGGACGATGTGGAGGAACTGCCATAATTGCTGTCACACAGGCAAACGTCTTTCCCGCCGATCTTGCCGATCTGGAAGTGGATCCGGTTGGTGCCCTCCCGGCTGCTGTTGTGGTTAAAGCCGATAATAAAGGCGTCAATGGCCAGGCTGGAAAAAGTGAAATTCCCCACGGTTCCGTTGATGGTGATCCGCTTGGTGTCGCCCACGCTCCAGTAATTTTCACCCTGGCCCGCGTCGGAAACTTCCTTGATGGTGGCCCATGTATTATCATTCAGGGAGGTGGTGGGCAGGGTCACGGACACGCTGCAGGTCTTATCCGTGGGCGCGGTGTGGTTGGTTCCTGCTGCCACCTTGACGGTAATGGTGGCGGTTCCCTTTGCCTTTGCGGTCACGGTCACGGTGGTGCCGGACACGCTCACCGTGGCCACGTTGGTGTTGCTGGAGGAGGCGGACACGGCCCCGTCCCCGGCCCGCGTCACGGAAATTGTGCCGGACATGGTGCCCGTACTCAACGCCAGGCTGGACTTGTTCAGGCTGGAGGATCCCGCCGCCTTTCCGATGGACCAGGCCACCGTTTTGGCCGCCGTGGTGCCGTCACTCCACTGGTAATTGGAAACCGGGGTAAAGGTGGCGTTATAGCTGCCCGCGTTGGTGCCGCTTGTGGTGCCGCCCAGGGTCAGCTTGGCGGCGTCGTACCCGCTCCAGACGGGGGACTGTGCCGATCCGGTATAGGT
>JAETOJ010000056.1 GCA_021768085.1 Bacillota bacterium
GAGGAAGATAAAGACATCCGGGGGATAGAAGTCCTCAACGAGTACGGTCTGGAGGGCGCTGCCGAGGACAACGAGGACGGCATCAAGAAAGAAACCATCAACGGGAAAGAGTATTACACCCGTGTGGTATATCTGGCCTCCGCAACCTCCACCTGGATCGACGGGCGCAAGACCAAGGTGTACTCCACCGACGCCCCCCAGGGCACCATCTTTGTGGCGGAAAACAACTCACCGTTAGAGACTACGCAAGAAAATGGGGCCACCTGCTATCTGGTGGACACCAGCAGACAGCGCAACACCAATCTCAACTCCAACGGCTCGGAATACTACGGCACATTCAAGGTCTGCCTCCCCGTGGACAATGTACCCGATGAGGGCAGCTTTACCATCAAGGCCACGGGCGGCGTGGCGCAGTACAACTTGTTCCTGGCCTACAACCCCGCCACGTCGGAGCAGTCTTATATCATCTCCGACCCCGGCTACACCACCCTGGACGCTCAAATCCCTTTTAAGTGGAGCGGTACGGAGGAAACCGACACCGCCAGCCTGCAAGTTATCAAGGCCGGTGCGGGCGGCGCTCCCTTGGAGGGGGCCGAGTTCACCCTGACCGGCGATGGCGGCACCACCGTTACCGACACCACAGACCGCAACGGGCAGATCGTGTGGCGTGACCTGCCCGCCGATGAGAAATACACGCTGACAGAAACCAGCGCCCCAGAGGGGTATCAGATCGTGGCCCCCATGAATGTCACCCTGACCCCTGGCCGCACCGAGTACCTGACCGTCACCGATGATGTGGAGCATGGCTTTACCATCAAGAAGGTGGACGCGCAGAACAAGGGCAGCTTGCAGGGGGCGGTGTTCCGCTTTGAGCAGATCGACGGCAGCTATATGACCACCGGCGTCACCGGCTTTGACGGCACCATCTCCTTTGAGGGGGACGAGCTGCCCTACGGCTCCTATCGCATTACGGAGCAGACGCCCCCGGACGGCTATGTGAAGTCCTCCCGCGTGGAAACGGTGGAGTGGGACGGCACCAAGGACGTGACCATCGTTTGGGAAAACGTGCGGGACATCAGCCTGACCATCATTAAGGTGGACGAGCAGACCGGCGTTTCCCTGCCTAACGCCACCTTTGATGCGTTCGCGGACGGCAAGCTCATTACCTCCGTCACCACCAATGACAACGGCGAGGCCCGCGTGACCGGCATCCGCAAGGAAGCCTATATTGAGATCGTGGAAACCGCCGCCCCCGCTGGGTATGTGCTGGACAAGACGCCCCACGGCATCCACATCGACCCCTACGACCCCGCCACCGAGGACGATCCCGTGCTGACCGTCACCAACCGGGCGCGGCCCGCCCTCCGCATCTTGAAGTATGACCTGACCAGCAATTCCCCCATGCCTGATGTGACCTTTGAGGTATGGCATGACGGCGACCTGTTTGGGGAGTACACCACCAACGCCAGCGGCGAGATTTTCCTCTACGACCTCGACCCCGGCACCTACCTTGTGAAAGAGGTAGCCACCGATGACGCCCATGTGGTGAACAGCACTCCCCAGCAGATCGAATTGAAAGCCGGGGACACGCAGACGCGGGAGCTGGTTTTCTTCAACAGCCTGAAACCGGGCATCCATCTTATCAAGGTGGACAGCATCACCATGAAATCCCTACCCAACGTCCGCTTTGAGTTCAAGCTGGTGGGCGGCAGCTACCGGCAGGAGTTTACCACGGACATCAATGGCGAGATTGACCTGTCCAAGCTGACCCCCGGCGCGTATGAAGTCCGGGAGCTGGAGGCCCCGGAGGGCTACCTGGTGGACGATGCTGTGCGCGTGGTGCAGGTGAACCCGGACGAAAACGCCAATTTCGTTTTTACCAACACGCCCAAGCCCGCCCTGCGGCTTATCAAGACCAGCTCCGATGGCACCCGGCTGGGCGGCGTCCATTTCCGCATCGCCCGCATCGAGGACGGCACCCACTACCTTGACCGTATCACCGACCAGGACGGCGAAATCAACATCCCCAAGCTGGAACCGGGGGTATATTCCATCAAGGAAACGGCCACCGTTGCCGACCACATCCTCGACTTGCAGGAATACCATGTGGAGCTGTTTCCGGGCCAGACCAGCACCATCACCATCGAGAATCAGAAGCGGCCCAACCTGATCGTCTACAAAAAGGACGCCGACACCGGCGACCCCATCCCCGATACGGTTTTCACCGTCCGGGCGGCGGACGGCCACAGCGTGGACGAGATCAAGACGGATGCCAACGGCAGGGCCACCCTGACCAACCTCCTGCCCGGAGTGTACGAGGTGAGTGAGAAGTCTGTCCCGGCCCCCTGGCTCATGGACGCCCCCGGCCAGCTTGTGACCCTTTACCCCAACCGCGACCACACCATCTATTTTGAGAACCACAAGAAACCCACCCTGACCGTGAACAAGGTGGACAGCATCACCGGCAGCCCGATTAAGGGGGCCAAGTTTGAGGTTTGGTACGGCTCCAACACCACCACCACCGGGGAGCTGAACAGCCTGGGCACCTTTTTCTCCGACGAGAACGGCCAGTTCTTTGTTGACCTGCTGCGGGACGGCTGGTACAAGGTGACGGAGCTGGCCCCCGCCGCTGGGTACACCATCAAGGAACCGGCCACCCAGGAATTTTATATCAAGGGCGGCGAGAGCAAGGTCATCACCTTTGAGAACGTGCCCAAGAACGCAATTATCGTTGAGAAGTACGACAGCGTGACCGGCGCGGCCCTCCCCGGCTGCACGTTCCAGTTGAAATACCTGGGCGGCACCAGCGGAACGGGCGGCACCGTCATCGGAACCAAAGTCACCGGCAAGAATGGCACCGCCATGTGGACGGGCCTCAACCCCGGCGCTTATGTGCTGGAGGAAGTGGACGCAGCGGACGGGTACAACATCATCCAGTCCTCCGAAACCATCATGCTGGCCGACAGCGGCGAGCAGAGCGTTGTCACAGTACGCTTCACCAATGCCCCGGACGGCATTTTGTTGATCCGCAAAGTCTGTTCGGTGAACCCCTCCGTCACGTTGCAGAACGCCGAGTTTAAGGTGTTGTATGCGGACGGAACCGTTGTAGGCGACAGCAACGGCATTTTCAGGACAGACGAGAACGGGGAAATCCGCATCACCGGCCTGACCCCCGGCAAGAGCGTGGTAGTAACGGAAACCCGCGCCCCCGCTGGATTTTTAATCGACACGCAGAGCCAGACCGTTCAAATCAAAGAGGGGCGCACGGTATCTTTGACGTTCAAAAACCAGCCGAAAGGGGCCATTATTATCCAGAAGCGGGACAGCACCACCGGCCAGCCCCTCCCCGGCGCGGAGTTTAGAGTGACCACGGCGGCAGGGTGTGAAGTGGGGCTGGACGGCGTGATCGGCACCAGCACCCTGACGCAGAACGGGATTTTTACCACCGACGCCCAAGGGGAAATCAAGATCACCAACCTCGCCCCCGGCGCTTATGTACTGAATGAGATCAAGGCCCCGACGGGCTATGTGATGGATAGCGCCAGCACCAATGTAGTCATTGGGCAGGGCGGCGACACGCAAACCGTCATTGTAAAGAACTCCAAGGCCGGGACGCTGGTCATCGACAAACGGGACGCCCTCACCGGGAAGCCGTTGCAGGGTGTGACGTTCCGCGTCACCACCTCCACGGGAGAATTTGTACCGGCTGAAAACGGACAGATCAGCAGCAACGGCTTGTATTTTACTGACAAGGACGGCAAGATCACCGTCAATGGCGTGGTGGGGACGCTGGTGGTGACGGAAACGGCCACCATCCCCGGCTACACCATCGACGAGGCCACCCGGACGCAGACGGTGGTGGTGAACCCCAACGACACGCAGACCCTCCATTTCACCAACACCCCCAGCACCACCCTTGTGATCGAGAAGTATATCGAGGGCACCACCACCCCGCTGAAAGGCGTCACTTTCCTTGTCACCGACAGCAGCGGGGCCGTCGTTGGCAATTCCAACGGGGAGTTTATCACCGATGAGAATGGCCGCATCGTTCTGAACGATTTGACCCCCGGCACTACCGTCACCGCACGGGAGGTCAAGGCGTTGGAGGGCTATGTGCTTGACGGCCAGCCCAAGTCCATCCTTATCAAGTCCGGCGAAGTCCAGACCCTCCGTTTTTATAACAAGCAGCAGGGCTGCATCGTGGTGAAGAAGCTGGACAAGCAGACCGGCAAACCGCTGGCCGGGGTGGAGTTCCAGATCACCTACTCGGACGGCTCCTACCTGGACGACGACTACGGCCATCTGTCCAGCAAGGGCCTTTACAAGACGGATGCCAACGGTGAAATCCGCATTTCCGGCGTCGTAGGCACCCTGGTCATCACGGAAACCAAGCCCCTGCCCGGATATGTGATGGATGAGGGCACCAAGACGCAGACGGTCAAGGTCAATGCCAGCGATACGCAGACCATCACCGTGTATAACACGAAGGTGGGCGGTTTGACCATCATCAAGACGGACGAGGAAACCGGGGAGCGGATCAGCGGCGTACAGTTTGAAATCCGCAAGCTCAACGGAGAGATCGTGGGCACCTACACCACCGACCGCTCCGGCGTCATTTCCCTGCCCGAAGCGGAAAAGGGCTGGTATCAGGTGACGGAACTCCAGGCCGCCAAGGGCTATCAGTTGGACAGCCAGCCCTATCAGATCGAGGTAAAGGACGGCGGCACCGCCACCCTGGAGATCACCAACCGGCAGACCGGCAGCGCCATCATCCACAAGATCGACAGCGTGACCGGCAAGGGGATTTACGGCGTGAAGTTCCTGCTTTCCGACGCCAAGGGCAACCCCGTGGGCGTCTATGAGAGCGACAACGAGGGTTATGTCTATGTGGACGGCGGGCTGGCGGACGGCAAGTACACCATCCGGGAGATCGAGTGCGCGGACGGCTATATCCTGGACACCCAGCCCAAGACCATCTATGTGGAGTACGGCGGCTGCACCACCATCACCTGGAAGAACACCGCCGTCACCGGGCAAATCCAAGTGACCAAGACCAGCGCCGACTACAACTCCATGAACGGCTGGCCCGCTGGCACCCCCATCCCCGGCACCGTGTTTGAAATCTACCACTACCGCACCGGGAACCTTGTTGACACCATCCGCACCGACAAGAACGGCGTGGCCGTGTCCAAGCCCCTGCCCCTGGGCCGGTATAAGGTGGTGGAATCCCAGGCCGCTGACTTCTATGCCCTGGACAAGACCCCCATTGACGTGGAGATCGAACACGCGGGCCAGATCGTCAAAGCGGCCATGACCAACAAGAGCCTTTACACCAACGTGGCGATCCAGAAAACCGGCTATGCCGAGGTCATGCCCGGTCAAAATATCCGCTACACGTTCTCCAACATCGGCAACAACTCCACCACGGCGCTCACCTCTTTTTATTGGAGGGACACCCTGCCCGTGGAGGCGGTACGGCTGGCGAAGATCACCACCGGCACCTACAACGCCGCTGGCAG
>JAETOJ010000057.1 GCA_021768085.1 Bacillota bacterium
TCAGCTTTCGCCCGGTGTGGTAGACATCAAGCGGTAGAGGCCGGAGTCGCGGGGGATGGTGTTGGCAAAGGGCACCAGCGCCCCGCCAAACCGTAACAGGCCGTGGCCGGGGTCGGCGTTGGTGATGTAGCCCATCTGCGTGTCGGAAATGTGCAGGAGCTTGGACAGCTCCGCCCGGTCTGTGGCGGACTGGTTGAACAGCAGCAGAAATTCGCTGTTGGCCAGCATGAGCCGCGCCGTCTCGGACTTCAGACATTCCTCCACATTCTGCGTCGCCGCCGTCATGATCCCGGCGTACTTCCGAAAGCGTTTCCACGCCCGGTAAAGAAATTCGCCGGAATAGTGGTACTTAAAATACAAGTAGCACTCATCAATGAATACCCATGTAAACTTGCCCCGCTTACGGTTCTCCATGACGCGGTTCTGGATGGCCTCCAGCGTCACCACCAGGGCTGTGGGCCGGAGCTGCTCCCCCATCTCGTAGAGGTCGAGGACAACCAGCCGGTTGTCCATGTTGACGTTGGTGGGGTGGGCAAACACATTCAAGCTGCCCTCGGTGATAAGCTCGGCGGCAAGGGCGATCTCCCGCGCCTCCGGGTCGGCCTGCTTCAGCACTTCCTCCCGCCAGTCGGTGAGCAGGGGCATACGGACTTTGCCCTTTCCCTGGAAGTAGTTTTGATAGATATTGGAGGTACAGCGGTCAATGATGGATTTATGGCTGGCGCTCATGCGCCCCGCGCCCATCTGCTGCTCCAAAATGCTGGTGATGATCTCGGACTTCATGGCAACGGGGTTTTCGTCATCGGCGTAGCCGCTGCCCAGGTCAAGGGGGGAAATGTGGTGCTGGCTGTGGGGGGAGATTTCGATGATCTCGCCGCCCAGGGCCTTGGCCAGCGGGCCGTACTCGCGTTCGGCGTCAATGATAATCACATCGTCGCCGGTGCCCAGCACAACCTCGGTGATGGCGTCTTTCATGCCCATGCTCTTGCCGGAGCCGGAGACGCCCAAATAAAAGCCGTGGGGGGATATGAGCCGCTTGCGGTCACAGATCAAAAGGTTGCGGGAAATGGCGTTGATGCCGTAGGACAGCCCGCCGGGGTCTTGTATCTCCTGCACCCGGTAGGGCATGAGGACGGCGGCGCTTTCGGTGGTCAGCGTCCGCAGGGCCTTGACGCGCCGGAGGCCGTAGGGCAGGACGGTGTTCAGCCCGTCCTCCTGCTGGTAGCGCAACACGGAAAACTGGCAGAGGTGTTCCCGCCCGATGGACAGCAGGGTTTCCGTGTCCGCGTCCAACTGCTCCAGCGTGTCCGCAATATGCACCAGCGTCACCACGGCAAAAATCATGCGCTGGTCGCGCTCGGTGAGGTCGGACAAAAATTCCTTTGTCTCGGCGCGGAGCTGCTCCAGCTCGTAGGGGATGGCGGCGGTAAAGTTGTTCCTGTCATTCTGGCGCTGCTGCCAGCGGGTGATGTCGCTCTCAATGCCTAAAATCCGGCTTTGGATTTCTTTCACAGCCTCGTCGGTGGGAATGGGCAGGATGTCGATGGACAACATGAGGCTGCGGTCAAAGTCGGACAGGTCGGAGATCATATCGTCCTCAATATAGCTGGCGTACTCCTTGAGAAAGAGGACGCGCCCATACTTACCGCCCATCTCAAAGTGTCCGGCCTTAAAGGAGATACCGTCCGGGCAAACCAGGTCTTTGAAGTCTACCCCATGCCGGATGGCCGCCGTTTGGTCGAATGTGAAATACTGTTCCTCACCGGGCCGGAAAAAGTCATGGAGGATGCGGAGCCGGTCATGGTTGGCAACCTCCCGCGCCGTGCTGTCCAGCCGTCCCAGGCTCTTGGTCAGGTTGCCGTCCACCCGCCGGAAATAGGAACGGGTTTCCTCGATCTTCCGCTGGGGGATGGACAGGGTGATATACTTTTCCTGCACAAGATTGTTGCTCTCGGCGGCGCGGCGCTTCAAAATGGCGTTGGCCTCCTGCCGGTACTCGTCCAGGCCGTCCCAGCGTTCCTCCATTAAGATACTGCGCTCAAAGTCCACGGGGTTCAGACGGCGGTTGATAATGGTGATCTTGGTGGCGGCGTCGGTGGGCAGGGAGTTGAGGACGCCGCCGTAGGCCAGGAAGATGCCCCGCCGCTCCTCGTCGGAGGCGGCGGCGTAGTTCACATCGGTAAGACGCCAGCTCTTGCTGTGCCGGTTCCCCACCAGCCAGATGCCGTCCGGGTACACGCACTTGACGGGGATCGTCTCCTGGACGCTGCGGGGGACGGTGAATTTCTCGCGCTCGCTCTTGTTGGCAGAGACAAGGGATTTAATCAAAGTCCTGCCCTCCTTTCCGCTTCAGTAGCTCATAGTGAAAGTTTCTGGATATAAACCGGCGCTCCCCGGCGCAGAGGATTTCGGACTTGATAAAAGCCCAGGCAAACTGCTCCAGCGTCATGCCGTTGTAGTTGAAAAAGCCCGCCAGGGCGATGGGGGCGGCGGCGAGGATACACAGCCAGCTTGCCGTCTCCTTGCCGATCATAGGGCCGAGGCCCAGGTACACGCCCACGGCCAGCCCCACGGCGACGGCGGCGCAGAAAAACTGACGGGCCGACAGGCCGAAAAAGATGGTTTCCTTGTGCTGGCGCACTTCTTTGGGGATTTTAATTTCCATGCGATTCTCCTTTCGCGGATAAAGTAAAGGAACGACGGGTAAGCCGCCGTCCCCTATGTGGTATCATGCCATTGGATATTGCTGGGGACTTCATTCCCCCACACATCCCAGCCGGGGGCGGGGTGGCGGGCAAACAGCTCTATACGGGGAACGTCGCCCATGAGGGCCACAATGCGCCGCCGCGCCTCGTCCGGCTTTTTGCTGTGTTCCTCCACATGGGAAATGATCACCTGATGGACGTTCTTCGCCTGCCGCCGGGGTTGGCCCCTGGTGGCCAGCAGACAGATCTCGGCGTTGGAGCGCGTCCAGTAGCCCATGCCCCAATAGATACTGTCCGCTTTGGGCGCCAGCTTGATCCATGTGAAAGCGACGGTCTTAAAGGTAAAGCCCCAGGCCCGGATCACGTCCAGCGCCTCCTGCAGCATGGGGTAGGTGGCCCACAGGAACAATACGCAGTCTTTCCCGGCCAGTCCCTCCACGGGCAGGGCCTTGATGCCCTCCAGGGGCATGGTGGGGTAGTGGCGCTCGGCCACGCCCTGCCCTTTCCACGTCTGATAGCGCCAGGGCGGGTCGGCGTAAATCACGCTGTATTTTCCTATAAACCGAACATCTCCTTTACGATCCGGCTGGCCCCGCGGACAAGACCGGTCAGGATAAGCATATTGAAAATGAGCTGTCCGATGTACTGCCACGCCATCGTGACGGCGGGTAAGCTGCTGTCCACGGCGGGGGCGCTGCTGGACAGGAACGCCGAGTAAATCAGACAGGCCAACACGATCACCGCGCCCTCCATGCACACGCCAATGTAGCTTTTAATAAATGCCCTGCCGCTGGATGACGTGGTTTGACCGGCAAAGGACGCCAGGGGCAAGGGAGCCAGGGCAGTAAACATATACAGCCGGAAAAAGCGCCCGTACACCGTAAGCAAAAGGATAAAGGACATGACGGTTATAAAGAGGGTGCCTAACAGAGACACCAGCCACAGGGGGATGCTCTCCAACAGGCCCACGCCCTCAATGGCAGTCACGATCTCGGTGGGCAGGGTCGCCGCCGTGGTAATAGAGTTGCCCAGCCCACTCATCACGGTCTGCGTGATACCGCCGCAAATATTGAAAATCGCGGTCATAATCTCCATACACCGGCCCACGGCGGTTTTGGCCAGGATAAAGCGGATCAGGTGGCGCAGCACATATTCCGGCCTTTGGAAGTCCCGGAAGCTGGCGGCGCTCTGAAAAATAGCCATAGCGAAAAACAGCACCAAAAGGCCGTAGCCGATGCCTACCAGGGCATTGTGGACGCTGAGGATCAAGCTCCAAATGGTGCCGCCCTTGAACGTCTCCGGGGATTGGGTCAGCAGCGCCCAAATTTCCGCCAGCTTATCATTCCAGCCCGACAAGGCGCTCTCCAGATTGCTGACGATCCAGTTGTCACTCAAAAAATCACCTCCGAGTCTGCGGGGAAATGCGTCTCACGGTGAGACGCATTTCCCCGGCGTAGGGTTGACGGGGCCGCTTACACCGCGCCGATGGCGGTCAAAATCTCCTTTGCAAAGGCGATCATAAGCCCGCCGAACAGACACAGGAAGCCCTGGGTGCGCTGGCTGGCGTCGTGGGACTGAATGGACATACCCACCTGCACGATGCCCCAACCCAGGATAATGACGCCCAGCGCCTTAATGATGGAGAAGATGAAGTCGCTCAGGTTATTTACGATGTTCAGCGGGTCGGAGCCTGCGGCAAAGGCCGGAACGGTGAACAGGCACAGGGACAGCACCAGCGCCGTCCAGACGGCCATATAGCGGCGGGCCTTGCTCCGGGTGGTGAGGGAAGTGTTGGAATTGTGCTTTTTCATGGTAAAAATTCCTCCTTTTTTCATTCGATGATTTCAACATCGTCCAGCGACGTAAAGGAAAAGTCCAGATCGCCCACGTCGTATAGGCAAACTGGACTGTGTATATAAGCGGCTGCGCCCCCGTCAGCCGTAAACTTGATCGCGGGGTGTTTCATAAGGTCGTACTTGTCGTCGATCACCGGCGCTTCGCCGCGAATGAGGACAATGGCCTTTTTGTTGTCCAGCATCCGTACTTCATCGGGCGTTAAAAGTTCGCGCCCGGCCTGTTGAAAATTCTGGCTGTACGATCCGTTGCGCCCCTTGCTCTGGCTGCTGGTTTGCGTCTGGATTGTCTCCTTGCCCAGCAGCTCAGAAACATATTTGTGCGTGCTTTGCTCGTTTCCGCCCAAATAGATAAAGGCGTCCGCATTCCCGATGATGCCCTCCCAATCGTCTTTGAAAAGGGCCTTTAACTGTGAAATATTTTGCAGTATAATGGTGGCCATCACGTTGCGGGAGCGCATGGTGGCCTGGAGTCGGGCGTAGCCGTCCGGCAGGGAGACGTTGGCAAATTCGTCGAACATGAGCCGGACGGGGATGGGCAGACTGCCGCCGTGTACCTTGTCCGCTTGAAAATACAGCTCCTGGAACGCCTGGGAATAGAGCATACCCACAAGGAAATTGAGGCTCACGTCGTTGCTGTCCGGGATAATGCAGAAAATGGC
>JAETOJ010000058.1 GCA_021768085.1 Bacillota bacterium
GCCTCCTATACGGCCAAAAAATAGTAAGGAGGAAACATTCCAATGAGAAACTTGAAAAAGTTCCTCGCGCTGGTGTTGGCTATGATGATGACCTTCAGCCTGATGGTTACCGTCAACGCCGCCACCGCCGACAGCGACTTCACGGACGCTAGCGAGATCACACCAGAATTTCTCGAGAGCGTCTCAGTCCTGGAAGGCTTGAAGGTCTTCACTGGTTACACCAATGGGGACAAGTTCGACTTCAGGCCCAAGAACAGCATCACCCGTGCCGAGGTGGCGACTATCGTCTACCGTCTGGCTACCGGCGATGTGGAGGGCAACCAAGCCCACCTGTATAAGGACTACGCCACGTTTACCGACGTGACGTCCGACCACTGGGCTGCCGGCTACATCAACTACTGCGCCAACGCCGAGTGGATTGCCGGCTACGGCAACGGCAAGTTCGGCCCCAACGACAGCGTGACCGGCTACCAGGCCGCCGCCATGATCCTGCGGGCTGTCGGCTACGGCCAGAACAAGGAGTTCACCGGTCCCAGCTGGCAGGTGCAGGTGGCTAACTTCACCCGTTCCCTGGGTCTGCTGGTGAACGTGAACAAGACCACCTACAACAACACCCTGAACCAGCCCGCCGCCCGTGAGCTGGTGGCCGAGATCCTGTTCCAGGCCGGCCTGATTCCCGTTCAGAAGTGGACCATCCTGAACGGCTACCAGGACAACGGCAGCCCCCTGGCCATCACCAACTTCAAGCTGGCCGTTAGCGGCTGGAAGACCCTCGACAAGTGGGGCAACCCCGGCTATGAGTGGACCAAAAATGGTACCGTCGTCGCCACCGTCTACGCCAACCCCGCCCTGGAGTTCGACACCGTCATGAAGGAGTGCGACGTGGCCGAGGAGCTGGATATTAAGACCGACGGCACCTTCGATCTGTACGTCAACCGCTACACCCCCATCACCGACAAGTACCGGATTGAGTCCACCGACACCGTGACCAGCGTGGGCGGTCAGGGCCGTGAGACCAAGTTCTACAAGGCGGAGGCTCACCCCTGGAACGGGAAGCTGGACCTTGACAATAACGGCACGCTGGACACCTTCATCAAGCTGGAGCCCCGCGTGACCATGGTGGACACCTATCTGGCCACCGTCACCAAGGTGACTGAGCGCGTGCTGGACCGCAATGGCCACGTCATCACCCCCGCTTACCTGTACCTGGATGTGTATGACGGCCACGGCGTGGGCCCCGCTAATAAGACCGGTCTTTTCTATGCTGCGGGTTCCGCCGCCGAGCTGAACACCACTGAGCACCGCCTGTCCAACAAGGACGAGAACTATACCTATTCTGTGGGCGAGAAGCTGCTGGTGCAGGGCTACACTGCCTATGATCAGTGGGAGGCCCCGGCTTACACCGTTGGTGCTATTAGTGGTGTGGGCACCATGGGCACTACCAACCTGAACCACTGGGATGTTTATGATGCTACCAATGTTAAATTGGTCGAGAGCCAGGCCGCCAAGGAGAGGGCCGCCTTTGAGCCCAACTGCCTGATGCCTGCCGGCATCCCCGGCGACCCCTTCAAGTACGACGACCTGACGTTCAAGCTCACTGATAGCAGCACCGCTTCCGTCGCTCTGGAGGTCGCGGGCAGGGCTACCGTGAAGACCGGCAAGCAGACCGTGACCTACTGGAACCAGGCCAAGCACTCCACGGACATCGGTAACTTCGATGACGCCAACACCCTGTACCTGGACGTGGCCGGCATCACCACCGGCACCACCTTCGCCTGGTGCTTCGACCTGAAGGGCAACCTGATCGGCATCGACAACGTGCCCAATACTGAGAGCTTCGGCGTGATCACCAGCATCTACAGCGCCTTCGGCCAGGGCGAGAGCATCACCGACGGCACCGCCAAGGCCATCGCCAACGTGCTGTACGCTGACGGCACCACTGACACCGTCACCATCGACAAGTTCCTGATGAGCGGCGCCTATAATACTTGGGGCGCTACTGCGGCCCACACTTGGAACACTACGATGACCAGCGCTGGCGCCAACGTCCTGGATCTGATTCCCGTGTACGACAACTCCAGCCCGGATGTCATGAAGACCTCCGACCGTGCTGACGGCACCGCCAACCATGGCTGGCTGCACGTGGCCCCTGTCACCAGCGTGAACGCCACTGAGAAGGGCCAGTTTGGCAACGGCTATCTGGGTGTGCTGCGCGGCAACCTGTTCAAGTTCGTGGCCTCCACCGATGGCAAGGTGACCGCTATTGAGGTGGCCGGCGACGGCAACAACACTGGCGCTTACACCGGGCACTACAACAACCAGGCCAGCGGCACCGCCGGCAAGCTGTTCAAGACCCTCGGTTACATTGATCTGAATACCGGCGCTCCCAGCGCTGATGTGTGGATGGACGTTGACACCACCATCATGATCCGCGCCAGCGCCGACTCCGACGCCGTGGCCTGCTACACCCTGGACACCCTGCCCGGCGATGTGGAGCTGGCTAACAACAGCGAGGTTGACTGGGCAGATGTGGACAGCGATAACCGCGCTGAGTACGTGTACGTCACCGGCACCAGCAAGGGCAGCCTGACCTATGGCCTGTTCTACTACAACGGCGGCGCTGCTCAGTGGAACGGCGCGGCTGGCACCGGGACCCTGTTCGGCTGGCTGAACGGCGAGCCCACCACCCTGACCTTCATCGGCGAGAAGACCTTCACCCGGGTGCGCGACAGCCAGGCCTACGCTGGCCACCTGTTTGCCGTCCAGATGACCAACGGTGTGGTGACCGCCCTGTTCCAGGATACGGCGACCGAGTATCTGCTGGCTAACCACGTTCAGATTGGCAGCGAGCTGAAGAACTTCAACAGCATGACCGCCACTGTCAGCGGTAGTCCCGTGAACTTCGTCTCCGGCGTGACGGGCGGCAACCCCTACGACAACACCACTACCGAGGCCGTCTACCTGAAGGACGTGAAGGACGCGACTACCCCGCCCGTGGCTCCCAATTACAACGTGGGTTACAACGTGGATCGGAAGACCATCACCATCAACGGTACTGACACCTACTACCTGACTGGCAGCACCAAGGTCATCGGTCTGGGTATGGGCGTGACTGAGGAAACCGCCATTCTGGACTACCTGAACAAGTCCACCACCAATGACGTGACCATCGTCTACGAGCAGAGCGCGGTGAAGTCCATCGTGGAGATCTACGTGGCCACTGACCCGAACGTGACCCCGAGCGATGATCCTACCGTCAGCACGATCTATACTCCCACGCTGAGTATTGATGTGAACGGCGATATTAGTCTGGCTATCAGCAGCAGCAACGCTGCCGACACCAGCTCCTTCACCGCGCGGATCTACTCTTACAGCGTCACGAACCCCTGGGGGATTACACCTATCCAGGTTGATACTGTGACTGGTTCTTTGGTGGCCGGCGCTTATGCCGCCACTCCGACGGCGATAAGTGGCGCGAACAACACCATGTACTTCTACGCTGTGGTCACCATTAACGGCCAGACTGTTCAGTCGAACACCATCCTGGGCAACCAGTAAGCTGTTTGCTGAGCAAATCGGCGTGAAGTCCTGAAAGAGGCCCCCCGGGATTTTCCCGGGGGGCCTTTTTGCGTCCGGCTCAGCCAAGGGCGAGGTAGCGATAGATACCGCTGAGGAAAGCGTATGAGGTACCGGCGGTGATTTTGAAGCCGTTGCCCACGATCTCCACCGAGCGGCCCGGCTGCTCAGGCAGCGCCAGGGCGGCGAAGCCGTATCCGTTGGCGATGCCGTGGATCAGCACGGCGTAGGGGGCGAAGTCCAGAGGCACGGAAACCGTGGTGTTCTCGGGAATGTTGACGGAGCCGTACACGATGCGCTTGGCCTCGATGGCCTGGATCCGGCCCAGCAGGGCGTTGTCCCCGGCGGCGCGGGCGCTGGCCTCGGCCTGGATGGCAGCCTCGATTTTGTCCGCGTTCTCATTCAGCGGCGCGATGGCGATAGGGTCGTCCACCCCGGGCTTGTTGAGCTTATACTTGCTGGTTTGCTGCATGCTTTGCTACACTCCTTTCGCCGCTGGCGGAAGCAGGGGAGAACCTTGCACCTAAAAGGGCAACAAAACCGGAAAAGGCTGGGTGCGGGAAAGAAAAATTTTTCAGGAATTCATACTTTTGTAACACTTGTGCACGAACTTTTGTAATGAAAGGGCTTTACTATAATACTTGCAAGAGACATCCTTTCTTTTTCATTCTATCCTCCATTCCTCAAGAGCCGGAGCCGTGTTGCTCCGGCTCGCTTTTTGTTTTGGAGGATTTAAGAAGCTGCTTTCGGTGTGTCAGCTTCCGCACCCATGAGCTGGGTGGCTTCCTCCTCTGTCAGCCTCCCGGCCTCAACCAGAGCCTCGATGCGGGATTTATCCCAAAGTCGGGGATAGTATTTCAGCGCCAGCTCATAGATACTCATAGGCTCACCCCCTGCATGGCCGCCAGGAAGTCCACATCTGCCCGCAGCCGCTCCTGTTCGCTGGGCGGAGGCTCCGGAATGGCCGCCCGGTCCGCGGCGATCTCCTCCTCGGTGCGGGGGAGCGCCTGCGCCCCGTCCCAGCGATACAGCAGGATGCCATCCATGGTGTAGAGGGGCGGGTTCTCCTCGCCGCTGGGGATGAGCTGGAACTGGTAGCCGCCCTGCTGGTTGATACAGATGGCGTTGGTGGTGTCGCGTTCAGGGTGCGGGCCGTCGCTCCAGCCTGTGACAATCCGGCCCCGAGCGTCGGCACAGATGGAAGACCTCTTTTGGTACATTTATACTGAAATGAATTGTTGAAACCTGATATATGCTGAATATGCAGCTTTTCAAAGTACCTCTGGCATTTTGCCAGCTCCAGCGCCTTGTTGGGCGGCGGGTCGTTGAGCACCCAGTTACCGTCTGCGTCCTGGTGGGCGAGGGTCTGGACTGGGCCAAGCTCCAACTTAATAGCTACAAGCTT
>JAETOJ010000017.1 GCA_021768085.1 Bacillota bacterium
ACCAGCGCGAGGAACTTTTTCAAGTTTCTCATTGGAATGTTTCCTCCTTACTATTTTTTGGCCGTATAGGAGGCAAAATCCGCTGTTTTTAGGTGATAGGATGGGTCATCCTCTCATTTGAGAGTTAAAAGTGGAGGAAACAGGGGGAAAAGAGTGGACTTTCAAAATGATTATGGTATACTTTAACAGGGCGCGGCCGCGCCCGAGCATCTTTAGGAAAACTGAAGGGGGTATTATTATGGCGAAAAGCACCGACACAGCTTATCGAAATCAGATCATGTACTCCGTTTTTGTCCGGAACCATACGCCCGAGGGCACCTTCGAGGGGGTGGGCCGGGATCTGAAGCGGATCAAGGCTCTGGGGACGGATATTGTCTGGCTCATGCCCATCCATCCCATTGGGGAAAAGCACCGCAAGGGAACGCTGGGCAGCCCCTACGCCATCCGGGATTACCGGGCCGTCAACCCGGAGTACGGCACCTTGGAGGACTTCCAGCGCCTGGTGGACGAGATCCACGCCCTGGGCATGAAGTGCGTCATCGACGTGGTATATAATCACACGTCCCCCGACTCCTGGCTGGCGGAGCACCACCCGGAGTGGTTCTACCACAAACCGGACGGCAGCTTCGGCAACCGGGTGGGGGACTGGTGGGATGTGATCGACCTGGACTATGGCAACCCCGGCCTGTGGGACTACCAGATTGAGACGCTGAAATACTGGGCGGGGATGGTGGACGGCTTCCGTTGCGACGTGGCCCCCCTGGTGCCGCTGGACTTCTGGCTGCGGGCCCGGGCGGAGGTGGAGGCGGTGCGCCCCGGCTGCCTCTGGCTGGCGGAGTCGGTGGAGCCTGACTTTGTCCGGGAGGGCCGGGCGGACGGCCTGGCGGTGCTGTCCGATGCGGAGTGCTTCCAGGCGTTTGATGTCTGCTATGACTACGACATTTTCCACGACTTCCACAAGTATCTGCGGGGAGAGGTGCCGCTGGACTTCTACGCGGATCGGATCAACCGCCAAGAGATCACCTATCCGTGCAATTACGTGAAGCTGCGCTTCCTGGAGAACCATGATCAGGCCCGGGCGGCCTTTGTCATCCCTGGCGGGCTGGCCCGTCTCAACTGGACGGCCTTCACCTATTTCCAGAAGGGGATGACCCTGATCTACGCTGGACAGGAGGCGGAGTGCACCCACCGCCCCAGCCTGTTCGACAAGGACGATGTCGCCTGGAACCTGAGCGAAGGCGTGACAAGGCTGTTCCGGCAGCTGGGGAAGCTGAAGCGCCACCCCCTGCTGGCGGACAGCCGGTATGAGGTGACGGCTCTGCCCCGGGATGTTCTGCGGGCGGAGCACCGGAAGGGCGCCCAGCGGCTCACCGGCCTGTTCAGTATGCGCGGGGAGCCCTCCCTGACGCCGGTGAACGCGCCGGACGGCCTCTACCCCAACCTGCTGGACGAGCAAGGCGGCTCAGTGGAGGTGTTTGGGGGGATGGTTAGCGTGAAAGGTGCACCCCTTGTTTTTGAGTGGTCAGTTTAAGGAGGCCGGCCCAAACCCGTGGGGCAGCAACTCCTTCAGAGGAAGGGTGACAAACTGCCCGTCCCCCCGGGCCACCAGCACGGTGAGGTTTGGGGCGAACTCATAGAGCATCTGCCGGCAGGCCCCGCAGGGCCAGCAGTAGTCCTCCCCCCGGCCCACCACGGCCAGCCGGATGAAATCATCCCGATGCCCCTCGCTTACCGCCTTTACCAGGGCGGTGCGTTCGGCGCAGATGGTGGAGCCATAGGCGGCGTTTTCCACGTTGCAGCCGGTGAACACCGTCCCGTCGGCGCACAGCAGGGCGGCCCCTACCGGAAAATGGGAGTAGGGGACATAGGAGCGATCCAGCATGGTGAAGGCCAAGTCCACCAGAGCCTGATTGGTCATAAGAAAAACTCCTTCCTTATCTATTATATATAATGTAGACGGGAAATAGGGCGGGAATGGTAGCGCGGGCCTGGGCCATCCTGTCCATCCAGCTCCCATTATATCAGATTTTTGCGCTTGGGGGAAGGGCCCTGGGATAGCACAGGGACTTGTTCAAATTTTTTCTGTTGCAATTCGTGTCGGTTTCTGCTATACTGTTATCTGCTTAACGCCGTGGGGGGATTTTCTCCGGGGCGTCTGCACAGAATAATACCGATGCGGCTGGACAGCTCGAAGGGTTCGGCGCGACTGAAGATAAAGGACGGATGAGAATGTTCGATAAGGGGAAACGGGAACAGCGTTACGAGAAGGAGAACGCCGAATTTAACAGGATGCTCCTCTGGCTGGTGGGAGCCGTGGTGGTGGAACTGATCATCCTGCTGGTGAAGCAGGTCTACGTGAATATGATCTTTGGCGTTGGGCTGGCAACGGCGCTGATGTACTTCTTTCAGGTGTTTTCCGTGCTGGGCGCGGTGCTCACCGTGGCCGGGATTGTCTGGGCGGTGGTCTGGCACAGGAAGGGGAAAGGCATTGTCCTGCCCTGCGCGCTGACGGCGGCGGCAGCGGGCCTGTGGATTCTGGCCCTGTTCGCCAACGTGTTGTTCGACGTGGGGCTGAACATCGTGATGATCTTGCCCGCTGTGGCGGCGGTGCTGATCGTGATCTTCTTCCTGTACCAGCGGGTATTTTTCCTCAACGCCCTGGTGTCGGCAGGGGGGTTGCTGGCTCTGTGGCTGCACCGGCAGTATTACGCCACCCACGACAGCCTGATCACAGTCCTGTTTGTGGCGGGCTTTGTGGCCCTGGTTGCCGCTGTGGTGCTGACCTTTGTGCTGCGGGCCGGGGATGGCAAGCTGGGCGGTGTGCGGGTGATGCCTGCGGGCACCAGCTATGTCATCACCTGGATCACCTGCGGGGTGACCGCCCTAACCATGGCGCTGACCCTGATCCTGGGCGCTTCGGCGGGGCTGTACCTGCTGTTCGCCCTGGTGGGCTGGGTGTTCATTCAGGCGGTGTTCTTCACCGTAAAGCTAATGTAAAAACAAAAAAGCGGCGGGCCGCCCGAGGGCGGCCCGCCGCAAACAGTGTTCAGGGCAAGGCGAACTGGATGGTTTGCCTTGCCCTGTTTTTCTCACACGTCAATGGGCGTGCCCATGCCCGAAGATCAGCAGCACCCCCAGGGCGAAGCCCACCACCGTGGCCAGCACGGTCCACCGGGATTTCCACTGGAGCGCCGCCTCGGGCAGCAGCTCAAAGAACACTACGTACAGCATGGCGCCCCCCGCCAGGGCCAGGGCGGCGGCCAGGGCGGCGGGGGCCTGGTTGCCCACGAAATAGCCCAGCAGTGCCCCTGCCACTGTGGGCAGGCCGGACAGGGCGGCCACGGCGATGGCGCTGAAGGTCTTGGAACCGTCATGGAGGAGGGGTACGGCGATGCTCATGCCCTCTGGCAGGTTGTGCAGACCGATGGTGACGGCGGCCAGGGCGCTGGCCAGACAGATCCCCTGCACCGCCACCGTGGCCCCCACCGCCATGCCCACCGGCACGTTGTGCAGGGCCACTGCCGCCGCCAGCACGATGCCGGCGGTGTGCAGGTCGTGGTGGCCGCAGGCGCAGGCGTGGGGGTGCTCGGCGTCCTCGTGGTGGGCGCTCTTATCGATCCAGCAGTTCAGCAGGTAGGTGACTACAAAGCCCGCCACCAGCACGCCGGGCACCAGCAGCAGGGGGGCGGCGTCCCCCTCCAGGGCCTCCACCGCCTCAGGCACCATGTCCAGCGCCACGATGGACAGCATCAGCCCCGCAGTAAAGCTGAGCAACAGGCTCGTCCCCCGGGGGGACTCCCGCTTGATCAGGGCGGCCAGCCCGCCCCCCAGCGCCAGCCCGCCTACGCCGGTGGCGGCGGTGAGCAGCACGACGAATAAAACAGGATTCATGGATTCGCGCTCCTAATGATAAAAATAGGCCGGACAGGCCGCGGGGCCCGTCCGGCAGGGACTATCATATCACGGCGGGGCGGGAAAGGCAAGGAAAAATATTACTGTTCCTCCCGAAACAGCTCCCGCAGGCCGATGATCAGCAAAAAGACCCCGAAGCATTTCCGCAGCGCCTCTACGTCCATGCCGGTGGCGGCCCAGGCCGCCAGGGCGGAGCACGCCAGCCCTGCGCAGATGGCCGGAATCAGGGCCCGCCGCTCCACATAGCCGTTTTTGACGTGGGCGGGGAGGGCGGTGGCGGCGGCGGGGAGAAAATAGAGCAGGTTGATCCCCTGAGCCAGGGGCTGGGCCAGCCCGGTGAAGTTGGTCATATAGATCAGCAGCAGGGAGCCGCCCCCCACGCCCAGGCCGGACAGCACCCCGGTGGCCGCCCCTACCAGGGCGGCGACAAGCCAGTCAAGCATCCCACGTCCCCCTTTCCCAACGGATCGTCATACTAATTCTCCATAAAACAGTTTACCTGTTTTATGGGCCGCAGAATGCGGCCCGGCGGCGCAGCCGCTAAGAATGTTGTCAATACTGTTCTTGTGCGCCGCAGGTGCGACGGCGGTTACGCCGGCATAAAAAGATTTTTAAATCTTTTTATCAAGAAAAGTATTACAGCAGGGCCTTCACCCCGCCGTACAGAATCAGCAGGGCAAAGCCCCGGCGCAGCCACACCATGGACAGCTTCCGGAACACCTTCCCGCCCACCAGTCCGCCCACCAGCCCGCCGGCCAGATAGGGCAGGGCGGCGGCCAGATTTAGCTCCCCCCGGAACCAATAGATCCCGGCGGACAGAGCACACAGCGGGGCGATGATCGCCACCGAGGTGGCGAAAGCCTTCCGTTGATCCAGCCCGCACTTTCCCGCCAGCAGGGGCACCAGCACCATGCCACCGCCCCCGCCAAAAAAGCCGTTTATCACTCCGGCGGCCGCCCCTGCCAGGGCGAACCACAGGGCTTTGGAGTTCTTTTCCTTCAACGCGCATCACCTGTTTCCAGTATGCCGCCGCCGGGGGCGGACTATTCAAAATCTTCCGCCGATCCTCTTGACAACTATTACGGATAGCGATATATTTATTACAGTAACCGTAAGAAAGGGGGGACGCGCCTTGCGAGACAACGCCAAGGGCGGCGCGCTCACCGAGGTGACCTTTTACATCCTGCTGGCCCTGCACAGGCCCCGGCACGGCTATGCCGTCATGCAGTTTGTGGAGGAGCGGACGGCCGGGCGGCTGATCCTGGGGGCGGGGACGCTGTACGGCGCCCTGAACGCCCTCCAGGAGAAGGGCTGGATCGCCCCCGTGGGGGCGGACGCGGGGCGGAAAAAAGAGTTTGCCGTCACCCCTCTGGGCCGGGAGATGGCGGCCCGGGAACTGGCGCGGCTGAAGGAGCTGGCAAACACGGCGGAGGAGATTTTAAAGGAGGCGCGCAATGGAGAAGCGATACCGTTACTTCTGGACGCTGCTGGGGATCCAGGCCCGGTGGCTGGATAAGATGTCAGATCGGGGTCTGCGGCTGGTGCGGACGGAAAAGCTGCTGTACGAGTTCGAGCCTTGCGCTCCGGGGGAGTACCGCTACTGCGTGGAGTTTGTGGCCCACCTGTCCCGGGACAAGGCGGAGGACTACGGCCGCTTCCTGGAGGACTGCGGCTATCGGGTGTGGTTCAAAAACGCAAACCTGGACTGGAACGTGGGTAAGGTGGAGGTCCGCCCCTGGGCGGAGCCAGGGGGCCGCCTGGCCTCCAACGCCACCACCTACAACCGGGAGCTGCTGATTGTGGAGAAAAAGAACGATGGGAAGCCCTTCCAGCTCCACTCGTCCAACGAGGACAAGGCGCGCTATTACAGGGCCCAGCGCAGGCCCGCCCTGTTTCTCTTTGTGATAATGGCGCCCCTGGCGGTGGTGCTGCGCTCCTGGCCGGCGGGGATTTTCGCGGTGCTGGCGCTGGCGATGCTGCTCCGGTGTCAGCTCGCCCTGGCCAAGCTGAAGCGGCAGGGCAGCCTCACGGAGTGAGCCGCGCCGGGCTTCGCTCTTTGACAGCTGCGGAAAAATGTCAAAACCCCGTCCCTTGCGTCCTGGAGAAAAACCCGGTATAATACTTCCCAACAACCGGGGGAGGTTCGACGAAAAATGCCAAAATCTACCAAGAACCAGATCATGAGTGCCCTGGTGGGGCTGCTTCAGACTAAGCGCCTGGATGACATCACCGTCACGGAACTGGTAGAGCGGTGCGGCATCTCCCGGCAGGCGTTTTACTATCACTTTTCCGATCTGTACGGTGTGGTGGATTACGGCATCCAGCAGCTGCTGGATGGGCTGGGCGTCACCGATCCGGAGCAATGGCGGGAGCCGCTGGAGCGGACGCTGGCTCTGCTGCGGGAGAACCGGACGCTGGTGCTCAACGTGTACCGGGCCTATGAGCGCAGCTATGTGGAGCACGATCTGCGCCGCTGGGCCGCCCCCCTGGTGGAGGCCCGCACCCGGCTGGCTGCCCGGGGGTATGCTGTGACGGAGGATCAGATCAGCTTCATGACCGAGCTGCTGACCCAAGGGCTGGCCAGCACGGTGCTGAGCTGGGTGGAGCGGGGGATGCCCTCCAGCGTCATCGAACGACTGGATGATTTTGACATTTTAGTGGGGGGTTGCCTGGACTATACCATGGAGCGGCTGGCCCAGAAAAATGGGAAATAGCGGGACAATTCGACAAAATTTTACATCGGCGCGGCCTTGTCAGACTTTTGACAAGGCCGCGTTTTCTGTCTATGGAAACCCGGGGGAGGGGGCGGTAAGATGAACCTGAGCAGCGGGGAAACCCCCGCGGAAAGGACGCGAGACAAATGAGTATGATGAACAGCGTGAAACGGGCGGGCTTCCGGGCGATGTACGGCTACCTGGACAAGGATCCCGACGCCAATATTCCCAGGCTGATGGACTGGGTGGATCGCTTTGCCGGCAACGGCCCCAACAGCTTCCCCGACCAGCGGGCCGCCTTCCGCAAGGTGATCGAGAACCCGGACAACAACTGGTACCGGCTCATCCGATCCATGTGGACGGACGTGGACGACGAGGTGCGCAAGACCTTTTTTGAGAATTTTATGCTCAACGGCAACCTCATCGGCTGGGGCATCCAGGAGGAGGCCCGGGAGCGGTACGGCTGCAACATCCCCTGGGCCATCCTGCTGGATCCCACCTCTGCCTGCAATCTGCACTGCACCGGCTGTTGGGCGGCGGAGTACGGCAACAAGCTGAACCTGACCTTTGACGAGATCGACAACATCATCACCCAGGGCAAACAGCTGGGCGTTTACATTTACATCTACACCGGCGGTGAGCCCCTGGTGCGCAAGGACGACCTCATCGCCCTGTGTAACAAGCACAGCGACTGCGAGTTCCTGTGCTTCACCAACGCCACCCTCATTGACGAGGACTTTGCCGACCAGATGCTGCGGGTGAAAAACTTCATTCCCGCCATCAGCGTGGAGGGTTTTGAGGAGGCCACCGACGGCCGACGGGGGGACGGCGTGTTCCGGAAGGTGCGGAAGGCTATGGACATCCTGAAGGCCCGGAAGCTGCCCTTCGGCACCTCCTGCTGCTACACCAGTGCCAACCTGGATTCCATCAGCTCGGAGGAATTCGTGGACAACCTGGTGGACTGGGGAGCCAAATTTGCCTGGTACTTCCACTATATGCCCGTGGGCAACGACGCCGCCCCGGAGCTGATGCCCTCCCCAGAGCAGCGGGAGCAGATGTACGACCGCATCCGGGCCTACCGTCAGACCAAGCCCCTGTTCGTCATCGACTTCCAGAACGACGGGGAGTACGTGGGGGGCTGCATCGCCGGTGGCCGGCGGTATCTCCACATCAACGCCAACGGGGACGTGGATCCCTGCGTGTTTATCCACTACTCCGACTCCAACATCCGGGAGAAGTCCCTGCTGGACTGTCTGCGCTCCCCCATGTTCATGGCCTACCATGACGGCCAGCCCTTCAACGAGAACCACCTGAAGCCCTGCCCCATGCTGGAGAACCCGGAGAAGCTGCGGGAAATGGTAGAAAAGACCGGGGCCAGATCCACCGACCTGCAATCGCCGGAGACGGCGGAACACCTGTGCGCCAAGTGCGACAGCTACGCCCAGGCGTGGGATCCCACCGCCCAACGACTGTGGAGCTGCGGGCACAGCTGCGCCCAGTGCGGGCAGGGGGAGTCCGCTGCCCAGCGGCAGGCGGGGTAGGCCTTCCAACGCAGGGGACGCCCCTGCGGGGGGCGTTACTTTCTCTCGCGCGAGAGAAAGTAACCAAAGAGCGCGCTTAGGGGGTGGCCTCCGGCGGACGCTGCGCGTCCTTAGTCGGCCTCCCCCTAAGAACCCCCGTTAAGGTCAAGGGCACGCCGATTTGGGCGCGGTGGGAGAGTGACCGGCTTGATGGGGTTACGAACGGATCCTCTTCGATTTCCGGCCCACGCCGGGCCTGCGTTTCTCAGGTACTGGGAACGCGGAGTTCTCTTTTCAACGCCTAAATTTCTCAGGCTAACCGTCATGTTCCAGGAACGCGCCCGATACCCACCGCGGCAAGCACCACACGACCTGTAGGCGCACTGTCAATGGATCCCACCTATTTCTCAGTACCCACACCACTCAGCGGCAGCGGCGACAGGGGGATCTGCGTTCGTACCCGCTCCGCGCCGGAAGGACAACCACCAACGCCCCGATCTGACAGCTCCCGTAAAAGGGGGTTCTTAGGGGGTGGCCAACCTGTGAGCGCAGGGCCGTCCTTTGGCCCGGAGCCGAACCGGTGGCCACCCCCTAAGCGTGTCTTTGCCTACTTTCTGCACGAGCAGAAAGTAGGTCGCCGACGGCCCGACGGCCTTTTTTTAAGAAATTAACTCTTGCAATTTTGGCATAGTGTGTTACAATAGGCCCGACAACTGAATACTGACAGTTGCGAGAAATGCAGTAGAAAGGAAGAAGCAAAATGCCCAAGTTTGTCAAACGGGCCCTTTTGCTGCTGGTTGTCCTCGCCATGCTGGCGGTCTCACTGTACGGATGCAGTACAGGAGACACGCAGACCACTCTCGACCCCACGGAGGGCGTGAGCGGCAGCGGGAGCGAACCGACAGCCACTGCACAATCGGGCGAGTTACCCAAAGGGAACTCAGTCACGGTAGGTATCGCACAGGATTTGAGCAACCTCGATCCCCAGTTGGCCGCTACGGCGGGGATCCGTGAGGTCTTGTTCAACATCTTCGAGGGACTGGTGAAGGCCAGCCCCGACGGCTCGGTGATCCCGGCCGTCGCCAGTGACTATGAGCTCTCTAAGGATGGCAAAACGTACACCTTCACCCTGCGGGAGGGCGTGACGTTCCACGACGGGAAGCCGGTCACGGCGGAAGATGTGATCTATTCCCTGGAACGCTGCGCCGGATCGGAGAACGAAGGAACGCCTCTGATCTCGGCGTTTTCTAATGTCTCCAAAATTTCCGCCCCGGACGAGGCCCATGTGGTGATCGAGCTGGCGGAGCCCAGCCTGGAGTTCCTCTACTCCCTCACCGCTGCCATCATCCCCAAGGACTCCGGCCCCACCATCACCGACACCATGATCGGCACCGGGCCCTTCCGGTTCGTCTCTTATGCCCCCCAGGACAACCTGGTGATGGAGAAGTACGACGGCTACTGGAACCAGGAAAAGGCCGCCAAGCTGGACAAGGTGACCTTCAAGATCATCACTGACACCAACGCCCTTGTCATCGGTCTGAAGGGGGGCACCCTGGATCTGGTGCTCCACCTGCCCAACACCCTGGAGAACGAGGTGAAGGATGAGTTCACCGTCCTCCAGGACACCATGAAGCTGGTGCAGGCCCTCTATCTGAACAACGCGGTGGAGCCCTTCAACAACGAGCTGGTGCGTCAGGCTATGTACTACGCCATCAACGTGGACGAGATCATCCAGTTCGTGTGCGACGGGGCAGGCGTGGCCACCGGCACCAGTATGTACCCCGCCCAGAGCAGGTACTTCTTGCCCGAGCTGGCGGACAACTACCAGCAGGACGTGGAAAAGGCCAAGGAGCTGCTGGCCCAGGCGGGTTATCCCGACGGGTTCTCCATGACTATCACCGCGCCCTCCAACTACACCCAGCATATGGACGCCGCCCAGGTGATCATCGAGCAGCTCAAGGCGGTGGGCATCACGGCCGAGCTGATCCCGGTGGAGTGGCAGAGCTGGGTGGACGACGTGTACCGGGGCCGGAACTACCAGTCCACGGTGTGCGCCATTGCGGCGGATGACATGACCGCCCGGGAGATGCTGGTGCGTTACATGAGCGACAACCGAAAGAACTTCATCGCTTTCCAGGACGAGGAGTTCGACCAGGTGTTGACCCAGGCCCTGGCGTCCCTGGACGAGGAGGAGCAGACCACCCTGTATAAGCGGGCGGAGGAGATCCTCAACGAGAAGGCGGCCAGCCTGTGGATCCAGGATATGTGCGAGCTGGCGGTGATGAACCCCGATCTGGAGGGCTTCACCTTCTACTGCACCTATGTGCTGGATATGTCCACCATCGGGTATAAACAATAGCGTCCCCGCCGGAGGCGGGGACGCCAAAGGGACAGGATATATCCACCATCGGGTATAAACAATAGCGTCCCCGCCGGAGGCGGGGACGCCAGAGGGACTGGATATGTCCACCATTGGGTATAAATAACCAACCTGTTTCCCCCGCCTCCGGCGGGGGAAACGCGCAGAAAGGGGGCTTCTCCCATGGGAAAAGCCTTGCTGAAGCGGCTGGCCCTGCTCCTCGGCACCCTGCTGCTGGTGAGCGTGCTGGCCTTCACCGCCTTTTCGGTGATCCCCGGCGACCCCACCCAGGCGGTGCTGGGCATGGAGGCCACCGACCAGCAGATCGCTGCCTTTCGAGCCAAGCACGGCCTGGATCTGCCGGTGTGGGAGCGGTACGGGCGCTGGCTGTCCGCCTTTGTTCGGGGAGACTTCGGCCAGTCTTTCAAATACGATAAGCCGGTGGCGGAGCTGGTGATCAGCCAGATTCAGGTGACGCTGATGCTGGCGACGGTGTCCTTCGCGCTGATCCTGGCCATCTCCCTGCCGCTGGGCCTCATTGCCGCCCGCCGGCCGGGGGGGATTGTGGATCGGGCGGTGACGGTGCTGACCCAGGTCACCATGTCGGTGCCCAATTTCATCATGGGCATCGGGCTGATGTTCGTCTTTGCCCTGGTGCTCAAGTGGTTCCGGCCGGAATACGTCTCCCTGGAGCAGGGCCTGGGTCCCCACCTGGCCTTTCTGGTATACCCCGCTCTGGCCATCGCCCTGCCCAAGAGCGCCATGACGGTGAAGCTCCTCCGAGGCTCCATTTTAGGGGAGCTGGATCAGGATTACATCCGCACCGCCTACAGCAAGGGCAACAGCCGGGGCTCCGCCCTGCGGCGGCACGTGCTGCGCAACGCCATGATCCCGGTGGTGACCTTTCTCGCCATGGCCATCGGGGACATTATGGCGGGCTCCATCGTGGTGGAGCAGGTATTCGGCATCCCCGGCCTGGGCCGTATGCTCATCAGCTCCATCGGTAACCGGGACTATCCGGTGGTGCAGGCCATCGTGGTGCTGCTGGCGGCGGTGGTAGTGGGCTGCAATTTTCTGGCGGATCTGCTCTACCGGGTGATGGATCCCAGGATCGAAAGGACATAGTTCTTTTTCTCGAGAGAAAAAGAACCAAAAGAGTCTTAGACTCACGAGCTTGAAGCTCGCCTCCATCGTGGAGCTTGTTGTGAAAAATTGCGACGGCCACGAGATGTGGGCTGTTATGGGGAAACGAGTATGAAGGTCAAGAAAAAAAGCTGGTATCTTACCATTGGCGGGATTCTCACGGCCTGTATGCTGGCGTTTACCGCCACTGGCCTGTTTTGGACGCCCTATAGTCCCACCGCCATGAGCGCCCCGGATCGGAACGCTCCCCCCTCCGCCGCCCATCCCTTTGGCTGCGACCAGTTGGGGCGGGACGTGCTCTCCCGCACCTTGGAGGGGGCAGGCTCCACCCTCACCATCGCCCTGGCGGTGCTGGTGGTGGGGGCGGTGTGCGGCCTTGTCATCGGGGCGCTGTGCGGCTATTACGGCGGCGTGGCAGACGCGCTGATCATGCGGCTGTGCGACGCGGTGGCCGCCTTTCCCAGCGTACTGCTGGCGCTGGTGGTACTGGCCCTCACCGGGCCGGGGAAGTATAACGTCATCGGGGCGTTGGGGGTGCTGTTCATCCCCAGCTTCGCCCGGCTGGTGCGGGGGGAGTTCCTGAAGTACCGGGACAGGGACTTTGTGCAGTCCGCCCGGCTCATGGGGGTGTCACAGCTCCGGATCATCTTTATCCATATCCTGCCCAATATCTGGCCGGTATTACTTTCCGGACTAACCATAGGCTTTAATAACGCTGTGTTGGCGGAGGCGTCCATGAGCTATCTGGGCATCGGCGTCAACGCCACCGAGCCCAGCCTGGGCTATATGCTGAAGGACGCCCAGGGCGTGCTGTTCACCCTGCCCTGGTGCACCATTTTCCCGGCGCTGGCGGCCATCCTGCTGATTTTGGGCGTGGGCCTGCTGGGCGAGGGGATCCGGGAGCGGATGGGGGGGACGGCAGCATGATGCTGGACGTACAGGAGCTGTCGGTGGCATTTACCGACAGGCAAGAACCCTTTACAGCGGTTGACAAATTCTCGCTTCAGATGGATCGGGGGGAGATCGTGGGCATCGTGGGGGAATCCGGCTCGGGCAAGTCCATGACGGCCCACGCCCTCATGGGGCTCATCCCCCGCTCCCGGGCAGCGGTGACGGGCCGGGCCCTGTTCGAGGGGGTGGATCTGCTCCCCCTGCCCCGGGAGGCGCTGCGGCAGTACCAGGGTCGGGATCTGTCCATCATCTTCCAGGAGCCCATGACCAGCCTGAACCCCACCATGCGGATCGGCAAGCAGGTGGAGGAGGCCCTGTTCATCCACGGGAAGTTGTCCCCTGGGGAGCGGAAAGCGAAAGCCCTTGCCGCCATGGAGCTGGCGGGCTTGCCCGACCCGGAGGGGCTGTACCGGCAGTATCCCCACCAGCTGTCCGGCGGGATGCGGCAGCGGGTGATGATCGCCGCGGCGCTGGTGCTGCGGCCCCGGCTGCTCATTGCGGACGAGCCCACCACCGCCCTGGATGTGACCATCCAGGCCCAGATTCTGGACACCCTGAAGGACATCAACCGGCAGGAGGGCACCGCCATCCTGTTCATCTCCCACGACCTGGGGGTGGTGAAGGCGCTGTGCAGCCGGGTGGTGGTGATGAAGCAGGGGCGGATTGTGGAGACCGGCCCGGCGGAGCAGGTGTTCCACCATCCCAGGGAGGACTACACCAAGCTGCTCATCGCCTCCCGGCCGTCCCGGAAAAAGCTGAGAGGGGGCGGGGAACATGAGTGAACCCATTGTGCATATCGCCCGCCTCAACAGCTGGTACGGCCGGGGGAAAGGGCGCAAGCAGGTGCTGCGGGACGTGTCCCTAAAGCTGGCCCCCGGCGAGGTTTTAGGCGTGGTGGGGGAGTCGGGCTCGGGCAAGTCCACCCTGGCCAAGTGCGTGCTGGGCATGGTGACGGATATCACCGGCACGCTGGAAGTGAACAGCCCCCGGCCCCAGATGGTGTTTCAGGATCCCTACGGCTCGCTGAACCCTGCGAAAACCGTGGGCTGGATCCTGGAGGAGCCCCTCCGGACCGCTGGGGTGAAGGACAAGGGGGAGCGCCGCCAACGGGTGCGGGACTTCCTCCCCCTGGTGGGGCTGGAGGAGGAGCACCTGGCCAGAAGGCCCGCCCAGCTCTCCGGCGGGCAGCGCCAGCGGGTGGCCATCGCCGCGGCCCTCATACAGGGCAGCAGGCTCATCGTGCTGGACGAGCCGGTGTCCGCCCTGGACGTGACGTTACAGGCCCAGATCCTCCGGCTGCTGGCGGATCTGAAGGAGGAGCTGGGGCTGTCCTACCTGTTTATCTCCCACGATCTGGCGGTGGTGTACCAGCTGTGCGACCGGGTGGCGGTGATGACCGGTGGCGAGATCGTGGAGGAGGGGGACGTGGACGAGATCTACGATCACCCCCGGCATGCGTACACGAAGAAGCTGCTGGCGGCCTCCCTGGCCCTGGACTGAGAACAAGCCGTTGATATCGGTAGGGGCGGACAATGTCTGCCCGCGGATCTGAAAAATGCCCCGGCGTTTGATACGCCGAGGCATTTTTTGCACTCTTATTGCAAAAAGGAGTCGTTACAGGAGAGGAAAAACAGATTGCAAAAAGGAATCATTGCAGCAGGTTGAAGATCAGAATGGCCCCGCCCAGCACCGTCAGCACCGCGCCGGTGGCCCGGTTGAGGACGATGGGGCTGGCCTTATTGGCGAAGCGGGCGGCGATCCGGGCCCACAGCAGGGTGGACAGGACGCACAACGCCAGCACCCACAGATCCGGCGCCCCGCCGATGACGAAATGGCTGGCCGCGCCGGTGAAGGCGGTAAAGGCCATGATGAATACGCTGGTGCCCACGGCGGTTTTCAGCTCGTACCCCAGCACGCTGGTGAGGATAAGCAGCATCATCATGCCGCCCCCGGCCCCCACAAAGCCACAGATGAAGCCCACCAGAGCGCCGCAAATCAGGGACTGGACGATCCGCTTTTTGGGATCCACCGCCTCCATGGACTCTTTTGTCGTCATGACGGGCTTCACCAGGAACTTGATGCCTAAAAACAGGGTCATGACGGTGGAAAACCCGCCCATGGTGGACGAGGGAACCAGACTGGACACCCAGCTCCCCACCAAGGTGAATGCCAGCACCGCCCCCATCATCACCAGGCCGTTTTTCACGTCCAGATTGCCGTTTTTGCGGTATGTCCAGGCGGAAATGGCGCTGGCCAGCACGTCGCTGGCCAGGGCGATGCCTACGGCGGCGTAGGGCTCCATGTGGAGGAAGGTGATCAGCATGGGGCTGATGACGGCGGCGGCGCTCATGCCGGCGAAGCCGGTGCCCAACCCCGCGCCGATTCCAGCCAGGAAACAGATGATAAAAGTAAACATTGGGTATTTTTACATCTCCTCATAGTCCCGAAGGTTCCGGGCGAATTTTTCCAGGAGCTGCTCCATGGTGTGCCGCTCCTCCGGGGTGACGCCCCGGTTCAGGGCGGCGAAGAACCGGGCCTGGGCCTCCAGCCCCTGCCGGAGGATCTCTCCGGCGGCGGGCAGGGGGGTGAGGCGGATCACCTTCCGGTTGCCGGGGGGGTGTCCGGCGGACAGCAGGCCCCTGTCCTGAAGGGCCCGGGCCGCCGCGGACACGTGGGACTTTGTCCACTGCCGCAGCCGCACCGCCTCCGCCGCCGTGTTCCGGTCGGGGTTGTTGTGGAGGAACAGCAGGAGATCCAGCTCCATCCGGGTGAGGCCGCAGCGCTGGGCCACCGGATCCAGGGCCTGATCGTACCGCTTTTTGAAGGCGCTCAGGTGTTCCAGAAAGACATGGAGCATGAAAGCCTCTCCTTTATTGTTCTATTTTGAACTATATGGATTATACGACTGCCGCCAAGGTTTGTCAAGGGGGGGCGGCAGAAAAGTTTTCCCGGCCCGCCCGGATCCGTTCAGGACAACAGCGGGCCATTTCACAGCAAAGGGATTGCCCATCCGCCCCGGGTCTGGTATGCTGGCAGGGGGAGTGTGAGACATGATCAAATTTGCCATCTGCGACGACGAGCCCCACATGGCCCGGGAGCTGGCGGAGCGGCTGACGGCCTATCTGAAGGAGACGGGGCGGGGGGCCTGCACGATAGACCGCTTTTCCAGCGGCAGCGCCCTGCTGGAGGGGGGCTCCTTCGACGTGATCCTGCTGGACATCCAGATGGGGCCGCCCGACGGGCTGGAGACTGCCCGTCTCCTGCGGCGGCAGGGCTTTACCGGCCCGCTGATCTTCGTGACGGTGCTGCGGGAGCCGGTCTTTGACGCCTTCGAGGTGGAGGCGCTGGACTACCTGGTGAAGCCGCTGGACGGGGAGCGGTTCCGGCGGGCCCTGGATCGGGCGCTGAAGCTGCTGGAGGGGCGGCGGGGGCTGCCCATTGTGGTTCGGCAGGGGACGGGCTGCCAGGTGGTGCCGCCGGAGGAGCTGGTGTACTGCGAGGTGCAGGGCCGGAAGCTCTACCTCCACCGGGCGGGGGGCGGCGTGGTGGACTGCTACGGCAGGCTGGAGGAGCTGGAGCGCCGGGTGGACGGGCGCTTCTTCAGGTGCCACCGGAGCTACTTGGTGAACCTGGATTATGTGCGGGGGTGCCGGGAGGGACAGGTGCTGTTGCCCCAGGGGGAGGCCATCCCCGTCTCCCGGCTGCGGGAGCGGGAGCTGACCCAGGCCCTGCTGCGCCGCATGAAAGGGGGGACGCTCTGATGGACTGGTTCGGCCTGCTCTACAACGGCGCCGCCCTGCTGGGCCAGGGGGCGGCTCACCTGATCTTCCTGGGCCGCCTGACGGGGAAGCGGGTAAAGCTCCGGCACTTTACAGTTTACGGGCTGGCGCTGTGCCTCATTGAGGGGCTGTCCGGCCGGCTGGGGCTGGACGGGGCGGCGGCCATCGGCGCGGGGGTGCTGGCGCTGTACGCCGTGAGCCGCCTGGGGCTGGGCAACGGGAGGCCCGTGTCCTGGCTGGCGGCGGTGCTGGGCTTTTATGTGTCCCAGCTCTGCTTCGGCCTGATCAACGCGGTGGAGGCGGTGGCGTTCCCCCGGCTCATCGGACAGCCCCTGCTGTACGGGGGGCTGCTGGCGGCGCTGGCGGCGTTTTTCGCCCTGTGCGCCTGCTGCTACCGGGCCATCCGGAGGCTGCTGGCCTGGACGGAGGACGGGCCCGCGCCCCACATCGAGCTGCTGCTCCTCCCCGGGCTGTTCTTCTTCGCCGCCCAGCTCTATATCCTCCGCACCGCCTACAGTTCCATCCCCGCCGCCCTTCCGCCAGGGGAGGCGGGGAGGCAGGCGGTGCTGCTGGCGCTGCAAGCCATGGGGCTGGGGGCCCTGCTGTGCGCCCTGTACGCCTACCGGCAGCTCTGCCGGGGGTTCGCGGCCCAGGGAGAGCTGCGGGCCGTCACCCAGGCGGCCCAGGCCCAGAAGATCTATCTGGCCGAGGCCCGGATCCGTTATGAGCGGACGCGGGCCTTCCGCCACGACGTGAAAAACCACCTGTCCGTGCTGGACGGCCTGCTGGCGGCGGGCAGGGCGGAGGAGGGCCGGGCCTACCTGAAGAAGCTGACGGCGGCGTCGGAGGAGCTGTCCCTCCCCTGCCAAACGGGTAGTCCGGTGGTGGACGTCCTGCTGGGGGAGAAGCTGGGGCTGGCGGAGGATATCCCCTGGGAGGTGTCTTTGACGCTGCCCTCGCCCTGCGGGGTGGATGAGTTTGACCTGTGCGTGATCTTCGCCAACGCCCTGGACAACGCCCTCGCCGCCTGCCGGCAGGCTCCGGGGAATAGGTTCCTCCGGGTGTCCGGGCGGCGGCAGGGGGCATTCTACCTGCTGCTCTTTGAGAATGCCTGCGCCGACGCCGTCCTGCCACCGGAGGGGACGGGGCTGTCCAATATCCGGGCGGTGGCGGAGAAATACCACGGCGCGGTGCTGGCGGAGCGGGAGAGGGGCCGGTTTACTCTGAGCGTGCTGCTGAACATTTCGTGACATACAGGGCGCGGTTCAAGGCAAAAGCCTTGCAATCCGAATTCCGAGCGCTAAACTAAAGGCATAGAAACGCCACACTTTTGGATTGGAGGAATGTGCCATGACGCCCATTATCAGCTTTAACACCGCCGCTCAGCCCCCAAGGGCGGTGGACAGAACAGACAAGGTCGCCGCCGTCCGGCGGCCAGGGGAGGAGGATCAAACCCGTCCGACGGAGCCCAGGAGGGACGAATATATTCCGGAGGGAAAGCGGGAGCCCTCGGGTCGCTACTGGCTGGGCCGGGACGGAGACGGACAGCCCAGGATTTATTTTGACGATCCCGAGCGGGCGGCGGACGCCCCGGAGCAGCCGGAGAAGCCAGCTGCCGGGCCGGATCAGGACAGGGGAGCGAAGGGCCCAGAGAAGAAGAACAGGGAGAGCAAGGCGGAGCGCTGCACCGGCGACACCGGCAAGGTGGATCGGGAGATTGAGAAGCTGAAGCGGAAGCGGGCGGAGCTGGAGCAGCGCCTCAACACCGAGCGGGACGAGGCCAAACGGGCGGAGCTGGAGCAGCGGCTTGCCCAGGTGGAGGCGGAACTGCGCCAAAAGGACAACGACGGATACAGACGGCGAAATACCGTGTTCTCTTGAACCGAGGACGGCGGCGGCTCCGCATTGCGGAGCCGCCGCCGCGCGCCGAAATGGCCTGCCTCCAGGCGGGCTTTTTTCCAGGGAAAGTCCGGCGGGCACAAACAGACCATTTTTCCGGCGGCGGGTTCTTGTGGATCCCGTCGCTTTCCTGTATAATTTAGGGCACAAGAATTAGGGGGCGGCGCCATGAAACTCATCCATCTCTCCGATCTGCACCTGGGCAAGCGGGTCAACGGCTTTTCCATGCTGGAGGATCAGCGGTACATCCTGGCGAAGATCCTGGACATTGTGGACAGGGAACAACCGGAGGCTGTGCTCATCGCCGGGGACGTGTACGACAAGCCGGTGCCCCCTGCCGAGGCGGTGACCCTGCTGGACAGCTTCCTGGTGGAGCTGTCCCGGCGGGAGACCCAGGTCTTTGTGATCAGCGGCAACCACGACTCCCCGGAGCGCACTGCTTTCGGCGGGCGGCTCATGGAGGCCAGCGGCGTCCACATGGCCCCGGTGTACGATGGGCGGACGGCCCCGGTGACCCTTACGGACGAGTATGGCCCGGTGAACCTCTACCTGCTGCCATTTGTCAAGCCGGTGCAGGTGCGCCACCTGTTCCCGGATCAGGATATCGCCGACTACACCGGGGCCATGGCCGCGGCCATCGGGGCCATGGGGGTGGATGCCTCCCTCCGGAACGTGCTGGCGGCCCACCAGTTTGTGACGGGCGCGGAGCGGTGCCAGTCGGAGGAGATCCCGGTGGGCGGGCTGGACAACGTGGACGCGACGGTGTTTCAGCCCTTTGACTACGTGGCCCTGGGCCATCTCCACGGCCCCCAGCACGTGGGGCGGGAGACGGTACGGTACTGCGGCTCGCCGCTGAAATACTCCATCTCCGAGTGGCAGCAGCGCAAGTCGGCCACCGTGGTGGAGCTGGGGAAAAAGGGGGAGGTGTCGGTGCGGGAGGCGCCCCTCACCCCCCTGCGGGATATGGTGAAGCTCCGGGGAAGCTATGAGGAGCTTACCTGCCGGGACTATTATGAGGCGGAGGGCCGGGAGAGCTGCTATGTCCACGTCACCCTCACCGATGAGGAGGATATCCCCGACGCCATGGCAAGGTTGCGGGTGTTCTACCCCCGGCTGATGGCGCTGGACTACGACAACAAGCGCACCCAGGCGGCGGGGGAGCTGGAGGTCGGGGAGGACGCGGTGCAAAAGTCCCCTCTGGAGCTGCTGGACGACTTCTATGAGCAGCAGAACGGGCAGCCCATGGGGGAGGCCCAGCGGGCGCTGGCCCAACGCTTGATCGAGGAGATCTGGGAGGGAGAGCCATGAGACCACTGAAGCTGACCATATCCGCCTTCGGCTCCTATGCCGGGCGGCAGACACTGGATCTGGAGCGGCTGGGGGCGGGGGGCTGTACCTGATCACCGGGGACACCGGGGCGGGTAAGACCACCATTTTCGACGCCATCGCCTATGCCCTCTACGGCGAGCCCAGCGGGGAGAACCGGGACGCCACCATGCTTCGCTCCAAGTACGCCGATCCGGAGACGCCCACAGAGGTGGAGCTAATGTTCGCCTACGGGGACAAGACCTATACCGTCCGCCGCAGCCCCGACTACGAGCGGCCCGCCAAACGGGGGGGCGGCACCGTCCTTCAGAGGGGATCGGCGGAGCTTACCCTGCCGGACGGGCGGATGGTGACCCGATCCAAGGAGGTCACCCGGGAGATCGTGGACATCACCGGTCTGGATCGGGAGCAGTTCACCCAGATCGCCATGATCGCCCAGGGGGATTTCCTCAAGCTGCTGGTGGCGGACACCAAAAGCCGCCAGGAGATCTTCCGGAGGATTTTCAAAACCGGGTACTATAGAGCCCTCCAGGACAGGCTGAAGGAGGAGTCCGCAAAGCTGGAGCGGGCGTGCGACACGGCCCGGGCCAGCGTGCGGCAGTACATCGGCGGCGTGGCCGGCGGGGGCGACGAGCTGCTGGGGCCAAAGCTGGAGCTGGCGAAGCAGGGGATCCTGCCCTTTGAGGAAACAGTGGAGTTGATTGAGGGGTTGATTGCCCGGGATCGGCAGGCCGGTGCGGAGGTCCAGGAGACGCTGGACGGCCTGGATGGGGAGCTGAACCAGGTGACCGAGCTGCTGGGCAAAGCGGAGGAGCGCAGCAAGACCAGCCAAAAGCTGACGGTTGCCCGGAGCAGGCAGGAGAAACTGGCGGTGGAGGCGGAAGCCGCCGGGAGGACCCTGGCGGCGGAGCGGGAGCACGCCCCCCGGCGGGAGGAGCTGGCCCGGACGCTGGCGGCGCTGGAGGCGGAGCTGCCCCGCTACCAAGAGGTGGATCAGCGACAGGGGGAGCTGAACCGCCTGCTGGCGGAGATCGCCGCCCAACAGGAGGGGCTGGAGCGCCAGGAGCGAACCCGGCAGGAGCAGGCCCAAAGGCTGGAGACGGAGCGGCAGGAGGCCCAGACTCTGGCCCCGGCGGCGGTGGAGCGGGAGCGGCTGCTTCGCCAACGGGAGCGGGTCCGGGAGAAGAAACGGGCGCTGAAGGAGCTGCTCAGCCTGCTGGAGGGTTGCGGCGTGGCTCGGAACCGGGTGGAGGTGGCCCAGCGGGACTACCAAAAAGCCAAGGGGCGGATGGAACAGGCGGAGGAGACCTACCGTCTGGGCTACCGGGCCTTTTTGGACGGGCAGGCCGGGGTGCTGGCCCAGGCCCTGAAGGATGGGCGGCCCTGCCCGGTGTGCGGATCGCTTCATCACCCCGCCCCGGCGGAGCCGGCCGCCGAAGCCCCCACCGAAGCGGAGCTGGAAGGGCTCAAAGAGGCAATGGAGAAGGCCCGAAAGAGGGCAGAGAAGCTGAGCCTCGCCGCGGGCGGGGAACAGGCCGCTCTGGCGGAACGGGAGCGGCAGCTGCAAAGCGAGCTGGCCCGGGCGGAGGTGGAGCAGATCGAAACTCGGCTGCGCGGGCAGGAGGCGGAGAATCCAGGGGACAGCGGGCTGGATGAGGCGATGGAACTCGTCCGGGCGGAGCTAAAGGCGGCTGAGCTGGCCCTGGCGGAGCTGGAGGAAAAACTGGAGGGGACGGAGCGCCAGGTAAAGCGGGAGGCGGAGCTAAAGGATCTGCTGCCCGGTTGGGAGGCGGAGCTGCGGGAGTTGGAGCAGGCCCTGTCCGACGCCCGGACGGAGCTGGCCCAGGCGGAGATCCGCCGGGAGAAGGCGGCGGGACAGCTGGAGGCCCTGCGGGGCGGGCTGAGCTGCCCCGACGGGACCGCAGCCCTGGCGCGGCGGAACGCCCTGGCCGGGGAGCTGTCCGAGCTGACCAGACGACTGCAAAAGGCGGAGGAGGCCGTCCAGTCCCTGGAGCGGGAGCGGGCGGGGCAGGAGGCGGTAATCCGGGAACTGCTCACGCTGCTGGAGCAGGGCGAGCCGGTGGATGAGGAGGCCCAGCAGCTCCGGGCCCGGGCGCTGAAGGAGCGGCGGGCGGCGGCGGAGGCGCTGCGGCGGGATCTCCACGCCCGGCAGATGGGCAACGAGGCCGCCCTGGGCAAAATACTGGAGCAGGCGGAGGATCTCCGGAGGCTGGAAAAGGAATACGCCTGGGTGCGGGCTCTGTCCGACACGGCCAACGGGCGGCTGCCCAACAAGGAGAAGCTGGCCCTGGAGACCTATGTCCAGGCCGCCTTTTTCGACCGGATTCTCCGGCGGGCCAATCTGCGGCTGCTGGTGATGAGCAGGAAGCAGTACGAGCTGAAGCGCCGTCGGGCGGCGGCGGATAACCGCAGCCAGAGTGGGCTGGAGCTGGACGTGGTGGATCACTTTAATGGGACGCAGCGCAGCGTGAAGTCCCTGTCCGGCGGGGAGTCCTTCCAGGCGTCCCTGTCTCTGGCGCTGGGTCTGTCTGACGAGATCCAGGCGGCGGCGGGGGGCATCCGGCTGGAGGCCATGTTTGTAGACGAGGGGTTCGGCTCGCTGGACGAGGAGGCCCTGGGGCAGGCCCTTCAGGCGCTGGACAGTCTGGCCCAGGGAAACCGGCTGGTGGGGATCATCTCCCATGTGGAGAGCCTAAAGGAACGGATCGACCGGCAGATCGTGGTGACCAAGGACGGAGCCGGGGGAAGTCATGCGGAAATCGTAGTATAGGAGGTACAGAACATGAAGCGAACCATCACCGTGAAGGGCGTGGGCAGCGTGTCCGCCAGGCCGGACTACATCACCTTAACGCTGTCCATTACGGAAAAAAACATGGATTACGGGGCGGCCATGGACGGCGCAGCCGGTCGGATCGCTCGGCTGGAGGGTGCGGCAGAGGAGACGGGCTTTGAGAAGGGCGCGCTGAAAACCCTCAGCTTCAACGTGAACACCCAGTACGAGGGGGTGCGGGACGATCAGGGGAACTATCAGAACGTGTTCGCCGGGTACGCCTGCCTCTACCGGCTCAAGCTGGCCTTCGAGCTGGACAGCGGACGGCTGGCGGACGTCCTGTCCGCCATCGCGGCCAGCGGCGCGGAACCGGAGCTGAACATTGCCTTTACGGTGAAAGATCCGGAAAAGGTCAGCCAGGAGCTGCTGGCCAGCGCGGCGGCCAACGCCCGAGAAAAGGCGGAAGGGCTGTGCCGGGCCGCCGGGGTGGAGCTGGGCAAGCTGATCAGCATCCATTATAACTGGGATGAGTTGAACATCGTGTCCCCTACCCGCTATGAGCTGGCGGACTGCGCCATGCCTATGCTGGCGACGGGGAAGCGACGGGCGCCGGAGATCGAGCCGGACGACATCAAGCTGCGGGACTCGGCGGCCTTCGTGTGGGAGCTGGACGGCTGAAAAAGTTTGACAACGTTCGCACCTTCCGCCGTTTTGTTTCCAAAGAAAACCAGGGGGAGAACTTGAATACCCTTCCAAATCCTGCGGATAATACAAGTGGAACGATACAAACAAAGCCGCGGGTAGCCGCGGCAGGAAGCAGGAGGAAAACCATGAAAGCAACCGGGATCGTGCGCCGCATCGACGATCTGGGCCGGGTGGTGATTCCCAAGGAGATCCGCCGCACCATGCGCATTCGGGAGGGCGACCCCTTAGAAATCTACACCGACCGGGAGGGCGGCGTCATATTCAAAAAATACTCGCAGTTGGGCGATGTGTCCGACTTCGCCGCCCAGCTGTGCGACACCATCAGCCGGGTGGCGGGCCTGCCCGCCGTCATCACTGACCGGGACAGCGTCATCGCCGCCGGCGGCGTGCCCCGCCGGGAGGTAGTGGACAAGCGAGTCTCCCCCCAGGTGGAGCAAGTGATGGAGGAGCGCCGGGGGATCCAGGCGGATCAACCCATGCCCCTGTGCGACGGCAGCGAGAAATACCGCGTGCTCATCGCCGTTCCCATCCTGTCCGAGGGGGACGTGCTGGGTTGCGTGGCCTTTGTGACCGACGGGGATGGCCCCACCCCGGGCGATGTGGAGCTGAAGCTGGCTCAGACGGTGGCCGGCTTTCTGGGCCGCCATATGGAGGCTTGAGCTGCTGCGCCCCGCTCCGGCATAGGCCGGGGCGGGGCCTTTTCGTGCCCTGGGGCGGAAAATGTGTTGGGGTGGAGCGTCCCAGTCTTGCGTCCCGGCCTGTCAAGTGGTACAATCAGGAAAAAAGGGGCGGGCCGGTGGCCCCACAGAAAGGGAGAGCCCTATGGCACATGACAGCTGGGATCGGTATTACCCCCGCCCGCAGCTCCGGCGGGACAGCTTTTTTTCGCTGAATCGGGGCTGGACGCTGAACGGAAGGCCCATCCGGGTTCCCTGGCCGCCCCAGGCCCCCCTGTCCGAATACGGAGGGCAGGTGGGGGACGTGCTGCGGTATGAGACTGCCTTCACCCTGCCCGAGGGCTTCGCCCCCCGGGGCTGCCGGGTACTGCTCCACTTCGGGGCGGTGGATCAGGTGGCGGAGGCGTGGGTGAACGGCCAGAGCGTGATCCGTCACGAGGGGGGCTATCTGCCCTTTTCCGCCGATGTCACCGCCGCCCTGGGCCCCGGGGAGAACCGGCTGGAGGTCAAGGCGGTGGATACCCTCTCCCACGACTACCCCTATGGCAAGCAGCACAAACGCCCCCACGGGATGTGGTACACCCCGGTGTCCGGCATCTGGCAGCCGGTGTGGCTGGAGGCGGTGCCGGAGCGGGGGGCGGTGTCCGGCCTGCGGATCACGCCAGATCTCACCGGGATCTACGTGGAGGTGGAGGCAGGCGGGGCGGAGTTTACCGTCAGCATCCCCCTGGGGGAGGGGCGCTATGTCACCGCCCGAGGGGTGGAGGGGCCCATTCGGCTGGACATACCCCGGCCCCGTCTCTGGACAACCGATGACCCGTACTTATACCCCCTCACTGTCACCACGGATACCGACCGGGTGGAGAGCTACTTTGCCCTGCGCACCGTGTCCGTCCGGGAGATGGGCGGGCACACCCGCCTGTGCCTCAACGGGGAGCCGGTGTTCCTCCACGGGGTGCTGGATCAGGGCTACTTCGCCGACGGCCTGTTCCTTCCCAAGGAGCCGGAGGAGTACGAGCGGGACGTGCTGCGGATGAAGGAACTGGGCTTCAACACCCTGCGCAAGCACGTGAAGCTGGAGCCGGAGGCGTTCTATTATGCCTGCGACCGGTTGGGGATGCTGGTGATTCAGGACATGGTGAACTCTGGCGGCTACGACTACTTGCGAGACACGGTGATCCCCAACTTTGTGAGCAAAAAGCGGAAGGACGGCGGCCGGGGCGGCAGCGAGAAGCGCAAAGCCTTTTTTGAACGTCATTGCCTGGACACCGTTGCCTGTCTGCAAAACCACCCTTGCATTGTGGGCTGGACGATCTTTAACGAGGGGTGGGGCCAGTACGATTCCGACCGGATCTGCCGCCTGCTGAGGGGGGCGGATCCCACCCGGTTCTTCATCAGCGCCTCCGGCTGGTTTGCCCAGGAGGAGGGGGACGTTCAGAGCGAGCACATCTACTTCAGCAGCCGGGTGCCAGAGGGGACGGGGCCGGGAAAGTTCCTGCTGCTGGGCGAGTGCGGCGGCTTCCCTCTCCGGGTGGAGGGCCACGTCGCCCAGGACAGGAAAAACTACGGCTACGGGGGGCAGTCCTTCACCGCGGGGGAGCTCACCGGCCGGATCCAGGCCCTGTACGACGACATGGTGTTGCCCACTGTTCCTCGGGGGCTGTGCGGCTGTATCTACACCCAACTCAGCGACGTGGAGGGGGAGACCAACGGCCTGTATACCTATGACCGGCAGGTGCGCAAGGTGTCCACTGGTGCCCTAATGGATATCGCCCGGCAGCTGAGGGAGGCGCTGGAGGACGCGGTGAAAAACGGTTGACACCCGGGGGAAATGTGATATACTTTTCCAGGAAAGCGCCCCAGGACGCGATATACAAAAAGGAGTGTATGGTAACATGGATAAAAAAGTCGCCGCGCTGCTGAACGATCAGATCAATAAGGAACTGTATTCCGCCTACCTGTACCTGGATATGGCAAACTTCTACGCCTCCAAGGGGCTGGACGGCTTCGCCAACTGGTTCGAGATCCAGGCCCGGGAGGAGCAGGATCACGCCATGCTGATCTACAAGTACCTCCACAACAACAGCGAGGACGTGACCCTGGCCGCCATTGCCAAACCGGACAAGGAGTTCAAGACCCTGAGCGACCCCCTTACCGCTGCCTTGGCCCATGAGCAGTACGTCACCAGCCTGATCAACGCCATCTATGAAGCCGCCCAGGAGGCCAAAGATCACCGGGCGGTACAGTTCCTGGACTGGTTCATCAAGGAGCAGGGGGAGGAGGAGATGAACTCCTCCAACCTGATCACCAAGATGGGAATGTTCGGTGGAGATCCCAAGGCCCTTTACATGATGAACAACGAGCTGGCGGGTCGCACCTATTCTGCCCCTTCCCTGAGGCTGTAAGAGAAGCGCGCAGCGCCCGCAGTGTGACAACAGTGGAGCTGAAAAATCCCGACCCCCACTGGGGGCCGGGATTTTTTTGCCGCATCACCGCTCAGGCAGATAGTCGTGGGGATTCACCGGGTTGTCGTCTCGATACATGGCAAAGTGTAGATGGGGCTGGGTGGCATTCTCCGCCACGGCGGTGGCGCCCACGGATCCAATGAGGCTGCCGGTGGAGACCGTGTCGCCCACCGCTACATCGGGGGCGGCGGCCAGATTGGCGTACTGGCTGATCAGGCCATTGCCGTGATCGATCTCCACCGTGGTGCCCATAAAGGGATCGTCGTACACCTTGGAGATGGTGCCGGCAGCAGTGGCGATGACCTTCGTGCCCAGGGAGACGGCCAGATCCAGCCCGTCATGGGTGCGCCAGTCCCCCATGGTTTCACTGTAGGCCAGGGCCTCCACCGAGTAGTCCGCCAGAATGGAGCCGTTCACCGGCCATGTAAAGACCAGCGAGGCGGGCTGTGTGGGCTGGGGAGCGGCGGTGGCGGCGGGGGTGGGCTGGGCCGCGGGCTGGGCGCTGGGGGCGGGAGAGGGCTGTGTCGTGGGCGTCGGGGAGGGCTGGGCGGTCATGCGGGGAACGGGGCTGGCCGAGGGCTTGTCCACAATGGCCGCGGAGCCCGCTGCCGGCAAGCCGGGGTTGTCCTCCACGCCGCTGCGTACGCCCTGCACCAGATAGTAGCCCGACAGGGCGATGGCGGCCACGCAGATGAGTACCACAAGATAGAAACCCTTTCCGGAAATGAAATCGCCAAGTTTTTCGATCCAACTTCGTTTATGATTGTTGTTCATCATGACACCTCCGGCCCTATTGTGGACGAAGCGAGGGTGGTTTATACCCGCCCTGGGGAAAAATCGCCAGGGGATTGTTTTCGATGGGGCGGATGTGGTAAACTAATGAAAATTGCGGCTGTCCGCAGAAGCCGGGGTTCCGCAAAGCCGGTCACTGACTTTGCGGTGAGGAGGTGAAACCATGCCGCTGACCCGAAATACCCCCCTGACCGAGCTGCCGGGGGTAGGCCCAGCCCGGGCCAAAAAACTGGAGAAGCTGGGCCTGCACACCCTGGGGGACACCCTAAAGCACCTGCCCCAGCGGTATGAGGATCGGCGGGAGGTGTGCACCCTCCGGGACGCGCCGGCGGATCGGCCCTGCTGCGTGCCGCTGCTCATCGCGGAGACACCCCGGGTGAGCTATGTGCGCCGGGGGCTGACGCTGGTGAAGGTGCGGGCAGTGGACGGCACCGGGGCGGCCCACATCACCTTTTTCAATCAGGACTATATCCGGGAGGTGCTTCGGGCCGGGGAGAGCTACGTGTTCTACGGCACGGTGGAGCGGCAGGGGAACCTGTACGCCATGACCAACCCGGCCTTCGAGCGGGAGGGGGCGGGCCGGGCCACCGGCCTGATCCTGCCGGTGTATCCGTTGACGGCAGGCATTTCCAATAACCTGCTGGCGGGGATCACCCGGCGGGCGGTGGAGGACTGCCTGGAGGGGCTGCCCGAGCCCCTCCCCGCCCGGGTGCGGAAGGAGCATCAGCTCTGCCAGACCCGGTACGCCCGGAAGAATATCCACTACCCGGCGGACTTCGAGGCCCTGGCCATCGCGCGGCGGCGGCTGGTGTTTGAGGAGCTGTTCGTCCTCACCTGCGGGCTGGCCCAGCTCAAGGAGCGCCGCTCGGTGGGGGAGGGCCGGGTGCTGGACGGGGATCCGGAGGAATTTGCCGCCCTGCTGCCTTTCGCCCCCACGGGCGCCCAGCGCCGGGCCATGGAGGACATGGCCGCCGACCTGCGCTCCGGCCGGGCCATGAACCGGCTGGTGCAGGGGGACGTGGGTTCAGGCAAGACGGCGGTGGCCGCCTTCGGGGCGTGGACGGCGGCGAAAAGCGGCTGCCAGTGCGCCCTCATGGCCCCCACGGAGCTGCTGGCGGAGCAGCACGCCCGCACCATGGAGGCCCTGCTGGCCCCCGCCGGGGTGCGGGTGGCGCTGCTCACCGGCTCGGTGAAAGGGAAGGAGAAAAAGGCCCTGCTGTCCGCCCTGAGCACGGGGGAGATCGACCTGGTGGTGGGCACCCACGCCCTGTTCTCCCAGGGGGTAGAGTACCGCGACCTGGGCCTTGTCATTGCCGACGAGCAGCACCGCTTTGGGGTGGCCCAGCGGGGGGCCTTAGCGGAAAAAGGGGGGGCCGTCCCGCCCCATGTGCTGGTGATGTCCGCCACCCCCATCCCCCGGACGCTGGCCCTGATCATCTACGGCGACCTGGACGTGTCCGTGATGGACGAGCTGCCCCCGGGCCGCACCCCCGTGGCCACCTTTGCCGTGGGGGAGGACAAGCGCCAGCGGATGTACGGCTTTGTCCGCAAGCAGGTGGGGCTGGGGCGGCAGGTGTATATCGTGTGCCCCGCGGTGGAGGAGAACGGCGGCGGCTGGGAGGATACCCCCGGCATGGATTTGAAGGCGGTGACCGCTTACGCCAAGGAGCTGCGGGAGCGGGTGTTCCCCGACCTACGGGTGGGCTTTGTCCACGGCAAGCTGAAGGCAAAGGACAAGGAGGCGGTGATGGCCGCCTTTTCTGCCGGGGAGCTGGATGTGCTGGTGTCCACCACCGTCATTGAGGTGGGGGTGGACGTGCCCAACGCCTCCCTCATGATCATTGAGAATGCGGAGCGGTTCGGGCTGAGCCAGCTCCACCAGCTCCGGGGCCGGGTGGGCCGGGGGAAGCACGAGAGCTTTTGCGTGCTCATGACCGCCAGCCGCAGCGAGACCGCCCGGGAGCGCCTGCGGGCGCTGTGTGCCACCAACGACGGCTTCCAAATCGCGGAGGAGGATCTGCGGCTGCGGGGCCCTGGCGACTTTTTCGGCAAGCGGCAGCACGGCCTACCCCAGCTGAAGGTGGCCGACTTTGCCGCCGATCTGGAACTATTAAAGGAGGCTCGGGGGGCGGCGGAGGAGCTCATCGCCGCCGACCCGGAGCTGAAGCAGCCCGCCCACCGCCTGCTGAAAAAGAAGGTGCGGGAGCTGTTCGAGGAGAACGGGGAGCTGTTCAATTGAGGGCAGATCGAGATACAAAGGAGCGTATGCCATGAAACGGCTGACCATCGGGATGCTGGCCCACGTGGACGCGGGGAAAACTACCCTATCCGAGGCCATGCTCTACCGGGCCGGGGCGGTGCGGCGGCTGGGGCGGGTGGATCACGGGGACGCCTTCCTGGACACCGACCGGCAGGAGCGGGAGCGGGGGATCACCATCTTCTCCAAACAGGCGCGGCTCACCTGGGGGGACTGTGAGATCACCCTGCTGGACACCCCGGGTCACGTGGACTTCTTCTCCGAGACGGAGCGGGCGGTGCAGGTGCTGGACTGCGCAGTGCTGCTGGTGAGCGGGGCGGACGGGGTGCAGGGCCACACTGAGACCCTGTGGCGGCTGCTGAAACGGCACGGCGTACCCACCTTCCTGTTCGTCAACAAGATGGATCAGCCGGACACGGATCGAACGGCGCTGCTGGCCCAGCTCCAGGCGCGGCTTGCCGAGGGCTGCGCCGATTTTTCCGGTCCCTGGGAGGACGTACTGGAGCAGGCCGCCCTGTGTGATGAGGAGCTGATGGAGCGGTATCTGGAGACGGGGACGCTGGACGACGCGGATCTGTCCGCGCTGATTGTGGAGCGGAAGCTGTTCCCCTGCTTCTTCGGCTCGGCGCTGAACCTGGACGGGGTGGACGAGCTGCTGGACGCTCTGGCCCGGTTCGCCCTGGAGCCGGAGTGGGAGGCGGAGTTCGCCGCCCGGGTATACAAGATCTCCCGGGATGACAAAGGGGAGCGGCTCACCTGGATGAAGATCACCGGCGGCGCTCTGCGGGTGCGGGACGTGGTGCGTGGCCCGGACTGGGAGGAGAAGGCCGCCCAGCTCCGGCTGTACTCCGGAGCGAGGTTCACCCCGGCGGAGGAGGCCCCGGCGGGGACGGTGTGCGCCGTGGCCGGGCTCACCCGCACCCGGGCGGGCCAGGGCCTGGGGGGGGCGGACGACTGGGCCGGTCCGGAGCTGGAGCCGGTGCTGGCCTGCCAGGTGCTGCCGCCGGACGGTGGAGATGTCCATACCCTGCTGGCCCAGCTCCGGATCCTGGAGGAGGAGGATCCCCAGCTCCAGGTGGAGTGGGACGAGGGGGCGGGGGAGATCCGGGTGCGCCTCATGGGGGAGGTGCAGCTGGAGGTGCTGTCCCGGTTGCTGGAGCGGCGGTTCGGGGTGGAGGCGTCCTTCGGCCCTGGGCGGATCGTCTACCTGGAGACCATCGCCGCCCCGGCGGAGGGGGTGGGCCACTTCGAGCCCCTGCGCCACTACGCCGAGGTACATCTTCTGCTGGAGCCGCTGGAGCGAGGGGCGGGGCTGGTGCTGGACACCGCCTGCGACCAGAATGTGCTGGAGGGCCACTGGCAGCGGCTCATCCTCACCAACCTGATGGAGAAGGAGCACCGGGGGGTGCTGACGGGGGCGCCCATCACCGATATGAAAATCACCCTGCTCACCGGCCGGGCCCACCTGAAGCACACCGAGGGGGGCGACTTCCGGCAGGCCGCCTGGCGGGCGGTACGCCAGGGGCTCATGTCCGCTCAAAGCGTGCTGCTGGAGCCCTGGTACTCTTTCCGCTTAGAAGTGCCCACGGGCAACGTGGGCCGGGCCATGACGGATTTGCAGCGGATGGGGGCGGAGCTGCTGCCCCCGGAGCAGGGTGGGGAGACGGCGGTGCTCACCGGCAGCGTCCCGGTGTCCGAGGTGGGGGACTACTGGCGGACAGTGGCGGCCTACACCGGGGGGCGGGGGCGGTTCTCCTGCGCGGTGGAGGGCTACCGCCCCTGCCACAACGCCGAGGAGGTCATCGCCGCCGCGGGCTACGACCCGGATCGGGATGTGGACAACCCCTCCGGTTCGGTGTTCTGTTCCCACGGCTCGGGAGTGATCGTGCCCTGGGACGAGGTGCGGCAGCATATGCACCTGGACAGCGGCTGGCGGCGGTCGGGGGAGCGCACCGCAGAGGAGGAGAGCGCCCCCGCCCGCCAGCCTCCCATGAGCTATGAGTCCCGGGCGGCGCTGGACAAGGAGCTGGAGGCCATTTTCCAGCGGGCCTACGGCCCCACGAAGCCCCACGCCTTCCGGCCCGTCCCCAGGGCCGACCCGCCGAAGCCCAGGCCCTGGAAAGGGTTGAAGGTTCGGGATGGGGAGGATTACCTGCTGGTGGATGGATACAACATCATCCACGCCTGGGACGAGCTGCGTGCCCTGAGCCGCGCGGATCTGGACAGTGCCCGGGAGCAACTGATCCACCGGCTGCGCAACTACCAGGGATGGAAGCGGTGCAAGGTCATCGTGGTGTTCGACGCCTACAAGGTGAAGGGGAACCCGGGCAGTGTGGAGCGTCTGGGGGATCTGTTTGTGGTTTACACCAAAGAGGCGGAGACGGCGGATATGTATATCGAAAAAACCACCTACGCCCTGGCCAGGGAGCGGAAGGAGCACCGGGTGCGGGTGGCCACCTCCGACGGGTTGGAGCAGATGATCATCCTGGGCCACGGGGCGGTGCGTATGCCCGCCGCGGAGCTGGAGTTCGAGATCAAACAGGCGGAGGCGGAGATCCGCCGAACCATTGAGGGATAATAAAAAGGCCCGCCCGATATGCCCGGGCGGGCCTTTGCATATTTAACTGTTCTCCCGGCTGTAGAAATATCGATCCCGGTCGATGGTGTGGCTGCGCAGATAGTTGGCCCAGAGCTTATAGGCCCCGTAGGCGAAATGGCAGCCGTCGCTGGCCAGCTCTGCGGGGAGCTGCCCGTCCTCGCCGGTGTAAACCTCGGCGGTGTTGAGTAGCACCACCTTTTTCTCCGCCGCCACCCGGACGATGGCCTCGTTGAACTTGCTCAGGTTGGCGTTGTTGATGTAGTCGGCCAGCTTGTTGGCCCGGCACATGGCGTCGTTCACCGGGGGCATGATCTGGAGGTACACCACCGCGTCCGGCTGGGCGGCCAGCACCTTCTCCAGCAGCTCGGACAGGCCCCTCTCGTACTCCGACGGGGCGAAGCCCAGCTCGTTCACGCCGATCATAATGTAAACCGCGTCGTAGCTGCGCCCGGACAGGGTGCCCACCAGGGTGCGTTCCTCGCCGTCCACCTCAAAGACCTTGTAGTCCTCGCTGTCCGCCCGGAACACATTCATCCCGCGGGCCCAGTGGAACGTGCCGTGCTTCAGTCCGCCGAACAGCTCCAGCCCCTCGGTGCGGGAGTCGCCCAGGAACACGGCGTTGTCGAAAAAGCTGTCGTCCGCCACCGGCTCGCTCTCCTCCAGGGGCGCACCGAACTGATAGAGATCATAGGGCGGAGGGGTGGGCGTGGGCTCCGGCGTAGGCTCCGGGGTGGGTTCCGGGGTCTGGGTGGGGACAGCCTGGGTGGCCGGGGCGGGGGAGGAGGGTGGTGTGTAGTGGCCCTCGGTGTGGCCGCAGCCGGACAGCAGGGCCAGCAGCAGGACGGCGGCGATCGGATACGACAGGTTTCGACACATTGCGGCAGGAACTCCTTATCTTTGTATTTCCCGCCTATGGTAGCACCGCTGCCCCCCGGGTGTCAAGGGAGAAAGGGTTACAAAATCACCTCAAAAAGGTAACAGCCTCCTGCCGCCCCACCGCCGTCGGAGCTCCAGCACTGCTGCCACCAGCAGCAGCCCCAGGGCGATGCATCCGGCGATGCCAAAGGTGCGGAAAAAGGTGTCCCAAAACAGGTCGGTCTCCCCCCGGATGCCGTGATCCATGGCCTGGTAGATCGTCAGCCCCGGCACCAGCGGGAACAGGGCGATGGTGGAGTAGGAGGTGGCGGGACACTTGCGTATGCGGGCCATAGCCTCGGAGTACACCGCCACCGCCACGGCGGCCACCAGGCTTGCCCCGAAGCTGTTCCCCCCCAGGGCCACCACCGCCAGGTATACCGACCAGCCTACCGCGCCGCCCAGACAGCACAGAAAGGCCCCCATCCCCCGCACGTTCATGGCGGGGCAAAAGCCCAGACAGGCCACAAAGGCAAACAGACAGTACAGCGCCGCTGGGTAGACGGTGGTGTTTCCCCCGGCCCCGGCGGTCTGCCCCAGGAACAGAGCCATGGCCGCCACCGTCCCCAGAGCGATGGCCGCCGCCGACATCACCGCCCGGGCGAAGGTAGCCAGGCCCGCCATCATGTCGCCGGTGAGCAAATCGCTCATGAAGCTGGTAAACACCAAGCCGGGCACCAATACCATCAGCCCCCCGGCCACCGTCACCTCCAAATTGATGGGCGCGCCCAGGGCGGGCAGGCCGCACGCCGCCGCCCCCAGCACAAAGGCCGAGATCAGCGTGGCCAAAAAGCTGTTGGCCCGGGCCCGCTCCAGCAGCAGCAGCGCTGCCCCGGACGCCAGCCCTGCCAGCCCGGCCGTCGCCGCCTCCGCCGGCCCGCCGGAGAAAAACAGCGCGAAAAAAAACGCCCCTAAAAAATATCCGCCCAGCCGCGCCGCCGCCGGATACCCCCGCAGTTCCGCCAGCTCTGCGGCGCACCGGGCGGACAACTCCGCCGGATCTGCCGGGGGATCGGCGCACAGATGGCGGGACAATGCATTGAACCGCTCAATCCCGTCGATGTCCGTGGCGATGGGCGGCACACGGCGCATTACCGTGTGGGCCCGGCCGTCCGGCCCGAATACGCTGGCCCACACGCAGTTGGGTAGAGCAAATACCTCCCCCTCCAGGCCGTAGGCCGCCAGTAGACGGCGCATCGTGTCCTCCGCCCGCTGGATCTCGCCGCCACAGCGCACCAGCTGCACGCCAACCTGACAGCAGCCGTCCAGCAGTTTGTCGTAATCCATCCTGCGGTTCCTCCTTGACAAAGCCCCGGGCGGGGGGTATAATGTGCATATAAGGGGCGCTGCCGCAGGCGGTCAGCCCTTACATGCCAACATAAGAATAGAGCTCTATATTGACCGTTCGGGTGCCAGCCGAGCGGTCAATATGCTTTTGGGGATATGTATATCATCAGCAGCAACGCGATGATAAAGCATACCAGGTAACGCAGAACTTGCGTCCCGCGCCCGTCTCCCATCCGCACCACCCCCTTTCGCAAGGAAGTGGCCGACCGCCTTGATACGGCAGCGCCGAGAATATTATACCACACCGCCGGCGGAGGCGCAAGCTCCCGCTGGAAAACCCTGCCGGATCCGGCAGTTTTTTTTTGGAAATTTTCCATTAAGGCTTGCAAAATTTTGCCGATATTGTATAATAGATGCTGTATATCTGTGGCGTCGGAGGCGTCAGCCAAATCATTCCGATGGAAGGAGGGCCGAATGCCCGGCCACCGCCCCCGCCCGGGGGTGACAGAATTGGGCCCCGGAGGCCCGTAAACCCCAATTTCCAACCAGAACAGGAGGATTAACATGAAAAAACGTTTGTTGTCAGCGGCCTTGGCCCTGGCCATGGTGCTGACAATGCTGCCTTTGAGCGTCATGCCCGCGTCTGCGGCGGCTACATGGACTGAGCCGGCGAAGACTACTCCGACAGCAACAACGATAACGTGGCATGAGTTAAATGATCAGAGTGCTCCTATGAATTTGACCTACTACAAGGCGGGCACTCCGGTTCAGGGGTATACCATCCAGGTGGACGGCTGGTATGCCATTGTGAACCAGAATGGCGCTTATGCCGGTTATGGAGTTGCCAAGGGCAAAGGCCCCGGCGTAATAACCGGCATCAACGGCGGCACCTGGTATCCGAGCCTTGGGCAGGCGATTCAAAACAGGCAGCCCAATCTTGTGTTGGTTTCCGACAATAGTGAGGGCATTGCAGGTAACTATCTAACCCCAAACTGTGTCAGTTCGCTTACCATCGACTTGAACGGGAATACCCTGACTGGCTCGTTCACGATCCCAGCGAAATATACTCCCACTAACAGCACGACCGAGCAGAATAACGGTTTCTCCATGCTGACCATCAAGGACAGCACCATGTCCGGGAGTGACTATAATTCTGGCAGCGGTGCAACCATTAACGTGGGCAACGGCACCGCGAAGGCCACCAGCACCACCATCACCCTGAACAACGTGAAGGTGGGCGGTATCACCGCGAAGTACACCACCGCCTGCACCGTCAATGTGTATGGCTCCGAAACCGACGCTATCAGCCTGACCGGCACCAGCGGCGGTCAGATAAACCTGGGCAACGGCAACACCAAGGGCAAGGCCACCAGAGTGAGCCTCACCACCGACGGCACCGCCCAGGGCGGCACGATCACGGCGACCGATGCCGAAACGCAGGGCATAACCCTGTCCGGCGTGGGCGCGAGCCTGACCGGCACCAACCTTGACGTGACGGGCGCTATCACCCTCAGCGGCCTTAATGATGGCAGTCTGACCGAGAGCCAAAAGAATACCTTGAATACTCCCACCGTAACCCTCTACAACAGTAAGGTTAGCAAGGACATTATGAAAGGCACCGATGTTCTCACCAAAGCCTACAGTGTAACGCTGAACAACAATACCCGGGTTGCCAGCGTCAACTTGACGAACGCCAACGTGACCGTGAACAATTCCGCGGCGGGCGCGATTACTGTCGAGAACGGCGACGTGAAGCTGAACGGCTCCGCCACCGGCCCTGCTTCTGCTGGGGTGATTACGCTGGGCAAGGATAAAGCCGCTGCGTCCCTGACCGTGACCGGCACCAACGTAACCACCGGGAATATCACCGCCGCCGCCGGCACCGTGAATATCACCGTTCCCGAGAGCGAAACCAACAACTTTGGGACTTTGACCTCTACCGTTCCTGTTGCCAACCGCGGTATCAACGGCGGCGTGTGGGGCAGCGAGGTGCCTATTGAAAACCTGAACACCAATCTGCGTTATCAGACGTTTAATAAGAAGGACGGCACTCGCTATCGCTACTATTCTGACACCCAGTTCCAGAATGTGCTGGACGCCTATCATGTAGGGCCCGATACCACAGTCATTACCCTTGTGAAGGATTCTGCGAAAAAGAAGGACAACACCATTACCTTCAAGGACGGGGACGATGTGGTGGCGATCCTCAGCTATGGTACGGCCAACCTTCCCTTTGTCCTGCCTTCCGCCATCAACGGGCGCACTGTCCTCAAGTGGTCGGAGTATAGGGGCTCCGATCTGCTTAGCGAGCCCGCCCCCGGCACGACTTACAGCACCCCCTCTACCCCTGATAACCGTGTTTTGAATGCCCAGGCCACGGACACCACCATCACTAAGCTGGCGGGCGTGACCTCCGGCATGAACGGCGTCACCGCCCGCTTGGACGGTAATGTGATCACCCTGTCCGGCGCGGTGAATGCCAACAATACATCAATTATAGTTACGGTGACCACCGATGGCAATCCGAACCAGACGGCGACGATTGTAATTATCTATGACAACGGCAAGGTATACTTCGCCAACCAAAACGCTACGCTGCCCAGCGCCATGCGGATCAGCAACGACAGCTCGACACTGATCATCGGCAACGGTACTGCGTCCTACACCCTGAACGGCAGCGGCCTGCGGGGGCTGGCCAAAGGCCTGGAGGGCAAGGTTCACGGTTATGCGACAACCACCCTCCCCGTGCTTGTCACGGTGAACTGCTCCGGCACCGGCTGGACGAACGTCCGCAAGACGGAGCTGGGGAACTACATGAGCAATGATGTGGGGAGTGGCAGTAGTGCGTTTGGGGCGAACGGGCTAATTACGCTGACTGAATCCGGCTCCAGCGTGGACTTCTCCGACAGCCCCGCCGTGAAGGAAGCCCTGAATGCGGCGGTGGCGGGCATCACCCAGAGCCAGATCGACAGCTGGATTCTGAACGCCCAGAACACCGCGTGGCGCAAGAACAACACCACCAACCCCACTGCGTCTGATCGCGCCAGCACTGGCTACAGCGAGGTTCACGTGGTGGCCTATATGGCGGTGAACATCACCAACTACAACACCGCCAACAAACCCGGCACGATGACCATGACCCTGACCCCCTCCTACTATGTGGAGGTGACCGGGAAGGGCGGTACGAAAGTTACGGATACTGATTTCGCACTGGATACAAGCAAGTCCAATGAGCTCAATGCCCTGCGTCCGGTGAACAACCGCTCCCTGGGCAGCCTCACCGGCGAAATGGGCACCATTAAGCTGACCTTGGAGATGGAGAGTGTCTTTGATCGTACGTATCCCGTTGCCCACCAGGGCGGCACCTACGCCTATCCGGAGAACTTCGAAAAGGCAAAGGCTTCTTCCGGCAACTCCATGACGTTTAACATCACCCACGCCATCAATGGTGCCCTTGGCCAGTTCATTGTGGACGGGCAGCAGCCCATGGTAACACGTTACAATAAAAAGGGTGGCGACAAGGCTGCGCAGGCTCACTATGACACCCTCCAAGCCGCGGTGGACGACGCCGAGAACGGCCAGTACATTGAAGTGGACGCCAACTACAAGGGCAGCTGCAACATCACCGTTACTGGCACGGCCCGTAAGTTCACCATCAACACCAATGGCGCGAACAAGGTGACCTCCAACGTGTCCGGCGTGGTGACCGAGCTGCCCGGCGGTAACGAGTACCAGGTTCAGCTGGTGAAGGACACCCTCACTCCCAGCGGCAACGTGGCCATCACCGTGGTCAGCGTGGCCAACGGCTACGCCCGGGTGAGCGCCAGCAGCGTCAAGCCTGGCTCGGTTGTGACCATCACCACGGTGCCCAACGTAGGCTATGCGGCGACCACTCCCAGCGTGCGCTACAGCACCAAGAACGTCGCCAGCAACGTCCTTGGCGTGACCGCCGTGGGGACCAATACCTGGAGCTTCACTGTTCCCGCTGACGCCACCGGCGTGACCGTGACCCCCGGCTTCGTGCTGATTGGCGGCACTACGGTGCCCTTCACCGATGTGGCGGCCACCGCCTGGTATTACGGCGGTGTGGAGTACTGCTATAACACCGTCCGGGGCAGCAACCGCCTGATGGAGGGCCTGAGCACTACTACCTTTGGCCCCACCCGGCCCTTCACCCGCGCTGAGGTGGTGACGATCCTGTGGAACATGAAGGGTCGTCCCAGCTCCGGCTACACCAACCGCACCTATACCGATGTGGGCACGAACCACTGGGCGTACAACGCCATTGTCTGGGCCACCAACAACGGCTATGCTGAGGGATACCCCGGCGGCGCCTTCCGTCCCAGCCAGTCTGTGACCCGGGAGGAGATGGTGGTATTCCTGTGGCGTGCCGCGGGTAAGCCCACCGGCTATTCCTCCACGAACCTGAACGCCTACACGGACGGCTACAACGTGCATGACTGGGCGCAGAACGCCATGAGATGGGCTCTGGGTTACGGCGTCCTGAGTGGCCAGAACAGCGTGGGTCTGGGTGGCACCATTGCTCCCCGCGCAGTGGCCTACCGCAGCGAGGTGGCTGTGACCGTAATGAACTTCGACAAGCTGGCGCTGTTCCGCTAAGCGCAGCAGAATCGAGCGAGCAACGCAAAAGGCCCGGCCGGATCATTCCGGCCGGGCCTTTCTCACTGGGAGGCGCCGCACAAAAACCGCCCCAGGCCGCAAGGCCCAGGGCGGTTTGGCTTATTCGTCCTTTGGGGGAGCCTCCGGGGGCTCCTCGCTGTCGCCGTCTGTGGGGGGGGGCGGCATGGGGATGGGCTCGTCGATGATGTGGATGTGCTGAGCGGGGGGCTCGATGTCGGTCTGCTCAGCGCGGGTGGAGGTGTAGGCTCCCTCCACCAGGGCGGGATCCCGGCCCTCCAGGATGGCTACCATCTCGCCGCCCGTGATGGTTTCCTTCTCCAGCAGGTAGGCCACCACCTTGTCCATGTCCTCCCGGTTGGCCTCGATGACCTCCACCGCGGCCTTGTAGCACACGTCCAGCACGGCCTTGACAGCCTTGTCCATGATAGCGGCGGTATCCTGGGCGCAGTCCAGGCCGTAGCCGCCGTCCAGGTACTGGTTGCGGACGGAGCCCAGGGCCATCATGCCGAACTCCTCGCTCATGCCGTACATAGCCACCATGTTCCGGGCGATGTTGGTGGCCTCCTGGATGTCCTGGGAGGCGCCGTTGGTCATGGTGTTCATCACCACCTGCTCGGCGGCCCGGCCGCCCATGGAGACGGTGATTTTGGCCATCAGCTCATCCCGGGTGCGCAGGTTGGTTTTGTCCTCCTCGGGCATCAGCAGGGTGTAGCCCAGGGAGCCCTCGGTGTGGGGAACGATGGTGATCTTCTGCACCGGCTCGGCGTTTTTCTGCTTGTAGGCCACCATGGCGTGGCCCACCTCGTGGTAGGCCACCAGCTTGCGCTCGAACTCGGTGAGAACGGAATTTTTCTTCTCGCTGCCGGCGATGACGAACTCAAAGGAGGCCAGCAGATCCTCCTGGGTGACTAAACGGCGGCCCTTGCGCACCGCCCGGAGGGCGGCCTCGTTCACCAGGTTGGCCAGATCCGCGCCCACGCAGCCCGCGGTGGCCAGAGCGATCTTGTTCAGATTCACGTCCTCGGCCAGCTTGATCTTCCGGGTGTGCACCTGGAGGGTGGCCAGACGGCCCGCCAGGTTGGGCCGGTCAATGGTGATGCGTCGGTCGAACCGCCCGGGGCGGAGCAGGGCCTTGTCCAGCACCTCGGGCCGGTTGGTGGCGCCCAAAACGATGACGCCCTTGCCGGGGTCGAAGCCGTCCAGCTCAGCCAGCAGCTGGTTCAGGGTCTGTTCCCGTTCGTCGTTGCCGCCCATGCGGTTGTCCCGAGATTTGCCAATGGTGTCGATCTCGTCGATAAAGATGATGCAGGGGGCCATCTTGGACGCTTCCTTGAACAGGTCGCGGACACGGGACGCGCCCACGCCCACGAACATCTCCACGAAGTCGGAGCCGGAGATGGAGAAGAAGGGCACGTTGGCCTCGCCCGCCACCGCCTTGGCCAACAGAGTTTTGCCGGTGCCTGGGGGGCCCACCAGCAGCGCGCCCTTGGGCAGCTTGGCGCCGATCTCGGTGTACTTGCCGGGGTTGTGGAGGAAGTCGATGATCTCCTCCAGGCTCTCCTTGGCCTCGTCCTGACCGGCCACGTCCTTAAAGGTGACGCCGGTTTTCTTCTCCACGTACACCTTGGCGTTGGCCTTGCCCACGCCGCCGATGCCGCCAAAGCCGCCGCCGGAGCCCATCTTCTTGAACATATACCGGTAGAGCAGCAGCAGCCCGCCCACCATGACCAGGATGGGCAGCACATAGTTCAGGAACGCGGACATCAGGTACTGCTCCACGGTGGCGGTGACGGTTTCAAACTCCTCCACGCCGTTCTCGTCCAGCCAGACCACCACGTTGGTGTGGGCCAGGCCGGGCGGGGGGGCGGTCTGGAACTTGATGGCCGCGCTGGCCGTCCCCTTGAGCCCCTTGGGGTCGAACTGGGTCAGGATTTGGCCCAGCCCTCCCTTTCCATAGGACTCCTTGAGCTTTTCCGTGTACTCCGCCAGGGCGGGGGAGTCCTCCTTCAGGGTGAAGGTGTAAAGACTGGACGTCATCTCCACCGTGGCTACCTGGCCCTCCTCCACCCAGTGGAGGAAGGTGGAGTAGGGCACCGTTTCCACCGAGGCGTTTTCCATGGAACTGTTGCACATTTGGAGCAGAAAGACCAGCATCACTGCCCACATCACTATGCTGAGATAACTCCATGGCGCCCGTTTCTTGCCGTCCCCACCGCCGTTTTGATTGCTGTCCCGGCGGTTGGGGTCGCTTGGTTTCACCGGGCCGGCCATAGGCACAACCTCCTTTTTCACTGATCGGAACCGATGGGATTCCGAGGTGTTTTCCAATTTACCCATTTCCTTGTTTTGGGCATTTAAGCGAGTATACCATATTTTAAGGATAAAAACAAGAAATGTTCTTGGACAGGGTGTAAAATTTCTATGACGAAAAAAGGGGGGAAAAAGATGACCCGCCCCCTTTCGCACCGGTGGAATCTATGGTATACTATTAAATTAGCATCTATTTAAAAGCAAAGGGAAAAGGAGCGTTTCCATGCGTGACGATAACAGACGGCGTTCCCCGGTGGAGGCCGAGGCCGACGGCCTCATCGAGGGCCGCAACGCGGTGATCGAGGCCCTGCGGGCGGGCACGCCCATCGACAAGATCTACATCGCCCGGGGGGAGACGGACGCCACCCTGGGGCACATCGCCTCCACCGCCCGAGGGAAGGGCGTGGTGGTGACGGAGGCAGACCGCCGGAAGCTGGACGGCATGAGCCGCACCAAGAGCCATCAGGGGGTCATCGCCGTCTCCGCCGTCCGGGAGTACGCCAGCGTGGAGGACATTCTGGCCGCCGCCCGGGAGAAGGGGGAGCCCCCTCTCATCGTGGTATGCGACGAGCTGAGCGATCCCCACAATCTGGGGGCGGTGATCCGCACAGCGGAGTGCGCCGGGGCCCATGGGGTGATCATCCCCAAGCGGCGCTCCGCGGGGCTGACGGCCATCGTGGCCAAGACCAGCGCCGGGGCAGTGAGCTACCTGCCGGTGGCCCGGGTGGCCAACCTCACCAGCCTGCTAAAGGAGCTGAAGGAGCAGGGACTGTGGGTGTTCGGCACCGCCGCTGACGGCGGGACAAGCCTGTATCAGGCAGATCTGAAGGGGCCCACCGTCCTTGTGATCGGCAGCGAGGGGGACGGCATGGGCCGCCTGGTGCGGGAGCAGTGTGACTTTCTGGTGTCCATCCCCATGAAGGGGAAGCTGAATTCGCTGAACGCCTCTGCGGCGGCAGCGGTGGTGCTATATGAAGCCGTTCGGCAAAGGAGATAACCCATGTCCGATGAAATGAAAAAGCAGGGCGGACGGGAGTATTCCGTGGACGAGATCCTGGCGGAATACGGCTCGGGCCGGCGGGGGAGCGCCAAGGTGGTGGACTTCCCGGAGCAGAAGGGCGAGAGTGCCGGGGAGGATCCGACAGAGCACACCCTACGCTTCCCGACGGCAGGGCGGACGGCCCCCAAGCCCCCGGCCAAGGACGAGCCCATCCCGGAGATCGTGCCGGAGAGCGTGGGCCGCTCCATCGGAGCCCGGGTACATACCCTGCTGCGGAAGGCGGATCACTACGCCGACCATATGTACGATCAGGCGGAGCCGGACAAGGCCGCCCTCCGGGCGGAAAAATACACCCCCGGCGTGGATCAGGAGGAGGTGCCCGATGAGGAGGACGCCCCGCCTCGCCGCCCCCGGCTAAGGCTGGTGCGGCCCAGGGAGCTGCCCCCGGACACTGCCCCCAGCCGCCTGGCGATGCTGTACGGCAAGGGGATCAAAGGGCAGGGGCGGCGGGTACGTCTGGCGCTGCTGCTGGGGCTGGCGGCGGCGGTGTGCTCGGTGGAGCTGTCCTTCCTGCCCTGGAGGGCCCTGGAGTCATCGCTGGGGACGTTCGGGCTGACGGTGTACCAGTTCCGATCCCTGATTTTGAGCGCCCTGTTGCTGCTGACAGGGCTGGTGTGCTATGAGATCCCGGCGGCAGGGGTGAAGCAGCTGGTCACCCTGCGCCCCCGGGCAGAGAGCATCTTGTTTTTGGCCTGGGCCCTCACCCTGCTGGACGGCCTCACCGCCGGGCGGCTGGAGCCCCGGTATACCTGCCTGCCCTATTCGGCGGTGACGGCCCTGGGGCTGGCCTTTGCCCTGCGGGGACTCCACGCCCGCCGCCGCGGGGATCGATTGTCCGCCAAGGCGGCGTCCCAGGTGCGTACCCCTTACGTGGTATCCCGGGACGAGAAGCTGTGGTCCAACAAGCCCACTTTTACCAAATCCCCCGGTTCCAACGCGGGCTTTGGCAGCCAGATCCAGATGGAGGACGGAGGCCAGCGGGCCTACCGCTTTGCTGCGCCCCTGCTGCTGCTGGGCAGCCTGCTGTGCGCCCTGCTGGCGTCGGTGGGACAGGAGACGCCCGGACGGTTCCTGTGGGCAGCCTCCGCCTGCTTCACCGCCTCCGGCTCCTGGTCGGCCTTGCTGGCCTTCGGCCTGCCCTACCGCAAGCTGACGGAGCGACTCCATCAGGTGGGGGCGGCGCTGGCAGGCTGGACAGGGGCGGCCCGATGCAGCCAGGGGGGCGTGATCGTCACCGACGGCGATCTGTTTCCCACCGGCTCGGTGACGGTGGCCCAGGTGAAGGTGTTCGGCAGCGCCGCCACCGAGAAGGTGGTGGGCTACACCGCCTCCATGACCCGGGCCATGGCCTGTGGGCTCACCCGGCCCTTCCACAACCTGCTGCGAACCCAAGGGGCCATGTACCGGGATGTGTCCGGCCTGGAGTGGCATGAGGGCGGGGCCTCCGGGGTGATCCGGGGCAAGGAGGTGCTGGTGGGCACCGCCGCCTATATGCACCTGATGGAGGTGCCCCTGCCTGCGGGGCACAACATCAAAAATGCGGTGTTTTGTGCCATCGGCGGGCAGCTGTCCGGGATGTTCCTGCTCCACTACGCCATGGACGGCGGGGTGAACCCCAGCCTGTCGGCGCTGATGTCGGCGGGGCTGTCCCCGGTGCTGTCCACCCGGGATCCCAACCTGATCCCCGACCTGCTGGAGCAGAAGTTCAAGCTGCCGGTGGACAAGCTGGAGTTTCCCCCGGTGGGCCGTCGGCTGGAGCTGTCCCAGGCCGATCTTCTGGGGGAGGGCGCGCTGGTGGCCCTGCTGGGCCGAGAGGGGCTGGGCCCCTACTGCGACGCCTTGGTGGGGGGACGCAGGCTGCGGTTCGCCACCCGGCTGGGGCTGGTGTTCGCCCTGGCGGGGTCGGTCATGGGGCTGTGCCTGACGTTCTACCTGACCTCTATCGCCGCTTTCGGGTCGCTGACGGTGACGAATTTCCTGATTTTCATGGCGGCGTGGCTGGTGCCAGAGGTGCTGATCGCCAACTGGGTGAATCAGTTTTGAAATGAGAAGTCCCCGGTGTGAAGGGCCGCACTCCATAAAGAATAAGGGCAAGACAGACCATTTCGGTTTGCCTTGCCCTTTTTGTACTGTATAAACCCACAATGGCGCTTTCGGAGAAAGTATCCGCAGGACAGAGCGATAGACTTGAAGCTGTCAACCTAAAACTTCCATAACTTTTTCAAATTTGCCTTGATAGTGTTTTTTGCCTGCCGCAGATAGTTTTTGAAAACTTCTCGTCAACTTGTCCTTTACAAATGTCTTGCCCTCCTCAATCCCCATACCTTTTTGACGGTATGCTAAATATAAAAGACTCGGAACACTGTCAAAGTGTGAGATTGCATCGGCATCGGCAACGCATAATTCTTCAAGGCTGATTTTCTCCGCGCTGATACTGCCTCTGTGATTTCTGATGCAGTTTTCTACCAACGCAATCTTTTTGTCATCATAACCGTATTCTTTTAGAATACGATGCGCCATTTCTGCCCCATGGATATGGTGAAGTTCATAGAGGCTATCATCTGTAATAGAAGCGATATCATGCAACCAGGCCGCAATCATGACAATTTCCTTATCTGCCCCATATTCTTCCGCCAGAATTTCCGCATTTTTAACCACTGCAATAATGTGATAATAGCAGCCCATTCCAAACTTATTCGTTGATTTTTGGCATCTGCTATATATTTCGTGCCGTAAATTTTCAAAAATATCTTCCCGCATATTTTCACCTCTGCACAGTTCCATCTTGTCGGTCAGTTCATGATAAAGCAACACCCGCCTAAAGCAATTTTTTCAGCGGGTGTTAACTTCCTTACAGTGTGTTTCCCAAGCGCCAGGGCCTTTCCTATACACGATGAAGCGGCGGCCCGTCCAGCCTGATCACCATGTCGCAGGCCGCCAGCACCGGGGCCTGGTGGCTGGCCAGAACCACGGGCACCCCCAGCCCCCGCAGCCGCTCCAGAATCCGGGCGGCCCGGGTCGGATCCACCCCGGCGAAGGGCTCGTCCAGCAGCAGCGCGTCCCCGCCCAGGGCGGCGCACCGGGCCAGGGCCAGCCGCCGGGCCATCCCCCCGGACAGGGCGGCGGGATAGGCGTGCTCCTCCCCCTCCAGCTCGGCGAAGGCCAGCCAGCGGGGCAGTTCCGCCCAGCGGGAGCGGGGGAGCACATCGGTGATGTGCTGGCCCACGGTACGCCAGGGCAACAGGCGATCCTCCTGAAACAGGAAGGCGGCCCGGGCGGGGTCAAGGCCGTCTACTTTACCCTTCTCCGGGCGGGCCAGCCCCCCCAGCACCCGGAGCAGGGTGGTCTTGCCGCAGCCCGACGGCCCGGACAGGGCGGTGAGCCCCTCCTCCGGAATTTCCAGGGAAAAGCCGTCCAGCACCACCTTCTCTCCATAACGAAGGGTTATATTTTGCAGGGATATCACACTTTTTGCCCCCTCTCCAGCGCCCGGCGCAGCAACCCCTCCAGCAGCAGGGACAGGGCCACAATGGCCAGCGTCCAGGCGAACAGGTCGGCGGTCTCCAGCCCCAGCTTGGCCTGCTGGATCCGGGAGCCGATGGCCCGATCCGGGGGGCACAGCACCTCCGCCGCCACCCCGGACTTCCAGGCCAGGCCGAAGGCGGTGAGCAGTCCGGCGGACAGGTGGGGCCGCAGGGAGGGCAGGTAGATCAGCGCCAGGGTTTTCCACCGGGAGAAGCGATAGGCCCGGGCCAGCTCCAGCAGCTTGCCGTCCAGGCTGTTCAGCCCGGAGCTGAGGGCGCCCCAGACTACCGGTAGCACCATCAGCCCCGCGATGACCCAGGGGATGGCCGTCCGAGGCGTCCACAGATAGACCAGCAGGATGAAGGACACCACCGGCGTGGCCCGCACCACCCGGATGGCCGGGGAGGCCACCGCGTCCGCCCAAGGGAAAAAGTGGGTGAGGAAGGCCAGCGCCCCTCCCAGCAGCGCCCCCCAGAGCAGCCCCAGGAATACCCGCCCCAGGGTGGCCCCCACTGACAGCCAGAAGTCCGCCGTCCCCGCCAGGGCCAGCAGCCGCCCGCCCACAGCCAGCGGCCCGGGGAGGAGCAGGGGTTGTCCTACAGCCCAGGCCGCGATCTGCCATACCCCCAGCCAAAAGACCGGGGGTATGGCGTATTTCAGCAGATTTTTCCGCGGGCTGTTCATTGGGGAATATAATAGATCCCGTCGTCGGGCACGGCGCCGCCCACGGCGGCAGGGTCGATGGAGTAGAGAGTGCGGAAGTAGCCGGAGACGGCGCTCATCATGTCCTCCCCGGCGATGAAGGTCAGGTGGCACTGGGGGATGGCCTGCTTGGCGATGCCCGCGCTGGGGGTGATGCCGTAGCCCGCCACCAGCTCCGCCGCGGCGTCGATGTTGTGGTTCACATAGTCGATGGAAATTTGGTAATTACGCAAAAAGCGGTTGACTGCCTCGGGATGGCTTTCCAGAAATTCGGTGCGGGCCACCACGGCGGTCATCACCAGCTGGCTGCCGGTCTGGAGCTGGTCCCACGCCTCGGTGACGTCGATGGCGGCGCGGATCTTGTCCTCCCCCTTGGCAATGGCGGCGGTGGCGGCGGGGACGGGGAGCATGGCGTACTGGATCTCCCCGGACAGCAGTTTGGCGCTGATCTCAGAGGCGTCGGCAAAGACGATCTCCACATCCGTGCCCACTTCGAGGTCATTTTCCTGTAATAAATAGCGGAGAATATACTCCGGGTTGGCGCCCTGCCCGGCGGAGTAGATGGTTTTGCCCGCCAGATCCGCCACGGAGTTGAGGGACGTGCCGCCGCCCCCCTCCAGGATGTGGAGGACGCCCAGGGTGCCCACAGCGATGATCTTCACCCCGCCGTCGGTCTTGTTGTAGAGGTTTACCGCCACGTTGGAGGCCATGGTGGCGATGTCGATCTCACCTTTGGTGAGGCCCGCCACCAGCTCGCTGTTGTCGGTGTAGATGTTGTAGCTGTAGGTGTCCACCCCTCGGAGAGCAGCGGGGTCGTTGTCAATGTTGTCCAGCAGCTTGGCCGTGCCGATGCCGGTGGGGCCGGACAGCACCGCCAGGCGGATCTCCTCGGCCTCCACGGAACTGGGCGTTTCGGTGGGCTCGGCGGAGGACTGCTCCGTGGGGGGGACGGTGGCTTCCGGGGTGGGGGAGGCGGTGGGCTCCGCCGCCGCGGGCTTGCAGGCGGCGAGGGAGAACAACAGGGCCAGGGCCAACATCAGAGATAACGATTTGAAATATTTCATCGTCAAGATTCCTTTCTGTTTTCGGAAATGGTTTCTTCCAGCGCCTGGGGGCGGAGGACGCGGATGGTTTTGCCCTCTCGGGCGATAGCCCCCGCCTGCTCCAGCGAATCAAAGGCCCGGTACAGGGTGGCCCGACCCATGCCCAGACGCCGGCCCAGCTGGGTGGCGGACAGGGTGAGCTCCTTGTCCCCAACCGAGAGCAGGTAGCGGGCCAGCTTGCCCTCGGCGGAAGGAGCGGATACCGCCTCCAGCCGCTGGCTCAGAAACTGGATCCGGCCGGACAGGTAGGCGGCGTAGTCCTCCGCGAAGGAGGGGCACTCCCGCAGCAGGCGGCGGACGCACTCCTGGGGGATGAGCAGGGTCTGGCAGGGGGAGAGGGCGGTGAGGGTGGTGGGATAGTCAGCGCCGTCATTGAACAGCGCCGCTGCGCCGAACACGTCCCCAGCGGAGAGGGTGGCCATGAGAATGGACTCCCGGCGCACCTCGATCCGCCCCCGGAGCACCACGCCCAGACACCGACGGAACCGGCCGGGGCCGTACACCACGCCCCCCTTGGCCACGGTGAGGAGATCGGCGGCCTCCAGCGTCCAATCCCACAAGGTCGGCTCGATCCGGCCCAGCAGGGGGTGGCCGCGGAGGATGGGCATATCCATAGGATTCCTCCAAACTGTTTCAAATGGTACAGTTTGGAGTATAGCAGACCGGGAGGTCTCCTGTCAAGGGAAAGAAAAAAGAAAAACTTCATCAATTATTCACAGACTGCCCTTGTATTTTCTTCCGCTGTCCGCTATACTAATGTGCGGTCAAAAGTTGACATAATGCGGGGGGACGCGACTGCCCCCGACATTGAGTGCCGCCCGGGAGAGCCCGGACGGCGGCAGAAAGGATGCCGTTTTCATGAGCAACCCGCCCAAGCACACGAAAAAAAACGCCAAACGCTCCCCTTTGAGCCGAATTCTCCGGGGGCTGTATATCATATTATTTTCCCTGTCCCTGGTGGTGGTAGTGTCCTATGTGGCGCTGAAATTTTTTGCCCCCGCTCCCGACCTGCCCACCCAGGTGGAATTCCCCATTGAACCCGACGAGTCGGACGCGCCGGAGCAGCCCTCCGGTACGGTGGAGGATCCCAACACCGGCAACAAACTGACCCTGAACCGCCGGAAGGACGTCTACACCTGCCTGCTACTGGGGGTGGCTGACCAGGGGGGCAGCGACACCATCATGCTGGGGGTGTTCGACACCGCGGCAAAACAGGCGTCCCTGATCTCCATCCCCCGAGACACGGTGGTGAAGTACAACGGCTCCTATATCAAGATCAACGCCTCCTATTCCTATGGCGGGGTGGAAGCCGTTCGGGACTGCGTGTCCAAAATGCTGGCGGTTCCCATTGACTATTATGTGAAGGTGAACACCCGGGCCTTCCGGGAAATTGTGGACGAGATCGATGGGGTGTGGTTCGACGTGCCGGTGCGGATGGACTACGACGATCCCTATGGGGATCTGTATATCCACATCGCCCCAGGCTACCAGCTGCTGGACGGGAAGAAGGCCGAGGGCGTGGTGCGCTGCCGCAGTTGCTACCCCAACGCGGACATCGGCCGGGCGGCCACCCAGCGGGCCTTCCTGGCGGCCCTGGCCAAGCAGACCATCACCCTGTCCAACGTGGGCAAGGTGACCAGCCTGATCAACATCCTAAACACCTATGTGGAGAGCGATATGCCGCTGAATACCATGGTGTACTTCGGCACCCAGGCGGTAGGCATGGATCTGGACACGTCGCTGAACATGGCCGGCCTGCCGGGCAAGTGGATCAACCCCTTCTGGGAGCTGGAGGATGACGAGATCCTGGAGATCGTGAATGGCCTGGGGATCTATGAGGAGCAGGTGCCCGCCTCGGTGCTGCGGATCATGCACCCGTGACAAGAAAAGAAACCTCCTCCCGCGGCTGCGGGAGGAGGTTTTTCTGCCTTTTATGCCCGTGGCAGCGGACGCTGAGCACAGGCCGGAGGGCCATGGATTTATTTTGTGGCCCAATTGCCGGTGGCGGCGGCGGTGAGGTAGGCGTTAATGAAGCCGTCCAGGTCGCCATCCATCACCCCGTTGACGTTGGAGGTCTCAAAGGCGGTGCGGTTGTCCTTCACCAGTTGGTAGGGCATGAACACGTAGGAGCGGATCTGGCTGCCCCACTCGATCTTGAGCTGCACGCCCTTGATGTCGGAGATCTTGTCCAGGTGCTCCTGCTCCTTGATCTGCATCAGCTTGGAGCGCAGCATTTTCATACAGGTCTCCTCGTTCTGGAACTGGGAGCGCTCCGTCTGGCAGGACACCACGATGCCGGTGGGCTTGTGGATCAGCCGGACGGCGGAGGAGGTCTTGTTGATATGCTGGCCGCCGGCGCCAGAGGAGCGGTACACCTGACGCTCGATGTCCTCGTCCCGGATATCCACCTCCACGCTGTCGTCCAGCTCGGGCATGACCTCCACGGCGGCGAAGGAGGTCTGCCGCCGGGCATTGGCGTCAAAGGGGGAGATGCGCACCAGGCGGTGGACGCCATGCTCGCTCTTGAGGTAGCCGTAAGCGTTCTCCCCCTCGATGCGGATGGCGGCGGACTTGATGCCCGCCTCGTCCCCGTCCTGGTAGTCCAGCACGGAATAGGAGAAACCGTGGCGCTCCGCCCAGCGGGTATACATCCGGTAGAGCATCTGGGCCCAATCCTGGGCCTCAGTGCCCCCCGCGCCGGCCTGGAGGGAGATAATGGCGGTGGAGTTGTCATACTCCCCGGACAGCAGGGTGGACAGGCGGGCTGTCTCCATCTCCCCTACCAGCGCCTCAAAGCCGCTCTCCACTTCGGGCACCAGGGACTCGTCCTCCTCCTCGTTGCCCATCTCGCACAGGGTCATCAGGTCGTCCCAGGCCGACTGCCGCCTGGCCTGGGCGTTCACCTTATCCTCCAGGTTGCTGATGCGCTTTTGCACTTTCCTGGCTTTTTCCACGTTGTCCCAGAAGCCGTCGGCGGCGGACTGGGCATGGAGCTCATCCAGCTCCCGTTCGGCAGCCTCCAGATCCAACGCCCGTCCCAGCTCGTCCAGCTCGGGCTTCAAGTTGTTCAGCTTTACCCGGTACTCGTCAAATTGAAGCATTGCGTATTCATCCTTCCGCGGCGCGGGCCGCAAGATTGTTTTTCTCTCAATTCCTGTATTATATAGAAAGATCCGGCGGTTGTAAAGGGGAAGCTTTGGGAACGGGCCCCGGAGATGGCAATTTCTGCGCCATAGGATATCCCGGAGGGCATCTTGGGCAAAGAAAGGGCGGGAAATCCGCCCCTTTCCGGCGATTTCCCGGTTGACTTTCCTGCCCCGGGCTACTACAATGGACTAATCTATCAGTCTGCCAGTTCAATCTTTTAGGGGAGGCCCGGAGCATGGAACAACCTGTTTATTTTGATTACGCGGCCACCACACCGGTGCGCCCCGAGGCCCGGGAGGCCCTGCTCCGGGCGCTGGACGGCTTCGGCAACCCCTCCTCCCGGTACGGCTTTGGCCGGGAGGCCGCTCTGGGGGTGAAGGCGGATCGGGAGACAGTGGCTGCCGCCCTGGGCTGCGCCTCCGGAGAGGTGTATTTCACCTCCTGCGGCACCGAGGGGGACAATTGGGCCCTGCGCCGGGGGGCGGAGCGGAACCGGCGGCGAGGGAAGCACATCGTTACCACCGCCATCGAGCACGCCGCAGTGCTGGAGACGTGCCGGGATCTGGAGCGGGAGGGGTATGAGGTCACGTACCTCAAGCCGGACAAGGCGGGCCGGATCACGGCGGAGCAGGTGGCGGCCGCCCTGCGGCCCGATACCGCCCTGGTATCCATGATGTTGGTGAACAATGAGACAGGGGTTGTCCTGCCGGTGGCGGACTGCGTGAGGGCGGTGAAGGCCTTTGACCCCGCCATCCTGTTCCACTGTGACGCGGTACAGGGCTTTTTGAAGGTGGAGACGCCCCTGGCCCGTTTAGGCGCGGATCTGGTGGCAATCAGCGGCCATAAAATTGGGGCCCCCAAGGGGATTGGGGCGCTGTACGTGAAGAAGGGCGTGGGTCTGCGCCCGCTGCTCACCGGCGGCGGGCAGGAGGACGGCCTGCGCTCTGGCACCGAGGCCACCGCCCAGATCGCCGCCTTTGCGGCGGCGGTGGAGGCCGTGGCCGGTGACAAGACCCGCCTGGAGCGCACCGCCGCCATCAAGGCGTACACGCTGGAGCGGCTGAAGGAGGCCATCCCCAAGCTGGAGGTGATCTCCCAGGGGGACGCCCCCCATATCTGCGCGGTGACCCTGCCGGGGTACAAGAGCGAGGTGGTAGTGCGGGTGCTGGGAGATCGGGGGATCTGCGTGTCCTCCGGCTCCGCCTGCCACAGGGGGAAGCCCAGCCATGTGTTCGCCGCCATGAACCTGCCCAAGCCCTGGCTGGACGGGGCGCTGCGGCTGTCCTTCTCACCGGCCTCCACCCGGACGGAGGCGGACGCGCTGGTGTCCGCCCTGAAGGACGCGGCGGATACGCTGTTCACCACCTTGTCTTAGACGCCCCGCCCCTCCGGCGGGGCGAGGAAAGGAGCTTCTCAAATGGTTAAGCTATTCCGGCGGGAGCCGGGTTTTTATCCCAAGCTGCTGTCCCTGGCCCTGCCCATCCTGCTGCAAAACCTGATCACCAACTCCCTGGGGCTGGTGGACACGTTTATGGTGGGCACCATGGGCCAGGGCCCCCTGGCCGGGGTGACGCTGGCCAACATCCCGGTGTTTGTGGTGCAGCTCATGATGTTTGGCATCCAGAGCGGCTCCTCCGTGCTGATCAGCCAGTACCGGGGCAAGGGGGACTTGCAGGCCATCAACCGGGTGATGGGCATTGGTATGTACGCCGCCGGGGCCATCGGGCTGGCGTTCGCCCTGGTGATGGGCTTTTTGCCCGAGCAGTTCATGGGCCTGTTCGGCAACGATCAGTTGGTGGTGGCCACCGCCGCCCGGTACGCCCGGATCGTGGGCTGGTCGTACTTCTTCGACAGCTTCGTGCAGGTCTACATCGGTGTGCACCGGGCCATGGGCGATCCCAACCGGGGTCTGATCATCCTTGGCGTGTCCATGGCCAGCAACACCTTCCTCAACTGGGTGTTCATCTTCGGCAACCTGGGGGCCCCCCGGCTGGCGGAGCAGGGCGCGGCGCTGGCCACCCTGCTGGCCCGGGTGCTGTCCTGCTCCATCGCGGTGGCGTGGGCCCTGCGGGACAAGAAGTTCAAGCTGGATCCTGCCCTGCTGTTCCGCCCCGGCGGGGAGATGGTGCGGCGGTTCGTGCGCTTCTCCACCCCCGTGATGTGCAATGAGACCTTCTGGGGGCTGGGCACCTCCCTGTTCCCCACCATCATGGGCCACATGGAGGGCTCCGCCGACATCCTGGCGGCCTACGCCATCGCGGGCAACATCACCAACCTGTGCACCGTGGGGGTGTTCGCCATCTCAGGCACCGCCGCCATCCTCATCGGCCAGGCCATCGGCTCCGGCCGGAAGGACGAGGTGTATTCCCTGGGGGCGCTGCTCAACGTGCTGGCCTTTCTGTTCGGGCTGGGGGCGGGACTTCTGTTCCTGGGGGTGCTGTACTTCGTGGTGGCCCCCTTCCTCTACCCTCTGTTCGATCTGACCGCTGCCGCCCAGGAGATCTGCACCATGATGCTCACCATCATGTTCTGCATGATGCCCCTGCGCTCCTATGAGTGCACCAACATCGTGGGGGTGCTCCGGGGCGGCGGGGACGTGCGCATGGCCACCCTCATCGACCTGACGCCCCTGTGGGCGGTGGCCCTGCCCCTGGCGGTGCTGTCGGGGCTGGTGTTCCAGCTGGGCATTCTCTGGGTGTACCTGTCCATGATGAGCGAGAATGTGGTGAAGGCTGTGTTGTCCACTCGCCGCTTCCTCAGCGGCCGGTGGATCAACGATGTGACCATCCCCACGCAGCAGGAGGCGGGCGCCTGAGCCCCGCAAAAATATTTTTGATAAAGGGTATTGCATTCCCCTGCGGGGCGTGCTACAATGACGACAGCAATAGTCAAACGCCCAATCCCATCAAAACGATTTGGAGGTAGAACCATCATGTCTCTGAAAAAGATCCTGGTTTCCCTGCTGTGCGCCCTGTGTGCTGTCTCCCTGCTGATCCCCGCCGCTTTTGCCCATGGCGGCCACGGCCGGGGCGTGAGGGCGCAGGCCAGAACCTACCAGTGCGCGGTGTGTCCCGTGGAGGGCTGTGAGGTGGCGGGCCGCCACTATCACGACGGTGTCCTCTACTGCGGCTACAACCACGCCAATGGTTGGTGCGACGGTGCCTGCCTGCCCCTGTGCCCGGTGGAGGGTTGCACGCTGGCGGGTCGTCACTATCACGACGGCACCCTGTACTGCGGGGCCAACCACGCCGCCGGCTACTGTAGCGGGAGCTGCGGGTGGTACACCCAGGCCTCCGGCGGCTGCCATGGCGGCGGCCATCACTGCGGCTGGTGACCACAACCTGATGCAAAACGGGGAGGGCCTTTCCAAGGCCCTCCCTCAGTCTGTCGAAAAAGTCTGCCGTGGGGCAGACTTTTTCATATTTATGAGGTAAAATAGAGCAGGGTGAGAAAAATGATGGAAAAGGGGAAAATGGAGCGGGACGTGGTGGAA